>JBMOKU010000033.1:0-266813 GCA_049324315.1 Bacillota bacterium | reverse complement strand
AAAATCCGAGTTAAAATTAATAACACTTGAATTTCTGTAAAAGTTGTTGCGAAGAGCCGGATGCCTTAATAGGGCACGTCCGGTTCTGTGAGAAGCAGGCACGGTGACGTGCCTTGCTTACTCGACCTTTGTCCCTACCTTTGTCCCTAAGGGGAAGTTCAGAGATGGCGAGTCTTGGACCTGTTGTGGGCATATCCAAGATTATCAAGGGAGAAATGAGTCGTGAGGAATACTTGAAGCAGTATGGTCATCGAGGACCCCATGAGTTTGAGTTGTCCATACCTGATCCAAGTGAGGATCCGAACTGGCTTGAGAAACAGATAGAGGAAAATAGAAAGTCGGGTATGGATGTAGAAGGGCTTTTAAAAAAGCAGGGGGCTCAACAAGAAGCAGCATGGAAGCGTTTTAAGGAACATTTTCCTCAAAAAGTAAAACAGGTTGAGAAGCAACTAGAAAAAGCATCGATCGGTAGTCGGCTTAGAGAAAAGGGTCGTTCAGAGTGGACCAGAGTATTCAGGGTGAATCGAGCTTTTACCCTTAAGGCTGGAGAACTTACAGGAATAGGGGACGACGTATTTTTCCTCTATATTGATGACGTTCTGAATTTGCTTTCTGGAGACAAATCGGCAGTGAAGCATATCTCTGTGAGACGCAAGAACTATGAAAAATACAAAGCATTACCACCATTACCATCCATTATTCGGGGTCGCATCGATCCTTTTAAATGGGCAGATGATCCAAATAGAAGAATTGACTACTATGATTCCAGCGTGCCAATGAAGGTTGCTCCTAATTCTGAAACACTAAAAGGTTTTGCGGGGGCAGCAGGTAGGATAGAAGGAACTGTACGAGTCTTAACAAATCCAGAAGATGGGAATAAGCTTCAACTAGGTGAAATTTTAGTTGCATCTACTACGAATGTAGGATGGACACCACTTTTCCCGAAAGCTGCAGCAATCATTACTGATATAGGGGCACCACTGTCCCATGCTGCTATTGTCGCCAGAGAACTTGGTATTCCTGCTGTTGTGGGGTGCGGAAACGCCACCACAAGACTTAAGACAGGGGACAGGATGAACAGAAAAAAGGTCATGGTTGTGACAGCTTTTGTAAGCGCTGGGGTGATACTGGGGTTGGCCCTTATATCCTATTTTGATAGATTAAGCATTTTCTTGTTATTAGTGGTGCCAATATGTTTATTTCTGTTCCGGTGCAGACCTATATACAAAGAGAAACACCCAACGAATACCTGTCTCGGGTATTCTCGTTAATTGCCATGATTTCAAGGGGCGGAATGCCATTTGGTGTATTGATATATGGCATTGTTCTTAACAGGGTTGAGATGCATTGGACCGTTCTGGGGGCTACCTTACTGATGATGTTAATTACTGCCACGTTTTTGGCCTCCCTCTTAAGAGCTCAGGATCATTAAGAGGAAAAGTCATATTCACCTAGCTGATATCTAATAAATGAGTCAAAAGGAGGGATTCCTTTTGACTCTATTTTTATGAAAATCGCTGACAGAATGATACGAGAACCGTACCACGAATAACTGCAAACCATTGGAAGGCTGGACGCCTGACCCCACACCTACCCCTTTTTTAATATACTGAAGATCAGCATATATGTGTTGTAGATTCTCTGTTAAATCAAACTTCTAGTTATTGTAAAATTTAGAATATAACTACATCCTGCTTATAGTTTGCGCAGCTAAAGCTTAGGATGTTTTGGTGATATTACTGATAAAACAATAATTAACAAGGAGGGTCTTTATGAAAAAATTTTTTAGCGTTCTAACGTTGGGGGTTTTAATTTTGATCTTCAGCTGTTATGTTACTTTTGGGGAACAGGCAAATAGTAAAGCAGATATAAGTATTAAATGGTTTGGGCACGCAAGTTTTGGCATTAGTGATAATGAAGGTATGAAAATCGTTACGGATCCATATGGTGAAGGATTGGGGTATAATTTTCCCAAGGTTTCAACCAATATACTCACAGTAAGCCATCAACATTACGATCATAATTATATTGAAGCATTGCAGGAATATGCATGCTACATTAGGGGGGTGGGAGAATTTAGTTCTGATAATATAGACGTAAAGGGAATTGCATCGTATCATGACGAGGAGAAGGGAGCATTAAGGGGACCAAATAATATTTATACATTTAAAATAGATAAAGTAAGAATATGTCATTTGGGTGATTTAGGACATCTTCTAACGAAAGAAGAAATACTTGATATTGGTAGAGTCGATATATTAATGATACCTGTAGGAGGGTTATATACAATAGATGCTCAAAATGCAGCAAAGGTTATAGAGCAAATTGATCCCAAAATTGTTATACCTATGCATTATAAAACGGAAGTACTTCCAGAGGATTTTGGAGCTGTAGACAAAGTAGATAAATTCTTATCACGAATGAAGGGTTGGAAAGTAGAAAAATTAGATGTTTTAGAAATAAATGAATCTCAACTTAAACAATTAAAGGATAAAACAATCGTATTATTATCATATAAATAAGTTTTTAAAATAACTCAAGGCACATATAAATGTACTTGAGTTATTTTTATTAATGAGTAAAACCACATTCCTAAAAAAGGATTTTATGTTAAAAAATAGAATATACTCATATATTCGTAGTTAGGAGGGAAGCTTATGAGATTATCTACCTTTGATGAAAAAAGAAATATTAGCCTTCCAATATATTTTGAAAAGGATGAGAAGTTTATACATGAGGATTTCTCCAGTTTTAAGTTTATATTAGTTAGCAGTGGGACAGCTATTACTGAACTGAACAAAAGAAAAATTGTTATTATGGCTCCTGTAGTTTTTTGCCTAAACGATGAAGATGTTTTAAATATTATAGAGCACCATGATTTAAAGGCAAGAGCGGTTTATTTTGATCCAATAGTTGTAAATAATGTTTTAACTATTGAAAATATAAAAAATACCAAATGTGAAATGTCTGAATCAGAATATAGAGACTATTATTTATTGTTACCCTTTATAACTCGTTCTGATGAGAGTATAGGACTAATAAATATTGATATACTGACTGCTCAAAGAATAGGAGGACTCATGAGCTCCTTAGAACTAGAATTAACAGCACTTTCAAATGATTTTTGGAGATGCAGAACCAGGTCTTTTTTTCTTGAGATTTTATTTTTTTTACAGTATATATGGACTGATAATAAAGCGGAAAACAAATTTGAAATATACGATGATTCTAATATTGCAAAGAAAATACTGCTATATTTGCATGCTAATTATGAAAGAAAGCTTACACTAAAGCATTTAACTGAGGTGTTTCATGTAAATAGAACAACACTCACGGAGGAATTCCAAAGAGCAACAAACTCATCTATTATAGACTATTTAATTAAGCTTCGAGTGTATATGGCTTCCATAATGATTAAGAATACTGACTTGCCTATAAATGAAATAATGTATAGGAACGGCTTTCATGATAATACACACTTTGGCCGAATGTTTAAGAAACATACCGGTTATTCTCCATCTGAATATCGAATGAATTTTAGAATGTAGTATGTAGGGAGAATGGGGTCAGGCTTGAATAATTAACTTTCTGATATATATAAGACATTTTGAAGAAGGTCGTGGAGAAGATTATTTAAAAGGGAGAGGAGATGGATGAAAAAGTTCATTTTGATTTTAGCTATAGTTTTTATTACTTTGTTGTCAGGATGTGCAAAAAATGAAAGTGTTACTAAACTAGAATTAGAAACAAAGTTACTGGAAATAGAAAACGTTAGGTTGAAAGCGGAATTAACTAACTCGAAAATGATGATTAACAAGTTGGAAAATGAAATCTTTGATTTAAAAAAACAAATGCTGTCAAGTGATGCAGAAACTAATAAATTTAAAAGCTTAAAGCTGATGCAAATTAATAAAGATAGAGCGTTTTATACAATTGATGAATCAAGTTTTAACAGACAATCTATATCTATCATAGGAAATAATACAGAGGGATTAGTCGAAAGCTATGATAAAGTCAAGTTAAATGGATTAGGTAGTGGAGAAACTCTTGAAATCCAGGTTATTGGCAGCATATATAATTTTCAATTGTTAGAGGTTAAGTATGACAAAGAGAGGAATGCTTTTGTAGAGAGTAGAGTCTTATATAATTTAGAGGAAGTTCGAAATCAATCAGTTATAATAGAGACATATTTACCAGAAGGAATGCCTGTAGAGAAAATTAAATGGACGGATGAAAAAGGAGATATCCATGAAGATTTATTGTCTTTCGATGGTTATGGTTTTGATGGATCGATAATTTGGAGCAGATAAATTTTAATTAAATATAACAATCAATTGGACTCCAATTGAAGGGATAGGGGACAGGCACGTTATCCAAGATTTAATTTGCGTTACTTCAATACTACCATTACTTAAGCTGCAAATAAAAAACAGCAGTTTAAGTGGTATGATGAACCATACCATAAGTAAAGGTGGCTTTTTTAAATAAATCACAAAAATATGCAGACTAACCCTTACAATGTGCATAAGAACAATGAAGGGTTAGGTTTTTGTTATATTAAGAAGATATAGGCAAACATGATAGACTGCAAACCAAATGATAATGCTGGACTTAATTATAAATGATATACAAGTTGAAAAACTAAAAAGACTGATTACTATGTACAAGAAACCTTAGATGTTGTAGCATTTTGAAAAATGGAGTAGAAAAATACTATATATTTTTTTCTAATAAGGCTAAAAAAAGCGGTAAGAGTAGAACAATAATGTGAAATAAAATATCAATTGGAAAAAAATAAAGACTGATAATTCTGAAAAATTTGTTTTCTTTTTCTTCAATTTATGTTATTATTTGAATAAGAAGAGAATTATCTTCTTAACAGGTTCTAGTCCACCGATGAATGAGTTTGTTTTTAAAAAAGTAATTAGATACAATTCTTTCGTAGTGGATTTAGAGATTGAAAGATTTTAAATGTCTTATAGTAATAAAAGGATTAAGAAATAGGCAAAATGCTAATGATTATTTGTTAGGTTTGTGAAAGAAAGGAATGTGTTTCAATTTTAGTAGAAATGAAATATTTAGGTGGATTAGAAGCTAAGAGATAACCGATCCTTGCATATATGGGATCGGTTATCTTTTTTAAATATCAGGAAATCTAAAAAATTCTATAAGCTGATCTGTCTTGCCCACGCTGCTATAGCCCGGATGTCTTCTGGTGTTGTACGGCAGCATCCGCCAATCAGGCGAGCACCATGCTTATACCAGCTAAGGGCACTGTGGCCATATGAAGAACCAGATGAAGGGCCATGCCAGGTCTTTGTTTGTGGGTCGTATTGTTCTCCAGAATTGGGGTAAACAATGATAGGCTTCGTTGTTCCCTTTTTTATTTCTCCGATCAAAGATTCAATATATTGTGGTGCAGTGCAGTTAACACCGATAGCAGCTATCTGCTCATAACTGTCCAGTTGTGCAGCACATTCGGCTATAGATTCTCCGCTGCTGATGTGCAAGCCGTCTTTTGCGCTGAAGCTAATCCAAGCGTAAACACCGGGAAATTCTTTTAGCAGACGGGCTATGGCGTTGGCTTCTGTCATGCAAGGAATAGTTTCGCAGGCCAGCACATCGGGGTTAGCTTCAATCAGTGCCTTCATACGAGGTCGATGAAAGGCTATCAGATCTTCTTCATTTAAGCTGTAGTTGCCCCGGTATTCAGACCCATCAGCTAGAAACGCACCATAAGGACCTACGGAAGCAGCCACAAGGGGTTTGGGTCTGTTGATACGGTTTTCAGCAGCTTCCCAAAAGGTATCTCGCACTTTTGTGGCAATCTGGACGGACAATTGAATGAGGTTATAAGCTTCTGCTTCGCTGAGACCGCGGCGCATAAAGCCTTCAAGCGTAGCTTGATAGCTGGCGGTGATGGCGCAATCTGCTCCGGCAGAAAAATAATTGTAATGAACCTGACCGATAATATCAGGGTCTTCCATCAGTATTTTTGCTGACCAAAGAGAGTCATTAATATCACAGCCTCGGCGCTCTAACTCAGTAGAAAAGGCACCATCCAGAATCATGATAGGAAATGTACTCAAAATATTTGTTATTGGATTCATATCGGCCTCCTTGTTATGGATGTTTAATAAAACATCCAATTTACTTGTTTTCAAATACCTCAATACTAAAAGGAAGATTGTTATAGTTAAGTTAAATTTTACTATTTCTAGTGCCGCCTTTCAACTAAAATATCTCATCCAATGGTTTTAAGCTTCAAGAAATGGTGTCGAAACTTATACCATATGTTCTGTCGGGGGTATACGTTTCGACACCATTTTATATATTTTGACATAAAATATGCTATAATATTTGAAATGATAGTTGATGAGCCTTGGAAATATGGAGGAATTCAAAATGACAAGCACTTTGTCAAATATATTTTTTGTAGTGGGCTTTTGTTTTATCATCTTTTTCCTATATTCACTATCCAAGCATAGAAATAGAGTATCGGGATTGTTCTCCCTTATGTGCTTGAGCATTGCTATTTATGTGATTGGCTATGGATTTGAACTCCGCGCCCAAGATGGGGAGCAAATAATGTTTTTTCTCAAGCTGGAGTATTTTGGAGCACCATTCATGACTGCATTTTGGTTACTTTTTTCATATAAGTTCTACTATAATAGAAATCCATCCTTGAGACTGAATATCATGGTGATGCTTATACCGGTACTTACGCTCTTTTTTAGCGTGACAAATGAGTATCATCATTTATTTTATGCAGATGTATCGGCGGTACAGTATGATGGGTTTATTATTGCACGTTTGACAAAGGGGCCGTGGTACTTTGTAAATATGGTTTATTCTTATTTAGTGCTATTAGTTGGAGCTGCTGCTTTTTATAAAGCGTGGCGGCACTCACTATACATGATGAGGACGCAGTCTTTGCTGTTGTTTATTGGTACCCTTTGTCCCGGTATCATAAACATTGTCTATCTTGCCGGGTTCTCACCATATGGATTGGACCTTACTCCTTTTGGACTCAGTGTGTTAGCGGTACTCTACTACATTGCCTTGTTCAGGTATGAATTCCTTGAACTGGGAGAGATCATTCGAAGTGTTGCATTTTCAGAAATAAGTGAAGGAATCATCGTTGTTGATGACAAACGGAGAGTAATCGATTTCAATAATGCTGCTCAAAAGGTGTTCAGCTGTCTTGAACCGAAAAATATTGGCATGGATTTGGCAAGCTTTGAAGAAACCAGGAGGTTAGCTGAACAAAAATCTAATTCCTTTGAAATGAAAGTAGATTTAAACGGCTATCAAAAATACTATGAATTTCGTGTCACAGATTTAAAGGAAAAGGATGAGAAGCTTGGATCAGTTTTTTTCATGCGTGATATTACAAAGCAGAAAGAAATAATCCGGGCACTCGATCATATGGCAAGCTATGACCCGCTCACTCAAGTATATAATAGGAGAAGGCTGGTGGAAGAAGCTGAAAAAGAGGCTTTGAGAGTAAAGCGGCTTAATATTTGCCTTTCGGTGCTGATGATGGATATTGATTTTTTTAAAAAGGTTAATGACGTATACGGACATCTAGCGGGGGATGAGGTTATAAGGTCGGTAGCAAATGCTTGTAAGGAAAGAGTTCGCAGGACGGATATCATCGGTAGATATGGTGGAGAAGAATTTGTAATTCTTTTGCCCGGATCGGACCTGGAAGATGCTTTAGATATTGCCGAAGAGATCAGAAAGCATATAGAGGAGATGGAAATCGTATTTTTTGAGAATAGAATAAAGGTTACAGTCAGTATAGGTGTTGCCTCAGCAGGAATCAGCAAAGAGGAGACCAATATTATGCAAGTCATAAATAATGCGGATATGGCTTTATATCATGCAAAAAACAATGGAAGAAACCGGGTAAGTGGGTAATGGGAGGTCTGATTGTCGGACTATATAAAAATAGTTTTTATTCTAAAAATTATCAGAGTGTAAATAAACCCGTACGGCATTAAGATTACCATACGGGTTTTTCTATACGCTGAGACAGGCGCTTACTTATCTTTTTGCAGATTTCGCACAGATACATTTTTTAAAATGCATTCACTCAAAATTTTAAATTATCAATATAAGAGGGTGATTCCACACCGTCCCTGTACTTAAAAACATAGTCTCTATTTATTGATGACAATCTCTTTTCCTTCTTTACGCCACTGCGCAAATTCAGCTACTGCTGTGAAAAGTACGTCTGTAGATGAGTTAAGTGCTGTTTCAAAGGAGTCTTGTAAAACACCTATAATAAAGCCTACACCAACCACCTGCATAGCTACCTCATTTGGGATTCCAAATAAGCTGCTTGCTAAAGGAATCAGTAATAAAGAACCGCCAGCTACGCCTGAAGCACCGCAGGCACTTACAGCAGACAATACGCTGAGGATGATTGCTGTAGGTATATCCACCTGAATGCCCAGGGTGTGAACCGCTGCAAGGGTTAATACAGAAATGGTAACAGCTGCACCGGCCATATTGATCGTAGCGCCTAATGGAATAGATACTGAATAGGTATCCTTATCCAAGCCTAATTTTTCACATAAGCTCATATTTACAGGAATGTTTGCAGCTGAGCTGCGTGTAAAGAATGCTGTGATACCGCTTTCCCTTATGCATTTAAACACAAGTGGGTATGGGTTTTTACGAATCATTACAAATGCAATGATTGGATTGACAACAAGAGCCACAAAAGCCATACAACCAATCAGAACCGCAAGTAATTGTAAATAGTCCAGTAGGGACTTGATTCCACTTGTAGCGATAGAATCAAATACAAGGCCCATGATTCCCAATGGCGCAAAGTTTATAACCCATCTAACCATTTGAGATATTGCATCTGAGAAATTAGAAATCATCGTTTTTGTCGTATCAGACGCATGTCTCAAAGCAGAACCAAGAAGTACTGCCCAAGATAATATACCGATATAGTTGGCATTATAAAGTGCTTTTACTGGGTTATCAACAAGGTTCAACAGTAATGCTTTGAGAACCTCTGTGACACCTCCAGGAGCCGACATATTCTCAGCGCCTGCTGCAAGTGTTAAACCTACAGGGAACATAAAGCTTGCAACAACCGCCACAAATCCAGCTAAGAATGTTCCTAAAAGATAAAGAATGATAATGGATTTCATATTGGTTTGATGACCACTCTTATGTTGAGAAATGGCTGACATTACCAAGAAGAATACCAATATTGGTGCAATCGCTTTCAAAGCACCTACAAACAAAGAACCAAAAATGACGACCGGTTTTGCTGCCTCAGGAACCGTTACGGCCAAGATAATACCAATAATCAAACCTACAATTATTCGTTTTACCAGACTCAATTGATTCCACTTGTTCATTAGATTTTTCATAATCTTTTTTCCTCCCGTTGATAAGATATAAATGAAACAACGAACGACTACTTTATATGTTTGCCATGATACGGGCTATCCCTCATAAACGTGGGACAAAGATAAGTTTACCATAAATCCTAACGCAAGAGAAGTAGAAAAAAGAAATTATGTAAACTACAATGGGACAAAGACCAAAAGGAACTTCAAGGAGCGCTTGGAGGAAGGTTTGTCAATTTGAGAAGATTATGATATTATATAGGTCTGCAAGGACACCCGATATTTTGTAAATTTCAAGTTTGTAATGGTTATTCTTATGAAGTTGGAAAAAGGAAATTTTATATAGTAGAATTAACAACAATGAATGGAGGAAATGAAATTATGTCACATTTGCCAAATTGCCCAAAATGTAATTCAGAATATACTTATGAAGATGGAAGTCTTTTTGTCTGTCCAGAATGTGGTCATGAGTGGACTCTAGGATTAGAAACCGAAAATAGTGAAGATAAAAAGATTGTCAAAGATGCAAATGGAAATATCTTAAATGATGGCGATTCTGTAACAGTAATCAAAGACCTTAAAGTAAAAGGGAGTTCCTCAGTCATAAAAATAGGTACGAAAGTAAAAAATATACGTTTGGTTGATGGAGATCACGATATTGATTGCAAAATTGATGGTTTTGGAGAGATGAAATTAAAATCTGAATTTGTTAAAAAGGTATAAATGAGCTTTTCATACAACAGAACCGAAATAGTTTCGAAAGGAGCAGATTGTTTTATCTGCTCCTTAATTCATTATTAGGGTAAAAGTATTTACTTGATGATTGACATAAATATCCATTCGTATTACGCTATACTTAGAGTGACATGAATGAATTGTTGGAGCATATTATCAAGGGTGTAATAATAAGGAGCAGCAGTACTTATACAAACGAGTGTAGAAAAATCATGAAATATAGGTATCTTTATGAAATATAGGTGATATATTGGTAAGGACACGATGTTTGTAAGAAGGCTTGGTCAATGGAAACTACAGAAACCGAATCAGTGTAAATATTATTTAAAGATAGAAAGGGGTGTGAAATTATGAAGAGGTACCTATTATTCATCACACTGATGGTTATTGTTTTAGGTGTTGGAATATACCAAAGCGTAGACAAGGATGAGCGTGTTCCTGCAGTGGCGATGTATCAGGGGAATAATCAACACACCGGCGTTTATGAAACCCAGGGGTTAACGACATTTGAACAGGTAAAGTGGAAATTTAAGACGGGAGGGCCTATTAATTCAGCGCCTATTGTGGATGAGCATATTGTCTATATAGGAAGTGATGATGACTGTCTATATGCCCTTGATATCCAATCAGGTAAGGAAATCTGGAAGTATCAAACAAAAGGGGATATACGGTCAACATCCTGTATTAATAAAGATTATATTTTCTTTTTAAGCGAAGACGGAAATCTCTATACACTGAATAAACATATCGGAGAGAAGAGATGGCATTTTTCTTCAGGTGATCGTATAACCAAAAATGAATTAACGGAGGTTATCGTTGCCGGGTCCCCTGCAGTAGAGAATGAAACGGTATTCTTCGGCAGCTACGATGGTCATATGTATGCATTGGATGTAGAAACTGGGGATATGAAATGGAAATTTAAGACCGGAGCCGGTGTGAAGAGTTCTCCGGCATTGTATAAGGGAAAGGTTTACTTTGGCAGCTTCGATGGATACATGTATTGTCTTGATATGAAAGATGGAAGCTTGAAATGGAAATATCAAATAAAACCTCATCCGAATAGTCCCATTTGGGAAATACAATCATCCCCTACGATCTATGAAGATATTGTATATTTTGGGAGTATAGATCACTGTATATATGCTTTAGATAGTAGGACGGGCAAGGAACGATGGGCAAAATATTTTGCTGATCAACCGATATATTCGACGCTAGCCTATAAAGAGGGTGTCTTATACCATGGAACCCTTGGGTGGCATAATCCCAGAGTATGTGCCGTAGAAGCAGATGGCAAGATAAAATGGAAATTTCAGGTGAAAGATCGGGGGATTTGGGATTCAAAAGGAAATGTCTATATTGGAAGTTGGATGAATGATAATCTTAGATTCTTTGCATCACCTGTAATTGCAGGGGAGATGCTCTATATAGGAAGCTGGGATAAAAACTTGTATGCCCTCGATATAAATACCGGAGAGATGCAATGGAAGTTCACTACAGAGGGTCCTATCGGGGCTTCGGCGGCAGTTAAAGACGGAATTGTTTACGTTGGAAGCTATGATGGATATATCTATGCACTATCAGGCAAGTAAGTAAAGGGGATTGGCAGCTGCAATTTTCAGATTGGGTATAAGGGGGAAGATATATTTTGATATTTAAGAGAGTATTTAAAAACAAATATATATTTATCATCTTACCATTGCTTGCGTTGGGTTTTGTAATAGGATATAGCCTTTACTCCTATTATTATTCTTTTGATAGTTCTTCATTCCAAGCAGACAATGTCTACAAGCATATAGAAGAACTGTCATCTGCAGCGTATAAAGGAAGGCTTCCAGGTACGAAAGGCAATGAGCGGGCCCTTAAATATATTGAAGACTATTTTAAAGCAATAGGCGTGGAACCTGGAGGCGATGATGGCACGTATTATCAAAGCTTTCGTACCATTATTCCTCAAGTCGATAATGATCCGCACTTTGTGATAGAAGATGAAGAGGGCCGTGTCGTAGAAAGCTTTACGATGTATAAAGACTACAGAGTATATACATTTAGTCATGGTGGAGAAATTGATTTCAAAGGAGATGTGGTCTTTATTGACAGATATCTCTATGGAGTCGATCCTACGATCATGAAGGATGCCATTGTAGTAACCGCTGCCAGTGAATTTAGAGACAAAGATCTTGATTATGTTTTAGACAATGGCGCTAAAGGATTACTTTTTTATCAAGATCCCGCCTGGGGCCAGTCAGATCAAAAGGTCTATGAAATGAAAAGCACCTCCTCCGGACATAAAAAAGGAAAGACGCTTCTTTGGGGACCCATAAGCTTAGAGACATATAAAAAATTTAAAATGTATGCCAGAGAAAACCGATGTGAGGATTCAGGTATTACAACCAGTGGTGTTGTGATTGGAAAAATAGACAATGTGAGCATGAAAGTCGATATAGGTTTTCCAATTTTAGAAACGTCAAATATTCTAGGCAAAATTGAAGGGAAAGACAAGAATGCAGGATATCTCATTGTATCGGGGCATATGGATCATGTAGGGGAAGGAACCCACGGCAAATTCTTTCCAGGAGCTTTGGACAATGCTTCGGGAACGGGTATGGTTCTCGAACTTGCTAGAATCATAAAAGCTCAAAAAACTCCTCCAGACAAGACGATTATTTTTGTTGGATGGAATGCAGAGGAAGATGGCATTCTGGGATCCAGCTATTATGTTGAGAATCCAATATATCCCCTCGAGCAGACACAGGTTCTGGCCATTGATTGTATAGGGGATAAGAATACAGATAAAATAATCCTTGAAGCATCGGGAGATAGGGGAAACATTTTGAAAAGTGCTATCTACCAATATGGTGAAGATCTTGGTATAAGAGTACAAACGGTTTTGGGCAATACCGGCAGTGATCATGCTCCTTTCCTAATGCAAGAGGTTCCTGCCGTAATGATTGCCGATGGATATACCAATATACATAAATATGGAGATAACATAGAAAATATTGACGTTGAGAAGTTAGACAAAGTAGGAAGAATGCTTACCCATTACATGAAGCACGAAGTTTATGGGGATATCATTCCAGATTATCTTACGGTTTACGAACTGTTACTTATTTCTTTTATGATCTTAGGTTTGTTTTTTATTTATATGATATACATCCTAAATAAGATGGATTCTAGTATAAAAATCTTTGGGGTGACCATAGAGGATATCTATTATTCCACAGCCTTTACTATTTTGAGTAAATGTTTCTACTACGCAATTCCGATTATAGCCATTGTTTTTTCAATGATTTTTATCGTAAATCTGCCTTCAGATTTCAACGTAGCTATTGATGAAGTGGGGGTAAATACCAACTTTTCGCTATATCTCACGGTCAAGAAGAGTATTTTGTACCTTAGACAGCTCTCGACAGAAGGTTTGGGAAAGACCGGAAAAAGTGATGATGTTTTAAAAATTATTATCGATACCTTCACAAAAAGCGGTATCCTTATGGTGTTTACAGTTATTTTTTCACTCCTACTGGGTATAACCAAAGGCTGTTTTGATAGCTATAAGGGTAAACGCAAAGGTGAATTAAGAACCATAAGTACCCTTGCTGCCCTATCCCTTCCAGACGTTTTGATCGTGTTGCTGGCAATGATGATGATCATCATGGTTGCAAAAAACGAGATGTTAAGTCAGTTCATCTCAGCTAAAACCCTTAGAGAATTTGTAATGCCCCTTGCAACACTAACGATACTGCCATCTGTTTATATATCGAGAATTACCTTTATTACCATACAAGAAGAATTGAAAAATGGGTATGTAAATACTGCTAAAGCTAAGGGATTATCTAAATTTAGAATATATTCGAAGCATATACTTCCCAGTGTAATGATTAAGGTGGTAGATTCTTTGTCATCTGTTTTAACAATCATTATTTCAAACCTAATTATCGTGGAGTTTTTATTTGGATATCCAGGGATTATCTATCATTTGCTTCAGTGCTACAAGCAGGACGATACCATAACGTTTATAGGATTGGCCCTAGCCCTTGGATTGATGTACGTAACCTTTAATCTAGTATTTAAACTAATCGCCAGGCTCATAAATCCTCTTAAGAGGGAGGGAGTATATTGAAGGAAAGGAATGTGCCATTATTATTAGGCAGTATCATTATCATCCTGCTATTGCTTATTATGATATTTCCAAATGCTTTTACCGATGTCAATCCCTACGGTATAAGAAATTTGAGGACTTGGACAGATGAAGCTGGAAAATTTCATCTGGAAACCCCGCCCTTTCCACCATCAGAACATTCTCTTTTAGGAACTGATGAAATTGGAAGAGATATTTTTAGTCTGATTATACACGGTACAAGACTTACCCTTACCCTTGGATTCTTCGTCGTACTTGCTAGATTTATGATTGCTTTCCCAATGGGAATTATGGCGGGTTTTGGAAGTTTTGTCTCAAGGGCTGTTATTACGCAATTCAGTGTTGTATTCAGTGCAATTCCATCCCTTTTAATTAGTATTATCCTTTTAAAAATGGATTTTTTCCTACATCTATATAAGGGGCATTCAATCATTGCCTTTGTGATGGTGCTTACCTTTGTTGGTTGGGCTAAGCTGGGTATGCTTATCATGGAGCGGGTTCAGGAAATCCTGGCAAAACCCTTTATCAAAGGAGAAATTGCTATTGGAAAGAGCAACGTACAAATAGCCATGGAAAATGTGATTCCCCATTTAGTGGTGGAGCTGGTGGTGCTTTTCTTTATGGAGATTGCCAGAGCACTTACAATGATTATGCAGCTTGGGATATTTGGCGTTTTCGTTGGCAATCTTAGGGTAATTCAAGATACTACAGACGGCGTCGTAACTGCCATGAATATCAGCTATGAGCCAGAGTGGGCCAGTATGCTGTCGACAGCAAAAAATCAGATAAGAAGCGCTCCGTGGACAGTTTTGTTTCCAGCCACAGCATTTTTTATAAGTGTATTGGGCTTTAACCTTCTAGGTGAAGGGTTACGAAAAATGTTACAAGATACAAACTCGTTATTTATTCCAAAACTAAGAAGAACATTGTCGTTGGATTTTTCAAATGTATCAAGCTTCAATAAAACGATAAAGTGGAATAATCGGATATACAGAAAACATATGACTATTGCCTTAATAGCCGTAATAATATTTGGCTGGACATGGATTGAACGGGATCAATATGTTTTTAATCATGTGGATGCCTCAACGATATTAACAACTGAATTAGATGAACAAGTCATCATTGGAACAGAAGAATCTGAAGCAATGGCAGTGGCACTTGCGGATTCCCTTAAGAATATGGGACTAGATCCGTTAAGCGGAGAAGACTATATCATTGAGTATGAAACGGAGGATATATATGTTCCGACTTCCATAACCTTTGAAATCCATAATGGAAGTGTCAGCAGCGCTTTCGATAATAAAAGGGACTTCTCGTTGCTCAGCTTCGGTGATTTAGACTTATCTGGGGAAGTCTACGATGGTACAAAAGAGGATTTATTCAACATCGATAATTATAGTAAATTTGATAACAAGTTCGTGATAATAGACAAAGGTTATTATCTGGATGAAGCCATTGAATATTTTGCAGAAAAGATTATCGTAAATTCTAAAGCAAAGGGAGTATTTACAGTTATTAGAGAGGGCGAAGATTTGCCCAATTCCATAGGGAAAAGCCTTTATGACGGGGTCATAGCAGCCATTACCCGAGAAACAGCCGAGATATTACTGGATAATCCACGAAGCGTGGTTAACATCTCCTTAAGAAGTAAACAGATGAATAGCAGGGGAAGAAATGTTATGGCCATCATGCCTGGTGAAGATGAACAGGTTGGGGAAGAGGCCTTGATGTTTGGATTTGGTTATAACTATCTAGATAAAGAAGTTGGAAGTAAGAAGATATTATTTGCATTGGAGATGATCAACAGGTTAATCAATCAAGAGGATAACAGAAATAGAACACTTATATTCGCTTTTTGGGACGGTACCCTCAAGGATGAATACAATGGTGTCAATTATTATGCTGAACACGTATTATATCCCCCAAAGAAAACCGTGTTGTACTTCGATTTGACCAAAATCCATGTAGATAAAGCCAGGTATATTGCATATAACGCAGATATGTCTCCTTTTTCCAGATATTTCGCCTTTAGCTTCAGTCACCAATTTGAAGAAAATTGCAAAACCCATGATATGCCAATAAATAAACTTAAGAATAGCAGTAAAGTGGATGAGAAATTATTTATAGACAGCGGACTGCCAACTTTGATTATTGGTATGAAGGACAATAAAAAGGCTGGTAGAAACATGAGGGAGATAGATTTGGATGACCTTGGGAAGATTTTAACCGAAACCATTATTAAAAATAACTATTAGTGCAGGTGTTGATATGGTCAGGGATGAGAAGCTTTTGCAGATTAAAGATTTAAAGATATCCTTCAAAAATGGAAAGGATTATATTCAGGTTGTTAGGGGCGTAGACCTTGATGTAAACAAGGGAGAAATTATTGGAATCCTTGGTGAATCAGGAAGTGGTAAAACCGTCTCGGCAAATTCTATTATTGGATTACTTGATGGAGGAGAGGGGAGAATTGATTCTGGAGAGATTTATTTTTTAGGGACGGATCTTTTAACGCTCAAGGAAAAAGAAATGGAAATGATTAGAGGCAAGGAAATATCCTATATTTTTCAGAATCCTACGGAGTCCCTTAATCCCTATCAAAGAGTAGGGAAACAGATTGAAGAGGCGTTAAAAATACATGGGATGAGCGCATCGCGGGAAAAAGTCATTGAGGTTATGAAGGACGTGGGGCTGGATACAGCAGATATAATCTATAACATGTATCCTTTTCAGCTTAGTGGAGGGCAATGCCAGCGGATCATGATTGCCATGGGGATTGTATGTAGTCCCAAATTACTCATAGCAGATGAACCTACCAGCGCTATAGATGCTTCTTTAAGAAAGAAAATATTAGGGCTTCTTGAATCTATCAATCAAAAGTACGGAACATCGATCATCATCATAACCCACGATTTTGATGTTGTGAAGTACCTCTGCAACAAGATAACGATCATGTATGGTGGATTGGTGATGGAGCAAGGAGACATGGAGGATATTTTAGAAAATCCATTACATCCATATACGGAGGAATTATTAAAATGTGTGGATTCTCTATATAATATGGACACTGTATTATATGCATTAGATGGAAGACCGCCACATCCCTATGAATTTAGAAATGAATGCCCTTTTTACGAAAGGTGTAAAAAGAAAACAAAAGAATGTTCGGAGAGTATCCCGCCTATGGTGGAATATCATAACAGAAGCGTAAGATGTGTTAACGTTATAGAAGACTAGAACAGCGTGATAAATAAAGGGTGGTTTATATGAGTAAGGATTTACTTCGTGTCAATAATTTATCGAAGCATTTTGTCATAAAGAAAAGTGTCTTCTCTCCTAAAATAACGATTAAGGCTGTTGATCATATAGATTTTTCAATTCAAAAGGGAGAAACCCTGGGACTGATAGGGGAGAGCGGCAGTGGCAAGACAACCACGGGAAATCTTATTTTAAAGCTTCTAAAAAACGACGATGGAACGATTGTTTTTGATGGCATCGATATTACTGACATAGATGAAGTTTACATGAGGAAGCTTAGAAAGGACATCCAGATAATTTTTCAGCTTACCCAAGGAGCGTTAGATCCAAAGATGACGATTGGTGAACTCATCATGGAACCCTTAAAGCTCCACAAAATAGTGCCCGAAGAGGAACTTTCCACGGAGATAACCAGACTTCTATACCTCGTAGGGTTATCAGAAAAGGAAATTAGCAAATTTCCCCACCAATTAAGTGGAGGACAAAGACAAAGGATCGGCATCGCAAGAGCCATTGCTTCAAGACCTAAATTTATCGTATGTGATGAGCCGGTTTCTGCCTTAGATGTTTCGGTTCAAGGACAAATACTGAATCTTCTGTTGAAATTAAAAGATGAACTAGATCTGACATACTTGTTTATCTCCCATGATTTGAAAGTTGTTCAGCATATGTGTGATCGGATTGCAGTAATGCACAACGGGAAAATCGTGGAGATTGGTGAAAGAGATGAAATAATCAATCATCCTAAGCATGGATATACCAAGCAGTTAGTTGAGTCTATACTTTGAAAAAATATGTTATGGAGATTCTGTGAATTATGATTATATATACCTCATAAGAAAATGAAGCATAGAAAAACTCAGATTGTGAGATGTGAAGAACTATAAAAAATTTTACAGACAAGGAGGAATTTTCTAAATTTTCTATAATATAAATACTATGGCTGTGAAAGATTTTAAAACACGCCATGCAGCAGTGAATATTACGGAAAATTGGGGGGCATGTGTATGGAAAATCTTAATTACTGCGTTGATTGTAGAAGAATCGCTAGCTTTAATGAAGGATGTAGTTTCTGTCAATCACAAAACATTAAGGCGCTTGTGAGAAATGCGCCGGTGAACGTAATTGGAACAAAGCTTAAGGGTAGAGTGATGAATGTTAAGAATGACATGGTACATATTTTATATGTGGACGAAGGGAAGCAGAAAGTGATTAAACCTTTCGAATCCGTAAAGTTACAAAAGATTTTATAAGTGTTAAGAGATAATGAAACAACCTCGAAACCCATTGCTGGGAATCAGAGGTTGTTTTTTTATAACACATAGGAAATTATGAACATTAAAAAATTGTGGATAGCTTCATAATTTTCGTTATGTGTTTCAAAAAAGTCTTCCTTTAAATCTTTCAATGGAAGACTTTTTTATATAGCACAAATTTAAATGTTTACGTCTACTAGGCACATTGCATGTATGGAAAAACTGCTATATAATATCGATAATCAAATATAAAAGCAGACGGAAAAGAGCATTATACCAGTAAAAACAGATTGGTCGACGAATTTGATTCAAAATGTGGGTGAAGATAAACGGAGGAGAACAATGGCTATAGTTGATTTAATTATTAAAATTGACTTGGATCTCCAGGTAAAAGAAGTGCATTGTATTGGTTCAAGTAAAGAATGGTTTAATCATGAAACAAGAGATCATCTAATTGGCCAAAAAATAGACTATGTGCTGGGAATAAATAACAAAGTTGATGAAGGCGTCGTAGAAATACAAGGACATTTTTTCAAATATCAGTGGATAGAGGATGCTGGAGGTGGAACCCTGTATTTGAGTCGCAATGGTGTTTTGCTTGAGTTTCTTGAACAAACGATCATGCGTGTAGAGGAAGGGATTCAGATTTATGATCGGAACGGATACTTTTTACATGCCAATCCTGCCAGTGAGAAGCTAGAGTACTTCAAGGCTGATGATTTTAAGGGCAAGCATGTACTGGACCTGTATGATCTTAAAGAAGAGTCCAGTACTGTCCTGACCGTGCTAAGAACACAAGAACCTGTTATCAACCGATGTGATCGTTTTAAAATGACAACGGGTAAAACACTAACGACCATTAACACGGGTTATCCGTTAGTAATAGATGGAAAGGTATATGGGGCAGTTGTTTTTGAGAGCGATTTGTCACTTTTGAAGCAAATAAAGAATAAATCATTTAATAGTGAAGCATATTTAGAAGATCAACAATCGAAGCATAAAAGACATTTATATACTTTTGACGATATCATACATCAGTCAGCGCATATGAAAGATATTATTCATTTTGCTAAGAAAGTATCGCTGACGGATTCGAGCATCATGATTGCTGGAGCTACCGGGACAGGGAAAGAGCTTATTGCCCAGGGGATACATTCCTTTGGTCACAGACGATATAAACCGTTTATAGGGATCAACTGTAGTGCCATACCCCACAACCTCTTTGAGAGTACATTCTTTGGGACAGAAAAAGGTGCATTTACAGGAAGTATTGCTAAACAGGGGTTATTTGAAATGGCAAATGGAGGGACTTTATTTTTAGATGAAGTAAACTCTATTATCCCAGAGATGCAAGCAAAGCTTTTGAGAGTATTGCAGGAAAAGCGCTTTCAGCGAGTGGGCGGTAGTCAAGAAATCCGGTGCGATGTACGGATCATTGCTGCAGTCAACGAAGATACGATTGAGCTAATAGAACAGCAAAAACTCCGTAAGGACTTTTACTACAGAATATCTACGATTAAAATGGAAGTTCCTTCTTTACAAGAAAGAAAAGAAGATATACCTATCCTTGCGCAGCACTTTTTGGATGAATTGTGCAAAAAATATGGTAGGAAGCAAGCTCGTTTTTCTGAAAGTGTTGTTGACATATTTATGCAATTTGATTGGCCAGGAAATGTAAGGGAGCTTCAGCATGTGGTAGAGTATGCATTCAATCATGCTCTGGAAAATACAGAGCTTGTGTCATTGGAAAATCTGCCGGACTATTTGCAGTCCCTTAAAAGTGTTACCCATAGGAAGAAAGAAAGGGTTATCCTGCAAAACCCAACGCTTACCGGTATAGGTACCTTTGAAGAACAAATGGAAGCGGTAGAGAAAGAAATTATTCGAAACACCCTTGTTCGATATAGAGGAAATATTACCCATAGTGCAAAAGCATTGGGTATGAGTCGGCAGAACTTGCAATATAGGATAAGAAAACTAAGCATTCCCAATGAATAGAGCAAAATAATTTTGCTGTAGCGCCAAGATTTTTGGCGCTATTTATTTGTGCTTTTTTCACAAACTATACGAAATGGCTGTCATACTGCAAAATATTTTTGCTTATCATCTATACGCTGCTTAAAAATTCAAAATATTAAAACAACTATTTGCAAGGCTTCAGAAAAGCTGAAAAACGCCATATAAGGTGGCATCGTTCTTGCTATATGGTAGAGCAAAGGGCACATTATTATTGCGTTGTTTAACGGATTTAATTCAATAATAATGAATATTTCTAATCGGGGAGGTGAAGGAAGTAGCAGCTAGGATTCATCTAAAAGTGGAAATAATAAATAGAAGGAGGAAAATTAGATGGAAACAAACGCAAAACTTGCAGGAAAACAAGCAAGACCAATACGTAAAGGTGTTTTCTGGCCATCTATTATTGTGATTGGTGGCTCTGCTTTAGTAGGACTTCTTAATAACGAAGTATTGACAGAAGTGGCTACGAATACTTTTTTATGGACACTGAGAACTTTTGGATGGCTCTATCAAATCATCTCCGTTATTGCATTAATCCTTATAGGCATTGTTACTTTTTCCAAGCTTGGTAAAATTCGTTTTGGAGGCGCTGATGCAAAGCCCAAGTATTCCTTTGGAACTTGGTTTGCGATGGCCCTTACCGGGGGAATTGCTACTGGTGTTATTACATGGGGTGTTAATGAACCGATTGTTTATTTCGGAAATGTATGGGGTGAATTGTCACAGACTGGGATAACTCCCGGATCAGTAACTGCAGCTGTTTTCTCTCTTGGCAGAGTCTTTTTTAACTGGACTTTTATACCTTATGCAATGTATTCATTATGCGGTCTTGTCGTAGCACATATGTACTTTAATCGTAAAAAACCCTTATCTGTTACATCATCTCTTATTCCGTTGTTTGGTGATAAAGTTACAAAGGGTGTTTGGTCAGACGTTGTGGATACATTAGCTCTTTTAGGAATTGCATTAGGATTATCTTCTTCTCTTGGTGCTGGGCTAACACTGGTAAGCAGTGGATTAGAAATGACCTATGGTATTCCACAGAGTTCCATGGTATGGCTGGCTTTATCAATAGTAATCACGGCTACTTTTACCATTTCTTCTCTATTGGGGATTGATAAAGGAATCAAATGGTGTTCGAGTTTAAACTCAAAAATATTTTATATCCTTTTGATTTTCTTATTTGTTGTTGGACCTACATTATATATTCTAAGAATGTCTACGGCTGGTATGGCTTACTGGCTCCAGAATTTTTGGGTATGGGCATTAGATCCCATTGATATCGGCGGTGAAGCACTGGTTATGTGGTGGACATTGTATGACTGGGCTATCTGGATTGCTTATGCACCACTTATGGGTATATTCCTTGCTATTATTTCTTATGGAAGAACGATTCGTGAATTCATGATTATCAACTGGATTATGCCATCTTTATTTAGCGTTGTTTGGTTTGGTATCTGGGGGGGTACTGCAATTTACTGGCAGACAAATGGCAACTTGGATCTAGTAGCTATGATTAATAATAATGGCGCCGTTGCTGCGTTGTGGGCATTTTTGGCACATATACCGTTTGGCGGTTTAATCATACCGATTGTAATGATTACCCTTATTCTATCCTTTTCAACAGCTGCAGACTCTATTAATAGAACGGTTGCTTCTTTATGTACAAAAGATATTGAACATGATGAGGAGCCTGCTACTTGGCAGAAATTGCTCTGGGGTATTTCAGTCGGTGCAATTGCATACCTAATGGTAGCCTTTGCAGGTGGCTCTCAAGGTGTTAACGGTGTTAAATATCTTTCGGCCGCAGGTGGGTTCGTTGTACTTTTCGTATTTGTTCTTCAAGTAATCTCTTGTTTCAAAATGTTCTTTATTGATAAGATTGAGGAATAAAAATGTATTAGAGGATTATTAGGGAGAGGAGTTCATTCTCTTCTTCCTGATTTATTTCAATGTAAGCTATATAGGGGGAGGCATACAATTGACTGAAAAAATATCGGTTAAGAGAATTGACAAGATTGTTCTTGATGGCCGAATCAATATAGAAGAATTTATCGCAGTAGCTCGATATGGCGCCACAGTTGAATTTTCAGATTCTTACATTGAGCGTGTAAAGAAATCCCGAAGCCTTGTTGAAAAATGGACTGAAGAAGGCCGTGTCATGTATGGAGTCACGACGGGCTTTGGCGCACTATGTACGCAGGCCATATCGAAGGAAGAGACGGCTAAATTGCAAAAAAATATTATCCTGTCACATGCCGCTTCTGTAGGCGAACCTCTTTCTATTGAGGAAGTTCGAGGAACCATGTTGATGATACTGCAGAATGTAGGCCAGGGCTATACAGGAGCCCGTATTGAGACAATGGAATTATACAGACAATTCCTAAACCATGGCATTACGCCTTTTGCACCTAAGGAAGGATCCGTAGGATATCTCAGTCCTGAAGCTCATATGGCGCTGGTATTGATTGGTGAAGGCCAAGCTTATGTAGATGGAGAACTTCTTGCTTCTAAAGATGCTTTGAAAAGAGTAGGGTTGACACCAACGGTGCTATCTTCTAAGGAAGGATTGGTACTGGTATCTGGCACAACGAGTGTCACAGCTATTGGAGCACTGGCACTCTACGATATGTTAAATGCCTCTAAATCTGCTGATGTCATAGGAGCAATGACGTTGGAAGTACTCAAAGGGACTACGAGAGCCTTTGACGACCGGTTAATGCGTGTCAGACCCCATGAAGATCAGTCCGGCACGGCTGAAAACGTGAGAAGACTTCTTCATGATTCGAAGATTGCCCAGCATTTCGAGAACTATCGCCTGCAGGATGCATTATCTCTTAGATGTATTCCGCAGCTCCACGGTGCTGCAAAGAAAACATTAAAGGATGCTTTGAAAACCATCGAAATAGAGATGAATGCCTGCTGTGATAACCCCATCGTTTGGCCGGAGGGAGATGACGGTGAGACGATTTCAGGATGTAATCCCGATTCTTCTTATATAGGCATTGAGATGGATTCAGCCTGTATTGCCGCAACAATGATCGCAAAGATGTCGGAACGCAGGAACAATCGACTGGTTGATGGCAACCTTTCCGAGTACCCTTCGTTTTTGATCAAGAATCCAGGACTTAATTCGGGGTTGATGATTCCGCAATATACACAAGTCGGATTGTTGAACGACATGAAGATACTCTCCCATCCGGCAACGGTAGACGGTATACCAACCTGTGGTAACCAAGAAGACTACGTTGCAATGGGTTATAATGCTTCAAAAAAAGCGAGGCAGATTGCAGAAAAGCTGGAATTTGTTTTAGCCATTGAGCTGTTGTCAATATTTCAAGCACATCAATTTATGGATGAGGAACTATTGCCCGGTGCTGCTTCTAAAGCAGTATTGGATGAAATTGCTTGTACTGTACCTAGGATGGAAGAAGATTTATACCTTTATCCCCATATCAATGCCTTGAGAAATTTAATACACTCAGGAAAGGTTATCGATCTGGTGGAAGAACAGATCGGAAAGTTGGTGTAAGATGAAAGTAGAAATTGATATTAGAAAAATCTTTTTAACACCACCATCAACAATGTATGAACGTGTTATATTGTTTCTCCTAATGATGATTACTTTCATTATATTTTTTGGTCCACTAAGATTTTCTCCGATATCTCCCATCGAGGCGGTATTAACAGCAGCCCTGCCTGCGTTAACAATTTCATGGGGGTGGATTGTATTTCTTCGATCTGTTTTTAGAAAAAAAGATTTTTGTAAAGGATAGTTAAACTGAATATTTAGAAAGTTGTATTTTTCAAAGGAAGAGTAGTTCGATATATGGGCTACTCTTATTAATTATGATAAAATCGCCGATACAACAATAGGGAGAACCGTACCATAAATAATTGCGACGCTTGGACAAACATGATAATCTGTCAATAGAAAGCATGGAATAACAGGATAAAGAAGAATCATAATGATATGATTGTATTTGAAAGGGGAGAAGATTGTGGAATGGCTTAATAGATTGAGAGATAGCATAGACTATTTGGAGGAGCATATGGAATCCAAAATCGATATGGATGCCGCAGCAAAGATTGCTTTGTCTTCTAAATTTCATTTTCAGAGGATGTTCCATATGACAACGGGAGTAACCGTAGCTGAGTATGTTCGAAAAAGAAGATTAACGTTAGCCGCTCAAGAGTTAACAACTTCTGATGCAAAAGTAATCGATGTTGCCTTGAAGTACGGCTACCAGACGCCTGAGGCATTTACGAAGGCATTTCAAAAAATACATGGCGTAAATCCCTCGGAGGCAAGGGACTTAGGAATAAATCTAAAAGCATATCCACGTATATCCTTTCAAATACAGATCAAAGGAGAGAAAGCTATGAATTATAGGATTGTGGAGAAGGACGCATTTAAAATTGTTGGCAAATCGAAAAGAGTTACAACGGTTGACGGCAAGAACTTCCAAATTATTCCTGAGTTTTGGGAAGAAGCCAACAATACTGGACTATGTGAACAACTATGTAAGTTTCAAGGAAGCTTGGGATTGTTAGGCGTATGTATGGATTTTGACCACGAGAAGGAAGCGTTAACTTATGTTATTGCAGTTGAAAAACCACAAATTGAAGTGCCTGATGATCTCGTTGAAAAAGAAATACCCGCGGCTACATGGGCCATATTTGAATCAGTGGGACCAATGCCGAAAGCAATTCAGGATGTATGGGAGCGTATTTTTTCAGAATGGTTTCCTGCAACGGGATATGAGCATGCAAATGCACCAGAACTAGAGGTTTATCTCCCCGGTAATCCAAACGATGATGATTATAAATGCGAGGTCTGGATACCGATTATTAAAAAGTAGTTCCTAGAAAAAATTAAAAGATGGTTTATAACTCAAAAGGAGCAGATAAAGGGATCTGCTCTTTTGAATTATAAAAAACAGGCTGCTTTAAAGCGTTTCCGTATCCCCTTATTTACATATAGAAGAGTCCTATCAAGCGATAGGACTTCGAAATTTACTAATCTATATACAGGTAAGTTTTTTTAGCAAACCTGGTTTTCTTCCACCAATGTTTTAAACGAGGCATGATATAATAATCTAAGCCAAAGGATTTTCCCTTATTGCCGATAAGTGCTACGCCTGCTGCCAAATACCAAAGCATTTCTAATGGGGCCATTCCGGAAGCCCAAATCATGAGTCCCATTCCAACAGATACGACAGCAGCTAAGGAAGTAAACAATCCTGCAATTAGACAAAGTCCCACAATAATCTCTCCAAGCACCATTGCTGCTTGGAATATCTGGGCCAGTATTGTATAACCACCATCGGCTGTATAAAACAGCAATCCCATGGACCATCTTACGATAACATCGATAAAATGTGGTACTGGTAAAGCTTGTCCGAATTGTGATGTTGTTTCTTCTAATGGCGTCGCGGTGCTTGTTATATCTACAGCTGCTTGGATGATTCCGGTGACAGCTGACGACAAAGTATTTTTTGCATGAGGTGGGATAAGAAATATTTTGGAAGGGTCTTCAAGTACCTTAGTTAATTTTTCTAATCCTTCTGCTGCCCATTTATATCCTACAAACAATCTTAATGGCACTGACCAAAAGGCATGGGATTTTTGAGAAAAGTGCCCTCCTAAAATAGAGCGTCTCTCCCTTATATGGAAGAATTCATGCATTAGGTAGTGCCAGCATACCATAAACCCAGCTACTTCAAATAGATAGTGAAGGTTTACCAAATGCTTTACTGCCATAGCAAAGAATCCTGATAGTTTCATACCAGTTACATTGGCTACAGCATATCGGCTTCCTATGGATACCATAAATCCATGGAAATTGGATTTAAATGGTTTCATAGAAGCATTTTGCATAGCAGCTTCAATATTATGAACAGCAGTTTCAGCGGTTTGAAGAGCAGCTTCTACGATTTGAGGATATCCTTTACCTTCTTCTTCCTCAAAATAGCCATTATCGCCTACGACATACACATTTCCATAATCTATTGATTGTAAATATTCATTGGTTTGTACTCTGTTTCGTTTACCCATTGTTAGCCCTAAGCCAGCGGCAAAGCTGCTGCCTTGGACACCTGCAGTCCAAATCAGTGTATGGCAAGGAATAGATGTACCATCTTTTAATACAAAGAAGGTTTTTCCCACTTCTGTTATGGGTGTATTTGTTATAATTTCAATACCCAATTCTTTCATGTATCTTTCCGCTTTATCCTGAAGATCCTTATCAAGAATAGGCAAAATCATTGGCATAGCTTCAACAATGATTAGCTTTACTTCCTTATTACGTATACCATATTCCTCACACAGTTTATATTTCCACTCGGCTAATTCTCCAATCACCTCAACACCTGTAAACCCTGCACCTACTACAGTAAAGGTGAGGAGTTCTTTCGCCTTTGCCGTATCTTTCACCATGCTGGCTTTTTCAAACATGGTTTCCACATGCTCTCTAATCTTGACAGCATCGTCTAAGGACCATATGGTAAAAGCATTTTCTTGGGCTCCTTTTGTTCCAAAGAAGGTGGGCTCTGCGCCTGTTCCTAAGATAAGATAGTCATAAGAATACGTATGATTTTCTGACGATAATGTTTGGGCTTTGAAGTCTATATCTTTGATTTCATCAATGACAATTTCTACTTTTTTCCCGGCGAAAATCTTTCTAAGACTAATTTTCACTGTCTCTGTTTCAACTCTAGCTCCGGCTATTTCGTGTAAATCGGTCATTAACGTGTGGAATGAATTCTTGTCGATAAGGGTTATCTCAATGTTGTCAGCCTTATGGTATTTCTTATGAAGTAACTTTGCTGCGTGAACACCAGCATAGCCTGCTCCAAGAATGACAATTTTTTTTGTATCTTTCATCATCGTTCCTCCTTGTATATGATTTGAGATAAAGATACTTTTATGATTCTTTGATACTTCAATTGAATGCTGCATCCGGTATGTGACGGTGCCAAATAATAATAGAAGAAAATAGCATTATGTATAGTATAAAGCGTGGATATTATTATAGTTTGTTGAAATTACCTGTTATATTCAAAACCCTTCCGTTTACAGGATTATTTATGAGGTTTCTCTACTTATCATAGCGAAAGAGCGAAATCAGAATTTGTTGAGGCGATATAGCTGTTGAGAATATGGTAAACGATCCTTTAGATCAAATAGGATTTAACGCATTAAAAGAGCACCAAAGCCCTAAAGTCTTGGTGCTCTTTTAATGCATTAAATCCGGAAGTTAACTGACATAATCGTTTCGTCATCTCTGATAACTGTTCTGTAGCATTTTCTAATTCAGTCATGGTGCCAAGCTGCTCTTCAAATTATAGCTAAATCGATACCGAGTTTATACAAATTCCTTATGATCATGGACATTATGACTCATTGGCTAATTCTATGATGTGCTGAGTAGCGTTCCCCCTATAAAGGCCGCCGTGATAGCAAATGACGGTTTCGATATCGTATTGTGCAAGTTTTTTCAGTGACTTTAGCGCTAATTCCTGATCAAAATTTATAAAGGATGGAGGTTTAATCAGCCGTCCTTCATCAACACCTAAAGTGTCTCCGGCGATGAGTGTTTTACTTTGCTTATGGTAAAGGCAAATATGCCCAGACGTGTGTCCTAGGGTATAAATGACGGTGATTCCACCGCAGTATGGTAGTTCCTCCCCGTCGGCTATGGTTCTGCTTACTTTGATTTTGTTGTTATGGTAAAAGGCCTTGAGATTTTCATATATTGTTTTCATCTGTTCCGGCAAGGAGTCCAACTTAGCCTCCAGCATGGTTACCTTCGTAGGGCATTTCTCTCCTTGAAGGTATGGTTTTTCTTCTTCGTGAGCCAGCACGTCGATACCTTTGGATGACTCCTTCAGTATAGCTGAAAGGCTTCCGATATGATCTACATCATGATGTGTAATGATTATTTTACTGAGTTTGTCAAACGGCACCCCTGCCTTATCCATCGCCTGGCAAAAACTTGGCAGTAGACCGGGATATCCAGTGTCTACCAAAATTGCCATGCCCATATCTCTAATAAGTGTAGGATAGATCATCTCTGGTTTTCCCATAACGTTTGCCGAAATTTCCAACATTTCTATTCCGTTGGCTACTTGCATAATATCCCTCCATTTGAGTAAGATAAAAGATTATCATCTTCTCGTGCAAAAAATATTGACAAATGTGAAATTTTATGATATAATATTCTAAAAATTTTATTATTATATTATATACTTACAATTCCATGCTGTCAATTATTTTATTCCTCCTTCGAACCAAGAAGGATTTTTTTATCTAATAGTTAAGTATGTCCGCCGCAGTGCTTAAAAATTTATTTATATATGTGATTAACCATCTTCGAGTACGATCCATGCGGAAGGTGGTTTTTTCAATTATGATATCTTTTATGATAAATTTTCTATGTACATCTACTTCTTTAATATTTTTTAGGATATAATGTAAAAAAGCACCAATTCTGTTCTTTAATAAATGATGAAGGGGGAGCATCATGAAAGATAGATATCCATTGCTAGAGATTAATTTAGATAAGATCAATCAAAATCTGGCTTTCATCACCGATTTATGTAAAGAAAGAGGTATTTCGGTGTCTGGCGTGGTGAAAGGGGTAAACGCTATACCGGAGATTGTTGACATCTTCATGAACGGAGACTGTTCTCATATAGCCCATTCCCGTATGGATCAGCTAAGAAGCATAAAGAAAAAAGGGTGTAAGCTTCCCTTGATGCTTCTAAGACTACCAATGCTTAGTGAAATCGATGAGTTAGTTGATATTGTAGATATTAGTCTTAATTCAGAACGCAAAACCCTCGAAAGAATTGAAGAAGAATGCATACGGCAAGAAAAAAAGCATAAAGTTATTTTGATGTTTGATCTAGGTGATCTTCGAGAAGGAATTATAGATGAGAAGGAGTTTGAAGATCTGACGGTTTTTACAGAAAATCATCTTA
This sequence comes from Bacillota bacterium, assembly GCA_049324315.1. Classification (GTDB taxonomy): domain Bacteria; phylum Bacillota; class Clostridia; order Peptostreptococcales; family Thermotaleaceae; genus JBMOKU01. The sequence goes on along the minus strand of JBMOKU010000033.1, from coordinate 237,043 downwards.
CGCAGGTGGAACTGATGGGCATAGGTACAAACTTAGGATGTTATGGCTCTGTAAAGCCTACGCCTGAAAATTTAGGTAGACTTTGTAGGATAGCCCAGAAAATCGAGGAACGCATTGGAAGAAAACTGGAGATCGTATCTGGAGGAGCAACGACGTCCATTCCTCTTATACTGGAAGGAACAATGCCGGAAGGAATCAATCATCTTAGAATCGGCGAAGGGATACTTTTAGGAAGAGATTTGGTGGATTTATGGGGATATGATATGCCATATATACATAAGGATACGATTGTGTTAAAGGCACAAGTCATAGAAGTTAGAGAAAAGCCCACGTATCCAATCGGTGAACTTTTTGTAGATGCCTTTGGCAAAAAGCCGGAATATATCGACAGTGGAATAAGAAAAAGAGCAATATTGGCAGTGGGCAAGCAGGATTTTGTTTTCTATGACAGTTTGATTCCAAAACTTCAAGGTGTAAAAATTGTTGGTGCAAGCAGTGACCATCTAATTGTGGATGTTGAGGAATGTGGACAGGAGATAAATCTTGGAGACGTGATGGAATTTGAAATGTTCTATGGTCCAATGCTATATCTTACCGGGTCACCCTCTGTCGAGAAAAAATTTATAAGATAACTTCCCTATAAGATACAGACGGCTTTTTAGTCTATATAAAAAAGGGGAAGTGACAATGCTAAAAAACTATATCTTTCCTATGCTGATAGGAATAGGGACTTCACTTTGTATATATAAATCACAAGCATTAAAAAGAACATATATAAACGAAGTGTCAAAGGCCCTTGGCAGCATAATGAGTCCACAAAGCCAAATTCTAACAGAAAAGGATATCAAACATCTACCGGAGCCGGTTCAAAAATATCTACGGTATACAGGTGTGATAGGTAAGGAAAAAGTGAGAAATGTGAGGGTTGTCTTTGATGGAGAATTCAAAACCGACCCGAAAAGAGGTTGGAATAGGATACAAGCACAGCAACATAGCTTTTTTGATGAGCCTATGAGACTATATCTCATAGAAATGAAAATGTTCGGGGTTCCGGTCATCGGCTTGCATACTTATTCCAATGCAAAGGCGTCTATGTTGATAAAACTGGCAGGGTTGATCACCGTGGCTGAGGGAATGGGACAGGAGATGAACCAAGGTGAGACTGTTACTGTTTTCAATGATATGTGCTTGCTGACACCCGCCAGCCTGATCGATGAAAGAATTCAATGGGAAGCCATCGATGATCTGACAGCAAAAGCGACCTTTAATAATAATGGGTACGAAGTATCTGCAGTATTATATTTCAATGAAAAAGGGGAATTGATCAATTTTGTTTCCGACGATCGATATTATTCACCCACGGGCAAAACCTATGAAAAAGTAAGATGGTCGACACCGGTCAAAGGATATAAAGAAGTGAACGGAGTGAAGATTATGGACGGTGGAGAAGCCGTGTGGCATTTCCAGGAGGGCGATTATTGCTATGCAAGGGTGGATATCAAAGAAATTGAATACAATCAGTGATTCCAACAAGAGTAAATTTTTCAAATGAAGAATTTACTCTTTACTATTCATATAGAATCCCTCAAACAGTGTTTATTGAATACATATGCCGAAATTTTCATAATTATTAGAATATTCTTTGTTATACATGTGTTGTATAATGGACTAGGATAAACTTTACTCTAATTTTGATTGGGAGGATTTATATGAATTTTATTTTTGCTATTCTATTAGGGCTTTTTTTCATTTTACTTATGTTCACGATCGCTACATTGAGAAAATTAAAACACATCCAAAGAAAAATGGCTCATATTGTAGATGGAGATTTTACAAAAAAGATGAATACAAAAGAAATGGGGATTTTAACGGACATCTGCAAAATGGTCAATGCGTTTATGGGCAACATGAGGAGATTCATTGCTATCGTAGGCTCAACAGGTGATAAAATCAAAAAACATGTCCTGCAAATAACACAAAATGCTGAGTATATTAACAGTGGAATCAAGCAAAATGCCCAATCTATAGCAGAGATAGCCACTGGTTTTGAATCTCAAGCAAATGATGTTGTACAAGCTTTCAAAATGACAGAAAAAATAGGAGAAGATTTTCAAAAAATTGTATTTAGTACAGAAACCACGAAAGGTCAAGCCATTATAGGCATGGGAACGATAAGTAAAAGCGTGGAGGTTTACGACCAGCTTCTACAAAGTTTGAATGAAAACGCTGAAAACAGCTATTATCTTTCTAAGAGAATCAGTCATTTAGAAAATAAAGCTCAAGAAATTCACGTAATTACAGAGTCCGTTCGAGTAATCAGTGAAAATACAAATCTCTTAGCACTTAATGCATCTATTGAAGCAGCCCGTGCTGGTGAAATGGGTAAGGGTTTCGCTGTTGTTGCCAATGAAGTAAAAAAATTGGCAGAACAAGCGTCCCAATACGCACAAGAAATTGAAATATTGTTAAGCAGCATCCTACAAGAGATCAATACCCTTGCCGATGAAATACATAAAGATACTGAGCAGATAAGAAATAATATCCTCCATGCCAATGATGCAAAAAAATATTTTGACTGTGCAATTTCCACGACGAAAGATACATTATCCTCTATTGACAGCATATGTTATTTAGCAAAAGATGAGGCGAATGTCATTCAACATATAAAAGACCTTATGAAAAATATATCTGAAAATGCACAGCAATGTTCAGCCGGTGCTCAAGAAGCTTCTGCAACCACACAGCAGCAAGCTTCCCTTGTTGAAGATATGTTCGGCTCTCTTAAAGAACTGAATCATATGACTGGCGAAATCAAAGATATCATCCACGGATTTGTAAAATCCTATGAAATTGATCATGAAATAGATACCTACATTCAGCAAGGTTTTCAAGTACTAAAGTCCATAGCTTCGGATCGAACATTACAGCCCTTTGAAAGAAATACCTGTGATAGGAAACTATATGATGCATATACTAAGCACAAGTTCTTTGAAATCATTTGCCTTTTTGATATCCATGGAGAAACCGTTGGAATTGGTATCGATAAAACACTATATGATGAAAGCTTGTATACGAATTTTGCCCATAGAGAATATTTTAAAAAAGGAATCGCGGGGAAAGATTATGTTTCCGAACCATACATATCTTTAGATTCTAATAATTACTGTATTGCCATGTCGACACCCGTAAAAGACAGCTTTGGAAAAATAATAGGTGTTCTAATGGCCGATTTGACATTGGGTTAGAGAAGATGGAGTCCTTGATTAGCTGAATAAGTGTCGAGGACTTTTTTTATTGCATAAGAAAGTACATGTTATTTATGGTTGGCTGAAGCTTTTGATATATGGATGGAGTTATATAAAATGTCTTTTGCTATACTTGAAATATAAAAGTATATTTTCTATTAGGAGGGAGCGTTATGGGAAAAAAAGCTATGTATCCTATACTGCAGATTAACATGAATAATATTTATGAAAATGCAAAAAAACTTGTTGATTTGTGTAGACAAAATGGGATAAGCGTAACAGGTGTAATAAAAGGCTTTAACGGTATACCTGAAGTTGCTAAAGAATTTATCAGAGCAGATTGTGAACACATTGCAAGTTCTCGTATAGAACAATTGCTAAAGTTAAAAAAGCAAGGAATTACTAAGCCTACCATGCTTAATAGAATACCTAGACCCTGTGAATTAGAATATATTGCAGGAAATATTGATATAAGTCTCAATTCTGAATGGCATACAGTAGAAGAAATAGAAAAGATATGCCGTAGAAAGAATGTAATGCATAGTGTTGTTTTGATGCTTGATGTCGGGGATTTACGTGAAGGCTTCTTTGATAAAAATGAACTTATTAATCTTGCCGAATATATTGAGAAAAGCCTTAGACATGTAAAATTTCTAGGTATAGGCACCAATGTAGGCTGTTACGGTTCAATAAAACCAAGTCAGGAAAACATAGGCAGTCTTTGTACTTTGGCTGAGGATATAGAAAACAAAATAGGAAGAAAGCTTGAAATTGTTTCGGGGGGAGCCAGCACTTCAATACCATTGCTGCTCCAAGGCAAAATGCCTACGAAAGTTAACAACCTTAGGTTTGGTGAGGCAATTCTTATTAATAGAGATTTACCTGATTTATGGAATATCGAAATGAAAGGTATGCATCAGGATACTTTCATATTGAAGGCACAGGTTATTGAAGTCAAAAACAAACCAAGCCATCCAATTGGAGAGACATTTGTTGATGCGTATGGAAATAAGCCGATCTATATTGATAAAGGAATAAGAAAGAGGGCCCTGCTTGCGGTTGGCAAGCAGGATTTTGGAGACCATACTAAACTAATTCCTTTGCTTGAAGGTGTTGAAACTGTGGGGAGCAGCAGCGACCATTTGATTATTGACATAGAAGACTGCAAAAAAGACATTCAGGTTGGAGATGTTCTTGAGTTCATGATGTTTTATCAAGCAATGGTATTTTTATCTGCATCTCAGTATGTAAAAAAAGTCTTCAACTATCAATCATAATGAAAACTTTAATTCCACTTTTATGGAGAGGGAAGAGCTTTTTCAAATAATACTTTGGGCAATGGCAAGGGAGGTTTAAAGTGGATGGAAGTTTGGAGATGGAAACCTGATCGTGAAGATAAAAAATCCATTTATCAGCAAATCGTTGACTATTTCGTTACGAAAATCAAATGCGGTGATCTTCCACCAGGTTCACCGATTCCAACCCAGCGGGAACTCGCTTCATCATTTGAAGTAAATAGGAGTACGGTGATGGAAGCCCTCGAGGAACTTAAGTTTTTAGGATTGCTGCAATCTAAAGGGAAGCGTGGAACCTGGGTGTCCAGGCATTTGCCTTCTCATTTAGAACGCCTACCTAACTGGCAGAGTTATATTGAAGAAGGAATTCACAATTCTAATAAGGGTACATTACAAGTTATTAATAACAACGAGTTCAAAGACAATATGCTGCGACTGGGGACCGGTGAGGCTTCGTCCGAATTATTTCCAGGAAGTGAAATGCAGAAAATATTAGGGGATATCGGAAGAACACTGAATAAATTGGGCTATGAGGAACCGAAGGGTATGCCGGAATTGCGTGATCAAGTTAGTCGTTACTTAAAATCCATTGATATTTATGCCCCACCAGAAAATATTTTGATTGTATCCGGTGCTCTGCAGTCAATTCAATTAATATCTATGGGATTATTACATCAAGGCTCACTGGTTTTTTTAGAAAAACCTTCTTTCTTATATTCATTAGAAGTATTTCAGTCATTAGGGATGAAGCGCGCAGGGATTCCAATGGATAATGAAGGAATACGGGTTGACTTGTTAAAGGATTACGGTAAAAAAGCCAGGTCCAGTATACTTTACACGATTCCAAACTTTCAAAACCCCACAGGTCGTATGATGTCCCTAGAAAGGAGAAAGCTTTTAATAAAAACCTGTGAAAAAGAGAATATTCCAATCATCGAAGATGATGTTTATAGAGAACTTTGGATCGACAAACCTCCCCCTGTATCTTTGAAGAGTATGGATGACAAAGGTCTCGTTCTCTATGTGGGGAGTGTATCCAAATCTTTAAGTTCAGGTCTACGAATTGGCTGGATTGTGGGCCCGGAACGGGTTATCGATAGACTAGCGGATCTTAAAATGCAGATAGATTATGGTTCCAGTTCTCTTGCTCAGCTGGCGGTGGCAAAATGGTTTGAAACAGGACTTCATCAAATACATACGGAAAAGCTGCGACAGAGTTTAAGGCAAAGAAGGGATAATACATTAGAACTGCTGGCATGTAACTTTGGCGATTTGGCTCGATGGGAAATACCTTCAGGAGGCTTTTTTGTATGGGTAGAAATTCTCGCCGATATTTCAATGCAAAAACTTTTCGAAAAAGCAGCCGCCCATAACTTAATCATATATCCCGGATATTTGTATGACACAACACCCAATAAATATATTCGGATTAGTTACTCCTACGCATCCATGGAGGACATGAAAAGAGGAATTAAAATACTGGCCCGCATTATACGGGAGTTATCCAGTTAGAATTATGACTGGTAATGAAATGAATTTTACGGTGGTCGTTATTTTGCAGTCTATCATGTGAAATGGAACCTAACGACAATTCTTCAGAGATCATTATGAAAGACAGATATTCATTATTGATAGTTAATTTAGATAAGATTAAGTAGAAATAGGACTTCCAACATTACAAATATTGTTGTTGGAGATCAGTACCTATTAATCGTATTGCCTGACAGAATGTCAATAACATATGAAAAAGATAGAAGAATTTAATAGGAAACCACGGATGATTTGGCAGATAATTTGTGTAAGAGTAAGTTTTTTGTAAATAAAAAATTTACTCTCTTTTTATGCTATGAATCCCTATCTATTGGCCATTTTGTCATCTTACAATCACTCTTCAGCAGATAAAAACAGCTTGACTGTCATCGTGAAAAACCAAAGAAATACTTACAGCATATAGAAAATATGGTAAAATAATAGAGCGAAGCCTTCCTTTGGAAGACGAGTAGATAGGCTTTGCTGGAACATATAACGGAAATTATGACTTATCTACAATTTATTAAAGTACATAATTTCCTATGTGTTACAAAAATGATTTAAGGAGGCTGAATATGCAGAAATGGTTTCAAGAAAAAATAACGGATGCAAAGGTGTTGGATCTTTCCCTGGAGGTATACAAGAAGAAGTTTAAAAGCTTAATAGGCTATCAGATCCTATTTTTTATTGTCATGGTTGTGATAATGCTGGGTGGTGGATTGCTGCTTCTACCTATGGTGTATTGGACGAATCTGGATGGTGTTATCGGATTTGTGCTGCTTATGGCGGTCACAATTATGGGAATGGGAAGCCTGGTGTGTTTAAGCAACGTAGGGATCTTTCATATGACTTATGGTTATATCAATGGAGAAGATATCTCTGCAACCGATGCCGTAGGAAAGGCTTTTGGCAGCTTCAAATATATCTTTAGGGTCGTAGGGGCTTTGACCATATGTCTTATACCTATCTTATTTATACTAGGATTGGCAGGCGTTACGGCTGCAGCAATTACGGCCTTTCAGCAGCAAATGGCTTCAAGCATACTAATCTCCCTCCTATTTAATGTCTTATTCTTGTCTTTTATTACAGTAGTTATAGGCAGCTTTTTGTTTTACTCCCTACATATCGCTGTATTTGATAAAGAAAAGGGCTTTGCATCTATTAGGAGGAGTATACAATTTGCAAAGGGAGAGGTTCTGAAAAATGCCTTTCGCGTATGGAGTATATCCATGTTTCATTGGGGCGTCAATGTATCTATATACGCATCCATTGGGGCTGCCATCGGATTACTTAGCTTTGTATTCGGGAAAGTCCAAGGTGGAGAATCTATCGTATCACAGGTAATGTTATACAGTGCCATGGTCCGCCCTTTTATAGATTTTGTCGTAGGTATCCTGCTGAACCCCATAAGCTCCATCATATGGACAGTCTATTTCATAAATATGAAATATAAAAAAGAAGGCTTGAAAATAACGAACATGATTGAAGCCCTCGAACATAAAGGACCGGAAGTACTTCCTGAAAGCTTGGATTTACAGTAAATTATGAATAGAGGAGAAGCATGGTGAGACGTATTCTTTTTACAGAACCGGAGGCATTCAGAAAAGTGGTTGAACAGGTGATAGACAGTCCCAAATATATTCATCTGAGAGAAAAAGAAAATATGTGGGATAAAATTTTAGAAGCCATAGGGAAATGGTTCGATCGACCGTCAAACAGGAGCTACAGACCCATGCCCGAAAGCCCTCCTATTTCGGAAAATATATGGATCGCAGCTGTAGTCATTGGTTTGCTCGTATTATTCTATTACTACGTAACGAAAGTAAGGGAAGATACAGGCGTCAAGAGGAAGGTCCTTTACGGTGAGGTTATTCATGAAGATACAAGCCCGGAAGGCTTGTTTGAAAAGGCTATTGGGTTTGAAAAGGAAGGAAACTACAAGGAAGCGGTAAGGTTATATTTTATTAGTATTTTATTGTATATGAATGAAAAGTCTCTATGTTTTTTAAATGAATCAAAGACAAATGTAGAAATTATCAAGGATCTGAAAAGAAAAGCATTCACAGGTGTAGAAATTTTTAAAAACATAGGGGATTATTTTTATTATATTTGGTACGGCAATAAGGAGGTCAATGAAGATAAGCTCCTTTGGTATAAGGAAAAAGTAAATGACCTTTTTACGGAGGTTAAAAACTATCATGCGGAATAAGTGGAGAATCATCTCTGTTATACTGATTATTGCTTTTTTACTGCTCAATAACCAGTATCATTTCATAGAAAAAAGTCTTGGAAAAACCAATCAAAGTAATGAATCCTTGCCCCTCAATACTTCTCGGGAAGGGGTATCGATCTTTTATGACACATTAAAAAAACTGGGATATTCGGTAAAGGTAGATGCAGAGGATTTCTTGAGAAAAAGGGATGGGAATATCTATATCGTCACTGAAAATGGAGGATCTACCAGTTTTGATCTAAAGGAAGCTGAAGCTTGGATGAAAGAGGGAGGAAAGCTGGTCTATCTAACACAGGCATATAAGAAATATACGTATCCGGATGTAATGGAAACCTATGAAGATAGGGCTTCTTTATATGCCGTCGGCAAGGGTAAATTGCTGGTGGGGGACATTGACCTAATTACAAATGACACCCTGATGAAAAATAAAGCGGGAGCCTACTTTGTTTTTAGATGGATAGCGTCCTTAGAGGGAGACATTTATTTCAATGAATACTACCGATTTTTACAGGGACAGCAGCCTTCCTTATATCGGAATTTGCCCATACATATAAAAATCATATTGTTCCAATTGGCCTTGACAGTTATGGCTTTAGTTTTTTATTTTGGAAAGCGGTTTGGAAAGGCCAAGAGAATCATCGATGAGATTGAACGGGACGAAAATGAATATCTACACGCATCGGCAAATCTTTATGAAAAGTGTAAAAGCATCGATACCATCTATGATGCTTTTCATAGGGAATTTGAGAATGAATTTAAGAAAACCTTTAAGAAATCTGTCCTGCCTCGGGATTGGATTGACCTGTGGACAAGGTATGAATTTCCTCATAAAGAAGAGGCAGTGAGGGTATTTCATCATCAAAATGAAAATAGGAAAGCTGGATTTAGCGTAATAAAGGATCTGGATCTGCTTACCCAAATCATGATAAAAAGGAGAGAAGAGGCTTGGGTGAAATTAAAGCAAAAGAATTTATCAGAGGCATCAAGCAAGAATTGAAAAAAGTCATTGTTGAGCAGGAAGAGGTCATGGAGCAGATACTAATATGTATATTAACAAAGGGACATGGACTTTTAGAGGGAGTACCGGGTCTGGGAAAAACATTGCTCATCAAATCCTTAGCAAAGACCATGGGGATCGATTTTAAAAGGGTACAATTTACACCGGATCTGATGCCTTCGGATATAACCGGAGCCAGGATCTATAATACAAAGGAAAAAGAGTTTGAATTCATTAAGGGACCTGTATTTACCAATTTACTTTTGGGCGATGAAATCAATCGAACGCCACCCAAAACCCAAGCAGGATTATTGGAGGCCATGGAAGAAGGACGGGTAACCATTGATGGAGAAAGCTATAAGTTATCCCAGCCGTTTATCACCTTTGCCACACAGAACCCCATAGAATATGAAGGAACGTATCCATTACCGGAAGCCCTGCTAGACCGATTCCTCATGAAGATCTACATAGCGTATCCTTCCATAGCGGGAGAAGCAGCCGTTGTGAAAAGATATCATGAAGGGTTTGATAAAACCCTTGAGAATGTCTCTATCCATCAGGTAGGCAGCAAAGAGGAACTGCTAAGCTGTCAAAAAGAGGTGGAGACGGTTATTGTGGAGGATTCCTTGATCGAATACATGGTGCAGATTATTTATAAGACCAGGGAATTTCCTTTTGTTGAGATAGGAAGCAGCCCCAGAGGTTCCATTGCATTGCTTTTAGCTTCTAAAGCCAATGCCTTGTTAAAGGAAAGGGATTTTGTCATTCCCGAAGATATCAAAGAAATGGCTTGTCCGATTTTAAGACATCGCATCATCCTTAAACCGGAAGCCTACGTAGAAGGGGTTAAGACCGATGATGTCATCCATGAGATTTTATCCAATGTAAAGGTCCCCCGTTAAGGTTGGTGAAAGCGTGAAGGTTACGAGGCTGTTTTTGATCGCATTGCTTTTAGGCACCTTGGTGATAGGAATCAGTATATTCTTTCACCTGTTTGTTGAAGCATTTATTTTTTATAATATTTTCCTATTATGCTTTACCATAGCAGATTATATGATTACGCCGGCGAAAAAGTCCTTTGAAGTAGAAAGAGTCGGCGACAGAAAATTATCCTTATTGGAACAGGAGAAGCTCCAAATCAGGATATACAACAAAAGCAATCATGAAGCATCCATAGAGATCATGCAGGAGCTTCCCAATGCCTTTGTATGTGAAGAAGAAGTATTGAAGGATAAGATATTGCCCCATTCCCACAAAGAATTTACATGGGTCATAAAGCCCAATAAAAGAGGGGCCTTTATACTGGAAGATATCTATATCAGGCAAAGAGGGCGCTTGGGCCTGATCAAGAAAGATGTATTGTTAAAGTGTGAAGAAGAATATAAGGTGTATCCAAGTCTTAAAAATCTAAAGAAATACCATATGATGCTGAGAAAGGATCATTTTTTAAGCAGTGAGAATCATGTCATCAAGAAGAAGTCCGATGGAAAGGAATTTGAGAGCCTTAGAGAATATGTCAAGGGAGACGATGTAAGGAAAATCAACTGGATGAAGAGCGCTCGGGAAAACAAGCTGATGGTCAATCAGTATGAACCCGAAAACAATAAGCATATCTATATTCTCCTGGATACGGGGAGAACCATGAGTTATCGGGTCAATGAATACAGCAAACTAGATTTAGCCATCAATGCATGTGTTTTTCTGTCAGATGTGGTGTGCTACAATAAGGACCGATCCGGGCTGCTGGTGTTTAACACAAAGGTAGACACGTTTATTAAGCCTTCGAAGGGAGATTTCCATAGAAACCAGATATTAGAAAGCCTTTACCATGTAGAGGGGACGAAGCTTACATCGAATTTTGATGAAGTCCTGTTTTATCTTAGCCACCAAGAAAAGAGAAGAAGCTTAATCTGTATGTTTACGGACATCAATACCCTGCAGGAAGTGTACTACATAGAAAAGGGAATAGAGTACATTACGAAAAAGCATCACCTTCTTATTTTCCTGGTGAAGGATGAGAAGCTGGATGAAGCGATTCAAATAAAAGTGAAAGATAAAAAAGATGCCTTTTTAAAAGGCACCGCATATAAAATGACGGATGAACGAAAGCGAATCATAAAGTCCCTGAATAAAAAGGGTGTTACCTGCATTGAATGCGATCAGGAGGATATTGTGTATAAAGCTGTCAATGAGTATATGAGGGCGAAGAATCGAGAAATCATGTAGCATTACCGTTTTCTGATTTGCAGATATAACAAAATGCCTACGAAAGTACATGCAGAAAATACCAATTTGATCATAGGAGAAATATCCATTGGAGTAAAGAATCCTTCGATCAGACCGGCGAAGACAAGGAGAATAGCAGATCCCAACAAAAGTCGTACGCCTTCTTTACCATTTTTAACAACACAATCCAGTCGTTTATATTTACCAGGCATTAATATCCCTTTACCCAAAAGCAAGCCTGCACCGCCGGCAATGAAAATAGCTGTTAGCTCTACTATACCGTGGGGAAGAATAAGAGAAGCGTATTTCATGAGATCTCCGTTTTCCCATACCAATCCCGTTAAAGCGCCTAAAACACAACCGTTAAAGAATAATATATATAAAGCTCCTATGCCTAAGAATAGTCCAAAGACAAAGGCCCTTAGGCTTACCCCGATATTATTAATCATGATCGTACTGGACATCAGTGGATAATCCCACTGCTTGGGGCTAAAGTTATAGTCAATGGTTTCCAGGATACTTTTAGGCAGAAAATATAAGCTGGTGGAGGAATCACGGATGACCATGAAAAAACTAATGAGCCCGCCCAAAAGAAATACAAAAAAGCTTAAGCGTATAAAAAAGCGGTATTGATAGACCTGTTGAGGAAAACCATGACCTATGAAATTCTTAAAATCATACCAAGGATTTTTCCTAACCGTATATAAATGATGGTGGGCATTCCCCACTAAGTTATTTAAATACTTTTCAAGCTTTGATTGGGGATAATAGGTTCTTGCATAGCCCAAATGATGACTGGCTGTTCGAAACAGATAAAGAAAGCGTTCGATTTTATCGGAACTCATATGTTGAATGCTGTTTTTATGAAATAAGTGAATATGTTCTTCCAGTTCAGTCCAATAAGCTTTGTTTATTTCGATGAATACATTTTCTTTCAACATCATCACCTCGAAACTATTGTAACAAATTTTCAGATTAGTAAAAAGGAGGAATTTTCGTGAGAAGAGTCGTTATTACCACCCCGGAAAATATAGAAGTAGCCTATAGACTTGCAGGACCGGGAAGTCGTGTTGTGGCAGCCTTCATTGATTATTTTATTCAGGGACTCTTATATCTGTTAATTATTTTGGCTTTGGCAGGAATGGACGATCCGCTACAGTATTTGGAATCACAGAATTCTTATGCGGTGGCCATTGCATTGCTCATTGCGGCACTCATCAATTACGGATATTTTACAGTGCTAGAAATGACCATGGATGGAAGAACCTTAGGAAAGAAATTACTAGGCCTTAAAACCATCAGAAAAAATGGTCAGCCCATAGATATAAAGCATTCGTTAATAAGGAATCTCTTTAAAATATTTATAGACAACTATATGATAGGAATTGTGATGATGTTCTTCAGAGCAGATGAATCCAGACTTGGGGATATTCTATCCTCAACGATGGTTATCGAAGAAGAAAAAGAAAACCTGCATCTTACAGATGCAATGCTTCCGGAGAATGTCAAAAAGCATTTAACTGAAGAAGATAAGACCTTGCTGCTGACCTATATGCAGGAAAAGGAAGGGGTCATGGTAGAAGGAGAAAGATTGAGGGAGAAGATACAGACCTACTTTCGGAACAAATATGAAGGTGTTGATGAAGAGATGAATCGTTGGATAGAAAATAGGTTGAACCAATAGGAGATCACAGCAAGCAGGAGCAGTTGACTTATCAAGAAACAAAAATAAAAAAGAAAGTAAGGGACAGAGAAACAGTTCCTTCATTTCGTTGAAACCGTATGATTCAGTAAATGTCTGGATTGTACGGTTTTTATTGTTTATTGTTGCCAATGATTACATGGATATGTTATGATAATGATTATTGATATCAATGAAAAAGGAGAAATGATATAAAATGAAATGGCTTAACAACGTAAAGATAGGCATCAAACTCATGTCAGTTTTTCTAGTTTTCATCCTCCTTATCGGCTTTGTAGGAGTAGTTGGAATTCGGCACATAAAAACATTAAATGATAATATTTCATACATATATTCTCGGAGCTTGCAGCCGATGCAGCAGATTATGGATATCAGCGAAAACATACATACGATACGGTTAGACTTATCTCAGTTAATTTTTTTAGACAATGAAATTCCCATCGATCAAATAAAAAATAATATAAAGGTCAATATGAAAAAAAATGATCAATTAATCGATACCTACACCAGTGCTTCCATAAGTGTAGGAGAACAAGAAGGTGTAAATCAATATAAGGAAACCCTTAAGGCATATGCAGAAGCCCAGCGTAGATATATACAGCTCGTAGAAGAAGACAAAATGAAAGAAGCTGCTGTGGAATTTAAAGAAGTAAATCAACTAGCGGAGGCTATTCAAAATTCACTTTACAATTTAATAGCACATAGCAAGAATACGGCTTTAGAAGTAAATCAAAAAAGTATGAATTTATATAAGTCAACGATGAATATTATGGCGGCAGTCATAGGTTTATCGATTTTCATCGGCCTGATTTTAGGAATAATACTGACGAAGGCTATTACGAGGTCGTTAAGAAAAGGTGTAGAGCTTGCTGAGACGTTAGGAAACGGCGATTTGACAAGATCTGTAGAAATAAATAGTAATGATGAAGTAGGAATATTGATTCAATCTCTGAATAAGGCGGTAGAGAATACAAAGGGATTAATTAGTGAGGTTGTCTCGAATATTTCCATACTGGGCACAGCCAGCGAAGAATTGTCTACAACAGTGGAAGAAGTTACAAATCAAATGCATCATATAGAGGTATCGGCTAAGGGTATTGCTCAGGGGAATGAGGAAACGAGTATATCGCTGTCAGAGGTAAATATCTCAGCAAATGATATAGCGAAAACAGCCGGAATACTGGTTGAAAAGGTTGAAGAAGGTGAACTGGCGGTCAATAACATGCGACGAAATGCGGAAGAAATGAAAGCCAATGCTATAAGCTCCATGGAAATAACAAGAATGTTGTATAAGGAAAAGCAAACGAATATTTTAAAGTCTATTGAGGATGGAAAAATAGTCAATGAAATTGAAACCATGGCAAATGGTATATCCATTATAGCTGAACAGATTAATCTTTTATCTTTAAATGCAGCCATAGAGGCCGCCCGAGCCGGAGAGCATGGGAAAGGCTTTGGTGTTGTAGCACAAGAAATACGTAAACTGGCAGAAGAATCAAGGGGAACTGTTAGGCGAATACATGAGGTTATAAAGAATGTCTATCGTGCCTTTGAAAATATGACACTGAACTCCCAGGAGATTTTAAGGTTTATTGATGAGAAAGTAAGTAAGGACTATGAAATCCTCGTTAAGACCGGTGATTTATATAAACAGGATGCAGAAACAGTTAGTAAATTAACCAATGATATTTATGTAAGTACAGAGACAATCGCATCGGCTATTGAACAAGTGAATACGGCGATTGACATCGTTACAGCATCAGCTGAGGAAACGAATGCAAACTCCCAAGAAATCGCAAATAATGTATCCCATATGGTTGAGACTTTAGAACAAGTGTCGCAGGTTTCCTTAATACAGGATGAACTATCGGATAAACTTAATTCAATCATCAAGAATTTTAAGATTTAATTAGATAACTATCTTCAATTAGTTTTTAACATCACACAATGATTGGTGTTAGCACTCTCGATAAGGGAGTGCTAAATTTTTTATTGACTGTAAATTTGTATCGTTATAATATAAATATTGGAAGGGAATCCTAACCTTTCGATGGATAAAATGTAAAAATAATTTCTAATGATAAGGAGGGTATTTACATGAGCAAACAAAAGGGAAATTTGTCGATCCACAGTGAGAATATATTCCCTATCATTAAAAAGTGGTTATATTCGGATCACGATATTTTTATTAGGGAGTTAGTTTCCAATGCTTCTGATGCTATAACCAAAATTAAGAGACTAAATAGCTTGGGTGAAGCTGACTTACAGGGAGAAAAGGATTTTTCAGTAAAGGTTGTACTGAATAAAACAGCCAAGACCCTTACATTTATAGACAATGGCATCGGTATGACAGAAGAAGAAGTGCAGAAGTATATCAACCAAATTGCCTTTTCTGGAGCGGAGGACTTCCTCAAAGCCTATAAAGATAAAGGTGACACAGATCAAATCATCGGTCACTTTGGACTTGGTTTCTATTCTGCCTTTATGGTGGCAGATAGGGTGGAAATAGATACTTTATCCTATCAAAAGGACGCTGTTGCTGTAAAATGGCGCTGTGAGGGTGCTACGGAATTTGAGATGGAGGAGGGCATGAGATCTACCAGAGGTACAGAGATTACGCTGTATCTTGGACAAGAAGGAGAAGCTTTTTTAAGTGAATATACGGTCAAATCAACAATAGAGAAGTATTGTTCCTTCATGCCTTATCCCATATATTTTGAAGTAGCAGATAAAGAACCGGAGAAAGATAAAGACGGCAATATCATCATTACGGCGCCAGAAGCACTAAATGATATGCAGCCTTTGTATCTTAAACAGCCAAATAGCTGTACCGATGAAGAATACAAAACTTTCTATCAGAAAACGTTCAAAGACTTTAGAGATCCTCTTTTTTGGATTCATCTTAATATGGACTATCCATTTAACCTAAAAGGGATTCTTTATTTCCCAAAATTCAACACCGAGTTTGATACCATGGAAGGGCGTATTAAGCTTTACAATAACCAGGTTTTTGTAGCGGATAATATTAAGGAGGTTATTCCAGAGTTTTTACTGCTGCTAAAAGGGGTTATTGACTGCCCGGATTTACCATTGAATGTGTCCAGGAGCTTTTTACAGAATGACGGTTTTACAAGAAAGATTTCCGATTACATAACAAAAAAAGTAGCGGATAAATTAAATGGTCTTTTCAAATCCGAACGGGAAGCCTTTGAAAAGTTTTGGGATGATATAAGTCCGTTTATCAAATATGGTTTACTCAGAGACGATAAGTTCTATGAAAAGGTAGAGGCGATCATCCTTTATAAGACAACAGATGATAAGTATGTAACGATTCAAGAGTACCTGGATAAACATACTGGAAAACTGGAGAAGCAAGTTTATTACGTTACAGATCCTGTGCAGCAAGCCCAGTATATAAACATGCTTAAGGAGCATCATGTAGAAGCGGCTATCTTGGATCATGGCATTGATCCGGCATTCATATCCCATATTGAAATGAAGAAGAACGATATAAGCTTTAAAAGAGTGGATTCAGATATTTCCGATCTGATGAAGGATTCAGATGGAACTGCAGATGAAGAAGCATCCAAAAGAGAGGCAGAAGCGCTGGAAACGGTCTTCAAAAAAGCTCTGAAGAAAGAAGCGTTAAAGATTCGTCTGGAAAGCTTAAAGTCTGAGGATGTTGCAGGTATGATTATTCATGCCGAAGACAGCCGACGTATGCAGGAAATGATGAAAAGGTATAGTATGGGCGGCTTTGACCCAGGTATGATGCCTAGTGAAGAAATCCTTGTGCTTAACAAAAAACATCCGCTTATCCAACATGTCCTGGAGAATGGAGAGGAAGAGCCGGCATTGATTGATTTAATTGCCCAACAGGTATATGATTTGGCGGTGCTCAGCCACAGAACACTCTCACCTGAAGCAATGACAGCGTTTGTTAAGCGCAGCAATGATATTATGAAACGTATGATTTCCTAAGTATTAAGGATACGAGCAAAAAAGCTTTTTAAATAGGATAGAAAAAATGTGACAGAGTAGTATGCTTTGTCACATTTTTTCATTACATCGTGGACAGGACTTGTAGGACTTCATTTATATCGGGCAATTGTTCAGAGGGATATACCTTAACCCATTTGACTTTACCGTCTTCATCAACAATGACATTAGCTCGTTGTGATACACCTTGATTCTCGTCAAACAGTCCATAATCCTGTGCAACTTTTCCGTGGGGCCAAAAGTCAGCAGGAAGGCGTACATTTTGAATAAGGAGAGCTTCACCCCACATTTTTTTCGTAGGGGGAGCATCAACACTGAATCCGAGGGGTATGGTATTTAGGTTTTGAAAGTTTGTCCAATTGTTCTCCAGTGCTCTCATTTGGTCAGTACAAACAGGTGTCCAGGCTAATGGATGCCAGGATAGTAATACCCTTCTGCCTTTATAGTCTGACAAATGAATCATCAGTTCGCGCTGATCCGGCAAAGTGAAGTCTGGAGCGGTACCGCCTACGGCAATGAGTTTCATAGATTTATCTCCTTTCGAAAAGTATATCTATATGATGTCCTAGAAAAAGGAGTTTTATAAATAAGTAAAGGATTTTGAAGAACATAGGTGCGTGATTGTAGAGCTATTGATTTTACTCCTGACAGCATCGCTGCTTTACAGAAGAATTAAATGGAAATAAGGGGAGATAATACATTGAACACACCCACCACGTAGCATAGCTTGAAGTGGGGGATTCCTGCTTCGCTGGCTTGTGCCTTCTATAGTAGCAAGGTCTTATTATAGCCTCCACAGGCATTATATCGGGGAGTTCCTTCCCCTACGGGTATAGACATGAGCCTAGGAAGCGGTAGGTAAGATACCTAAGCCTTCTAGTTTAATATTTATAGCAGCGTTGTGGTCCCGATTATGTTTTGTACCACAGCTCGGGCAGATCCATTCTCGGATGTAAAGATTCTTCACTTTCGAGTTAATATGTCCACAACAGCTGCAACGCTGGCTGCTCGGGAAGAAAGGATCTATCTGCTTAAATGTTCTACCATACCAATAGGATTTATATGCAAGCATATTTAGAAACTTACCCCAGGATGCATCAGCGATAGCTTTTGACAATCTTCTATTTTTAATCATATTCTTCAGCTGTAGCCCTTCTGCAATGATGGCTTGGTTCTCACGTATCATTGTAGTGGATAGTTTATGTAGGAAATCATACCTTGTATTGGCAATCTTCTCATGGAGTAAGGCAACCCTTAAATTAGCTTTGTTGTAGTTGTTGGACTCCTTTTGCTTGCGGGACAGCTTACGCTGTGACTTGACAAGTAAACGTTCATACTTAGCAAGGTGTTTAGGATTTGTAATAACTCCTCCTTCAGAGGTGACTAAATAATCCTTTATCCCTAGATCGATGCCTACGATCGTTGAAGTCTCTGGCAAAACAGGCATAGATTCTACTTCGCTGCAGATGGAGATGTAGTATTTATGGGTATTGGTTCTACTAATGGTGACATTTAATATTCTACCTTCAACTTCCCTAGATTTAGCAAAGTACACTAAACCCAGTTTCGGTAACTTAATGTAGTTATCCCTAACTTCGATATTACTATTCACCATCTGACAGCGATAGCTCTGCTTAGGGTTTTGTCTACTTTTGAATTTAGGATACTTAGCCTTCTTCGTGAAAAAGCTCTGAAAGGCTTTATCTAAATCCTTTATGGTTTGCTGTAGGGATGTGGATTCGGCTTCTTTTAACCACGAATAGGCTTTTTTAAGAAGGGGTAATTCTTTGGCATACTTATTGTAGGACAAATAACCATTATCCTTTGCTAACGCTAGAAAATGATTGTATACGAAACGAGTACATCCAATGTTTTTCATGATTAAGTCGGCCTGTT
Source organism: Bacillota bacterium (assembly GCA_049324315.1). Taxonomy (GTDB): domain Bacteria; phylum Bacillota; class Clostridia; order Peptostreptococcales; family Thermotaleaceae; genus JBMOKU01. Next base: position 217,920 of record JBMOKU010000033.1, on the reverse strand, counting down.
CAGTTGTAGGATATATTCTAAATTTAAAAGCCTTATTCATAGCCCTCAACTCCTTGATATGAGTATATCACAGTCGAGTGATACGAACAAGTGTTTGTACTTCGTTTTCAAACAAAGTTTGAAAGGCAATTCAGCTCACCACTTATAGAAGTGGGAGTCTTCTCGTCGAAGTAGATAAAAAGAACTTATCAGGAGGAAAAGGATATGCCAAAGCTTACGGATGCCATTGAAAGAATAAAAATACTTGAATGCCCAACTGGGGACCTGGAAAAAAGGATTGTGGGAATACTTCAAAATTATAAAATTGCCGAGGGTAATCAAGTAAGTGTAAATAGAGATAAACGATTTGATAGGAATGGCGTAGAAGGGTATCATGCTAGAATTTCGGGAGACAATGAACAATCTATTGTGATTTTGGCTAAATCAGGGATGGATGATTACGTGGCAAAGGTTGTTGATGCATATGTGCATTAATCTATGTAGATCAAAACTACATAGGATAAAAATTATTCATGCTTACGAGAGTCTTTTAAGTTTTCAGCCTGCTCATGCAGGCTGTTTAGTTTTTTGTTGATATAGTCCCCTTGCAATGATAAGAAAGATAATTGCCTTTTTTCGATCCGTATTCATTTTGTCTTCTCTCCTATGACGAATATAATTTTAAGTGATTATTGACATCTGGATTCCAGTTACATCAATACATGCTTTAAGACTTTACACATCCCCGCAATATCATTTTTAGAAATTGTCAGGGCTGGAGAGAATCTTAATGTATTCCAAGCTGGAACAGCCCCAACAAAATAACCTTCCTCCAGCATTTTTTCAGAAATTATCTCTGCGGCGTGATCAATGGTCAACTCGACAGCCAGCATCAATCCTCTTCCGCGAATATTCTTTATGATGAGGCTGTTCTTCTGAATTTCTTTTAGCTGATCTAAAAAATACTCTCCTAGATCTCTAGAACGGTCAATGATATGGTCTTCTTTCATAATGGTAATAACCTCATTTGCGATGGTGCAGCCCAGTGGATCGTTTTGATGGGATTGGGCATAATAGAAATTTTTCCTTTCAACCCGGTCAGCAATTTCTTTCTTCATAACCACTGCACTGATGGGATAGCCATTGCCAAGGGCCTTGCCCAATGCAACGATATCCGGTTCTATATCATAATGTTGATAGCCAAACCACGTTCCTGCCCTTCCTAATCCAGTCGTTACCTCATTAGCGACAATGATACCGCCGTATTTTTTTATTTCATTGGTTAAAAATTGTATCAGTGGATAGGGTGGGAAAAGAACCCTGCCACAGGTGGCAGGTTCCAGCACAAAAGTTGAAATATTGCTAAAATCAATATGCTTTAATAAATTGCACCCGTGGGTACATTCCTTTTTTTCACAATGACTACATTGTAAAAAGTCTACTTCAACCCACAAATTTTTATCGCGGGGAGGACTTGTATTGGAAAAGGTAGATAGATAAGAAGTGGAGAATGTCAGCATCTTACCACTCTCAGAAATCAATTTTGAAATCCGCATTGCTAATGCTACCGCTTCGCTGCCAGAACTTAAAAAAGTAGCCTTTCCATCTTGAAAGTGGAATTGTTCAAGTAAATTCACAGCCAAAATTTCGGCAATATCGGGTGTTAACTTATAATGTATATTCATAATCTTATTGATCTGCTCTATTATAACCCTGTTGATTCTTGGATGGCAGTGGCCCAGTGCTGTACACCACATACCGGCCTCAAAATCAATAATCTTGCTACCATCTTTACTATATAAATCCGTATTTTCACCCCTTACAATATCGGTTTTCTTGATGGGATGACAGGTTAATATATGATCTAAAGAATGCTTATTCATGAAATCATTTCCTTTCTTTGCTGAATTTTTAGATATCTATTATAATCAAAGTATATTCCTGAAAAATATACGGTACAACACATAAAAAACTGCTCTGTATCGGTATAGTGACATGCACCGATTTGAATAAGACCGTTATATAAATTCATAGAAATTTATCGATAGAAGTAGGTGTGTAGGGGTGGCTGCCCACAGCCACCCGAGAAAACGTAAAAATTCCGATAGGTTTATGAATACGGAGGTGGAAAAATGAAAAGAAAATACGAACAGATCATAGAAGATATCGAAAAGCTGGTTGCACGGGGCCAACTGATGCAAGGGGAAAGATTACCGTCTATCCGATCCCAGGCTGAAAAATATCATTGCAATAAATCCACAGTGATCAGGGCCTATAAGGAATTGGAAATGAATCATAAGATCTATGGGATTCCAAAGGGTGGGTATTATTTGGTAGAAAAACATACAACAGAGGATGAAGACTATGGAAAGATAGACTTTTCAGAGGTGATGCCCGACCCAAAACTGCTGCCCTATAAAGAATTCAACCACTGTATCAATAGAGCGGTAGAATTATATAAAAGCAATCTGTTTTCATACAGTGATACACAGGGGTTAGCTTCCCTTAGAAAAGTATTGGCCAATCATTTTGCAGTGCATCAAGTCTTTACTTCAGCAGATAAAATTTTCATCACGTCCGGTGCACAGCAAGCGCTAAGTATATTATCAAAAATGTCTTTTCCAAACGGGAAGAAGCATATTTTGGTTGAGCAGCCCACCTACAGTTTGATGCATAGATTAGTAGAATTGAACGGAGACCAATTAATGGGAATAAGCAGAAATTATGATGGCATAGACTTGGATGAACTGGAGGCAATTTTTAAAAATGAAGATATAAAGTTTTTTTATACCATCCCAAGATTTCATAATCCGCTGGGGACCAGCTATACTGAAAAAGAGAAAAAAAGAATGGTGGAGTTGGCTGCAAAGTACGATGTTTACATTGTTGAAGATGATTATCTGGCTGATATTGATACCAGTAAGAAATCCCTTCCGGTTCACTATTACGATGTATCCGAAAGAGTGATTTATGTAAAAAGTTTTTCCAAAGCATTTATGCCTGGAATCAGGATTGGTGCCGTGGTGCTTCATGAAAAGCTGAAAGCGGAATTCCTAAAGCACAAAAGATGCTATGACTTAAATACATCGGTGCTGGCCCAGGGTGCTTTAGAAATCTTTATCAACAGCGGCATGTATAAGAACCATATCAAAAAGGTTCAAGCAGAATATAAAAAGAAGATGGATTTCCTGAGAGAATGCTTGAACAGAGTACATACACAGGAAGTGGAATTTTTTGTTCCTGACACAGGCTTTTTTATTTGGATGAAACTGCTTAAAAAAGTTGACATGGACTTGCTGGTGAAAAGATTGGCAGAGAAAAATATTTACATCTCACCAGCCAAGGAGTTTTTTGTAGAGAATCATGCAACGGAAGCCTGTTTTAGAATATGCATTTCAAAACTGCCAAAAGACAAAATTAGGATGGGGATACAAAAGCTATTTGAAGAGATAGACAAGTTGAAAGCTTAATCTATAAGTTAGCTTCAAATTTTGCAAAGCTGATAAATGTATTGAAAAGATTTGATAAAAACTTATCTTTATGATAAATCAGGTACAATTGCCTCATGATCTTTGCCTCAGATAAACGAAACATCGAAAGGCGCTTTGTTGCAACTTCATTCATGATACATCTTTGAGAAATACAGGAGATGCCCAACCCTGCCTCTACTGCTTTTTTTATTGCTTCCGTATTTCCAAGTTCAAAAGCAATTTCATAATTTATATTGTTAGATCGTAAGGCTGTTTCAAAAACTTCCCGGGTGCCGCTTCCTTCTTCACGCATAATGATTTTTTCCTGAGAGAGCTCAAGGGAATGGATATAATCTGATTTATTCCATGGATGATCGTAGGCCGTGATAAAGACCAATTCGTCATCACAAAAGTTTTCGACAATGATTTCCGGTGAGGAGACCGGACCTTCCACAAATGCAAAATCAATGCTGTTATCCAGCAGCATTTCCGTAATGTGTCTGGTGTTTTCAACAACGATGGAAATATCGATTTTTTTATATTCCTTAAGAAATTTACCGATAATTTCCGGAAGAATATATATACCAATGGTCGTGCTTGCGCCTATTCGTAATTGGCCTCCTGATAAATTGTGCATTTCTTTTACGGTCTGTATAGCTTCGTCATACAAATTCAGTATCCTTCGGGTGTAATTTAAGAAAATTTTACCCTGGGGTGTAAGATAAAGCCTTTTGTTAATCCTGTCAAAAAGCTTTGTTTCCAGCATGGTTTCTATTTCCTGGATGGTTTGACTGATAGCCGGCTGGCTTATAAAGAGCTTCTCTGCCACCTGCGTCATATTCAAGGTAGTGGCGACTTCAAAAAAAATCCTTAACTTTCGTTCATTCATGAATAACACCTCTTCTCTTATGTCATGATTGTTTTTATAAGTATATATAATAGATTTACCCAAAAGTATACAAACCATATAAGCACTTACTTATAACGCCAATAATATTTTACAATTTGTCATCTATAGAAATCAATACTAGGATAAATATAGGACACGTTATAGGGAAGGTGATTAAATTGAAATTTGTTCAAACGCATTTGCCGGGACTTATCTTTGTTTTTGCATTAGCACTTGCATCAACTTGGCTAGGCAGCATATTTCCTATTATAGGAGGAGCAGTATTTGGCATTATATTCGGAATGATCATTAGCAATATTTTTGGAAAACCATCCAATACAGTAGATGGTATTAAATTTTCTTCTAAAAAAATACTTCAATGGGCAATCATCATGCTAGGGGCAGGATTGAACTTAGCCCAAGTATGGAAAACAGGAATGGAATCTTTATATGTTATGGTTTTTACATTATCCTTTGCTTATATATCAGCCTATTTGGTTGGAAGGCTGCTGAAGGTTCCGGATAATTTAATTTCTTTAATAGGAACCGGAACGGCTATTTGTGGGGGTTCTGCCATTGCAGCGGTCTCTCCTATTATCGAGGCAGAAGAGATGGAGGTAGCCTATTCGATTTCTACCATTTTCTTATTTAATGTCTTGGCTGTATTAGTTTTCCCACCGCTAGGACATTTACTGGGCTTTTCGGATCAAGCCTTTGGCTTATGGGCGGGGACAGCCATTAATGATACGTCATCTGTGGTAGCAGCGGGATATGCCTTTAGTAACACGGCAGGCGATTATGCCACCATTGTAAAGCTGACAAGGACCACGATGATCATACCTATTTCCCTGCTATTTGCTTTTGCAGTAGCGCTAAAAAAGAGAAGAGAATCTAAAGATAACCCTATGGTAAACTACAGCCTGAAAAGAATTTTTCCCTGGTTTATTATCTGGTTTTTAGCTGCATCCTTGTTGAATACATTGGGATTATTTAATGATACGATTGTTCATTATTTCAAATTATTAGGGAAGTTCATGATCGTTATGGCCTTATCAGCCATTGGACTAAATGCAGACTTCAAAAAAATGCTTAAAACAGGTGTAAAACCAATGTTCCTAGGGATGGCTGTGTGGTTTGTTGTGTCGATTGTCAGTTTAATCGTGCAGTTCTCATTGGGACAGATTTGATGTTTGCTGCCATATAAAATGGGAAATCTGCCACAAATGCTGGCGGTTTTCTTGAAGGAAAGGATGGCGTCAAAAGAGATCATTCTTTTTGACTCTGTCCTTTATATATGATAAATTCTTACTATAATACTTTTTATGAAAGATCATCGTATTTTTATGGAGGATATCGTATGAAACTGATTTCTTGGAATGTTAATGGCCTTAGGGCTTGTACAGGTAAGGGATTTTTAGAATATTTTAAGGAAATGGATGCGGATATATTTTGCATTCAGGAAACAAAGCTTCAAGAAGGACAAATCGATTTAGCTTTGAGTGGATATGAGCACTACTGGAATTATGCAGTGAAGAAAGGTTATTCTGGTACAGCGGTATTTACGAAGAAAAAGCCCTTATCGGTTACCTATGGTATAGGAATTTCTGAGCACGATCAGGAGGGAAGAGTCATCACCTTAGAATTCGAAGAATTCTATTTGATTACCGTATATACGCCAAATTCACAAAGAGAGCTGGCTAGGCTTGATTATCGAATGGTATGGGAAGATGCTTTCAGAAGCTATCTGAAGGCGTTGGATTCCGTAAAGCCTGTTATCATTTGCGGCGATCTGAATGTAGCCCATAAAGAAATTGATCTAAAAAATCCAAAAAGCAATAGAAGAAATGCAGGCTTTACAGACGAGGAACGGGAAAAGATGACAGAACTGCTGGGTGCCGGCTTTATAGACACCTTTCGATATTTCTACCCGGATAAGGAAGGTGCGTATACTTGGTGGTCCTATATGGGACAGGCCAGATCGAAGAATGTAGGTTGGAGAATTGACTATTTTATTGTATCTGAAAGATTAAAAGACATGCTAAAAGATGCACAAATTCATCCGGATATCATGGGCAGTGACCATTGTCCAGTGGTTCTGGAAATATGTGTTTAACTTTAATAATACAAACACAGAATTTGCGTTGACTATTCCTGTAAACAAAAGAGAAATTCTAGATTTTTTAGAATTTCTCTTTTGTTCAATATCAGCTATTCACAAGCTTTTTCAAATACTTCACGTACAATATCTTTGGAAACGGCTCCTTCATGGACTTTTTTACCGTCAATATAATATGTAGGTACATAATAATAGTCATATTTGTTAGCAATACCAGGTTGAATTCTTTCATCAATTGTAGTAATCTCAATATTAAAGTATTTGGGATTTTCCTTCTTGACTTCTTCCATCCATTTACTGGCTTCCTTGCAGTAGGGACAAGATTCCATCATAAACATCAGTACAGGTTTCATGGATAATCACCACCTTTTTAGAATGTATATTTTCAAGAATATTCTACTACGTATATTACCCACAAACAAACATAATAAAAGATAGTAAAGATATTTTTTGATAGCGATTAAAGGGGTTGTAAAAAGACATGAGTAAATATCGCGTTTGGCTGCTGCTGATTCTGTGTAATTTATTTTGGGCAGGGAATTATGTGTTTGGAAAGTATGTGGTAGCAGAGATGACACCGCTATGGATTACATTTTCCCGCTGGCTGCTGGCTTGTTTTCTCCTGTTTCCTATTGCTCTTTTCTTTGAAAAGCCGAAATGGGGTGAAATCAAGATGGCGTGGCCTTCACTGATTGTTATGGGAATACTGGGGATTATTTGCTACAATCTCCTTCTTTATTCAGCGTTAGATTATACCTCTTCCACCAATGCGGCCTTGGTAAGTGCTTTAAATCCCGGTGTGATGGTGCTATTCTCTGTGATTTTCCTTAGAGAGCGAATCTCCCGAATACAAGCTGTAGGAATTGTTATTTCTCTTATAGGCGTTTTTGTGGTTTTGACACAAGGAAACCTCGGACAGATACTTAAAATGGAATATAATACAGGTGATCTGCTGATGCTGGCTGCCATTGTGGTGTGGACGTTATATTCCATCGTAGGGAAACGGCTAACCACGATTCCTCCCATTACAGCCACGGCTGTGTCTGCCTTCTTTGCGGTGCTGATGATGGCTCCTTTTGCTATGTATGAAGGAATAGATATCGGTGAAATTAGCTCATTAGCTATGATTGGAATCCTTTATATTACCGTTTTTCCGTCGGTTTGCTCCTTTGTTTTTTGGAATATCTCTGTTAGGCAGATTGGAGCCAGTCAAGCCGGGATATTTTTAAATCTGATTCCCGTTTTCACAGCCATGATCAGTTGGATGCTCGGGCAGCAGATTACGGGAGCTCAAATCTACGGAGGAATCTTTGTATTTATTGGAGTATATGCTACAACGGGAATGCTGGAGCGAAAACTGGCCATGTGGAAAGATGTTGGAGATACCCCGGAATCGGAGTAAATACTGCCTATGATGATTGTAGTATTTGATCGGTGATACTATAATAGTAGATATATAAGTTGCAATAAAGCAATTACAACTCTGAGTGAGATAGCGGAGTCATGGAGACAGTTCGTCTGGCATTATGTGCCTGAGGAACCGTCCACGTGGCGTAGCGGATGTAGAAACTATGTTTACAGCCATAGAAAGGGGTTATTGGAATGGATCAGAAAAAATACGAAACGGCAATCTTTGCAGGGGGATGCTTCTGGTGTATGGTATCACCTTTTCATGTCTTGGACGGAATCCTTGAAGTAAAATCCGGATATACAGGTGGTCATGTAGAAAATCCTACCTATAAGGATGTAAAATCCCAGACATCAGGGCATTATGAAGTAGTAAAAATAATCTATGATCCCACGGTGATCAGCTATGATAAACTGCTACAGGCTTATTGGAGACAAGTAGATCCCACGGATGACGGCGGCCAGTTCCATGACAGAGGCCCGTCCTATAGAACGGCTATCTTTTATACCACAGAGGAACAAAGAGACCAGGCAGAGGTATCCAAAAAGGCTTTGGACCAGTCCGGCAGGTTCCCCGATCCTGTCATTACACCAATACTTCCGGCAGCTACTTTCTATGATGCAGAGGAATATCATCAAGATTTTTACAAGAAAAATCCTGTGGAATATAAAGAAGACCGAAAAATATCCGGTCGTGATGAATTTATAAAAAAATATTGGGGCGATGAATATTACGATATTTACGAATAACCATATAAATGTACGCTCCTAGAAAAAGATATATTTTCTTTTGTAGGGGCGGTCTCTGTGCCGTCCCGCAAAACTACCTTACGATAGTGATTTTTAAAGGAAAGCAGACGCTAGGCTTTCCTTTTTTCTTTGGCAGCAAAGCAGCCTTTTACAGTATCATCTAGCATGAAATTCTCCACCGCAATAAAAAATCATGACAAAATATGTATAAAAGCAAAAATGAGAACAAAAATTGAAAAGATTAAAGATTCATAATATTATATAATTTAATCTGTAAACGTTTTCCGGAGAGCAAATATTTTTGTTAAAAAGTATGATTCATTTGATGGAAAGGGGGGGTTAAGTGATTCAATGTTTTATTGAAAACTACTTGGCAAACTACAAAAATTATAAAGATAAGTGGAATTATGAAGACGGTTGTGTATTAAAAGGGGCTGAGGATTTATATAAGGTAACAAAAGATGAGAACTACTATGAGTTTATTTATAAATATATGACCGAAAGTATAGACTCAGATGGTTCCATAAGAAATTATAATATGGAAGATTATAATATTGATAACATTAATTCCGGCAAAGTATTATTTGGCTTGTATGAAAAAACAAAAGATATTAAATATAGGAAGGCAATGGATGCTTTATACACACAGCTAAAATCACATCCAAGAACTGAGAGCGGAGGGTTTTGGCATAAGAAAATATATCCTCATCAAATTTGGCTGGATGGTTTATATATGGCACAACCATTTTACATCCAATATGAAATTCTAGTGAATAACAGAAAAAGTTATAAGGATACTTTTAACCAGTTTATGAATGTTCGAAAACTTTTAAGAAACAGTGAAAAGGAACTATACTATCATGGCTGCGATGAAAGCAGACAAGAAGTCTGGGCCAGTAAAGAAACCGGGGTATCGGCCTGCTTTTGGGGAAGAGCAATGGGTTGGTATGTGATGGCGTTGATAGATGTACTAGAAAAAATCCCAAAGGACCTTCTTTTCGAATATGAGCAGCTTATACTTGTTTTCAAGGAGGCAATTGATGGATTGCTGAAGTATCAAGACAGGCAAACGGGTATGTGGTACCAGGTCATAGACCAAGGAGAAAGAGAAGGTAATTATCTAGAAGCTTCTGCAACGCTTATGATGGCGTATACATTGTTAAAAGGAGCAAGACTAGGGTTTCTCCCCAGAGGGTATAAGGAATATGGAAAGCATGCATTCCAGGGAACCATCGAGAAATATTTAATTGCTACAGGAGACAAATTTATTTTAGATGGTATCTGCGGGGTGGCTGGTCTAGGAAATACACCCTATAGGGATGGCAGCTACGAATATTATATATCTGAACAAATTATTGAAAACGATCCAAAAGGGGTAGGGGCCCTGATGATGGCATACAGTGAAATGCTTCTACTGGAAAAGTAGTGAATATTTAGGTTGTGAACTCATCTTTTAAATAAAAAAGGAGGGCGTATGTAATGAAAAAGTTTTTAAGTATTCTTTTGATTTTATCAATGGTTCTATCATTGGCAGCTTGTGGCGGATCCAATAAAACAGAAGTAAGTACGGAACAGACAGAAGAAAAACAAGACGAAGTAGTAACCCTCAGAGTCAATTGGTGGGGGGGAGATGAAAGACATAAGGCTACCTTAGATGCTATCAAAAAATTTGAAGAGTTAAATCCAAATATCAAGATTAAAGCAGAATATGGCGGATGGCAAGGACATCAGGAAAAAGTTACAACCCAACTGGCTGGCGGTACCGCGCCAGACGTAATGCAGATTAACTGGAACTGGCTTACGATATTCTCTAAGGACGGAAATGGTTTCTATGATTTAAACACCCTATCGGATCAGCTAGGATTAAGCAACTATCCGAAAGATATTTTGGAATATGCAGAGGTAGATGGAAAGCTCAATGGTATACCTGTGTCATTAACAGGTAGAACCTTATACTTCAATAAGACGACTTTTGATCAATTTGGTGCAGAAATACCGGAAACATGGGATGATTTCTATGCCGCTGCAGAAAAGTTTAACAAAAAAGGGTATTATCCATTTGACTTAGATTCCTATAGCGCTTGGATTTTAGGCATGGTGTATGCAGAGCAAAAAACAGGAAAACAATTTATCAGTAATGATGGAAAGCTTTTGTTTACAGTAGAAGATATTAAGGAAGGTTTAAAGCTGTATAAAGATTTTGTAGATAAAGGAGTCGTTGCAGACGCCCTTGAGAGAGCTGGTGAAGGCGGCGGTGCAGAAGCTCCATTGCATCAAATGTCCAACTGGATAGAAGGAAAATATGCAGGTGTGCTGGAATGGACTAGTTCTGTAGGTAAATATGAAAAGCCATTAACGGAACAGAATCAAGTACTTGTATCAGGAAATCTACCTGTTTTAGAAAATGCCAAGAGCAAAGGTTGGATTGTGAAGCCTTCCATGTTATTCTCCATTAATAAGGATACAAAGCATCCGGAAGAAGCAGCCAAATTCTTAAATTTCTTATTAAATGATCCTGAAGGAGTAAAGATATTAGGCACATCTAGAGGTATTCCTATCAGTAAGGCAGCTCAAGATACATTGCAATCATCAGGGGCATTATCAGGTCTTGAATATGAGGGAACGGAGCTAGTTCTGGAAAATAAAGGTTTAGGAATCAGCCCATATTTTGAACATTCAAGGTTACAGGATGTTTACAGACAAACCATTGAAAAATTGGCATACGGTGAACTTGATGTAGATAGTGGCGCACAATATTTGTATGATAATGTAGAGAATGTATTAAAAGAAATTGCACAGTAATTTAGGTGGTGAGTTTAAGAGAAGAAAATATTTCTTCTCTTAAACTTCAATGATAGATTGACGGAAGGGAGCTAAGTATGAAAAAACAACGTAAAGGTTTATTATATGTCATGCCTTGGATTTTGGGATTTCTGATATTTACAACGTACCCATTTGTTACTTCATTGGTACTAAGCTTTACAAAGTATGACATTATTTCATCGCCTAAATTTATCGGATTTGCTAATTATGTTCGAATGTTTACAGAAGATCAAGATTTTTGGAAATCTTTAACGGCAACATTTAAGTATGTGTTTCTGACGGTTCCCCTTAAGCTGGCTTTTGCTTTATTCATTGCATTTATTCTTAATTTTAAATTAAAGGGTATTAGTTTTTACCGAACGGCATATTATGTTCCTTCCATCTTAGGAGCAAATGTCGCCATTGCAGTATTATGGAGATTTTTATTCTCGACTTCAGGGTTGGTCAATCAAGTTTTAAGCTTATTTGGAGCAGATCCAATCAACTGGTTTGGCTCACCGGGCCCTGCAATGTTCACATTAACACTATTAAAAGTATGGGAGTTTGGATCGTCCATGGTTATTTTCTTAGCAGCATTGAAGGAAATACCGGAAGAATTGTATGATGCTGCTGCAGTTGATGGAGCAAATCCATTTGTAACGTTTACAAGGGTTACGATTCCGTTATTAACGCCCGTTATCTTTTTTAACTTTGTTATGCAGCTCATTCATGCATTCCAAGAATTCAACGGTCCATATCTGATTACAGGAGGGGGACCTTTAAAATCAACATATTTATTTCCCGTTTTAATTTACGATCATTCCTTCAAATATTTCAATATGGGATATGCCAGTGCCCTATCATGGGTACTCTTTGTCATCATCATGGCCTTTACAGTTGTTGTATTTAAGTCTTCAAAATACTGGGTCTTCTATTCTGATACGGGAGGAAAGTAATATGGTGGTAAAACCAGAGCTTATAATGAAAACAAAATCAAAGCAAGTGCATAAAAGAAGAGAAAGCATAAAGAAGATAAAGGTATTAACAAGATATTTTATTTTAACCGCCATAGCTTTTATTATGTTCTATCCCCTTCTGTGGCTAATAGGAGCATCCTTCAAGACAAACAGTGAAATTTTTACCTCTATTGGTGTATTGCCTCCGAGAATTGATTTTACCTCATATATTGAAGGATGGAAAACCTCTACAGAGTATACATTTACAACATATTTTATCAACACCTTTAAATATGTGATTCCAAGGGTTGTTTTGACGGTTATCTCCAGTGTTTTTACAGCATATGGCTTCGCAAGATTTAATTTTCGATATAAAAAATTTCTCTTTGCTCTTTTGATAGGGACTTTATTTTTGCCCAAGATCATATTGAGAATACCAAGTTATCTCTTATGGAAAACCTTCGGCATGCTTGATTCGTTTTATCCCCTTTTTATTGACGCAGGCTTTGCTGTGGATGCATTTTTCGTTTTCATGCTAATTCAGTTCTTTAGAAGTATTCCGAGAGAATTAGATGAGTCGGCTATTGTAGATGGCTGCAATTCATTCCAAACGCTAGTATATATTTTGCTGCCGCTGCTGAAGCCTGCTATTATTACGGTTGCCTTATTCCAGTTCATGTGGTCAATGAATGACTTTATGGGGCCGTTGATCTATATTTCGAGTGTTGAAAAGTACCCTGTAGCCATTGCATTAAAAATGTCAATGGATACGACGGCGGGAGTATTTGCGTGGAATAGAGTCATTGCTATGTCTTTGCTTGCATTGGTTCCTTCCATCGTTTTATTCTTCTCAGCTCAAAAACATTTTGTTGAAGGAATTAGTACCAGTGGTATTAAAGGATAAAAAGGAGTGGTCACTATACTAAAATTACAAGTTGTTGCTATAACTTCCAGAACTCTTTCCATTGAAATCGAAAATAGTCATAGTTACTATCTGCCTAATAAGGTCAATCTATATGTAGAACAAAAGCGCATTGAGACCCTTGAGAAAAATGTCTGGACAATAAATCATTTGGAGCCGGCTACGGCGTATACCCTATATGTTGAAGATATTGAAACAAAGGAAAAAAGCCAGGAAATTACAGTAAGGACGAAACCTGAATCTGCAACGGTAGATGTAAGGAAGTTTGGTGCTATTGGCGATGGCGTCACACTGGATACGTCGGCTTTGCAAGCAGCCATTCTTGCTTGTCCTGAAAACGGAAGGGTATTGATTCCAAAGGGAACGTACTTGACCACGCCTCTGTTCCTTAAAAGCAATATAAACCTTCATTTTGAAAAGGATGCTGTGCTGCTAGGGGTGAAAGAAAGGGATAGATACCCTGTACTGCAAGGGGTATTAACCAGTTATGATGAATTGGAGGAATATTACTTGGGTTCATGGGAAGGAGACCCCATGGACAGTTATGCCAGCTTGCTAACGGGTATCCATGTAGAGAATATAAATATTATAGGGGAGGGCATTCTAGATGGGAATGCTTCTTTTGAAACATGGTGGGAGAGACCAAAGGAAAAAAGAAGGGCTTGGAGACCCAGGACCATTTTTTTAACGGAGTGCAAAAATGTATTGGTTGAAGGTATAACGATAAAAAACTCACCCTCATGGACCGTACATCCTCTAATGTGTGAAGATCTAAAATTTATCAATCTTCGTGTTGAAAATCCTCCCGATTCCCCAAATACGGACGGTATTAATCCTGAATCCTGTAAGAATGTTTTGATTTTAGGGACATTGTTTTCCGTTGGTGATGATTGCATAGCCATCAAATCCGGAAAGCTGTACATGGGTAAGAAGAAAAAGATGCCATCTCAAAATATTTTCATTAGAAATTGTTTTATGGAATACGGGCATGGCGCTGTTACCATTGGCAGTGAGATGTCCGGAGGTGTTAACCATATTTATGTAGAAAAATGCCTATTTCAAAATACGGACAGGGGAATAAGGATAAAAACCAGAAGAGGAAGAGGGGAAACAGGGATTATTGATGAAATCCATGTACAGGATATACAAATGGATGGTGTATTGACACCCTTTGTCATCAACGCTTTTTATTTTTGCGATATAGACGGACATGTAGAATATGTGTGGAGCAAAGAACCGCTGCCGGTGGATGAACGAACACCTTATATAAAAAATATTTATTTAAAGAACATACGATGTAAAAATGCAGAAGTAGCGGCAGCATTTTTCTATGGATTGCCTGAACGGAAAATTGAAAAAATAGACATGGAAGATATATATGTAGACTTCCGTGAAAATGCAAAGCCAGGCTATGCAGCTATGATGGATTTTATTGAGCCGATGTGTAGAAACGGTTTCTATTTTCATAATATAAACCATTTAAAATTAAAAAATATACAGGCAGTCAATACGTCAACAGAAGCTGTTATAAAATTGGCCGTTGATCATGAGGGGATTGAAGAAGAGGCGGAAGCAGCGTATAAGTAATTTAACAGACATCCATAGGAAAATATAGTTTCCTATGGATTTAAATATAATAGGGATAAAGCTGGATTTTTCATTATATAGAATGCAATAAAGCTTTTACATTGGGTAAGGAAAATGTAATAGAAGGGCGGTTCGAGGCTACTGGGCAAGACTTGGGGACTGGTCCGCTGTCCGGTGCGGTTTTTACCGGACTGGGGCCCTGTCCCCATGTGTTGCCGAATATATAGCGGAGCCATGGGGACGGTTCGAGCGTTTCCGAAGCGTAGCGAAGGACCGAAGGGAAAACGATGGAACTGTCCCCGTGGTGAAGCGGTGAAACAACTACTCTCTTATCATCAGCTTTCTATATTGCAGGGGGGATACCCCGGTTAAGGCTTTGAAAGTTCTGGTGAAATGGGTGTGATTATTGAAGCCTACTTTTTCTGTAATATCGATGACACGATAATCTGTATCTATAAGAAGCTCTTTGGCTTTTCTAATTCTTACGCTGTTCAAGTATTCGACAAATGTGAGACTTGTATTTTCCTTGAACAACTTGCTTAAATAGAACGGGCTTATATGGAGCTTTTTGCCGGCGGAAGAAAGGGTTATATCTTCATAATAATAGCTATTTATATACTTTATAATTTTAGATATTTTGGGGTTAATAGAATAAACCAAGTTCTTATCTTTCGTTTTCAATTCATTTAAATGATTGTTAATGAGCAGCAATAATTCACAGAGGAGTATTTGGAGGTGAAATCTTTTTGTTTCACTCTCGCTGTCATAGATCTCCATCATTCTGTGGAAAATATGTTCCATATCTTTTTTATATTTTAAGGATAACGGTAGTATCTTACGATTTGACTTAAAGCAAGAACATAAATCAAGTCCGGAAGATTTTGGACAAATCTCATAGATAAACGATGGATTAAAATTTAAGACAAGTCTCTTATGGGCGAATACATCGGTATCCGCTGTTTTATGGATTTCATTGATATCCACTAATACCAAGTTCCCGCTTGAGACTTTGTATATGGTATCGTTTATAAAATACCTTCGCTCGCCATCAATCAAATAGAATATTTCCAGAGCTTCATGAAAATGGCTTTCCATATTATATTTCTTTTCTCTTTTTATGGTATCAATGTAGAATTCAGGACAATACTCATTAAACTCTTTGCTATTCATCAAATCACCCCTAAAGAGAAGATAACGTTTCTAATGCTATAGCTTTATTAAACACTACTGTATCTTTTCAGTCAATAAAAAGGAAGGAGATAGTTTATGAAATTTTTAGAAAATAGGGTAGAAGATATAAAAATAGCGTATATTGGCGGAGGTTCAAAAGGCTGGGCTTGGAAATTTATGTTTGACTTAGCCCTGGAAGAATCTATTGCAGGTGTTGTATATCTATACGATATTGACCAAGAGTCTGCCAGGAAGAACGAGAGCCTTGGAAATAAATTGTATCAAAGAGAAGATTTACCCGGCAAATGGAAGTACAAGGCGGTAGACGGAATAAGTGAAGCTCTTGATAAGGCAGATTTTGTAATCGTATCTATTTTACCAGGAACTTTTCATGAGATGGAATCCGATGTACATATCCCGGAAAAGTATGGAATATATCAGTCTGTGGGTGATACCACAGGACCAGGCGGGCTTTTCAGATCACTAAGAACAGTGCCTATTTATAAAGGTTTTGCCCAAGCAATTAAAGAATTTTGTCCAAATGCCTGGGTCATCAATTATACCAATCCCATGGCTATCTGCATGAGGACCTTATATACGGTCTTCCCTGAAATTAAAGCCTTTGGATGCTGCCATGAGGTTTTTGCGGTACAAAATATGTTAGCCAAGGCATTAAAAGAAATAGAAGGCTTGGATGTTTCCAGAGAGGAGATTAACACCAACGTGTTGGGCGTCAATCATTTTACATGGATTAATAAGGCTGCATATAAGGGCATTGATTTGCTGCCGGTTTATAAAAAGTTTGTAGAAAAGTATTATGATAATGGCTTTGAAGATAGAGGAAAGTGGGAGGATAGCTATTTTGACTCAGCAAACAGAGTAAAATTTGACTTGTTTCAAAAATACAGGTGTATTGCTGCCGCGGGAGATAGACATCTTGCTGAGTTTGTGCCGTCATGGTACTTGAAGGATCCAGAAACCGTGGGGAAGTGGAAATTTCAGTTGACCCCTGTTTCGTGGAGGATGAAGAATCAAGAGCAGTTGATCGAAAAAAGAGAGAGAATGCTGGAGGGTGGAGAAGAAATCCAAATACATCCATCAGGTGAAGAAGGTATTCAACAAATAAAAGCACTTCTGGGCCTAAAAGACATCATTACAAATGTCAACTTACCGAATAAAGGGCAGATGGGTGATGTTCCCCATAATACCATTGTTGAAACCAATGCATTTTTTACCAAGAATGCCGTTTATCCTATGGTGTCCGGTAAGCTGCCAAAGAGTGTACAATCATTATTAAATGTACATATATTCAATCAAGAGATCATTCTTGAAGCGGCTATGGAAAGAAACAAGCAGCTGGCGTTTCAAGCATTTCTAAATGATCCGGCGGTTAGCACGGATTATGATAATGCCCAAAAGCTGTTTGATGAGATGCTATATAATACAAAGAAATATCTTGTCGGATGGGATATATAACAAGATGAGAGGATGATAAATGCAATTAAAAACGAATAGGACTATGGTTGCGTTTTTTAAAAATAATACAAAAGGATACAGATGAACTTCTGTATCCTTTTGTATTATTTTTATGCAGTGTGATTAGCTAAAATAAGCATTTAGGCCATCTTTAGTGATGTTAAAGCTGTTTTATACGGGATACCGTATCGGTTAAATATATGACATTATAGAAAGTTACAAAAAAACGACATGAGAAGACAACTGATATTTACAAAATTATCCATATGGGCAAGTTTATAATATAGAATAATCGTAAAAATAAATTTTTACATAGAAAAATTCTTACAATATGTGAGAAACGCATGTGAACCGTATATTTTGCAGGTTGTACGTAAGGATGAAACAGTAAAACAAGTTCTTCATAATACAGCATCGGGATTATGGGGAACTGCAATTATTTTACATGAAAGGAGGATCGCTTTATCGTAAAGCAATATGGCGTATAAAAGCTTTTTCAAAAACGAAAAGGAGGAATAGAAATGAAGAAATCTTTGGCAATTGTATTAATTCTTACTATGTTGTGTACATCGTTTGCTTATGCTAATCCAGTGGAAAAGGCAGATGAAGGCTTTACCAAAAACAGTACACCGCCTAATGAAATAGGAATTACCAGGATGCTGATGAACAAAGGTGTTATCAATAAAGATTCAACACCGGAGGCAATTGAAAAAGCTGTTCAGAACTACATACAGAACAAATTGGTTAAAAATCAACCAAAACCAGCAGATAAAAAAGTATTATTAAAAGAATTGAAGAGAAATAGTGTTGGAGATATAGAATATGGAAATATACTGCATGGAAAAAAACTAGGTAAGAGAATTACAGATATTGAAAGCGTTGAAGAAAAAGCATGGAGTGGAAGTGTTAGAAAAGCAAAAATGCTGATTCTTTTAGCGGAATTTGGCGAAGACGAATACGATATAGGACCGCTTCACAACCAAATCGAAATGCCGGCTCCGGATAATGATACGGATCTATGGGTAGACGATTTTGGTAGAGAACATTACCAGAAGATGTTATTTACAAAAGGTGGCTATGATGCTGTAAATCATAGAGGTGAAACGGTACATCTTGACAGCATGGTTGACTATTATTTGGAGCAATCAGGAGGAAGCTATAAAGTAGAAGGGGATGTATACGGATGGTATCAACTTCCCCATTCAGAAGCCTATTATGGTGATGACGATGAAGCAAGAGGGGGACATGATAATAAATTACCGGGTACTTCAAAGGACTTAGTGAAAGACTTATTGGTTGTAGCGCAGCGGGAGGGCGTTCCATTTGAAGATTATGATATAGAAGACCCTTATGACATGGATGGAGACGGAGATTTTGATGAGGCAGATGGCATTATAGACCACCTTGTCATCGTACATGCCGGTGTTGATCAAAGCGGCGGCGGTGGAGCACAGGGAGACAATGCAATTTGGGCCCACAGTTCATCTGTATTTGAATATATCCCAAGTGATAATCCAACGGTTCCTTATTGGGATGGAAATATGCTGGCTTACAATTATATCATCCAAGGCGAAGATGGCGGAATCGGCGTATTCTGTCATGAGTTCGGCCATGATATTGGTTTGCCGGATGAGTATGATACTATCTATAGTGGAGATGGTGATCCTGTAGGATTCTATTCATTAATGTCAAGCGGCAGCTGGACCGGAAAGCCACTGGGAACAAAGCCTGCTCCCATGAGTCCGTGGGCAAGATGGACCCTAGGTCAGATATGGGGAGGTCAATGGGTACAACCCACTGAAATAAACTATGAAGATATTACCAAGGATGGTATGACATTTAAGCTGGATCAAACCACGAGTGTAGGAAACAATCATCAAGTACTGAAAGTTAACCTGCCAAAAAAATTAAAAGTGATGACAAGTCCATATGAAGGAAGCTATGAGTGGTATGGTGGAAAAGGTGACGAGATTGACAACACCGTGGCTGCAGCGGTATATTTACCTGAAGCTTCTGAGATTATGTTGGATTTCCAAACCTGGTACAACATTGAAGAAGACTGGGATTTTGGATTTGTTCAAGTATCTACCGATGAAGGAGAAACCTGGACCTCTCTATCCTCAGGGAGGACTACAGATACCATTGTGCCAGATGGTTATCCTGCCATCAAGGATAATATGCCCGGATATACAGGAAGCAGCAATGGATGGGTAAATGAAAAAATTGACTTAACCCAATATGCGGGACAAGAGATTATGCTGCAGTTTAGATACATGACGGACTGGGGAACAAGTTTAGAAGGATTCTTTATCGATGATATTAAAGTTATTGCAGATGACGAGATCATATTCGAAGATAACGCGGAAAATGGAGAAGATAAATGGATCAATCATGGCTGGGAAATCTCTAAAGGCTATGAGGAAAAATCACATTACTATCTTCTGGAATGGAGGAATCATAACAAGACAGATGAAAGCTTGACATTTGGGTATAACTGGAATGGAGATGTAGCAGAATTCTTCAAGCATGACCCAGGAATGCTGTTATGGTACAGAGATACTTCTTATGATGATAACTGGGTGGGTGTACATCCGGGACACGGCTTCTTAGGTATCGTAGATGCCCATCCACAACCAATGGTTGAAAAAGGGACTACCCTCAGAACAAGAATCCAGATCCATGACGCAGCTTTCAGTTTAGACCGAAGTGAAGACAAAGAACTCACCTTCTTTGGGAAGACTCAAGTTATACAAGGAAAGCAAGCGGTACCTGAATATAACGATGCCCACAGCTACTGGAATAATAAAGCTCCAAGCAGTGGTATAAAGGTACCTACCTATGGCTTGAGATTTAAGGTAATTGGTAATTCTCCGGATTATACCGTGGGTGAAATTGTAATTTACAAATAAAAAATAATTAATCAGCGCAAAACCCTTTAAATAAGAACTTTAGCTAGGTTCTTATCAGAGCGTAATAAACCCGTACGACAATTATAATGCAGTACGGGTTTATCTACGTTTTGTAAATCCATGTTTTAGCAGGTATTCTGCTTAATAAGTCTTATTGATTCTTAAGGTATTCATCGATGGCTTCAGCAGCAGCTCTGGCATCCGCGATTGCCTTACATACAAGGGATTGGCCCGTTCTCATGTCTCCTGCAGCGAATATGCCGGAAATATTGGTCATATGCTTTGTGTCCGTCTTTACATTTCCTCTTTTGTCTAATTGAATTTCGAAATTTTTTAGCATGGAACCATGTTCGGGATGAAGGAATCCCATGGCAAAGAGGACAAGGTCAGCATCCAGATCAAAACCACTGCCTTCAATTTCCTCCATTTTCCGCATGCCGCTTTCATCTTCCACCCATTTAAGCTCAACACAGCGGACACTTTTAACCTGACCATCTTGACCAGAGAAATATTTTGTTGCGATACTCCATCTTCTTTCGCCGCCCTCTTCGTGGGAGGTATTGGTGCGGAGAATCATGGGCCAGGTAGGCCATGGCATCTTTTCAGTTCTATTCTTCGGCGGCTTGGGCATTAATTCCAATTGAACCACTTGCTTTGCACCTTGACGAAGGGCAACGCCGAGACAATCCGCACCGGTGTCGCCGCCGCCAACGATGATCACATTTTTTTCCGCGGCATCGATTCGTTCTTCATCAGGAATTTGTTTGCCCTGATTGATAAGGTTCTGTTGTGTCAAATAATCCATGGCGAAATGAATCCCTGCCAGAGATCTTCCATCGATATCCAGATCTCTTGGAATTGTGGAGCCGCCGGTTAAACAAACGGCGTCAAACTTCGCTTTGAGGGCTTCTGCTGAGATATCAATGCCCACATTGGTATTTGTTATGAATGTAACACCTTCTTCTTTCAATTGATCAAGCCTGCGCTGTAAAACCCATTTCTCCAATTTATAGTCCGGGATGCCGAGGGCCAAAATCCCGCCAATGCTCTCTGAACGCTCAAACACCGTCACATCGTGACCCGCCCGTGTAAGCTGCTGAGCGACGGCAAGTCCTGCAGGACCAGAGCCTACTACAGCGACCTTCCGTCCTGTTCGCATTTTGGGAGGAAGGGGTTTGACCCAGCCTTCTTCAAAACCTTTCTCTATAATGCTTAATTCGATTTCTCTGTTGGTTGTGGGTTCTTGATTGATTCCCAGGGTACATGCTGCTTCGCATAAAGCGGGGCATAACCTGCCAGTGAATTCAGGGAAATTGTTTGTGCTTTGTAGTATATCCAATGCCTTCTTCCAATGTCCGTTCGTAACCAGATAGTTTAAATCCGGCAAGACATTTCCCAAGGGACAGGCATGATTGCAGAAGGCGACCCCGCAATCCATACAGCGGGATGCCTGAATTTTTATTTCTTCTTCCGTCTGAGGAACATAGACCTTTTTATAATTCTTAATTCTTTCATTCACAGGAAGTTTTTTTGCATTTCTTCTTTCATAGATCATGAATGGTGACTTACTAGACACTGAACTTCACCTCCCAGCTATCTATCGCTACTGCTTCGGATTTTTCAATGATTTCTCTATATTGAGGGCTGATAACCCTTACAAACTTGTGGATGTAATCATTCCAGTTGTTGAGAATCTCCTGGCCTTTTGAACTATTTGTATAACGAACATGATTCTCAACCAGCTTTCTAACCAATTGGATATCTTCTTCCTTCAATGGTTCAATCTCAATCATTTCAAAATTGCATTTTCCTTGAAGGCTGTCTTGCTCATCCAGTACATAAGCAATTCCACCACTCATACCGGCACCAAAGTTTCTGCCAGTCTCGCCAAGGATGACAACCCGTCCTCCGGTCATATACTCACAGCCATGGTCTCCCACGCCCTCAACAACGGCGATGGCACCACTGTTTCTTACGGCAAATCTCTCGCCGACTCTGCCGCAGATATAGGTTTCACCGGAGGTTGCCCCATATAAAAGGGTGTTTCCGGCTATGATGTTTTCAGATGCGGAGAGTGTTGATTTTTCATTGGGGGTTACAATAAGCTTGCCGCCGGACAGGCCTTTACCCAGGTAATCATTGGCATCGCCATACAGTCGTAATGTTACTCCGTTGACTGCAAAGGCACCAAAGCTTTGACCGGATGTGCCGATGAAGGTGAAATCAATGGTATCTTCCGCTAGTCCCTCTTTCCCGTATCGATTCGTCACTTCTCCTGAAAGCATTGCACCAACGGTACGATCGATGTTTTTAATCTCAAAAAGTCCGTCAATCTTTTTGCCCTTCTCCAATGCAGGTTTTGCAGTTTCTATCAGCTTTCTATCAAGAACATCCATTGTTTGGTCTTTCTGTTCCTCCATTTTTCTTTGTCCGAACCGTATAGGAAGTTCTGGGCGATATAAGATGGCGTTTACATCAAGATCCTTTGTTTTCCAGTGTCTATTCTTTCTGTCAACCTCAAGTGTATCTGTTCTTCCGATCATCTCATCCATTGTTCTAAATCCTAATTCTGCCATGATTTCACGAACTTCCATGGCAATAAAACGGAAGAAATTGATGACATGCTCCGGATCACCTTTGAAATGTTTTCTAAGTTCAGGGTCTTGCGTAGCCACACCTACAGGGCATGTGTTATTGTGACATTTACGCATCATGATACATCCGCATACCACAAGGGGTGCCGTTGCAAAGCCGAATTCCTCAGCGCCCAGTAAAGCACCTATGACCACATCCCGTCCTGTTCGCATCTGTCCGTCAACCTGCACAGCAATCCGACTTCTCAAGTTGTTGAGCAATAATGTTTGATGAGTTTCAGCCAAGCCCAATTCCCAAGGAACGCCCGCTGTCTTTATGGATGTAATTGGCGAAGCACCGGTACCGCCATCATGGCCGCTTATTAACACCATGTCTGCACTGCCTTTGGCCACACCAGCCGCTACCGTACCGACACCTACCTCCGAAACAAGTTTCACGCTGACGCGGGCTCTTGGATTGACATTTTTCAAGTCAAATATCAATTGTTCCAAGTCCTCAATGGAGTAGATATCATGATGAGGAGGCGGTGAAATCAAGTCGATTCCAGGCAGGGAATGGCGAACCTTTGCAATCTCCTTCGTCACTTTTCTACCAGGCAAATGTCCTCCTTCCCCAGGCTTTGCGCCTTGGGCAACCTTGATCTGTAGTTCATCAGCATGAATGAGATAGTTCGTTGTCACACCGAATCGCGCAGCAGCAACC
Organism: Bacillota bacterium; assembly: GCA_049324315.1. Classification (GTDB taxonomy): domain Bacteria; phylum Bacillota; class Clostridia; order Peptostreptococcales; family Thermotaleaceae; genus JBMOKU01. The sequence continues at coordinate 194,190 of JBMOKU010000033.1, read as the reverse complement.
TGCTTGATGGCACTGCTTTTATAATCACCATTCTCCGTCTTGATATAGCGTTGATCATCTTCGCCGCCTTCACCTGAATTGCTTTTACCGCCAATGCGGTTCATAGCTATGGCCAGGGTCTCATGGACTTCTTTACTGAGGGATCCAAAGGACATAGCTCCGGTGGCAAATCGTTTTATGATAGACTCCACGGACTCCACTTCCTCCAAGGGTACCGGATTGAAGTCCTTGAATTTCAAAAGCCCTCGAATGGTTTTTAGTTTTTCGGACTGATCATTAATAAGGGTTGAATATTCCTTGAATAGATGATAGTCATTGGTTCTACAAGCATGTTGGAGTTTTGAGATCGTATCCGGATTGAATAGATGAGCCTCGCCGTCTTTTCTCCAGTGTATTTGTCCGCCGATTTCCAACTGCTGTGTACGGGTTTTAAATTCAAATGCCTTACTGTGGCGTATCAATGTTTCTTTGGCGATACCATCCATCTTAAGACCTGACAGACGGCAGGGTGTGCCGGCAAAATATTCATTGATCAGTGCTTCGTCCAGACCCATCACTTCAAATATTTGGGCACCATTAAAGCTTCTAAGGGTTGATATACCCATTTTGGACGTGATTTTTCGAATGCCGTATCCCAATGACCGCACATAGTTCATACAGGCTTCTTTTACTGTGATATCCTTTATATAAAGCTGGTTCTTAACGAGATGATTGATAGATTCAAGAGCCATATATGGATATACGGCAGTAGCGCCGTATCCCAATAACAGTGCCATGTGGAATGTATCGCGGGCTTCACCGGTTTCGATGATCAAATCAACTTTCGTCCTTCGTTTCATATGAATCAAATGATTGTGTACGGCACTGACGGCAAGAAGACTAGGGATCGGAGCACGATAGCGGTCAACGTCCCGGTCACTCAAAATGATGATTCGATATCCCTGGGCAATACTCTCATCAACTCTTTTTTTCAGAGACGTAAGAGCATCCTTTAGTCCCTTTTCGTATTGATCTGCTTCGAAAATAATGGGTATCGTAATGCTTCTAAGTGTATCGACATCGATGTTTTTAATTTTTTCCATCTTTTCGGCATAAAGGATCGGTTGCTCAAGTTCGATGAACTTATTGGGCTGCTTTTCATTGATTTTTTTTAAAATGTTGCCTGAACGCCCGATATATTGATTCAAAGACATGACCTTTTTCTCTCGAATAGGATCAATCGGCGGGTTTGTTACCTGGGCAAAAAGCTGCCGGAAATAACTGAATAACAGTTGTGGTTTGTCAGAAAGTACAGCCAGGGGTGCATCATTTCCCATGGAGCTGATGGCTTCCTTACCGTCTTTAGCCATAGGTGCCAGGGCCCGCTTCAATTCTTCTTCTGTATAACCGAAGATAACCTGCTTGGCAGCTAAGGTCTCCTCATCCATTTTAGGCAAGTCTTTATTTAACCGGATTTCATTCAAATCAATCTTGTTTTCCCTGATCCACTCTGCATATCCTCTTTCACTGGCCAGCTTTTGCTTGACTTCATCGTCATTGATGATCTTTTTTTCATCGGTATCCACAATGAAGATCTTTCCCGGGCCTAATTTTCCTTTCTTTAAGATCTGTTCTTCTGGAATTTTTAGTACACCGGATTCGGAAGCCATGACCACCAGGTTGTCTTTTGTAATAAGGTATCGGGCAGGCCTGAGACCATTCCTATCAAGGGTAGCGCCAACCTGAACACCATCGGTAAATACGATGGTAGCCGGACCGTCCCATGGCTCGATTAATCCCTCGTGATATTCATAAAATGATCTTAAATCAGCGGACATTGTTTTATCGTATCTCCAAGCCTCGGGCATAAGCATCTTGATGGCATGGGGCATAGAGTATCCATTTAAGACAAGCAATTCAAAAACATTGTCCAGATTACATGAGTCACTGCTGTTCGGTTGAATAATAGGGAGCACTTTCTCAAAGTCGTCACCGAATAATTTCGATGTCATCACACCTTCTCTGGCATTCATCCATTTGATATTTCCACGGATGGTATTGATTTCGCCATTGTGAGAAATATAGCGGTATGGATGGGCCAATCGCCATGAAGGAAATGTATTTGTACTATATCTTTGATGGACAGTAACAATGGCGCTCTTCAGCTTTTCATCCTTAAGCTCAGGGTAAAATTTTTCTATTTGATGTGCCAGGAACTGTCCCTTATAGACAATGGTCCGCATGGACAAGCTGCATACATAAAATGCATCTGTATATGGCTTTGCGGCTTCGGCAATTGATTTCTCCACTCTTTTCCTTATGATATAGAGCTTTCTTTCGAAATGATCGGGATCTTGACCATTTCTATCAATAAAGATTTGTTGAACAACCGGTCTAGTGCCTTGGGCGGATACACCACATGCTTTGTCGTAGACTGGTACATCCCGCCATGCAATGAATTTTTGCCCTTCTTCCCGAAGAATCCTCTCAAATACGCCTTCACAGTAATAACGGGCATTGGGCTCCATCGGTAGAAAAATCATACCAACGCCGTAATCCCCTTCTCCTGGGAGTTGAATATCCATTTTTAATAACTCGGAAGCAAAAAACTCATGAGGAATCTGAATCGAGATTCCGGCGCCATCACCTGTTTCAGGATCTGCACCGGTGGCTCCTCTGTGAGACATGTTCTTAAGGATTTCCAAACCGCTTTTTACAATTTCATTTGATTTTTTCCCTGTAATATCAGCGATAAAGCCGACACCACAGCTGTCTTTTTCGAATGCCGGGTCGTAAAGACCCTGTTTCTTAGGAAAATACTTCATTTCATTCATACCAATGCCTCCCCACATCTACTCCAACTTTCTGCATGATTAGTAATTTACCGGATTTTTGCGATGATGTGTATTGGCAAACGGACATCTATACTTTAGTAAGCAAGTAGCAATAGGCTTTCTTTATTGCAATACATCGTAATAATGATATAGATAAAATTCTTGCCATTTAAGTAGAACAGAGGATATCTCTTCTACGAATTGTTTTAGTAGACGCCGTTGCCTAACAATTCAATTTTCATGAAGCAATGATTCGCAAAAATACTCAAAATTTTCTGTCATTTTGTATTGAAGTAAAGTTTACATGAGTAAAATGCGATTGTCAACACGAAAAATTTCAGGAAAACGTTTCGTGTGAAAAATTTTTATTTTCGTCTCAAATCCCATTCTGTCCAGACAAGTAAATACAAAGGAAGAGATGATAAACATAAAATCCTACCATAATTTGCATTATTGTATACAGCACACATGCAAGATTTATAATGAGAACTTGCATTTTCCGATAAACGCATCTTTGTTTTAAGCCTTGTGACACATGGCTGCAAAACACCTTATGATAACCTTTTTGCTTTGATATACATAGATATATAAGAGGGCAGCAATTTCTTAAGGTATATAAAATAAAAGGTGAGGGGGTAATGGTCATTTCTGCAGATTATCGGTATGATACAAAAATGGATATCTACAGAAGAAAAAAAACAAAGAAAAATGCCTTGCCCGATTATCGCTTTATTGTAATGGGGGATTCCAGGGGGAAGGACGAAGGGGTTAATGAAGAGATATTTAGAGCGCTCTTAAATGAAATTATGGGTCTCTATCCAGAGCCTGACTATATTATGTTTTCTGGTGATCTTGTATCGGGTAGTAGAAAGTCAAAAGAGCTTAAAGCCCAGTTAAAAAAGTTTAAAGAGATTTTTACAGACTATTTTCCCATAGAAATCTTACTTCCTACCGTAGGAAACCATGAGGTAGGCAGCAATCCTGAAGATGATACCAGGGAAAAGATATTTGCCAAGGTATATTCAGAATTTGAAGCAGACGAGTTTTTAAAAGGGTATAATCGGACAGCGTATTATGTAGATGTAGGGGATGTAAGATTGATCGCCCTTAATTCCTATCATCCAGGGGAAAGCAACCAGATCACAGGACGGCAGTTAGAATGGTTCAGGAGAGTTGTTCGTGAACCTAAAAAGCATAAGCTGGTTTTTCTCCACGCACCGGCTTATCCTGTGGGACAGCATATAGGTTCCTCTTTGGATGCATATCCAGAGGAAAGGGATAGATTTTGGGATATCATAGATAAAAACCACGTTGGCCTTGTATTTGCAGGACATGAACATAATTATTCCAGGAGACGAATTGATAAGTCCTTTAGTACAGAAGCTTATCAATTTCAAGGGGAAGTGGATCAAATTGTTGCGGGAGGAGCAGGTGCTCCCTTAAGGGATACCTTTGCGGATGAACAAGGGGTTATTGTTCCGCCCATTGCTGCTTATCATTATGTTATTGTAGATGTATATGGAGAGGATCTTTATGTAAAAGCGGTGTCGGTAGATGGAGATATCATTGATGAATTTATAATTAAGCATCATTAGAAGCGTAAGTGTAAGAGAGGATTTCAATAGTTTTATGTAGAATCTATGACAGTGTTGACCTGTATCACCTGCGCAAAAATAGAAAGACTTTGCTTTAAAAGAGGAGGAGAACTATTGATTTATCCGAAAAACACAATCTATATTATTGGAACTGCAAAAATCAGCAGCAATGATCCTATTTCTGCTGTACATGATATGTTTTTTATCGGAATCATTTTAGAAAGAGAAAATGGGAAAATCATAGATGTAACCTGTAACATGGTTAGAAATGTAACGGAAGATTTTATCAAATCCATGTTGATAGACTATCATTTAATAGGAGATATTGACCTAATTATTGACGAAATCAAGGACAGATTCCATGGAATGGCGCAAAAGGCCGTCATTGCTGCTGTGAAGGATGCGCGAAATAAATATATGATGCTGAAAAAGTAATGATTGAAAAACCGTAAAGAATCATCTATACTAAAATCAGAATACATGTTTAAAACTCCATAGAAATGTTTTGTTTACTCGTATATGGATTTACCCCTATATACAACTGTAAATAAGACCCAGTTAACGTTTTGTTATGCTGGGTTTTTTTGTGTTTTTGTTAGGAAAGGAGATAAAAGAAATGGTTAATAAGTATATGAAGCAGTTGAATGCGGTTATTCGAACAAATTTGGAGCAGCGGGGTATGGATAAAGTTGAGCTGACAGAAGAATTGGAACGGTCAGCCAAGGAGCTTCTAGAAGGAACGACGATCTTCATCGTTACGGGATTTGTTATCCGCGATACATTGACCGGTGAAACCGATGGACCTATAGGCGCAGTTTCATTGGCGGGTGCTTTGGAACAGTTGGGAAAAAAGGTGATTTTGATAACTGACCGATATTCTAGGGATATGCTGTATCATTGCATAAAGACAAAGAATTTGGAGATACCAGTAGAGATCATGCCTTATGGAAAGGAAAAGGAATTTTCTAATCATATGTTGCTAAAATACCGTCCATCCCATGTGGTGGCCGTTGAGAGGCCAGGCAGGGCGGCAGATGGGAAATGTTATTCGATGCGGGGGGAAGATCTTAGTGATCTAGTACCTAATACCGATATTCTTTTTGAGGAATCAAAGAAGCGTCAAATAACGAGCATCGCAGTTGGTGACGGGGGTAATGAAATCGGAATGGGAAGGGTAAGAGACCACGTAGTTGCGTCTGTACATAGGGGACGAGAAATATGTGCCGTGCTTTGTACGGATTATCTGGTCGTTGCCGGGGTATCTAACTGGGGAGGACACGCCTTAGCAGCTGCACTTTCTCTGCTAACGAAAAAAATGCTTCTCCATAATGCGGGAGAGGAAATAAAACTATTGAAGGGTATGGTGGCAGCAGGGGCTGTAGACGGATGTACGAAGAAAAGGGAAATGACGGTGGATGGACTATGCCTAGAAGAAAACCTAAATATATTACAGTTGTTGAGGAATGTCGTAGAAGCTTATCTTCTGGAACATCAAGAAGCGGCAGAAAGCATAGGTTCTATAATCAGATAAAAAGAGAAAGACAATGCATTTGCGATTATGCATCGTCTTTCTCTTTTGTAGAATAAATATATAGATTCTTTTTAAGATCTTTTTAAGAAGCGGCCACAAGGCTTTTTACATGGTCTAAAACATCACCAATACGTTTCGTAGAAAGTTCAATTTCTTCGTCAGAAAGCACTTCTAGTTTTAGAAGTAACTCTATCATGTTTTCTTTAACACCTGCAAATACTAATTTTTTATCGGACTGTTCTACGAGCTGTCTAACATTTTTAAGGGCAATGGCTCCAGATGAATCAATAACAGGCATGTTCATCAGATTTAATACGATAATATCCGCATCTTCCACTTCTATTTCCAATTTGCTGATAATGGCATGGGCAACGCCAAAAAATAACGGTCCTTCGATGGTATATGATGCAATTTTTTCTTTTCCTTTTGGACAATCAACATCATACTTTCTTAGGTAAACATCTCCCATTCTCATGACAAAGGAAAACATGGATAATAATGTTCCTAAGGCCACGGCTATTGTTAAATCCGTGAAAATAGTTAGAAGTGTCGTTGCAATAATGATGGTTCCTGCCTTCTTAGAAGCAATGGTCATTTGCCGTGTTGCGTTATATTCAACCATTTTTATAGCTGTTCCCATAAGAATTCCACCCAAAACAGCAAGGGGAATCTGTGAGGCAAGGGAACCAAACTTCAGTGTAATAATCAACAGAATCAATCCATGTAAAACCCCTGAAAGTCTTGTTCGCCCACCTGCATTTACATTGACAACGGATCGAACAATAGCACCTGTCCCAATTAGTGCCCCAAAAAGGGCAGCGGCAGTATTACCGATACCTTGTCCAATTAATTCTCTGTTAGACTTATGCTTTGTTTTGGTCATTTCATCTACTACCAGGGATGCTAACAATGATTCTATACATCCTAATAAAGCTAGGATAACTCCTGCTTTTAAAATATCTGCGATTGGCGCACTGGTGAACGTGGGAAAAGCAAATTTCGGAAGTCCGCTGGGTATTGTGCCAACCAAAGCGTCTGTTGGAATAAAATATGTTCCCAGAATGGTTCCTACGATCAATGCAATCAATGATGCAGGGACCTTCTTTGTAATAAAAGGAAATATCAGCATAATCAGAATCGTTATGACTGCCAATATCGGATTTGTCTTGAAATAAGTAAGCATCTTAATGAAAATGAGAAAGCCAATCCCATTGGTAAATCCAACAATGACGGGATGGGGTATCAAGTGAATATATTTTCCTAATTTTAATAGTCCTATGGTAATTTGCAGAAAACCTGCTAACACCATTGCGGCAAATAATGCTTCCAGCCCAAATTTCTCGTACAATTCAATGAGTACAACGGTCATTGCTCCTGTGGGGCCGTTAACCTGAGCTGGAGTCCCACCAAACATCGTGGATAAGATACCCGTAATGATGGCTGAATAAAGGCCAGCTTTAGCCCCTGCCCCCGATGCTACACCCAGTGCTAACGCTAAAGGTAACGCAACGATGGCAGTCGTGAAACCTCCCATAATGTCACCTTTAAGGTTTTTAACATTATAGGTTTTAAAAAATGATGCTTCTTCCAAATAGAACCCTTCTTTCTTTGAATGATAAGTAATGAAAGTGCGTACAAGTACATTGTATACCTCTGATTTGGAGTTTTCAACTATAATTCAATAATTACCATTTTTATCGGATATTGTGTTATACTTTACTGGCAAGGGTACATAATAATAGTGGTCTGTCAAGCCTAAAAACATAAATGCCTTCGCGGTCTTTTCCCGCAATGCTGCGTTGTCGTCGGCTTACATATTCTCGATATGCGCACCTCCTCCGCCTTGCCGTGCGGAAAAATCCCCGCGAATTCATCAATACTTTTAGACTTGACAGACCACTAGTGTGTAAGTCCTTATACACCCGCATAAAAACAGTAATGAAATAGGAAAGGAGTTTTGTCATGAATCAACGATTGCTTGAAAAATATGCCCGCCTTGTAATAAAAACAGGGATAAATATTCAGAAAGGGCAGACCCTTGTTATTTTTTCTCCTATAGAATGCGCACCCTTCACCAGAGTGATGGCAGAAGCTGCTTATCGGGAAGGAGCACGGGAGGTAGTCGTTAGTTGGGAGGATGAATTGCTTTCCAAGATTAAATACTTACATGCACCTGAAGAGGTTTTTGAAGAATTTCCAGTGTGGAAAAAGGAATTTTACCTGTCCTATGTACGTCAAGGGGCAGCATACATCAATATTTTAGCCACAGATCCAGAGCTCATGAAGGATGTAAATCCGGAAAGGATCGCCAAGGCTCACCGAACTGCTGGCGCTGCCATAACGGAATATAAAGAACGCAGAATGGCAAACAAGAATACCTGGTGCGTTGTATCGATTCCTACCCGAGCTTGGGCACAAAAGGTTTTTCCCCAACATACAGAGGACGAAGCTGTAGAGATATTATGGGAAACTATTTTTAAAACGGTCAGGGTGGATACAGAGGACCCTATGACTGCGTGGGATGAACATAAGCGTCACTTGAAGAAGCGTTTGGATTTCTTGAACGCCAATAAGTTCCAATACCTTCATTACAAGAATTCTTTAGGCACAGATCTGAAAGTGGAGCTTCCAGATGGGCATTTATGGCTTGGTGGTTCAGAATATACCCCTGAAGGCGTAGAGTTTATTGCAAACTTGCCTACGGAGGAGGTATTTACCCTACCGAAAAAGACAGGTGTCAATGGTACAGTGGTCAGCTCCATGCCGTTGAATTATAATGGAAATCTCATCGAAGGATTTTCCCTTACGTTTAAAGATGGAAAGATTGTTGACTTTAACGCTGAACAAGGCTATGAGATGCTTAAGAACCTAATGGAAACAGATGAGGGGGCACGCTATCTGGGTGAAGTGGCCTTGGTTCCCTATGATTCACCGATCTCCAACACGAAGATATTGTTCTACAATACATTATTTGATGAGAATGCATCCTGTCATTTGGCCATTGGAAAAGCATATCCTGTATGTATTCAAAACGGTGAAAATATGAGTAAGAAAGAATTAGAAGCACTAGGCGTAAATGATTCCCTTGTACATGAAGACTTTATGATCGGAACAGAAGACCTTGAGATTTTAGGGACTACGGTGGACGGGAGAGAAATACCTATATTTAAGAATGGTAACTTTGCATTTTAATGTAGAGAGCACTCAAACGAGTGCTTTTTTCGTTGTATTGTAAGTTGTCTACGATTTTAACGGCTGTAATAGAAGTGCCGGCATTTCATCGGTAATGTCCCTACTCGTTCCACCCGTCGGAGGTGGGCAAAGAAAAATTATATTGACAAAATGACTGGGTGGTCATATAATGGAATTAACATATGACTAGGTAGTCATATCCATAAAACAATATGTATGAATTCGAAGAAAAAACTTATACTATTAATACGATTTTTTTTAGAGATTGAATGACTGGGTAGTCATGAGAGGGGGAGGGTTCAATTCATGCCAAAGCAGACGTTTTTTAATCTACCGGAGGAAAAGAAAACCAGGATTGTAGAAGTGGCAATCAAGGAGTTTTCAAAAAACACTTTTTTAAATGCCAGTGTTACAAAGATAGCAGAAAATGCAGGAATTGCAAAGGGCAGCATCTATCAGTATTTTGAAGATAAGAAGGATTTGTATAAATATATGCTGGAAATAGCAGCTCAAAGAAAAATGACATATTTTATGGACTATATCCAGAATATGAACGATTTGGACTTTTTTGATTTAATTAGAGGACTTTACGTGCAGGGGATTATCTTTGCCAAAGAGAATCCTGAACTGGCATCCATAGCAAATAATTTTCTGAAAGAAAATGACGCAAAATTCAAAGAAGAAATCTTGGGAGAGGGCTATAAAAAAAGCGACCAATTCTTTGAAGAGCTTATAGAGAAAGCAAAAGCGAAGGGACAATTGAATCCCCATGTTGACACAAGAATAGGCGCCAGCATGTTAACCACATTAAGTACGACTATTGTGGATGATTTGCTCCATGATATGGCCTATGAGGATATCATCAGCAATGAAGAAAGATTATTAGAACGTGTAGACAAGATGCTTTTTATTATGAGAAACGGTTTCAAAGTATAGATAGGAGGTGAAGGGGTATGCCACTATGGGGTTGGATTGTTTTGCTTATTGTGGTATCAGCTTTTATGATACCAATAAAACTTAGAATATTGAAAAAAATGATGAATAAGAGAAACAATCAGCATGAAGAATAACCAGAGCAGGATAATTCCTTGACAGGAGGGTTTTCCCATGATTACCGTAAAAAATTTGTATCATTCCTATTCAAAGGATGAAACGTATGCAGTTAAGGATATTAGCTTTGAAATAGATAAGGGAGAGATATTTGGTTTTTTAGGACCAAGTGGTGCAGGCAAGAGTACTGTACAAAATATTATGACCGGCTTATTAAAGCTTCAACAGGGCTCGGTTATGTATGACCAGCTTTCTGTGGCCCATACGACACCTGAATTCTTTAATAAGATAGGTGTTTCCTTCGAACAACCTAATGTTTACTTGAACCTTACAGGCTATGAGAATTTAAAGTACTTTGCCGGTTTGTTTTCTGTTCCCACAGTTGATCCTATGAAGGTACTGGACCGAGTAGGCTTGAGGGATTCGGCAAATAAGAAGGCTGGAGAGTATTCTAAGGGTATGAAGCAGAGGCTCAATCTTGCCCGGGCTTTGATCAACAATCCGGAAATTCTTTTTCTGGACGAGCCCACCAGCGGTTTGGATCCAAGCACGGCAGCAAGTATGAGGGATTTGATTTTGGAGCAAAAGCATCGAGGTGCTACCATCTTCTTAACAACCCATAATATGTATTTGGCAGATACACTTTGCGATAAGGTTGCCTTTCTTGAAGGGGGAAGGATTGCTGCAATGGATTCGCCAGGCAACCTTAAGCTGAAATATGGTGAGCAGGCAGTGGTGGTGGAATATCTGGAAGATAATATCACAGCGGAAAAACGGTTTACATTAGATGAGGCTGGAAAAAATAGCTTTGCAAGTTTTATTGTTAATCAAAAACCTATCACCATTCATTCACAGGAGGCAACCCTTGAGGATATCTTTATTAGAATTACCGGAAGGGGGCTTACTGCGTGAAGAAAATAATAAATTTGTTTCAGCAGGATTTTAAGTTATTGCTACGAAACGCCATATTTTGGGTTATATCTGTTTCTTTAATATTGATTGTACTAACGGCAAATTTTTTGATACCTGCTGAGTTCTCAACGAACGAGACAACAATGATTATATATGGTATGGATATTCGCGGAGGAGGGATAAAAACAGCTGCTTCTCCAGAAGAAGTAAGAAATGATGTAAAAGCTAATGGCACGGTCGGAATTATTTATGAAGCGGGCAAAGTCACGGTTGTTCATGATGGACTGAGTGATAAGGCCGTTGCAGCTCTTGTTTCAAGTCTGACGTTACCTACGAAACCATTAGTGGAAGTAAGCGTAGAAACGATTCGGGAGGAAGCCGTTCCTGTACCTCAAAACAAACGAATGATGCCTGTTTTCATTAGCTTTGAGGCTATAGTAACAGGATTTTTGATGGCAGCGATACTTCTTCTGGGAGAGAAGCAGGAAACGGTGCTAAAGGCATATAGAATTTCTCCCGGCGGAACAACTGCTTATATTATCAATAAGGTTTTGCTGTTCGCTGTGGTGGGCATGATATATGCAGCTTTTATGACAATTTTGACGGTCGGCAGCAGCTTTAATTGGGGCATGTTTCTATTGCTAACGCTGATGGGCTGTGTATTGTATACATTGCTGGGATTGTGTGTTGCAGTTTTTTTCAAGGATATATCCAGTTGGTTTTTTGTTGCTACACTTATTTTGAGTCTTAACATGCTGCCGATGATCAGTTATTCAGCACCGGCCTTTTCACCCATATGGCTTCAATATATTCCTTCTTATTCCGTATTATTCGCGTATAGCGAAGTATTGTTTCCATCAGGCAAAAGTATTGCTTCGACTTTAACGCTGCTAACTGGTGAGATTATTGCAGCAGCAGGATTATGTGGTGTGTTGATTAAGAAGAAACTGCTATCTGCAAGTTGAGGGGTGATGATCATGAGAAAAATACTGAGTATGCTGAGCATGGATGTAAAGCTAATTACAAGAAATCCAATTGTTCTATATATGGCTATAGCTCCTGCATTATTAGCCTTTGTGTATCTTGCAGTATTGGGAAATCTGGGGCAAGGCACGATGAGCTTTGTTGTGGCAAAGGACGTGCCGGCAGCAATTATAAAGAACCTTGAAAAAGTAGGTGACGTTGAAATTGCGGCTGATGAGTTTGCAGTCAAACAGAGAGTAGAACGATTTGATAGTATTGCCGGTGTTGTTCTTCAAGATAATGACTATAAAATTGTGCTGGAAGGCAACGAGGGTGTTGTGTTTTCAAAGCAGGTCAGTCTATTAATCTCACGAGCAGTATCCAACGACATACCGAACTTTACCTCTGAAAAAATAGCCTCAAAGGGGAATATAATTATTGAATTGACGGCAGTTTCATTGCTGCTTACGGCCTTATTTATAAGCAGCACGGTTTCTGGTTTCAATGTGGTTGCAGAACGTGAAAGTAAAGCTATTCGTGCCCTTGCAGTATCACCGATGAGTCTAAGAACATTTATGAGTGCCCGTACGCTCATTGCCCTGCTGCTGGGGCTTGGTAATATCGTGCTGTGTGTATTGATCATGGGTAGGAGTGAAGATATGATAGCATTTGTACTGGCGGCAGTATGCTCTGTAGCAGTTATTGCCCTGATTGCCATTGGATTAGGATGTACGGCTAATAATCAGATAGCTGCTATTGCATCCATTAAGCTTATCATGCCGGCATGTTTGATACTTCCAATATCAAGTTATTTTGTCCCTGAACGCTTTAAGATGTTTTATTATTGGCTCCCAAACTATTGGCAGTTCGAATCTCTTCTGAGTGCATGGACTGGCAGTGTTAATTGGAGCGCAAATATAGCGATGCTTGTAACTGGTTTTGTGTGGCTATTGGTACTATATAGATTTTTTCAAAGGAAGCTGGTATTAAGATAGAGATGGAAACATGGGAACAGGTTTTTTGTGGAAAAAATGATTAATCGGCAGCGCGGGTAGAAAAAGTTGAGCCAAGAAGTATATGCTTCTTGGCTTATTTTATCTGTGAAATTAAGAACCATGGACACTTGTTTCTGTAAAGCTACAGAGAATCCAGGTGTATCCACGTCCGATCCTGATGATGTTCTATATGGACAGGGACCTGAAAAAATTCTGAAAGACTTTCGCAGGTTAGTAAGGATGTTGTTTTTCCGGAGGCGTGAACCTGACCGCTGCGAAGCAGTAATGTATGGGTGAAAATCGGCAAAATTTCATCAGTCCGATGAGTAACATAAATTAATGTAGGTCCATTCTTCTCACAGCTTAGTTTTTGGATGGCAGATAATAGCTGCTCTTTTGCAATAATGTCTAATCCGGTACAGGGCTCGTCCAAGATCAGTAGGCGAGGGGATGCCATCAGTGCCCTGGCAATAAGTACCCGCTGCTTTTCCCCTTGGGATAGGGTCTGATACGGGCGATGAGCTAAATGGCTGCAGCCGAATTGCTCCAGCAAATAATCAGAACGTTCCATATCCTCTTTTTCCGGGTGATCATATAAACCGATGGTGGCGTATTTGCCACTTAGAATAATATCTTTAGCGGATTCCTTGGTATAAAGCTTTTCCTGAAGGGCTGTACTGACCCAGCCGATGGATTTTCTCAGCTCCCTTAAGTCATATTTTCCGAATGTTTTACCAAGAACTGCTACTTCCCCTTTGGAAGGAAAGAGGTACCCATTGACCATATGTAATAGTGTTGTTTTTCCTGACCCGTTTAATCCTAAAACAGCCCAATGCTCGCCGGATGCCACAGACCAGTTGATTTCTTTCAAAAGATATTTCGAATTCCGAAGGACTGAAACCTGCTTCATTTCAATAACCATATGCATTCTCTCCTCTGTATGGTATAGATCTATGACGTACGCTTACTCAATACTTTTGTTCTCTATTATACTACAGCTGCACACTTTTTAAATAGTTATGAAAAATTCATGCAATGACTTGACTTAAAATATAAAAGAAAAACATATTAATTAGAAATAAACAATTATCGATTATCGATAAAAATATATTGAATAACGTTAGAACTAATGATACTATGAAAATATAGTGGTAAATATAGTTACCCTATAAAAGTAGACTCAGAATTTTAACACGACATAAGGTTAAAAAAGATAGCGATAAAGGGAGCAGGAAAATGAATATCATCATCTATTTGATTTCTATCATGATTGTGGGCGGATTACATATATTGTATCAGTATGGCAGCTTAGAAACCTTGTTGTTTATGCTAAAGCCCGTGACCTTAATCGTGCAATGGTTTTTAGGGACGGCTTTCATCTATCATAGAGAAATTGGATTTGTGAGCAGCCAATACCAAATCAATATTGGGAGAGCCTGTGCTGGCATTAATTTTTTTGTCACTGTGTATCTGATGCTTGTGTTTTCCTTTATTCAGCGGATGAAGGATAAAAAGAGTAAAGCTTGGGCAGCAGTTTTATTTTTACTATCATCATATGGTATAACCATCCTGGCCAATGCATCAAGAATCATCGGTGCGGTTTTCATCATGAATACAGGAGTCTTCCTTGATGAGAAACAAGCCAAACTCATGCACCAGTCCATCGGTATCATATTCTATGTAACCTTTTTAATGCTGGCTTATGTTCTTTTTTCCAAGCTTATTAACAATTGGGGGGATAGTCGTGAATAGATTGTATAAGCCTTATATTCTATGGCTTACGGTTACTATACCGCAAATTCTTATTTTTGTATTGTTTTATCGAATATTTGCTTTCATCGGTTCGGAGCTGTCAGAAGCATCCGTTCAAATCTGGATGCTGTTAGGGAGCTGTCTGGCTGTCTTGTGTGTTGTGTTCACTGTATATGGTATAGTAAGCTGGATGAAGAAAATGGACATTCATCCATTTTGGTCTATAGGGGAGTTTGCCCTTTATGTGATTTTCCTATTTATATACTTTACCCAGTATACCATGATCATTCCTTCTACTATACCGGACTGGATGCTTATGGGGGTAAGCCCCGGCACATTGCTGCTGACATTGATCATGCCGGCCTTAGCCCACGGGATGCTGGTGATTGTACACTGGACCATTGAAAAGCACAGTGACAAAAGCATTCACAAGGATGTTCTTTTTGTAATCGGGATTCCACTGTTTTGGTATTTCTCTATACAGTTGATTCACTTAGGAAGAAGTCCGCTGCTGGACGCATTGGAAAAGGTAGTGCCGATTGTATTTATCGGCAGTATGGCAGCTTTTTTCTTTTTCTTCATAAGGGTCATTTATATGATACTACGGCAAAAGGCAGACATTTGGCAAAAATATCTGACACCCTTTGTGCTAGCCGGATCGTTAATGGGCTTGGCACTTAATGAGGCTATGGGGGATGTGTTTGGGGATTTCTCCCATTATGGCTACTATGTGTTTGCTGCTATTACGGGTACCCTTATACTGGTTCCTTTAGTGGAGGACCAGAGAGCAAGATTAGTTTTGTTTGCAGCTAAAAGTATTACCTTTGTATTTACCTTTTATTTTTTTATCGTCTTCCTGCCTTATTTGCCGTTGGCGATGTTTGGACTGATTGTTTTTGGTTTGGGTATTTTGATGATTGTACCTCTGGTTCTGATGCTGCTCCATGTTCGATCTCTTTGGGTAGATTTCCAATACTTGAAGGTTTTTTTCACAAGGAGAAGTTTGACGGCGGTGTTTATGCTGGGAATCGTATTGATTCCTTCTGTTTATGTTCTTGCCGTTGGTCAAGATGCGGAGCATGTAGGCGAAGCCTTGCGTTTCACCTATCAAAGAAGCTATGAGGAGTCGTCAGAAGGAGAATTAAATCTGCCGGGCATCAAGAGAGCCCTCACCAATATTAAATACATGAACAGCAGAGACCGACAGCGGTTTGGCTTGATCACCACGAGAACACCCTACTTAACCTCTTTTTATAACTGGTATGTCCTAGATAATTTATCAATATCTGATCAGAAGATCAAACGTCTGGAAGGAATATTCTTTGGAGAGCCTATTGGGGATGTAGACGTCTGGAACGGATTTGAAGACAGCACGAATGAAAATATTGTGATAGATAAGCTTCAAGGCGAAACAACTTTCGATGAAAAAGAAGGGACCTATAAGAGCTGGCTTCATTTTGAATTGAAGAATACCAGTGATTTTCAAAGTGAATTTCGCACGGTGTTTAAGCTGCCCGAAGGAAGCTATATAAGCAATTATTACCTATATGTAGGGGATGAAAAGAAATACGGTATGATTGCAGATAAAAGGGCGGTCAACTGGATTTATCAACAGATTAAGTCTGTGAGAAGGGATCCGGGTATTTTGACTTATCTTGGAGACGATCATATTGACTTTAAGGTATTCCCCTTTGCAGGAAAAGAAATAAGAAAAACCGGCATTGAGATTATTCATAAAAGTCCTATTACCCTAAGCATAGATCAGAGTGAAATCCGCTTAGCAGATACGCCTGATAGAAAGTCAGATCAGGCTCAAATCATATCGCCTCATGCAGATGTTTTATATATTCCCAAGGAAATAAAAGAGACATTACCTAAAGTCACCAGAGATCAAAGGTATTATTTTATTCTGGATTATTCTAAAGGAAATGAAGATCTTACTGCAGACTATATAAAAAGAGTAAAAGACTACATGGATAATTATTCTATAGAAAGTTCTGCTGCAGAGGTGATTGCTGTAAATTACAACGAAAAAAGAACGACGTATGACGCAGCTTGGGAAAGGAGTTTTGAAAAATTTCCGGTGAAAGGCGGTTTTTATGTAGATTATACCATCAAGAGGATTTTCTATGAGCATTATGTGAATCGTACCCTTGAGCAGCCGGTCATTGTTATCGTAACGGATGATCTGACAAAAGCCATTCTGCCGGAGGATTTCGAAAGTTTCCAATTTACTTCTCCTGAGAGCCCGGCTTTTTATCACTTATATAAGGACGGGAAACTATTAAGACATTCCCTACTGTTATCTCAGCAGCAAAGTACAGATAGAAGAGTGACATCCGTTGAGACTTCTCCTGTTCTACGTTGGAAATATAATGGCAAAACCTTCTATCTTCCAGACGATCATGAGGATAGTATCGCTATTTTAGATAAGGATTCAGGACTTACAGAGAAGGACTTAAGAGGAATGCAGTGGGGAGACGGTGTAATATTGGAGGCTATGCACATGGGCCTTATGCTGCATCCGGAAAAGCAAACGGAAAAAGCTTTAGCCATCGTGAAAGGAAGTATCATGGGTGAGGTCATGAGTCCCCTAACCTCATATATCGTCCTGGAAAATGAAGCACAGGCGAAGGTCATGCTGGAAAAGCAAAAGCAAATACTATCCACTGATAAACCCCTGGATATAGGGGATTTCACGGAAATGGATGAACCGCCGTTATTTATTATGGTAATGCTGGCTGTTGGATTCGTGCTGTTTATAAGATGGAGGAAACTTCAAGTTGAATGAGCCAAAGGGATTAATTCCTTTGACTCATTTTTGTTTTTTGAAATAAAAAATCATAAATAAATTCCATGAAAAAAGTGTGACCGTTTATACGGACAAACATAATATGTACTAGGAAACGATGAGGTTTCCAAATCAAGAAAAAATCATAATCATGAAGGAGAGATAACATATGGCATTGAAAAAATCAACAGATGCATCCAGCTTGGCAGAAGTATTAGACAGAATATTAGATAAAGGTATTGTAATCGATGCATGGGCAAGAGTGTCATTGGTAGGTATTGAGCTATTGGCCATTGAAGCCCGTGTAGTCATTGCAAGTGTTGAAACATGGTTAAAATATGCTGAAGCAGTCGGATTGCTGCACCATAAACATCATCCTCACCCAATCTATGAATAACAGCGATATAGATCCATGACGGGCACTTGGGCGGTTGGCTTGCTAGGATGTGAGCCAATTTGCCCATCATATCATACTGAATAGTGCAGGCTTTGCAAGGAATTTATAAATCCCCATACAAAACAAATCAATAAATTCCATAAAGTGAAAGGAGAGACGATATATGGCACTTAAAAAATCAACAGATGCATCCAGCTTGGCAGAAGTATTAGATAGAATATTGGATAAAGGAATCGTAATCGATGCATGGGCAAGAGTGTCGTTAGTAGGTATTGAACTATTGGCCATTGAAGCCCGTGTAGTTATTGCAAGTGTTGAAACATGGTTAAAATATGCTGAGGCAGTTGGCTTGGTCCACCATCCACACCATCATGAGCCAGTCTATGCATAGCAGTAATTTCCTATCGGTAAGGTGGGTATAGATCAATGACAATTACTTGGGCTGCTGACAAACAAGTTTGTCAGCAGCTTCTTAATAAGTAGAAATAGTATCTTTGTCAAAGTGATTTATATGTTGTAGATGAGGAAAAATCTTTCTAATATGATGACTCCTAAGGAACCTAGCTAGGAGTCATTTTCTTATGGGGACCCAGTAAATCAGGAGATATTTGCCCTATGGTTAGGAACAAAATGGAAAAGATTTCATACTCTATTAGTAGCCAGACAGTAAAATATATTTTTGAGAGGAGAAGCAGCCATGTCAATTAATATGGTTATCGATACACTGCAAACTTTTTTCTACGATGTAATTGGAAAAGAAATTCAAATAATATCCATTGTACCTAACGAGGATGGTTGGGATGCAGAATTTGAAGCGATCGTCGAGGATGAATATATGAGAAGAATTGCTCGAAAAGAGATTATTGCAAGATATGAAGCAAAAATAGATGAGAGATTGAATATTGTCTCATATCAGAGAAAAGCACTAAGAGAAAGAGGTTCTTTGGAATAAAACTTTCAATGTTAATAGGGGGATTATCATGAAACTCGACAATATGCAGAACGCAGATATTAAAAATACATTTGTAGAAACGGAATATATAAAAAAAATTACGGAAAGAGCTTTACTGTATTTAAATGCAAAGTATGCCGTTCATTTTAAAGGACAATCCGGTACAGGAAAAACTACCCTTGCATTGTATATAGCAAAACGAATGAACAGACCTATTGAAATCATTTTTGGTAACGAAGAATTTGGCAGAACAGATTTAATCGGTGGAAATTTAGGTCTATCGAAAAAGATCGTTTTTGACAATTATATACCTACAGTAACGAAACATCAGGAAGATTATTCAGAGAGATGGGTAGATGGAAGATTATTAAACGCATGTAAGAATGGTGCGGTATTGATATATGATGAATTTACAAGATCACGACCAGAGGCAAATAATGTTTTGCTGTCTATCTTGGAAGAAGGTGTTGTAGAGGTTCCTTTGAATAGAAGTAAAACAAGACATGTGCCGGTCCATCCTGATTTTAGAATCATATTTACCAGTAACCCCGAAGAGTATTCCGGTATATATAAAGCACAAGATGCCTTGAAGAGCAGGATGATTACAATGGATCTAGGGTTTCCGGATGTAGCCACGGAAGTAGAAATTGTGAAGAAAACAACGGGTTTGCATGAGATTATATGCAAATATTTGGTAGATATTGTGAGACATTTCAGGACCACAGAAATAGGTAAGTTTAACCCCACGATAAGATCCAGTATTATGCTTGCAACCATAATAAAGGAAAATAAGATCCATATACAAAGAGATAAAGAGCTGGTTGAAAAAATTGTTTTGGATGTACTGCTATCTGACAGCAGCAATTATAAAGTAAGTGAAAAGGAGAAGAAGGAGGGAGAAATTTTAATTAGTCAGTTGATGGAAAGGTATAAGCCCGTACAACCTAGAAATGGCGGGGGTCTGGAGGTATAATATGGAGCCGGAAGATATGGATGTAAGAGAACTGAATGCAGAAGCTGGATGCAATCATGATATTCAGAAAAAGAAACAAAAGAAAAATGATAATCTATACAGCAATTTAGCTAAAGGTTTTTTTGGAATCTTTAAAATGTGCTCCGAAATGGAAGCGAACCAAGAGTCTTGCAGGATATATGAAGGAGAAATCCTTCGAAAAAATGATATGGGTGAACAAATAAAAGGAAAATACAAATTTGGCATTCAAATAGGAAATTTACCGAGTAAAAGTGATTTAGAAAAGGCTAGAGATTGTAAATCCGGATGTAATGATGACGAAAGCGAGGTCGAGAATCATGAATAAATATTGTTTTTGTATCATCAGAAATATGAAGGAAGATGGGAAGCCCCTGCTTTCAAACGACCAGTATGTGATTCGTCATAAGGATATCGGCATGGTCGTAAAAGACGTTGAGGAAGAAGATGTATTACCTTCGGGAGATGAAATTCTAAAACATGAAAAAACAATAGAAAAGATTATGGAAAACAATTTATTAATTCCCATGAGCTTTGGAAATATTGCAAAAAATGATGAGGATGTTAAAGCATTTTTGAGTCAAAATTATACCAAATTAACCAAGCTGCTTAAAAAATTTGAAAATAGGATGGAAGTAGGCTTAAAAATATTTTGGACCAATGAATCTTTTGCAGACGAAGTAGAAGATCAACAGGTGAAAAAACTAAAAGAAGATATCATGAAAGAGAAAAGCATTTCAGAACTAAGAATTTCAGAAATTGGAAGGCTCGTTGAAGCAAATGCAGAAAGAAAGAGAGACTATTATGAGAAGCAGATATTCTATGGCTTATCAAGTATAGCGCATGAAAGCAAACTTAATACGGCACATGTACCTAAAATGATACTCAATGCAGCATTTTTGGTTGATAAAGACAAAGAGAATGCTTTTGAAAGCTTGCTCAATAACATATATGAAAAGTACAAGGATAGACTAATTTTCAAATATTCTGGTCCGTGGCCGCCCTATAATTTTGTTGATGAAATGTTTATGTTAAAATAGGCTGATTTACTATGTTCGGTGTTAAAAGTGTTGCAAAAATTTTAAAGTTGGTGTATGACCACGTAGAAGAAGAATATTATGATGAGAATAAGGTGAAGAAGGAGATGCTTGAGCTACGTTTCGACTACGAGATGGGTGGAATGACGGAAGAGCAGTATATAGAAAAAGAAAAAAAATTAATACAAAGAATCGTCGACATCAGAGAGCGTAACAAGCAGCTCATTGAAGAAGAAGAAGGGGAATAGCCATGAACGACGTAGATCTTGACAAAGAAATGACTTTACTAGACTTGTTAGATAGATTGTTAAACAAAGGTATTGTTTTAGTGGGGGATTTAACCATATCTGTAGCTAATATTGATTTGTTGTATGTAGGTGTAAGACTACTGATTTCTTCTGTAGAGACCTTAAATCGTTTTAGAGAGATTGATGAGCATGAATAAATATTATATGTATTTATATGGTATTGTCCAGAAAACCAATGATTCATGGAAAAATTTAAAGGGAATCGAAAATGAAGTGTTGGATGCTATTCATTATGAAGCATGTGATGTGGTATATGGAAAGATAAACTATGATCGCTGCGGGTTTGATGTAGAGAAGCTGCAAAAACATAATGAAGTCTTAATGACGCTGATGGATAGCTACTCGGTGCTGCCCTTTACCTTTGGAACCATCATGGTCAGTAAGAAAAATGTGGATCAACTAATGAAATCTCAGGAAGAAAAATTCTTGATGCTGCTGAATGAGTACAAAGGAAAAGTAGAAGTTGGTCTAAAAGTGTTTAGCAGAAATAAAGAACTGCCATCGAAAAATGCAGTGACTCTTGAAAAATGTGAAGAGCATGGAACTTCGGGAAAAGCGTATATCATGAATCGATATAAAGTGTATAGTGCGGATAAGCAGAGAATAGAAAATATTAAAAGGGAGCTACAGCTGCTCTTAGGGGATCTAGAAAAAATTGCGTATAAGTGGGATGTAAAATATCTAGAAAAAGGTATTTTAGTAGTGAATGCCTCATATTTAATAAGTAGAGATGGAATAGACGATTGTAGGAAGATCGTTTCTAATTTTAACCAAAGCAATAGAAACTGGATATGTAAGGTTAGTGGACCGTGGCCTCCCTATAGTTTTGTAGAAAACGAAAAAGGAGATGATTTATTAGGTCATGGAAGAGGATAATCAATTAATATATGAAGAAATAAATACCCAAACGGATCATATAAAAAACAATTTTGCCAATAGGATCAATGCGGATAAAGAGAAAGTAGAGCAAGGCCTTGCAAAACTGGTGTTAACATTAGTCGAATTGTTAAGGCGATTGTTGGAAAGACAGGCCATGATAAGGATTGATAATGATTCATTGACAGATGAAGAAATCGAAGAGTTAGGTTTGACATTTATGAAACTTGAAGAAAAAATGGAAGAGTTAAAGGAGATTTTCGAGCTGCAGGATGAAGATCTAAATATTGATTTAGGTCCGTTAGGGAACCTAATGTAGTAAATAAGGAGAGATAAAAATGAGCTCAAATAATATTACACACTCTACAACAGGGTCTTCCTTGGGCGATATTCTGGAGAAGGTACTGGATAAAGGTGTAGTTATTGCAGGAGATATAAGCATTGCTTTAGCAGATGTTGAATTACTCACGATAAAAATTCGTTTAGTTGTAGCTTCTGTAGAAAGGGCAATGGAAATGGGCATTGACTGGTGGAAAACGGATCCAGCTCTTTGTTCTAATGCCCGGAAAAAGGAAGAGTTAGGAACCACTGAAATCATAAAAAGGTTGGAAAAAATAGAAAATAGATTACGGTAGCTTAAAATATTTCCACTTATATGATGGGAGGGTGATTGATTGGACTTTGGCATTTATTTCTATGGTGTAACGTTAGATGAAGACTGGAAGAAGCATAACATACCTGGCATTGACGCTAATGCCTGTATCGACAAGATTACAGTTGATGATTTGAATGCGGTTTTTAGCTTGGTGCCATTAGAAGAGTTTGGTTCACCTGCAATTGACCAAAATATTGAAAACCTGGAATGGTTAAAAACAAAAGCCGAAATCCATATGAAGGTATTAAATGAAATTATGAGTCTAAAACAATTGATACCCATGAAGTTTTGTACAATTTTTTACGATGATGAGAAGATTAAGAATTTACTACGTACGAATTATGAAGATTTAAAGAATGCCCTATCGTATTTGTCAGAGAAACAAGAATGGTCATGTAAAGCTTATTATGATAAAAAGCAATTTGTCAATCAGTATACTGCCAATGCAAAGAAAACCATAAACGATACAAAGATGTCTAAAGGAGCCTCCTATTTTAAGAAAAAGAAACTGGATAGTGAAATGGAAGAAAAAGCAGAAAGGGAAATATTCCAAATCGCAGAAGAGCTGTTCAATGAAATAAAGGAATTAGGGATTGATTTTAAGCGCAATAAAAATGTGGCGAAAGAGATAACACAAAAGAAAGAAGATATGATCTTAAATATTTCCTTGCTATTGGATGATGAACATAGTACCAAGCTGATAGAAGAAATTGAGATGAAAAATCAAAAGCTAAAAGATCAGTTTATTTATATAGAATGCACAGGTCCTTGGCCTCCGTATGATTTTAGTCCATCTTTTAAAATGGCAGACTTATAATAGTGTAGTGTAGGGGCAATGGCAGTTGCCCTTACTTCTTATGAAATGAAAATTGGAAAAAGAGAAGGTGTGGTGAATCCATGTACAGTAAATGTCCCAAAGGCTTATCCAGTATTAAGAAATATGGAGATATCCGAAATAGAAATCCTAGATTTAGCACCCGTTATTATCGTGATATTTATAAAGCCGGAATAGATGCAGTTATAAAAGTAATTAAAGGGAAAAAAATATTTGAAGAGGTTGTTCCATATCCTTTTAAACATTTGGGAAAAATAAAATCCGTTAAATGCACGAAGGTGCTGATGCTATCAGAACCTTACATATTGGATAGAGATCCGAAAATTCTTTCTTTTAAGTTTCAAGCCAATTTTGAGATTATGAATGAGAATAATGAAATCGTAAATGCAGACAAGATTTTTCAATACAAAAGTGAATTGCCTCAAGCTGTAGCTTTCGAAAAAAGTTTGAGAACTTTGGGTTCGCAGATTATCGTGAGCAATGTGTTTATAAAAATAATGAAAGTGGAACATAGTTTGATTGGAAGCCATACAAACATAACCTGTGATCTCAAATTCAAGTATCCAATCTATTATGTGAGTGATCAAATTGTAAAGTTGTAGTGTGGTTTATACAACATTTACCGTATAATAAATCGAATTATTGACAAAAGGTTAGTATGTTGCTATGATAATACTACAAACAATACTTAATGATTTCATCGATCACATGACTGGCGGAAGTGGAATAAACCACATGGAGTGTGATTGGAAGATATGCCGACCGCCTGGGCGCTGAGCCCAGGTGGTCGGTTTTACTTTTTTGACAAATCCTGGGCTTGATTATCATGTCGAGGAGGGATCTGTATGTTGAAGGAGCAGTGGAAAGGATTTATAGAAGGGAATTGGACTAAGGAGATTGATGTAAGAGATTTTATCCAAAAGAATTATACGGTTTATGAGGGTGATGAAGACTTTTTAGAAGGTGCTACCCAAAGGACTGAGAACCTGTGGAAAATATGTGGAGAATTGTTGTCTAAGGAAATGGAGAAAGGTGTATTAGACATCGATACAGAGAATATTTCCGGTATTGACCATTTTAGGCCCGGATATATCGATCAGGAAAATGAAACCATCGTCGGATTGCAGACAGATGCGCCACTGAAAAGAATGCTAAATCCCTTTGGTGGTATTGGCATGGTGGAGTCTGCACTGAAGGCCTATGGATATCCATTGAATGAAAAAATAACTGAAATCTTCAAATATAGAAAAACCCATAATCAAGGGGTGTTCGATGTATATACGGAGGATATGAGAAAGGCCCGAAGTGCGGGGCTGCTAACCGGCCTGCCAGATGCCTATGGCAGGGGAAGAATCATAGGAGATTATAGGAGAATACCTTTATATGGTATTGATTTCCTTACGGAACAAAAGAGGAAAGACTTAAAAGATGCCAAGGGCTCCATGGATGAGGAATTGATTAGAAAAAGAGAAGAGATTGCCGTACAAATCAAAGCATTGGAACAAATGAAGACCATGGCAGAGGCCTATGGTGTGGATATTTCTATACCGGCAAAGGATGCCAAAGAAGCCGTTCAGTTTTTATACTTTGGCTATCTGGCAGCCATAAAGGAAAACAATGGTGCAGCCATGTCTTTGGGAAGAGTAAGCACCTTTTTAGATATATATATTCAAAGAGATTTAGAGAACGGTACATTAACTGAATTGGAAGCACAGGAATTGATTGACCAGTTTGTTATCAAGCTGAGAATGGCAAGACACTTAAGAACACCGGAATACAACGAATTGTTTGCCGGAGATCCCAATTGGATTACGGAGTCAATCGGTGGTATCGGTATTAACGGGAAGTCCCTAGTTACAAGGACTTCCTTTCGGTTCATTCATACTTTGACCAATCTGGGGCCTGCTCCAGAGCCGAATATGACTGTCCTGTGGTCGGAAAAGCTTCCGGAAAGCTTCAAAAAATATTGCGCCAAGATGTCTATCGTCAGTGATGCCATCCAGTATGAGAATGATGATATCATGAGACCCATCTATGGGGATGATTATGGAATTGCCTGCTGTGTCTCAGCCATGGGCATTGGAAAACAAATGCAGTTCTTCGGCGCCAGATGCAATCTGGCCAAGGCCTTGCTCTATGCCATAAACGGTGGTATTGACGAGAAAAAAGGAACCAAAGTGATATCCGGTATGGAACCAATGGAAGAGGATGTTCTAGATTATGATAAAGTAAAGCAAAAATACTTCAAAGTGCTGGAGTACGTGGCTGATCTCTATGTCAATACCATGAATGTTATTCACTATATGCATGATAAATATGCCTATGAAGCAGGTCTCATGGCCCTTCATGATACAGCAGTGGGAAGAATGATGGCCTTTGGTGTGGCCGGATTATCGGTGGTGGCAGACTCCTTGAGTGCCATCAAATATGCAAAGGTCAGACCCGTAAGAGAAAATGGGATTGCCGTTGATTTTGAAGTGGAAGGAGACTTCCCTAAATACGGAAATGATGATGACCGGGTGGACGATATTGCTGTTGAGGTATTGAAGAGATTTATGGAAGATTTGAGAAAACATAAAACCTATAGGGATGCAGTCCATACCTTATCGGTGTTGACCATTACATCCAATGTGGTTTACGGCAAGAAAACAGGGGCAACACCGGACGGAAGAAAGAGCGGCGAGGCCTTTGCACCCGGAGCCAACCCCATGCACGGCAGGGAAGAGAACGGTGGCTTGGCAGCATTAAATACCGTTGCAAAGCTGCCCTATCGTTCCGTTTGTGAAGATGGTGTTTCCAATACCTTTTCTATTGTACCGGAAGCTCTAGGAAAAGAAGAAAATGATAGAGTTCTTCATCTGGTTTCCATCTTGGATGGCTATTTTATACAGGGCGGACACCATCTGAATGTCAATGTGATGGATAGAGAAACCCTGATGGATGCCATGGCGCATCCGGAAAAGTATCCTACACTGACCATCCGGGTATCCGGTTATGCAGTCCATTTCAACAGGCTGACAAGGGAACAGCAGCTGGAAGTCATCAAACGGACCTTTCATCAGTCTGTTTAGGGGAAAGGAGATGGACAGATGCTAGGAAAAATCCATTCCATAGAAACCATGGGACTTGCAGATGGTCCCGGTATCCGATTTGTGGTCTTCTTCCAGGGTTGTGGGCTAAGATGTAAATACTGCCATAATCCCGATACGTGGGATTGTAAGGGCGGAAAAGAAGTAACTGCAAAAGAGATTTTAGAAAAAGCATTGAGATATCAACCATATTTCAAACGTTCAGGAGGTGGCATCACCTGTTCCGGTGGAGATCCTTTGCTGCAGCCGGAATTCTTAATGGAATTTCTTAGACTTTGCAAAAGGCATGGCCTACATACGGCCATTGACACAGCGGGCTTTGGTATAGGTCAATATGAAGAAATCCTCCAATATACCGATTTGGCCATACTTGACATCAAGCATGTAGATGAACAGGGCTATAGGGATCTGACCGGGAGAAGTATGCAGGAATTCTTGGATTTTGCAGAAGTGCTGGAGAAATCAAATACCGGTGTATGGATAAGACATGTGGTAGTACCGGGTGTCACAGACAGTGAAGACCATATCGTTAAACTGAAGAACATGATTGCCCGATTCAAACGGGTTGAAAAAGTAGAACTGCTTCCTTACCATACCCTTGGTGCCAGTAAATATGCGGCTATGGGGATATCCTATGAACTTGAGGACATCCGTCCTATGTGTGCAAAGAAAACAGAAGGACTTAAAAAAATCTTAGAAATTGCATAGACTTCATTGAGATATGGGGACTGTTCCTACTGTAACGCCTGTTTTTGGCGGATTGGAGTACAGTCCCCTTGTTCTATTGCCATCAAAAATTTGCCCTTTCTCCTTTTATGTGTTATAAAGAAAATGATTATAATGTTATAGAAGACAAAAAGAAAGGGAGCCATATGAATCTGTTAAGTGTAGAAAATATTTCTAAAAACTATAGTGAAAAACCATTACTGAATAACATAAATCTTGGAATTAATGAGGGGGATAAAATAGGGGTTATCGGCATCAACGGCACAGGAAAAAGTACGTTATTAAAGATTATTGCCGGCGTGGAATATCCTGATGAAGGAAGAGTGATGAAAGGCAGTGCTATTACCATAGAGTATCTACCCCAGAACCCATACTTTGACCCGGAGGCCACGGTGCTCCAACAAGTTTTTAAAGGTGAATCTGCTGTGATGAAGCTCATAAGAGAGTATGAGGAGGCTTCTCTGAATCCGGATACACCCAATGAGAAAATGATAAGACTTACTCATGAAATGGATCTAAAAAATGCATGGAATATAGAAAGCGAAGGGAAAGCCATATTGACCCAATTAGGTATTACACAGTTTCACAGCAAGGTTGGCACGTTATCAGGAGGCCAGAAAAAGAGAATTGCACTAGCCACAGCCCTAATCAATCCCTCCCAGCTGCTCATTCTGGATGAGCCCACCAACCATCTTGACAATGACACCATTGACTGGTTGGAGCAATATCTAAATAAAAGAAAAGGCGCCCTTCTTATGATTACCCATGACAGATACTTTTTGGATAGGGTGGTCAACAGCATCGTTGAGCTGGACAAGGGGAATCTTTACACCTATAAAGGAAACTACAACTATTTCCTTGAGATGAAAGCGGAACGGGAAGAGATGGAAGCAGCCACGGAGAAAAAAAGACAAGGGTTGCTGAGAAAAGAACTGGCATGGATCAGGGCAGGCGCCAAGGCTAGAAGCACAAAGCAAAAGGCTAGAATCGATCGATTTGAACAATTGCAGGATAAAATTGTGGATAAGCGTGATGAAAAATTAGAGATATCCACAGCCAGCAGCAGATTGGGGAAAAAAATTATTGAATTGGAGCATATTAAGAAAGCATTTGATGATGGATTGGTTATTGATGATTTCAATTATGTTGTTTTAAGAAATGATAGAATAGGTATCATTGGGCCCAACGGCAGTGGTAAATCAACGCTTCTCAATATCATTGGAGGAAAATTGATGCCTGATGACGGAAAAATAGAGGTGGGAGAAACCGTAAAACGGGGGATTTTTTCTCAAGAAACCTATCATATGGATGATCGTCTTCGGGTGATTGAATATGTCCGGGAAGGTGCAGAGTTTATAACCACATCGGAAGGGGAAAAAATAAGTGCGTCTCAGATGCTGGAGCGATTTTTGTTTCCTCCTGCCGTACAATGGACACCGATTGCAAAGCTGTCCGGAGGAGAGAAGAGAAGACTGCATTTATTGAGAGTCCTTATGGAAGCCCCCAATGTACTTTTGTTGGATGAACCGACCAATGATCTGGATATAGAAACCTTAACGATTTTGGAAGACTATCTCGAACATTTTTCAGGTGCTGTCATCGTGGTATCCCATGATCGGTACTTTCTGGATAAGATGGCGGAAAAAATATTTGCCTTTGAGCAAAGGGGTAAAATTACGCAATATACCGGGAATTATTCGGAATTCAAAGAGGTCCGAGATATAGAAAGTGAAGATACAAATACCCATGAGAAAATAGCTAAAAATAAAGAACATAAGAATCTTGAAGCGGCTCCAAACAGGAATGCAGGCAAAGAGAAACCTTTAAAATTCACCTTCAAGGAACAAAGAGAATATGAAGAAATAGATGATGTTATTGCTGGATTGGAAGAAAACATACAAGCGATGGAAGAAAAGATCCTGAAAGCAGCCACAGACTATACCCTTCTGCAGCAGCTAACGGAGGAAAAAGAAGAACTGGAAAAGCAGCTGGAAGATAAGATGCAGAGATGGGTTTATCTGAATGAACTGGCTGAGAGAATTGAAAAAGGGAAATAGTATAAGCAGCACAGGATATTTTGAAAGGAATGTTGACATGAATAAGGTATTGGTACTAGCCGAAAAACCTTCTGTTGGAAGGGACATAGCACGGGTATTACACTGTAATAAAAAGGGGAACAGTTTTTTAGAAGGAGAGAAATACATTGTTACTTGGGCCCTGGGACATTTGGTTACCCTGGCAGATCCTGAGGATTACGATGAGAAATACAAAACTTGGAGAATAGAAGATCTACCTATGCTGCCGTCACCACTAAAATTAGATGTCATTAAACAAAGCAGCAAACAATTTCGTACGGTAAAAGAGCAGATGCACCGCAAGGACGTCCGAGAGATCGTTATTGCTACCGACGCGGGCAGGGAGGGCGAGCTGGTTGGCCGGTGGATCATTGAAAAAGCCAATGTTAAAAAGTCCGTCAAACGTCTTTGGATCTCTTCCGTTACGGATAAAGCCATCCAGGAGGGATTTAGAAATCTTAAGGACGGAAAACTATATGAAGACCTTTATGCATCGGCTGTTGCCCGGGCAGAAGCAGACTGGTTCGTGGGGATCAATGCCACCCGTGCATTGACCTGTAAATACAATGCCCAGCTTTCTTGCGGCAGGGTTCAGACACCGACTTTAGCCATGATTGCCCAGCGAGAAGAAGAAATTCAAAACTTCAAGCCGAAAAGCTTCTATGGCATTACCGCAGCGGCAGATAATATAAAGCTAATATGGCAGGATCGGCACAGCAAGGATTATAAGACCTTTGACAAAGAAAAGTGTGATAGCATACTGCAAGCCGTACAAAGAAAGTCAGCTGAGATTATAGATATCGATAAAGCCCATAAAAAAAGCTATGCTCCTCAACTCTATGACTTGACAGAGCTGCAAAGAGATGCCAACAAACTCTTTGGCTATTCGGCCAAGGAGACTCTTTCGATTATGCAGCGGCTTTATGAGAATCATAAGGTTCTGACGTATCCAAGAACAGATTCCAGATATATCTCCACAGATATTGTGGAAACACTGAAGGATAGGATCACAGCCTGCGGCATTGGACCCTACAGTGCTGCTGCGGGCAAGATTTTAAAGCATCCTATTAAGGCAAACAAGGCTTTTGTGGATAACAGCAAGGTCTCGGACCATCATGCCATCATTCCCACAGAAGAGCGGGTGTTTTTAAGTTCACTGAATGATAAAGAGAGAAAAATCTACGATTTGGTTATAAAGCGATTTTTAGCCGTGCTATATCCACCCTTTGAGTATGAGCAGACAACCATCAAAGCAAAAATTGGAGAAGAACTGTTTATTGCTAAAGGCAAAACTATTATCGCCCAAGGCTGGAAGGAAGTCTACAGCAATCATGATGAAGATGACGGGGAAGAGGACGTTTCCGACCAGATACTGCCCAGGGTAAATAAGGGAGATATCTTAAAGATATGCTCCGTGACCCAGACCAAGGGAGAGACAAAACCCCCTGCCCCCTTTAATGAAGGGACTTTGCTTTCAGCCATGGAGAATCCAGTAAAATATATGGCTGATGAGCGCAAAGATTTGATTAAGACCATAGGAGAAACCGGGGGCTTAGGTACGGTGGCCACAAGGGCTGACATTATTGAAAAGCTGTTTAATACCTTCTTGATCGAGAAAAAAGGCAAAGATATCTTTATCACATCGAAGGGTAGGCAGCTTCTTGAGTTAGTTCCAGAGGACTTGAAATCTCCAGCCTTGACGGCCCAGTGGGAGCAGAAACTAGGGGCTATCTCCAAGGGAAGCCTCAATAAAGATACTTTTATCCAAGAGATGAAGAACTATGCAAAGGCAGCAGTCCATGAGATAAAAAACAGTGAAGAGACCTTTAAGCATGATAATATGACCAGGAACAAATGTCCTGAATGTGGAAAGTATATGCTTGAGGTAAATGGAAAGAAAGGCAAGATGTTGATATGTCAGGATCGAGACTGTGGGCATCGAAAAAGTATCGCCAGAGTAACCAATGCAAGATGTCCCAACTGTCATAAGAAGCTGGAGCTTCGAGGTGAAGGAGAAGGACAAATATTTGTTTGCAGCTGTGGTCACAGAGAAAAGCTTTCCGCTTTCAATGAAAGAAAGAAGCAGGATAAAGGCGGTGTTTCAAAAAAAGAAGTATCCAAATATCTAAAAGAACAGAAAAAGGCAAAAGATGAGCCTATTAATACGGCCCTTGCCGATGCTTTGGCAAAGTTAAAGCTGTAGTATAGAAAGAGAATTATCAAATACGAATATTACTATAAGTGCATTATTAATTCTGGAAAAAAGTATAAGACTTGACACTTTTTCAAAAAATGAATAAGATAAAATATGTAAATAATTGTATAAAGGAGAAACTTAGCTCTATGAGAAAATTTATTTTTAGCATTGCCAGATAATGAACTAAATATCTGAAAAGAGAGCATTTGGGTGATGGTATGATAATACCTTTACTTGTTGTGCATTCTTTTGGCAATGTTGAAATTAAGATTTGCATAGGGTTAGGATAAAAATGGTTCATGAATTCCTTTTATCGTATTCATCAATCTATTGATGAGGATAGGCTGTGGGTTTGAAATATGCAGTGTATGGATGAAGATAGTTAAAAGGGATAGATGTGAATCAGAATAGTATTTCCACTCGTGATTAACCATGCTTATGTTAAGCGTGGTTTTTTTATTTATAGGCCCATAAGCAGTCTAATTGCTTGTGGGTTTTATTCATTTTTAAAGGGAGGTGACTGTATGCCAAGTTATACAAAACAGCGCAGACAATATGACAAATCAATCAACAGGTAAGGTGTTGCTTATGAACAAAATCATGTATTTTTTAGACAAGTTTCATCTTACCTGCTTATATCAAGGAGGAAGAGGAAATGAGTCAGCTTATAGTAACGTGGGAGCTATACCAGAATGAAAAAAACACAGAGGAACGCTACTGTTCCAACTGTGGCAAAAAAGTGGTCTTCGAAGATTCTAAAGCAAGAAGACACAATGCCAATGGCAAGAAAATATTTCAATATGCCATCTACAAATGTGAAAAAGGCCATACATGGAATAAGCTGCTGGGCAAGTATTATTCAGATCATGCTGCAGAATTACATGAAGCCGATCTCTTAAGAGGAAAATCATACGTTAAAAATCAGTGTAATAAATTACAGGAGATAACGAGAAGCAATATGGAAAAAATTTCAGTAGCACAGTGTATGGAAGACGGAATTAAGCAAATAGACATATTGCTCACAGGAGCTGTTACATCTATAAGGTTGGATAAGCTGCTGAGTCAAAATATGTTGGATGTAAGTAGAGCGCAGATTCAAAACATGATTCGAGAAGGAATGGTGCATGTCAATGAAAGCATCGTAAAGCAAAATTATGCTGTAAAGCATGGAGAGACAATTAGAATTTATCTTTAGAAAAGACAAAGGAGTAATATTGATAAAACTGCTGCGGGAAACAAGCATTCATCCGTAGCAGTTTTTTATCATAAAGGAGAGACTGCAATTTTCATAGGTGGAACTCATTTGCAAACATAGGTTAATTATATTTATAAATTTACAAACATAATTAATATATGTTTACAAATAATAATGTGAGTGATATGATAACTATGGAGGTGAAGAATATGGATATAAATATGTTGTTTTGGAACGCTTCTGTGGAAGAACTAAAAGAAGGATATATTTTTGACAAAGAATCAGATAGATATATATGTTTAATCTGTGGCGAGACGTTAGAAGAAGGTGTTGTGTATCCGTATAAAGACAAATATGTAACGGCAGAAAAGAGCATGAGGCTGCATATTCAGGACATTCATCAGGGGATGTTCCAGCATCTGATCAATCTTAATAAGAAATATACAAGTTTGACAGACAATCAAAAGGAAGTCATGGAGTGCTTTTATCAAAACATGACTGATAAAGAAACTGCCAGTAAGCTAAATCTGACAGATTCCACCATACGAAACTATAGATTTAAATTTCGAGAAAGAGAAAATCAAGCCAAGATATTTACAGCGATCATGGAACTGCTCCATACCAAAACACCAAAAACTGAGAAGGAGTTTGTTGAAGTGCATAAAAGTGCAACCATGGTGGATGAAAGATATGACATAACCCAGGAGGAAAGAAAGCAGACGCTTTCAAGGCATTTTGATGAAAATGGGCGTCTAATAAATTATCCGTCTAAAGAAAAACGGAAGATTATTGTCCTGACAGAAATTGTGAAAAATTTCAAAGGTGGTGTAGAATACTCTGAAAAGGAAATCAACAGAATACTGGAGCGTATCTATGATGATTATGCCCTCATACGAAGGTACCTGATTGAGTATGGATTTTTGGATCGCAATACAGACGGTAGTAAGTATTGGGTGAAGTGACCAACTGGTTTGCTCATCTTTAAGGAGAATCTGACAATTACCAATACAGTAGGCATTGTTTAGTATCATCGGAATAATTGTTTTAAGTGACAAGAGGAAATTCGTACAGAATAACGAACTATTAGCATAAGAGATTGTATAAAGCGTATATTCGTAATGATTGATTTTGCTCTAGATTTTTAGTTTGAGAACGGGAGGAAATATC
The DNA here is from genome assembly GCA_049324315.1 of Bacillota bacterium. Lineage (GTDB taxonomy): Bacteria > Bacillota > Clostridia > Peptostreptococcales > Thermotaleaceae > JBMOKU01. The sequence continues at coordinate 160,096 of JBMOKU010000033.1, read as the reverse complement.
TATGGCAGTAAGGGAAATCTTATTATTAGGGAATGAAAACCTCTATCAAGCTTCTAAGGAGATTTCAAAGGATGAGTTGGAAAAGGCAAGACAAGTGGTGCAGGATCTTCATGACACTATGATGAATTTTCGGGAGAAGTATGGCTTTGGCAGGGCCATCGCAGCGCCGCAAATCAACGAATTGGTTAGAATCATCTATATGAACATAGAAGGGAAGACAACTGCCTTTATCAATCCCCGTCTGGAGTTCATTAGCGATGAACAGTTCCAAATGTGGGATGACTGTATGAGCTTCCCGGGACTAGAGGTAAAGCTGTGGAGATATAAAAAGCTTAAGGTCTATTTCAAGGATTTAGAATGGAACGACGGTGAAATAGATTTCGAAGGAGACTTAGCCGAGTTGATCCAGCATGAGTATGACCATTTGGACGGAATCTTAGCTGTACAGAGAGCCATTGACAATCAGTCATTCAGAATGAATAGAGAAAAAGCCGGATGCTACTAATTTCTTTATAACACTTAGGAAACTATGAACATTTATAATTTGTGGATAATTTTATAATTTCCGTTATGTGCTCAAAAAAGTCTCCCTTGAAATCTTTCAATGGAAGACTTCTTTATTTTACGAATCTATAAGGTAGGTTCAGCAGCATGTTTTCCCAGGAATCTGGCACCTTATATTTCTTTTTCGCCGGGATATACAACTTCCATAGGAATACTAATCGGGATATCAGCAGGTGGTTCTTCCTTTTCCAGATTACAGATATAGACAGCGGTAATAACCAGTAAACCGCCTAAAAGCTGGGACAAGGCAATGCTTTCTTTCAGTATAAAATAACTGGCGATAACGGTTACTACCGGAACGAAATTCATCAGTAAAGAACAAATACTTACACCGATTTTTTCCATGGCATATACATAAAAATAGTTTGCTAATGCCGAGCAAAATACACCTAAAAAGACAAGATTTAAAACGATAGAGTCAGTCACTGCACTCCAGTTGGTCTTTTCAAAAATCGCAAAGGGTAATAATGCGACTGTGCCAAATATCGTTTGATAGTAAACGATGACTAGTTCCGAATACTTATTGAAAAGAGATTTTGTCATGATGGTATAAACCACCCATGCAATGGTAGCACCGAACATCATCAGATATCCAAACCAGGTACTTTCAGATTGCTGACCATTAGAACCTGCGCCGACGATGAAATAAACACCGATCACTGAGAGTATAACACTGATAATCTTCTTTTTTGTCAGAGGACTCTTAAACACAATAAAATCACCAATGAGCGTTAGGATCGGTACCGTAGCAACGATCATTGACGCAGAAGAGGCAGAGATCAACTTCACACCGTTGTTTTCAAAATAGAAGTATAATGTAATACCTAACACACCGGCTAGAAGGGTCATGGGTAGATCTTTTTTATCCAGCTTTACGCCTGGTTCATTGTATTTTAATAGAACGTATAGAACCAACGAAGCAATGGAAAATCTTATAAATGCCTGGGTCATAGGCGGCAATACGATTAATGTCACCTTAATGCTTAGAAAAGAAAGCCCCCACAAAATAACCGCCAATAGTACAGCAGCCAAAGGATAGTATCTATTTTTTTCCATACCCTTTTTTTCACGCCCCTTATATGAATAAAACTCTTTTAAATAATACATGAACATCATACAACAATTTTACCTTGGTGGAAAGTCGAAGTTTTCGACTGACGAAATAATAAACGCTATGATTTCTGAGCAGTGTTAAGAGAACTTTGCATTTCCCAAATCGTACTGGAATTGATATAATATTTATACAGGAAATGGGTATAATTATCATATTCTGGTTAAGCTGCACTTCGATAGGAGAATCATATATGGAGAGGGTAAAATATTATAGAGACAAAACCATATCTTTCTTCGAAATGAAGACCTGTTTTGCCGGCATGCATTCATCACGAAAGCATGCTCATGAAGAACTTTCTATTGGACTTGTCGAACAAGGGTCAAGTCTTTTAAGCTGCAAAGAAGAAGATTTTAAAGTAGATGCGGCATGTATCGTTATGATTGCACCCCATGTGATTCATCAATGCAATCCAGTAACCCTTGAGGACTGGCAGTTTAAGATGATCTATCTTTCAAAAGACTGGCTTGAACCCATGTTTGATCTACATAGAATATATTCTGCAATAACCGTTAAAAGACTAGATTATAAAAATTTAAAAAGGATCCAGAACTTGTTTGAATTGCTGCAATCCAACATTTCTGGTATAGAAAAAGAAACGAGATTGCTCCTTGACCTGAGCCATTTTTTTCACTTGGAAGATTCCATGACTGCAAAAATCCATCTGGATTCAAATCATATAAAGGTTATGAAGCAGGTTAGAAACTATATTCATGATCACTTTCTACAACCTATTTCATTGGATGACTTAGCTCAAATCAGCGGTTTAAGCAAGTATTATGTTCTTAAGCTGTTTAAACAAGCCTACAATGCGACACCCCATGCATATCAGACATTATTGCGTTTAAATCATGCTAAAAAACAGCTAAAGAGTGGAGAAACCCTTACAGCGGTAGCCCATGAAGTGGGATTCTATGATCAAAGTCATTTTACCAAAAGCTTTAAGCAGTATTTTGGCGTTACGCCCTTGCGATATATATCAAACCTGGAGAAAATGTCATAGCAATTTTTTACTATAAATCCTCCTTCCACTTGATTATAATCTTTATTACATTTAGTCAAATAGGAGGTAAACGTATGAAGTGTGTAATGATTATAGACAAAGAACTGCCAATTGGCCTGATCGCCAATACGGCAGCTGTTCTAGGCATGAGTTTAGGCCAGGGTATTGAAGGTATCATAGGTCCTGATGTTACGGATAAGGATCAAGTTGTCCATAAGGGTATTACCAACGTCCCAATCCCGATTCTATCTTCAGAGAAGGATCGTATTAAAGAAATTTATGACAGGCTTAGGGCGGAGAACAATGAGGAAATACTGATTATAGACTTTAACGCTATTGCACAGAAATCTAAAAGCTATGATGATTATATAGAGAAAATAAGCAATGCTGAGTCTGATGCATTAAATTATTTGGGCATATGTGTCTACGGTCCGAAGAAGGCCGTCAATAAGGTTTGTGGAAGTATAGGAACGTTAAAATAGACATAGGAAATGCAATGCTGATAAGAGGATCTGGGTATAACCCATAGGATCCTCTTTTTTTGTTGAAGCTTTTTAAAACCTTAAAAGAGTTTTATAAAATTTTTATAAATCCTTTATAGTCAGTTTATTTTCCCCTTCTATAATGACCTTGTAGTTAAAAAAAGGAGGTTATTCTGATGAATAAAATTAAACTACTGTATGATGTGGTAAAAACCATGAAGGAAAAGGATGTCTTTATAGGCGATGTGAAAGCAGAAGTCAGAAAAGACAATGCGAAAGTATTTGGCTTGGAAAAGGAATTTGAAAAAAATACGGCAAATGGTCAAGTAAAAGTAAAGCTTCACACCGAAGTAGATCATGACGGCAAAAAAGTGAAACATGAAAGCAGCACAGAATTTAACATGCAAGATTGCTGCGGACCTAAGCACCACGGCTTTATGAAGTATATGCATCACCATCATCATGGAGAAAAATGCTGCGGCGGGAAAGGCAAGCTTGCTAAGGCTGCGTTCCTTTTGAAAGTTTTAAATGATATGAAGGTAGAGGAGCAAGGGGATGAAGGTACTTTACTATCCATTCATATCAACGAAATACCGGAAGATTTGAAAAAGACGATCCACGAAAAGATGGAGTATAAGCATAAGATGATGAAGGATCAGGAACAATCATGCTGCTGCATAAAAGAACTCTGCACGGTGGAAAATGTAGATGTAAACATCACGATACAAATCAATAAGAATAGTGAAGTAGAAAAAGTGAGGGCATCTGTAAATGGTAAGCTAAAAGATGAATCCAACGAAATTCACGAGATAGATCTTGATGCGGAATTGAATCTAACATGGTAATAAAGATGAATCCTTCTTATAGAGAAGGTTAAAATAAAGGGGCGTAAAATGGAGCAGGGTTTTACGCCCTTATACTCTTTTCCCGTGGAAAAGCATGGTATAATAGAGGAAAAAATTCATGGTGAGAGTGTCAGGTGATCCCTATGTTCAAACGGAAGAAATATATATATATATACCATCGGGAAGAGTATGGCCAATACTGTATGTATCGTAAGGATTTTCATGTATATCATCGATACCTAAGATACTTGCGTCCGTTTGTTCTTCTATTTAATCTTATTGTTTTGTACTTGTTGTTCAAGTGGATTGGAAATAAGGTAATTTATATCTTTTTCGCCACATTTATTAGTATGAAGGAAATTGTACACCTTGGTTTTCTTAAGCGGATCGAGAAGAGGATCTTTAAGCCTATGGAAGATCTGAAAAATGCAGTAGATGAAATTGCAAAGGGCAATTACAACGTAAAAGTTGATTGTGAGGTTACCAATGAGTTTGGGGTATTGATCCACTCATTTAATGAAATGGCCCGGAGACTGCAAGAAAGTGAAAAAATGAAGCTTGCCTATGAAGAAAATAGAAAGACACTGATTGCTAACATTTCTCATGATTTGAAAACACCGATTGCGGCCATTCAGGGATACATTGAAGCCATCGCAGATGGTGTCGTGACATCACCGGAAAAGGTGAATAAATATCTTAAAATCATATATCATAATACAAATTATATGAATAAGTTGATAGACGATCTTTTCCTTTTTTCAAAGCTGGATATGGACAAACTGGATTTTCAGTATGAAGAGATACTGATGCGTCCTTTTATAGAGGATATCATGGAAGAGTTTAAACTGGAACTAGAAGAAAATCAACTTCGATTTGATTATATAGATAGACTAGAGCAAGACTGTTATGTAAATGTGGATAGAAAAAGGATACATCAAGCTATTCGAAACATTATCGGTAATGCTGTGAAATATGGAGCAGAAAAGGATTTGCTTATTCAAACGAAAATGTATCGATCAGATGATTTCTTATGTCTTGCCATTCAAGATAACGGACCGGGCATTCCAAAAGATAAGTTGCCCTATGTTTTTGACAGATTTTATCGTATTGACATAGAGCGTACAAAAGATTTTATGAGCACAGGCTTAGGTTTGGCCATAGCAAAGGAACTGGTAGAAGCTCACAAGGGAAGAATAACCGTTGCAAGTGTGGAAAAGGAAGGTACTTGTTTTACGATCATGCTTCCAATCATAAAACAATAAGGAAGGCGACGATAGATGAAACAGATATTAATTATTGAGGATGATATCAATATTGCAGAGCTGGAGCGGGATTATCTGCAATTAAACGGTTATAAGGCGGAGATTATTCAGGACGGCGCTTTGGGCTTGAAAAAAGCGGTATCGGGCGTATACGATGTTATTCTGGTGGATTTAATGCTCCCCAATGTAGATGGATACGAAATTATTAAAGAAATCCGAAAGAAGCTGGAAGTTCCGGTAATCGTTGTTTCAGCAAAAAGTGAAGATATTGATAAGATCAGAGGACTGGGTTTTGGAGCGGATGATTATCTGACAAAGCCCTTCAGTCCTGCAGAACTGGTGGCTCGAATCAAATCCCACATCACACGATATGAGCGGCTCATGGGTCAAAAGAGCTGCATCGAGGTGATCAGTCATAAGGGCCTGGAAATCAATACAGCTTCCCATAAGGTTTTTGTGAATGGCAAAGAGGTACAATTAACCACAAAAGAATATGAGTTATTATTATTTCTTGCTTCCAATCCCAATATTGTTTTCAGCAAAGATCAGATATTCGATACGATCTGGGGTGAGGACTATTTTGGCGATACTGCCACGGTAGCTGTTCATATCCAAAAGATAAGGAAAAAAATCGAGAAAGACCCGTCCAATCCGGAATACGTGGAAACCATATGGGGAGCCGGGTATCGATTTAATTCATAAATGTAAGATGATAGTATAAGATAACTGACAATTAATAGGACACTATTGTGTTTGAAAATAGAAAAGAAGGTGTCTTACAGAAAGCTATATAGAGCAAACCAAAACAAAATTGCTGTAAGCAAAAAATCTACGTTATTTTGGAGTGAAATTATAAATAAATATAGGTAGACGGCTTTGACGGATATACGTTATACGCCTATAATAAGATAAAAGATAATAAATACGCTGAGTTCCATATGGAAGCGGGGGACCCACTCTTTGGGGCGAATTCTTTTTTAGATAGGATAACTCTTTCAGTCCGAGCCCGACAGCTAACCTCGTAAGCGTTGAGAGAGGAGACAATGGAATGCTTATAAAGCCATGGTTTCTCCATGGTTTTTTTGTTTTCTTAATGAAAGGGATGCTACAGTGAAATATTATATTGAAGGAAGGAGTTCTATTACATGAACGTTGCTTTTTTTCTTACACCAAAAAAAGATGTAATTTGTGCCACCCTTAATACTACGATGAGACAGGCTTTAGAAAGAATGGAATACCATAGATATACAGCGATTCCGCTCCTTGATGATGATGGAAAATATGTCGGAACATTAACAGAAGGAGATTTACTATGGAAGCTAAAAAATACACCGGATCTAACTTTCAAAGATACCAGCAAAGTTTTATTAAAGGATATTCCCAAACATATGAATAATAAACCGGTTTCCATTAACGCAGATATTGAAAGCTTGATTTCTCTTGCTGCAAATCAAAACTTTGTACCGGTTGTAGATGACAAAAATGTTTTTATTGGAATAATAAAAAGAAGTGATATCATTAATTATTGTTTTGATAAGCTATTTGTAAAATCCGACGTATCATGATTTAAACATTGTATAGCTTTCTATACTGTAATATTTTAGAGAACGGATATACAAATTATGAAAGAATACCGGATAGACATGGTAGCTATATCCGACTTAGCTGCATGAAAAAAGGAGGTATATTATGGACCACGGCGGAATTTCCTATGACTCGCTTTTGATTATTATTGTGTTAGCAACCTTTGTCCCCGTTTTGATTAAAAAGCTGAAATGGCTGCCTATACCGATTGTTGTAGGTGAAGTAATCGCCGGTATGATCGTTGGGAAAAGTGGATTTGGCCTTATCGTTGAGACACCCTGGTTAAATTTTCTTTATACCTTTGGTTTTGCTTTTCTTATGTTTTTATCAGGCTTGGAAGTAGATTTCAGTCAGTTTCGGTCGTCGCGGACAGAAAATGCAAAAACATGGTATCAAAAACCCCTGTTTCTAGCATTTCTGATCTTTGCTGGGACCCTTTCTTTGGGATCTGCTATTTCCTACATATTAAAGGAATTTCAACTGATCAAGAATATACCTTTAATGACACTGATTCTGAGCACCACATCTCTTGGAATCGTGGTACCTACTTTAAAGGAGAAAGGATTGCTCCATACAGGATATGGGCAAGTCATATTGTTAGCTGCGCTTGTTGCTGATTTTGCAACAATGGTTATGGTAACGGTTTACATATCCTTCTACACATCTGCCGCAGCTGATAATGTGTTGCTGGTACTGCTGCTTTTTGTATTCTTTTTTATTTTCTATAAAATGGGGCTCAAGATTAAAGGAAAGAGCTTTATTCAAGAACTGTCCCATGCTACATCTCAGATCAAGGTACGGGGAGCCTTTGCGCTGATACTCATATTTATTGCACTGGCCCAAATGTTAGGTACAGAGATTATTTTGGGAACTTTCTTAGCAGGATTGATCGTCGCTCTCCTTGATGAAAGGGACAGTTCCCAATTAAGTTTGAAGTTGGATGCCATTGGTTATGGCTTTTTTATTCCTATTTTCTTTATCATGGTAGGAGCAAACTTTGATATCAGCTATGTCATACACAATCCAAAATCCATTTATCTTCTCCCCGCTTTATTGCTTTCTGTATATGCTGTAAAGCTTATACCGTCATTGATATTGAAAGTAAACTATTCATGGAGGGATGCTGTTTCTGCAGGATTTTTACTTTCATCAAGATTAAGCTTGATTATAGCTACCAGTGCCATCGGGCTCAAACTGAATATTATCAGTGAAGAAACCAATGGAGTCGTCATTCTAGTAGCCATTATAACTTGTACACTTTCACCACTGCTGTTTAATAAACGGGTGCCGGCATCACAGGGTATAAAAAAGAAAAATATATTTATGATCGGTGTAAAGCAGAAAACGCTGCTCTTGGCAAAAAAACTGCAGGCTTCCGATGTTGATATAACCTTTATTACCCATAACCCGGATAAATATGAAAAGAGCAAGCAGCAGAACCATAAGGTATATCTGGGAGATCCGCTGGATGTAGCGTTTATGAAGACAACGGAGCTCCAAAATGCTAAAGTAGTAGTCATCTCTAAAAGTGATGATGAGATTGCTTTAGAAATTACGAGAATATGTAAAGAAGTTTTTGAAATAGAGCATGTTATTCTTTTGACAGATAGTCAATCAAACCTTCTTCATGAAAATAACTATGGAGCAACCGTCATATCTCCGGAATATGCATCTGTATTTATGGCTGAAAATATCATTTCCAATCCAACAACCTTCTCACTTCTTATGAATAAAGAGGATAATGATTTTCGCATGGCAGAAGTATACCTTAAAAACTCGGATTATATTGATCGACCCATTAGAAATCTAGAACTTCCTGGAGATTGCCTGATTCTGTCGATCCAAAGGAATGCAGAAAAGATTATTCCCAATGGAAATACGATCTTACAGGAAGGGGATTTAATGATGCTGATAGGAACAAAAGAAAATGTACAGCAGGCAGTGTGGATGCTGCGGCGTATATAGCCTATAGGATATTTAAGTACAGATGATGTTATTAAGGAGTCCCAAGTGATGAAGATTAATGATAAAAGAAAAGTCAAAGAGATGTAAATATTCTCTTTGACTTTTTCGATTAAACGATTTTTGTTGTCCAGGATTCACAATTCCAAACTTCTGTTACCACATCGCGGTAGAATTCAGGTTCGTGGCAAATCAGCAGGATACTGCCCTTGTATGCTTGCAGGGCTCGCTTCAGCTCTTCTTTGGCATCGACGTCAAGATGGTTGGTGGGCTCATCCAGGATCAATATATTGGATTCTTTATTGATCAGTTTACAAAGACGTACTTTGGCTTGTTCTCCTCCGCTTAGCACCACGACTTTGCTTTCAATATGCTTGGTGGTTAAACCGCATTTTGCTAAAGCAGCGCGGACTTCATATTGGGTAAATGAAGGGAAGTCCTGCCAAACCTCTTCGATACATGTCTTATAGTTGGCTTCTTTGATTTCTTGTTCGAAATAACCAATGTGTAGGTAGTCACCCAATTCAACATTTCCGGATACGGATTTGATCTCCCCCAGGATACTTTTGAGCAGTGTCGTTTTTCCTAGACCGTTGGCTCCTACCAGGGCAATCTTTTGTCCCCGCTCCATGCGGAGATTTAACGGTTTTGACAGGGGTTCGTCGTAGCCGATTACCAAATCCTTCGTTTCAAAAAGTACCTTACCGGAGGCTCGAGCTTCCTTGAAATTGAATTCAGGCTTTGGCTTTTCTCTAGCCAGTTCTATGACCTCCATCTTATCCAGCTTTTTCTGACGGGACATGGCCATATTTCTTGTAGATACGCGAGCCTTGTTTCGCGCAACAAAGTCTTTCAAGTCCTCGATTTCTTGCTGCTGCTTTTTATATGCTGATTCCAGCTGTTGTTTTTTTACTTCATAGATTTGAAGGAAATTATCATAATCCCCTACATAACGGTTCAGCTCCTGATTTTCCATATGATAGATTAGGTTAATGACACTATTTAGGAAGGGAATGTCATGGGAAATCAGTATAAAAGCATTTTCATATTCCGTCAGATATCGCTTCAACCATTCGATATGCTGCTCATCAAGATAGTTGGTAGGCTCGTCTAGAAGAAGAATATCCGGTTTTTCCAGCAGCAGCTTAGCCAGCAGGACCTTTGTTCGCTGACCACCGCTAAGATCATGTACATCCCGATCGAGACCTATATCCTCTAATCCAAGGCCGCGGCCGATCTCTTCCACTTTTGCATCAATAATATAGAAGTCATTATGATCCAAGATATCTTGAATATTCCCCATGTCCTCCAGCATCTGCTCCAATTCTTCAGGAGAAGCGTCGGCCATTTTTTCACACAGGATATTCATTTCTGTTTCTAAATCAAAAAGATATTGGAATGCACCTTTTAAGACATCACGGATGGTCATTCCCCGCTCAAGTACTGTATGCTGATCCAGATATCCAACTCTCACACGTTTTGACCATTCGATGTGGCCTTCGTCCGGCTCTAGTTTTCCGGTTATGATATTCATGAAGGTGGATTTACCTTCCCCATTGGCACCCACAAGGCCAATATGTTCACCCTTTAGCAGTCGGAAGGAAACATTGTTAAAGATCGCTCGATCGCCAAATCCGTGGCTTAAATTTTTAACGGTTAAAATACTCATTTAAGGCTCCTTTCACAGTTATCACATATTGTTTATAGAAAAACTTCTTTTATTTTCAGCAGTTTATGAGGATCATGATTTTTTTCGATACAAAAACATACATTTTGATTATATACGACATACACTGGGTTTCAAAGAGAAATTTTTAAGAAATGAGCAGCAGATTTTACCGTTTTATCAGTAATGAAAGATGAGGGATTGATATAAAGTAATTAACATGAAAAAAGCGTATAAGATGCATAAGCGTTACCCTATGCTTCTTATACGCAATTACTATACAAGGAGTTAATACTGATTGAACATCATGATTTCACCATCATCAGGAACATATACTTGTGCAGTGAGATGTTCCCTTTCTAAGAAACTTTTTAAATTCCTTCTGGAAAGAGAACAATGGTTCCATGTTTCCATATGAACAGCAACTACCTTTGTTTCCGGTGATTTTTTACATACATGATAAATATCTTGTGCGTTCATGGTTATGGGGTCACCCACATGAAACTGGGCTGAGCCAGCGAAGCAAACCGTTATATCTGGGTGAAACTGTTCCAGTGCATCTTCAACCTCTTTGCACCAAATAGAGTCTCCTACGATATAAAGGGAGGGCTCATTTTCAGCATGCAGTACAAAGCCGGATACAGGAGCCATTTTTTCTCCTATTTCTCCAGTACCATGCTGTCCTGCTGTACGGTGGATATGGAGGCTATTCCATGAATAAGATGCTTCGATAGGATTTACATGATGAAAGCCATATGACCTCATTTTTTCAGTATCCTCCGGCTGACAAAACACAGGGATTTCTTTTGAAAGAAATGCAGCTGCAGCATCATCAAAGTGGTCCGGATGGGTATGGGTCACGAGGATGGCATCGATATCCTGAAGCTGGGATCGTTCGATGGGCAGATCCACTAAAGGATTATTGTCCGTGTTAGCAACCTGTGGAATAGCTGGCATTGCACCTTTGGGACTTAGCATAGGGTCAACCAAGATCTTTCGATTATTGATGGTCAACAATAATGTAGCGTGACGCAGTAATTGTATTTGCACACTTTATTCCTCCTATCATCTTTGATAGAATGATTATAGCCTATTATGGAAATGATTGGAGAAAAGATAAGAATGATTTGACTTTCATGAAGAAAGGATTCGATGCATAATGCTTGATCAAACAGATTATGAAATTTTAGAAATGCTTAAGAAAAATGCAAGATATCAATGGCGAGAAATCGGTGAGCAGGTACATTTAACAGGACAGGCAGTAGCCAATCGAATTCGTAGAATGGAGGAGTTCGGTGTCATTCAAGGATATACGGTCAAAGTCGATCCTGTAAAGGAAGGTAAAGTTGTTACTGCCTTTGTTACTATATTTATGAAGACTACGGATCACGCAGCATTCATTCGATTTGTAAAACAAAGCCCAGCCGTTGTGGAAGCAAACCGCACGAGTGGAGAAGGCTGCTATCTATTAAAAGTAAATGCGGCAACTCAGGAAGAGCTTTTACAATTTTTAGATGAAGTACTGGCCTATGGCAATTATCGTGTGAATTTATCGATTGAAGATATAAAATGAATCTCTTCAATATTTTCCTTCATATGCTTAGAAAAGCGTTGACACTTTCAAGTAATTTCCATATAATAGTTGATAAGAAAATTTATACATAAAAAATATTTGGAGAGTGTATCTAGGGTTCCGGCTGTTTTCAGTGTCAGGTCCGAGCGATACAGGCAAACAGCTACACTTCTAGGAAAAAAGCCTGGAGGACGAGTCTCGATTACATGAGAAAGGTCCTTCAGTTTTTTTATTTTATTTTTGAGGGGGGATAAACCATGAATCCTTTTAAAACGTATAGGGGACTTCCGAAAAGCATATATATCTTGTTTTTCGTGAATGTGATCAACAGATTTGGAGATTTTGTTTTACCGTTTCTCACACTATTTTTAACAAAAAAACTGGGGTATTCCTTTGAAACAGCCGGCGTTATTGCCATGATCAGTTCTTTGTTGACCATCCCGGGATCATTGGCAGGAGGAAAATTTGCTGACCAAATCGGCAGAAGAAAAACATATCTGATGGCTCAGACGTTGGCAGGTGTCTTTCTTATACCCTGTGCCTTCATTCAGCAGCCGAAGATTGTTATTATTCTCTTATTCTTGTCAACCTTCTTCAATGGAGCGGTAAGACCAGCTATCAGCGCCATCGTAGCCGACCTATTGCCACCTGAGCGAAGACAATTGGGCTATTCTCTGCTCTACCTGGGGATAAACCTTGGGGTTTCTTTAGGGCCTATCGTAGCTGGGTTTTTATTTAATAATTATTTGCCCCTCCTTTTTATTGGAGATGCATTGACTTCCTTTGTCGCTGTTTCACTGGTTTATTTCAATATTAAGGAGACAAATCCGGAACACCAGGAAGAGAGCGTGGACATTCTGGAGGAAAGCGATGAATCCGGAAATATTATAACGGTTCTTATGAAAAGACCGCAAATCATTGTCTTTTTAGTGATCTATATAGCCTACAGCTTTGTATATACGCAGCACAGCTTTTCACTACCTTTGATGCTGGAGCATGTGTTTGAGAATAAAGGTGCGGAAACCTTCGGTTACTTAATGAGTATCAATGCGGTTACCGTGCTCTTAATGACAGTATTCATCATCGATATAACCAAAAGATTCAGACCACTGGTCAATATCATCATCGCTGGCATACTTTATGCTATTGGTTTTGGTATGATCGGGATCTTCCAATCCTTTGCTTTCCTCGTTGTTTCAACAATCCTCTGGACTTTTGGAGAAATCCTTGTGGTGACCAATTATGGTGTGTATGTGGCTAATAACAGTCCGAAAAATTTCAGAGGAAGATTTAACTCCATTGGCTCCTTAAGCTGGGCTGCAGGAAGCGCCCTTGGAACGTCGATGGTAGGCAGATACATTGACCGCATGGGGATCGGTGCCGTTTGGCCCCTTACATTTATTGTATCCGGAGCAGCTGTGCTATTGATGCTCATGCTGCATACCTATTCATTGAATAGATCAGAGAGCCTGGTGAAAGATTCTATTCAAGAATAGCCCGTGCGTGGGACTTAAAGATCATGAACAGAACCAGATATAAATCGGAGTGTCGGTGAAAAGATTGACGCTCCGTTTTTTGTTTTTGATTTGATTGTATGCGTTTTCCAATTATGAGATAATAAAAAAAAGAACTTTTGTTGTTCAAAGTGGGGGAATGGACGTGGACAAAAGAGATTATATGGTACAGACCATCGTTGGGGAAACTAGTGATTTATTCAAAGATTTATTGATTCCGATCTCAGAGAGAAAAGGATTCGTACAGGGGGAAACACCGATTGTTCCTGTGTACTTTTATAGAGTGATCGGCATAAAGGATGACAAGGAAAAGTATTACGAAGAGATCAGGAAGCTGGACGGGGAGCTTCAGTCTTTGGATGAAAGATATCTGCGGTTGATTATGCCTTTAACAAAGGATGTATATAGTGAACTGGTGACAAAGACCAGCAGTCTGTGGAATCGAATTGTAATCAATGGCCAGGTAGCCGAACAGGTGGCCCGTGATCTGCAAACTGCCCATCTGTTTACTATAACAGGGAATGACAGGACAAATCAATGTGTGATGAAGGGATTTACCCTTGTGTTGGAGCAGTATTTACGCAATACACGGCATTCCAGTCCGACGACCATGAAGAATTTTTGTTTGAAATTACTTACGTGGATGCATCAATACTTACCACAATTATTAAAGAATTTTGACTTGAAATCAGATCAACATAATCCAAAGATCATCTCCTATGGAGATATCAAAGAACACGAGATTTATTTCTTACTGCTGCTGTCCAAGATTGGTTGTGATGTTGTATATATTAACACTATGGACGACGGTAAATTCACGGATATCGATAAAGATAGCCAGTACTCGAAGCTGATTGCGTATCCAACGCGGGAAGCCTTAAGGGAATTTCCCTATGGGCAAAAAGCGGTTGTGAAAAAACAGACTTCATCCTTAGTGGATGCCCCCAGAGCTTCAAATAACATAACAGCAGCTGTAGATCAAGAAAAGACCTTTGAAGAGCTGGCGCAGATGTCAAAATCCGTAGTCATGATCAAGGTATATAGCCGTGAAGATGAAGTGGTAGGCCGGGGGTCCGGCGTGGTGATTGATGATAAAGGATTGATTGCTACGAACTTCCATGTCATAAAAGATGGCTTCTATTATGGTATTGTTTTTGAAGGCTTGGAGCAAGGCTATGAGTATAAAACTTATACGCTGCTGAATACCGATCCGAGAAAGGATTTGGCACTGATCAAAATTCATCTGAATACCGTTCCCATCAAGACCGGATCATCACAAAACTTAAAGCGGGGACAAAAGGTAGTGGCCATTGGCAGCCCGTTAGGACTCATGAATACCATTTCTGATGGGATCATTTCAGGATTCAGACAAGGGGATGGGCATGATTTTATTCAAACGACGGCACCTATGTCGCCGGGCAGCTCTGGTGGTGCTTTGTTGAATATGAAAGGGGAACTTATTGGCATTGCTTCTGCAGGATATATTGACGGACAGAATATCAATTTGGCTGTACCCAGTTGGGAACTGACAAAGCTGTTGGAAAATGAGATTACAGTGATTCAAAGGGAAATCATGGAGCGCTATGGGGTCTTTTCCTACGAGGGATTTCAAATACACTTCGATGGATTTTTTGAAAGCACACCGACCCGGTTTTTTCGGATATGTCTGTATCAAAGCAAGCAGGACCGTACGGACTTTTCAGCAGTGCTTAGAAGTCTGCCGATGATTCAGCTGGTGGAGCATAGTTATATGAACAATATGAAGAGAATAGCTGAAAAATATGGCATTCAACAGTTGGCTTTCGAATTGGGCGGCAAGAAAAATGTATTTACTTTCACTTATAATAGCGGGCGGATTACGGACAAAAAGTGGGATACCTTGTAAGGTATCCCGTTTATTATGTATTCATCTATGTAAATCTATCATAAAGGAGGCTCTTTGATATCGTCATAAATAAATTTATGGACATGTTCTGCGGTTGCTTCTAAATCGGCTGAAAGGTACCATACCTTATCGATGATTTTCCCTTTGTAGTAGCCGTCAAGGGGGAAGCGGTACCAGTCAACTTCGGATATGTCAAGCTTCAGTACATCCATGCCTAGACTTAAGATCTCCGATGGAGACATGCTGGTTTCAACATATGGAAAAAGCGCTGCTGCCACAGCAGGATATTTTTTCACTTCCTGATCCGTGATTTTGTGATAAAGTGCCGTCAACAAATTCTTCTGCCTTTCGGTTCTATCAAAATCCCCATCTCCGACTTTCCTGATTCTGCCGTAAGCCACAGCTTGATTGCCATTCAAGAGCTGCATACCAGATTCTGTGATGGGGGTAGACTTTTCTTTCTTGATTTCTGCCACTTCTTTCATATACTTGTTGATTTCTCCAATTTCCTTTTCCTTAACGTCGATATCTACACCCCCCAGAGCATCAATGATATGGGACAAGCCCACGAAATCAACGGTAACATAATCTTCAATATCAATCCCAAAGTTTTCACGAATAGTTTCTACGGCCAGTTCCGGTCCACCCATGGCATAGGCTGTATTTAGCTTGTTATTCTTTTTTCCTTTGATTTCAACATATGTATCTCTCATAAGAGAAGAGAGCTTTATTTTTTTATGGATTCTGTCGATGGACAGAATCATGATCGCATCGGAGTGGATGGCTTCATATTTTTCACGTCCTGTATCGATGCCAAACAGGGCAATATTGGTTATATCAGGAACCAGTTCTTCAGATACATTTGTAGGAATTTGAGACTCCGCTAGAGGAGGCTTGTCCTCTTCCCTGGAAGGACTTGGCTTCAAAAAATCCTGGCAGCCCAAAAGGAAAAGAGACAGACTTAAGAGAATTAATATACAAAGAATAACTTTTTTAGACATTGGTACTCTCTCCTAGTAGATAAAGGTTACCTATAGAATATCGCTTTTTCCGTTATATTGATTTACAAAAAAATTACAATAGGTTACAGAATGGTTAAGAGGGCAGGAATATTTACGAAAAAGCATAAATAGAATCTTGATGGGATTTGTGAAAAAATTTTTTTTCTCGTTGCAAAAATGAAACTTCGTACAATATCTATGAAAAATGAAGATGGAGTGATAAAAATGGAAGAGGAGAAAGCAAAAGTACTGGTGGTAGAGGATGAGGTTTCCATACGGAGATTTTTATCCATCAATTTAGATAGAAGTGGTTTTGAGGTGCTGGAGGCCGAGACAGGAGAGGCAGCATTGGAAATGGTCACTGCATTTTATCCCAAAGTGGTCATTTTAGATGTTATGCTTCCGGGTATTGATGGCTTCGAAGTATGTCATAGGATGCGGGAGATCATGCCGGAATTGGTAATCATTATGCTGACAGCCCGGAGCCAGGATATGGACAAAATCATGGGTCTGGAGTTAGGTGCAGATGACTACATGGTTAAGCCTTTCAATCCTTTGGAGTTGATTGCCAGGATTAGAGCGAATCTGAGAAAGATGGACAAACCCAAAGCCTTTATGGATAAAAGTATTGCCCATATGGACATAAGCTTAGATGTAGATGGGCAGAAATTTTATAAGCGCAACAAAGAGATTGAGTTGACACCGACGGAGTTTTCCATTATGAAGGTGTTTATGAACAATCCTGGAAAGGCATTGAGCCGAGATGATATCCTCAATGTCGTTTGGGGAAAAAACTATTTTGGTGACATGAAGACGGTGGATGTCCATGTCAGAAGGCTTCGAGAAAAGATTGAAGACAATCCTTCCGAACCGCAAATCATTGAAACCGTGTGGGGATTAGGCTATAGACTTCGGGGAGAGAAATAGGATGAAAAGCATTAAAAGCAGGCTGGTTATTAATTTTATGTTTATTGTTATTATCACCGTAGTCATCCTGGAAATTTCCTTGATTTATATTGTAAAGCAAAATTACTACAACAATCTGGAGGATAATCTATATAATCAGATTAAGATTTCTTCCGATTTGTACATGCGCTATTTTTCTGACACGACCCTTCATGAAAATGTTCTGAGCAACGTGGATACCTTTTGGAGACAGGCATCCGTACAGGTAGAAATCATTGATATGAACGGTAAGGTTTTGATGGATTCCATCGGGATTATCCCAAAAGACGTATCGTATATGGAGGATGTGAAAGCGGCATTGCAGGGTCAGAAGGGAAAATGGATCGGGAAAGTAGAGTATGATACGGAAGAGGTCATGGCCATCTCCTATCCCCTGCGATCAGGAGATGAAACCGTAGGAGCCCTGCGCTTTATCACGTCCCTGCGAGAAGTAAATAGAGACGTCCGAAAAATCGCTTATATTTTTATGAGCTTTGGAGGATTTGTCATCTTGGCTTCAGGGTTGGTCAGTATTTTTCTGGCAAATACCATCATTGGTCCTATCAAGGATGTGACATGGGCTGCAGAAAAAATGGCTCTAGGAGATTTTAAAACGGAAAGTAAAAAAAGATTTGAGGATGAGATCGGTAAGCTTTCTGATACACTGAATTACATGGCAAAGGAAATTTTAAAAAAGGAGCAGTTAAAAAACGATTTTATCTCTTCTGTATCCCATGAATTGAGGACGCCGTTGACATCGATTAAGGGATGGGCAGTTACGCTGAAGCATGGATTTGACCGTAAGGATACATTGTTGGATGGTCTTGATATTATTGAAAAGGAAAGCGATCGTCTAACCCATATGGTGGAGGAGCTGCTGGACTTCTCAAAATTTGTATCAGGAAAAGTTACTCTGGAAAAACAAACAGCAGATATATCAAAACTACTTGAACATCTTCAAAAACAGCTGGCGCCAAGGGCCTTAAGGGAGAATATTGATTTTCAGGTAACGTGGGCAGATGATCTGCCAGTGACATACACCGATGAAAACAGGTTGAAGCAGGTCTTTATTAATATTTTGGATAATGCCTTCAAATTTACCCCGCCAGGTGGTCTCGTTACGCTCAAAGCCCAATTTGATAAACCAAATTTCGTTTTTGAGATTCAAGATACCGGCTGCGGTATACCCGAAGAAGAGCTGCCTAAAATCAAAGAGAAGTTCTATAAAGGGAAATCCAGCAAATCAAAAAATGGTATTGGTTTATCTATATGCGATGAAATCATTCGCTTGATGGATGGAAAGCTGGAAATCATGAGTCAGGAGAATGTGGGGACAGATGTGGTCGTCACATTGCCGTTACAGGAGTGTGGTTAGGTGAGAAAGATCAGCATAGTGCTTTTATGGATAGTCTTATTTGTATATGCTGTGGGCTGCAGCAGCACCTCCACTGACGACTCCGTGCTCAAAATCGTACCGCCACAAAATCGGCAAATCCCCATTCAAGGGACATGGAAGATCGATCGGGTCTTACTCAGCGATAGGAAAGATCAAGGGCATAAGGACGAGGAGTGGATTGGAGAGAATGTCCAGTTTTCTGATAAATATATGGTTTTTGGAGAAAATTTATTGGAAAAACCTGGATACTCTATTCGGAGAGTGAAGGGTGAAGAATACCTACTATACAACCATAAGTCCTTTCCTAAGGACTTTACGCTTCCCAATAAAGAGATTGAAGCCATTACCATTACCGAGGAGGATAAATATTTCTGCGAGGTACTGAGGATCAATGATCAAGAACTGGTACTGGAAATTTATAATTACAGCTTTTATCTGAAAAAGGTATCTGATGAAGTTGATGAGCACCTATATGAGCAAGCCGGAAAAGAACCTAAAGAAGGATTGGGGCTAAATCGTAATTCTAAGGAGGATATTGCCCATACAGGTGTGTTGGTGGGACTAAGGATTCCCCAATCTAGGGAAAGAAGCGGAGAAGGAACACAGGGATATGCGTATAAGACACTATGGATTGCTTCAAAAGACAAGACACTAGCCCCGATCCTAGAGAAATCCAATATCTTCTTTCCGCGAAAAAGCGGATTCTGGAAGTTGGAAGTGAAAGAAGTTGGAGACGGGACGTATCAAGAGGATATCATCACGGCATATAATGTTATGATGGAAGATGAAAACAAGATGCCCCTAATGGATACAAAGCTTTCTTTGATGAATGACAAGACGGGCTACCGGACCAGACGTATTGACTATGTGGGAAATGATTATACAGCCGTTGAAGTATCCGGTGAGGGCACATATAAAGACAGCGGGGATCTGTGGAAGGAAGATCGGTTGCAGATTTTGCCTATTGATAGTCTTCCTCATGTAAAAGGCGTGACCATATGGGATTTGTCCGGATCAACGGGATTGGTTTCTATGAAAAACGGATGGAAGCGGTTGATGGCAGAGCTGGGAATAGGAAAGGAACAACTTTTGAACTTTGATACTGTAGAGGAAAGCTTTGGTTTGGAAAGAAAGATGGGCCACTGGTTTTACAAGGGAAGAATCAATTATACGCAGGGGCAGGAGATGCTTTATGCTGATTATCCTATTCATATGATACCCTCATCCAAGCTGGTATTTTATGATGAATTATCGGTTCCTTGGACGGTTATAAAGGATCAGATACCTGGAGCTGTAGATGCTTTTACTTCTCCCAATCAGGATATTGCTTTGATTGTTACGAAAAATGAGCTGCTTGTTTACGCCATGTCAAAGGACCGTTTGGAAAACGCACCCCTGCAGAGAGTGCCTTTAGAAGAAGGCGCAGCGGTTATTATGGCTGAATGGGGCACAGGACACTATGTAGAAAAATGGGAAAAGGCTTTTGAAAGTTTCAACGACGAATCGCATTAATCATATAAAACGCCATCCGATCTCCTTGTGAGAACGGATGGCGTTTTATATAGTATCAATGCAAAGAGAATTAATCGACAATTATCAGATCTTTGCTAAACCGATTGAGTACTTCACAACCACTTTCTGTTACCAGTACCAAGTCTTCAATTCGGACGCCAAATTGGTCTGAAAGATAGATACCCGGCTCAACAGAAAAAATCATTCCAGGTTCTACCGTATCTGTATTGACAGAAGATACATCGCCAAAATCATGGACATCAATTCCTATAGAGTGACCTGTTCTGTGGGTAAAGTACGTACCATAACCCATCTCATCGATGTGATTTCTGGCGGCAAGATCGATATCGCAGAAGCGTACGCCGGGCTTGATGATAGAGATCGCCTTTTGATTTGCAGCCTTCACGATTTGATAAACTTCCTTGGCATGGTCGGATACAGTCTGATAGAATACAGTCCTTGTCATATCGGAGCAGTAAGACTCCGTTTTACATCCGATATCGATGATGACACTGTCACCTTTTTTCACCTCGGAATGATCTGGGCCGTGATGAGGGTCAGCGGCATTGGCACCATAAGCAATGATTGGGTCAAAGGAAGGACCTTCAGCGCCTAGTTCTTCATAGATATCCATTAAAAGCTGTCCCATTTTCTTTTCGTTATACTGGCGGGGAATGAGTTGAATGATCCGTTCCATGGCTGCATCATTTATTTGAGAAGCTGTACGCATCCACTGTATTTCCTTTTCATCCTTTTGCATTCTCACCCTATCGATGATAAAAGAGCCGTTCACAAAAGCATTATCGCCTTTTCTTTCCATCAAATCCAGCAAAAACTTGGAGGGCCAGTTTTTATCGATGCCCAATTTTTCTTCCTTATCGATATGCTGGAAAAGTATTTTCACCGGTTCGTCGATATCCTTAAACCACACCTTTTCAACGCCCAAGTCTTCATGAACCGGAAAGAGTTCGTTGATAAAAAGCCGGTGATTTCCGTTTACAGCAAGATATAACGCCAGCATTCTCTCGCCAGGATGAATCCATTTGCCTGTAAGATAAAAAATAGACGCCGGATCAGAAATGATCATTTGAGAAATACTTTTCTTTTCCATTTCTTTCAAAACCTTATCAAGTCTTATTCTTTCCACTGATTCCACTCCTTCACACCTTTAATGATAATGTTATTTCCTATGTTCTATGTATACGAATCATTTCCTTTTTTAAAACTTTTGCATTTTCTTAATATTTTGAAGAAGCTTAGAGAAATATACGAAGATGTAAAGCTGCAAAAGATATGCTATAGTATAACTGAGACTTTTCTACAACGCGATGATAAATCATGGGGGGACACTTTTATAATGAAAAAAATTTGCTTCGTCTTTTTTATACTGCTGTTAGGGATAGCACCAGTTATCTCCAGCGCCGAAGAAATTAGCATGCTAAAAGGAGATATCAATGAAAATGGTATTGTAAATGACATTGATTTGAGGATCCTGTCCGAACATCTAAGTTTAACCGATGGTAATATGCAATATGATGCCAGCAAAGACCTGAATGATGACGGTATCATTGACGCTTTAGACTTGGAGATGTTAGCGCAAGGTATTAGTGGTCAGAAGCTCCATGGCTTTTACCCAAAGGAAGTGTTTAAGTCGAACAATTTCAATCAAAAGGACCTTATCAAGTACTTTAATGACGTGAGTTTTGCATTTTACGATGTTACATATGATGCAGGGATGCTTGAGAATTATGGCATCAAAATCAATTCAACGCTCCTGGATGAAAATCACATAGAAGCCCTGCAAATTGCCAAACAGAATAATATTCCCATTCGATTCAACGTGTTTTCAAATATGGGTGTACTAAAAAATGTTCTTCCCTTTGAGGAAAGACGACAGCAGCTTATTCATATGATGATGGACATAATGAATCAGGAGATTATTAAAGACATAGGGATATATTGGGACGGATTGGTCATTGACTTTGAAGAACTGAGAAATACAGCCACGAATCCTGTTACCGGAATAAGGGAGAATACATTATATGATGGCAAGCTGATGAGTGAGTTATATATTCAGTTTTTACAGGAGCTGAAGCAAGCATTATCATCCACAGGTGCAGGTAAAGACCTATATGCAGCAGTACCATTTTCCACGTACTATGATGGCTATAACTATAGGGCCATTGGAGAAATTGCAGATAAAGTCATCGTCATGGCCCATGATTATGAACCTAAATATAGTATCAAAAAGTCTGATGTGATGTTGTACGTGAACAATCCGGCCTTTGTTGACTCCCTGGCATCTATTACTAGAATTGATAAAGCAATTCATGCTTTAACAAATCCAGAGACAGGTATTCAAGATACCCAAAAGATTATTCTGCAGATTTCTTTTGGTACGGCTCAATGGAAGTTTCCCAATATTGAAAAACCGGAGGACTGGCAGACTGTCCCCTTGCAAACGGCAGGAATATATTCAACACCGTCCTATGGGCAGATTTATCAAAGAATGACCAGCCAGCTTGATCCGGGTGTGCCCAATTATATCAAGCCTTTGGAAAGTCCATACCTGGCATATTATAACAGCACAGACAAGACCTACAACTTTATTCTCTATGAGGACAGCAGGAGCGTGGAAGAGAAGATCAAGAAGGCACAGGAAGCAGGTATCGGTGGCATATCCATTTGGTCATTGGGCAGGATTCCATCCTATCAGAATCCTACGAATGAGAATGGCACCAACGAGTTATATTTTGATGTTTGGACACAAATCCTGCAGTCTGTAAATCTTAAGTTTATGCGGGAGTAAGTGAAATTAAAGACTAAGAAAATCTGCGAAGACCATCTACCCAGTACAGAGTAGATGGTTTTGACATTTCTAAAGAATGGTCATACTATCTATATGAATCCATATATTGAATAGGATGAAGTATTTAACCTTTTTTTAACCTAAAAAGCATTGGTGAAACAAATAATGAAATATAAAATATTAAATGAAATTAAGGAAACAAGGAATTCATGAAGGAGATGATAACCTTGAAATATGACGTGATTGTTGTAGGGGCCGGTCCAGCAGGGATTTTTACTGCCCTAGAACTTGTGAGACTAAATGCGAATAAAAAGATCCTACTCATCGAAAAGGGACGGCAAATCGAGCAAAGAAGTTGTCCAAAAGAGAAAACAAAAGAATGTGTTTCTTGTAAGCCCTATTGTCATATTACCACGGGTTTTTCCGGTGCAGGGGCATTTTCAGACGGAAAGTTGTCTTTAAGCTATGAGGTGGGAGGCGATCTTCCCAAATTAATTAGCAGCAGTAGAGCCCAGGAATTTATTGAATATACGGATGGCATTTATTTAGAATTTGGAGCAGATAAGAAGGTGGAAGGTGTAGGGAATACAGAGGAAATCAAAGAAATACGCAGAAAAGCCATCGAAGCAGGACTAAAACTGGTGGATTGCCCGATACGACACTTGGGGACAGAAAAGGCCCAGGAGATCTATTTGAAAATTCAAAGCTACCTTTTAGGGCATGGGGTAGAAATCAAGTTCGGCACGGTGGTTAAGGATTTAGTAATAGAAGATGGTGCTGCCAAGGGAGTCAAGGTTGCAGATTCCCAGGGCACACATGCTGAAGAAATAGTATATGGTGACAGTATTGTGGTTGCCGGCGGTCGAAAAGGGGCTGACTGGTTGAAGCAAATGTGTGTCAAGCATGGCATTCATCATTGTGCCGGCACAGTAGATATCGGTGTCCGGGTGGAAGTAAGAAATGAGGTTATGGAAAAGGTAAACAATGTACTTTATGAATCCAAACTGATTGGATATCCTGCTCCCTTTAAGAACAAGGTTAGAACCTTCTGCCAAAATCCAGGGGGCTTTGTGTCTCAGGAGAATTATGATGATGATCTAGCCATTGTCAATGGACATTCCTATAAAGATAGGAAATCCGAAAATACCAATCTGGCTATATTGAGTTCTCATAACTTCTCCGAGCCCTTTAACCAGCCCATACAATATGGCAAAAAGGTGGCTGAACTGGTCAATATGCTGGGGAATGGCAGAATACTGGTGCAGCGATATGGTGACATCTTGGACGGAAAAAGAACCTGGCAGCATGAGCTGGATCAATCTAATGTAAGACCGACACTGCCTGATGCGGTGGCAGGGGATATAACCTCGGCAATTCCCTATAGGCCCATGATCAACATTTTGAACTTTATACAGGCTATGAATACTGTTGTCCCCGGGTTCGCCAGCAGGGAAACCTTGTTGTATGGACCGGAAATCAAGTTTTACAGCAATAAAATCAATATCGACGATAATTTTGAGACGAACATCAAGGGGCTTTACTGCTTGGGGGACTCCAGCGGATGGACCAGAGGACTGATGATGGCATCTGCCATGGGAGTAATGATGGGGAGAAAACTTGTTTAACAAGGCATAGGAAGAAAGGTCAAAAATGGTATAATCTCTACAGGTTGTACCATTTTTGTATGGCTTATGATTTGAAAAGGGAATAATATTTGATATAGTTTAACTATTGGGACTGTGTTTGTATAAATCAAGGGGTTTATAATCAAAGGAGAAAATAGAAATGAAAAGAAAATACTGGATAAATCCTTTTCTATATATTACGATGATGATATTACTATTCACAGGATGTCAATCAGATCATCAGGAGGGAGAAAAGCAGGAAGAAACAAATCCAGAGATACCTCCAATCGAAGCGGAGATTGACCCTATAAAAGAAAAAATTGAGCAAATGAGTTTGGAAGAGAAAATCGGTCAAATGGTAATTGTTGGTTTGGATGGATATACAATCAATGAGCAGACCAAGGCTATGATAGATACCTATCATGTGGGCGGATTTATTCTATATCAGGATAATATTGAGGATAAAAATCAACTGCTGGAGCTGATGAATTCTTTAAAGGCATATAATTCAAAGAACAAAATTCCTCTGTTTTTATCCGTGGATGAAGAAGGTGGACGTGTCACCAGAATGCCTAAAGAACTTAAGAACCTTCCCACGGCTAAGGTTATCGGGAAGGCAGATCAAGAAGCATTGGCTTTCCAGGTTGGACAAGCCTTAGCAGAAAAAATCAAGATTTTTGGTTTCAATATGAACTTTGCCCCTGTATTAGATATTAATAATAATCCTAAGAATCCGGTGATCGGTGACCGATCCTTCGGTACTGAACCGGAGGTGGTGAAGCGATTGGGTATATCCATGATGCAGGGAATGCAAGGAGAGGGTGTTATATCTGTTATCAAACATTTCCCGGGGCATGGAGATACGTCCGTTGATTCTCATGTAGGTCTTCCAAGGGTAGATAAGAATATTGAGGAACTCAGAAGCTTTGAACTTATTCCCTTTGCAGAAGCCGTAAAGAACGGTGCTGATGGGGTGATGGTAGCCCATATACTTTTCCCTCAGGTTGATCCACAGTATCCCTCCTCCCTCTCTAAAAGGGTTGTTACAGATATTTTGAGAAAAGAGTTAGCATTTAATGGTGTAATCATGACGGATGATATGACCATGGGGGCTATTGCAGAAAACTATGGGATTGGAGAAGCTGCTGTTATGGCCGCAGATGCAGGGAATGATATTGTACTGGTCGGCCACTCCTATGAAAGGGAAATAGAAGTCCTTAATGCTTTAAAAGCAGCGGTAGAGAGCGGGAAGCTTCGAGAGGGGAAAATTGACGAAAGTGTTTATAGGATACTTCTGCTAAAGGAAAAGTACCGTGTTGCTGATGCAGGGATTGAAGCAGTAAATGTTGAAGCAATTAATCAGCACACAAAAGAACTGATAAATACTTTTCAAAAATAAATGAGAAAGAAGATATATAAATCGCATAATAAGGGAGGCAATTATGACAAATAAATTCAAGGCAACGAACATGAGCAAGCTGGATAATCCCATGAGAAGAAAAATACTTCCTCCGGAGCAAATTATCCAAAAATTGGCCATAAAAGAGGGGCAGGTTGTTGCTGATGTGGGCTGTGGAATCGGGTATTTTACCATACCTATGGGTAAAGCCGTAGGCGTGCAAGGAAAGGTCTACGCCATTGATATCAATCCCTTGATGCTGGAGGAAGCTCGACGAAGGATAGAGGAAGAAAAACTGACGAATGTAGACTTTATCCTTTCAGCGGAGAATAGTTTCCGCATCAATGACGGATCTGTAGACATGGTATTTACATCCACGGTATATCATGAGCTGGACACTCCGGAAATCTTCTTGAAGGAATGTAAAAGAGTACTGAAGGACCGAGGCATTCTCATCATTCTTGATTGGAATAAGATTGAAGAGGAAATGGGGCCTCCTATTCATAAGAGAAAGGAAATCGAATTTGTAAAAGAGGATGTTGAAAAAGCGGGGTTTGCCGTTAATGAAATTGATTATATAGGCAGAAGCTTTTACATTATTAGCTGTTCTTCTAAAAACGTTATAGAATAATAGTATGATGAAACTTTCATCTTTTAACAACTGCCAAGTGGATTACTTCATTATGGCAGTTGTTTTTTTGTAGAATTGTTGGTTGGTTGAAAATATACGAGGTTGGTTGGGGTCAATGGCTTTAGCAACAGCTATAATGAAGATATCCATATGAAAAAATCTTCTGTAGGAAAGGACTGAGAAATAATGCTAAAGTACATCGTTCAAGGATTCACGTTGGGATTGGCCTACTTGGCTCCCATAGGAATGCAAAACCTATACGTCATTAACAGTGCCCTTCGTTTTAACAGGATCCGAGCTTATCAGGTAGCCGGAATTACTACTTTTTTTGATATTTCTTTAGCTCTTGCATGCTTCTTCGGTGTAGGAGCAATCATAGATAGAAATGAAATGTTGAAAATGGCAGTATTGCTGATCGGGAGTATGACGGTTATCTATATCGGTATCAATCTTATCCGTTCTCAACCTGAACTGTCAACAGATATAAAGATGGAGGAGTCTCTATCCAAGATAGCTTGGGCTTGCTTTGTTGTCACCTGGCTAAATCCCCAGGCAATTATCGATGGTTCTCTTTTATTGGGGGGATTCAAGGCATCACTACCTCAAGGAGCGTCACAATTCTTTATTTTAGGTGTATGCATGGCATCCATGCTGTGGTTTTCAGGACTGGTAACTCTCGTTTCAACCTTTCGAAATATTTTTAATGACAAAATACTGAAAGGTATTAATACCATTTGTGGCGGTATCGTGATCTATTATGGACTGAAGCTAGGATTTAGCTTTATTGGCAAAATGAATTAATATGACTGATGGAAAATATTAAATAGTCTAAATCCAGAAATAAGTATTGGCTAATGGCCTGTAGATAATATAATCGTAGGGGAGAACAGTGTTCGCTTGCTTTGTTCGATTCAATCAATACAACGGATTCATATTGATAATTGTGAAATATATGAGAACTGTCGTATTATCGATGATGCCCACATATATTATAACAACGTGCAGGTTATAATGTGGGGGGATGACTATGGATTCAGATGTAATACTTAAAACAACGGGGGATAGCGAGAAACCGGAGACAAAGAAATTGTTAGTTGAAATAAAATCCAGTCTCAAAAAGCGTGTCAACCTACCCAGGAAATGGTCACAGCTTTCTTATGCAGGGGAAGCAAGGGTGCCCCAGGGACTTGATCCCAGCGCAGGATCTTGGCCATTGTATTTTATGAAACGAGATCAGGCCGGTGATTTTACGACCTTGGATGGGAAGAAAATTACCTTTGAGATACAAAATCCCGATAATTTCAATTTTGATGAAGAACTGGTGATTGTTCAAGAAACATTGGATAATTTGACATATAAACAAAAGCAGATTGCGTGTTATTGGGGTGACGGACCTGCAACAAAGCAGTGGACACCTATCATAGACCGTCTGATTGATACATACAATTTGTCACCGGTTCGGGCTGCCCGTGTACTTGCAGCCGTGCAGGCAGGAATCAATGATGCATTTATTATTGCCTGGTATTACAAATATCTATGGGATGTTCCGCGGCCGAACCAACTGGATCAAAAACTACTTACTTATATTTGTACACCAAGGTTTCCTACATATCCAGCAGGACATTCTGTTATATCAGGAACTGCAGAGGTAATTTTAAGTTACTTTTTTTCTCCTGAAGCTGAAAGATTAAAGGCATTAGCTGAAGAAGATTCCATCTCACGGCTGTATGGGGGCGTTCATTTTCCTGCTGATCTAAGCGAAGGATTGCGCTTGGGCCGTCAGATAGGGGAAATAGTCGTAGATGTATTGAAGAATCAGCGTGATAATCATCAAAGTATGATTGACGCACCGATTATAATAAATAAGCATGCCAAGCTGATGCCGCCACCTTACAAGCAGGTTATTCCCTACCCGCCAAGGGCCAGAGCATGCGATTTACCCCTTTTACCAGAGTAGTAAGTCAAGAAGGAGTCAGCGGGGCAATCGTTCCGGTGACTCCTTTTGTTTTGACTTTAGGAAATAACTCGCAAAAAACTCCTGTGAATAACATAATCGTAGAGGCGCGCATTGCGCGTCCGTCTTTTGCTAACAATAACAAAATCATGTGGATGTGTTTTGGCATAACTACATATTTATTAAAGGTAACATTGTCATAATGATTTCGAATATTGCTAATTGCAGCGGACGGACGGCATTTCCTGCAGACGCCCAATGGGCGCCCCTACATTTGCCTAATTCCAAAATAGCAAGATTCGGTTTGCCAGAGGATGGGCATAAGACATATAATTAATGTAGAATATGATAAGCAGAAAGGGGATTCGTGTGAATATTCTAGATTATGATGATGTGCATAAACTGGAAGATTATTTTCTTGTAGAAAAAGCAATTAAATATATAGAAGCAAATTATAAGCAGCAGCCCAGACTGGAGGAAATTGCACAGCATTTACATTTGAGCCAATATCACTTTCAGCGGGTGTTTACCCGGTGGGCAGGCATCAGCCCCAGTAAATTTTTACAATATGTTACCATGAGCCATGCGAAAAAGCTATTATCGGAATCAAGAAGCATCCTGGATGTTTCAGACCAAGTGGGCTTATCTTCAACCAGTCGCTTATATGATTTGTTTGTAAATTTTGATGCCATTACCCCCGGAGAATATAAACAAAGCGGTGAGGGTCTGGAAATCATATATGGCTTTCATCCTACACTATTTGGCGAATGCTTGATTGCAGTGACGGAACGGGGAATATGTGCATTAAGCTTTATTGGTGACCAAGATAAACAAGAAGTTTTAGAGGATTTAAAAAGACAGTGGGATCGATCCCGATTGACCCATCATCAAGAAAAGACGCAAAATATCATTCAGAGGATTTTTCATCCAGAGCAAAATAGAAATGAAAAGCTCAAAATACTGCTCAAAGGGACCAATTTTCGAATCAAGGTATGGGAAGCATTATTGAATGTAGCATTTGGAAAACTCGTTTCTTATAAGGATATTGCATTGATGATTGGCAAGCCAACTGCATCGCGGGCAGTAGGAAATGCCATTGGCAAAAATCCTATAGCCTATGTGATACCATGCCATCGTGTGATTCGTGATATAGGGATCATTCATAACTATCGATGGAGCAGCACCCGAAAGAAAATCATTATTGGATGGGAAGCATCCCATGTGCAGGATAACAGAAACAATACAAATGAAGAAATTTTAGGATAGGAGTATATAACGATGAAAGCGAAAGATATAGGCATTTTATTTCTTCTTGCAGCATTGTGGGGAGCGTCATTTCTATTTATGCGAATTGTTTCACCGGTATTAGGGCCGTTTTTGACCATTGAATTGAGAGTACTGATTGCAGGTATAGTACTGCTTCTATACACAGCCATTATCAAGCACCCTTCAAATTTTAGAGAAAGATGGAGACAATACATGGTCATCGGCGCATTGAATGCGGCCATACCTTTTACGCTAATCGCAACAGCCACACTAACCTTAAATGCATCATTGGCTGCTGTGCTAAATTCTACAACGCCTCTATTTGCAGCGCTGGTGGCTTGGGGATGGTTAAAAGAAAAGTTAACGGCTAGAAAAATATTTGGCGTTATGATAGGTGTCAGCGGTGTGGTGATACTGTTAGGATGGAGTCCGATTCCCCTTTCGTTTCAAGTGATTTTATCAGCATCCCTCTCCATCTTAGCTGCTGTATCCTATGCATTTGCAGGGGTATATGCAAAGAGGACCTTTACGGGAGTTGATTCTTTATCCATAGCTATTGGTCAGCAAATGGCGGCTGCATTACTTTTACTGCCTATTACGTTAACAAAAATTCCTTCTGTACATGTATCCGGTATGGTTGTGTTTGCCGTGATTGGACTAGCTGTATTATGCACGGCGATCGCTTACTTACTGTATTTTTATCTTATAGAGAGTGTTGGCCCCACAAAAACCCTGAGTGTAACATTCCTTATACCATTGTTCGGCGTGATCTGGGGAATTGTATTCCTAAAGGAACAAGTGACTACAGGTATGATCATAGGACTATTGATTATCTTATCCAGTGTTTTTATGATATCGGAGATAAATGTAAAGTCAATGCTTCCTACTGAAAATAAGTCAGTGAGGTAGCAGCCTTAAAGAAGTTCATGGAGGAACTTATGATAAGTTTATTAACATAGTAAGAAAATTGTAGAGTCAATGGATATCTCTTTGGCTCTTTTCTTTTTTGCGGATATACTCCATTTAATGGGATTTGTATTTTTAATAATTTTTTCAGAACTGCTTAATAAAAACTTAAGAATTCATTTCAGAATAGTTAAGATTGCTGTATTAACATAAGTGTATAGCGAACTGAAGGAGGTTGAGCAATCTTGAACAATGATCAGAAAAATATCCTTGGCAGGATATCGGAATTTTTTATTAACCAATATAGAGTGGTCTATTTAATCATCATTGCATTGGTCTTGATGGGAACAAATGTGTTTCTAAGTCTACCAAGAGAAGAGAGACCGGAAATCATTCTGCCTTATGGCATGGTGACTGTGTCCTATAACGGAGCAGCCCCTAATGAAATAGAGAGCTTGATTACAGATAAAGTGGAAGCAAAGCTGGATGAAATCGATGATATTAAATCCATAACCTCTACATCCAGCAACGGACTTTCCAGCGTATTCATTGAATTCGAAGAGGGTGTGGATATCAACGATAAACTCCAGGAAATGAGAAATAAAATATCTGATATTCAAAACCAACTGCCAGAAGACAGCGACGCCCCCATTGTAAGAAGTTTTGAAACCGGATCCATGCCTATTATGGTATTTAATATTAGCGGCGAATATGATTTTGTTACTTTAAAAGCCATTGCAGAAGATATAAAAGCAGAGATTGAAAAAATTAACGGGATCAGTGAGGTAACGATTGTAGGCGGTTTGGAACGGGAAATCAATGTCTACATAGACCCGGCCAAATTAGCAACCTATAACGTATCTGTCAGTGAAATACGTAATGCCATATCCAAATCCAATGTAAATGCACCGGGTGGAGAACTTTCTTTGGATGGCTTGAACTATAATATACGTACCGTAGCAGCTTTTAATGCTGTTGAAGAAATTGAAAATATCATTGTGTCCAATAAAAATAGTACACCAGTTTTTCTGAAGGATGTTGCACGGGTTCAAGATGACTTTGCACAGGCAACCTCTTATTCTGAAATGTACGTAAAGGGTGTATCGGAAGATAAAGATATTACGCACTCCATCTCCATATCCATCGTAAAAAAGGACGATGCAGATACTATCAAGCCCAGTGAGGATATTAAAAAACTCTTAGCGGATCAAAAGGGCAGGCTATATCCAGAAGATGTTTTTATCTCTATCACCGAGGATGCAGCTGTTGAGGTGGATGAAAGACTGGGAGATGTGACAGGCAATGCTATTTCCGGTTTGCTGCTTGTCATTGTGGTACTGTTTTTGTTTATCGGATTCAGAGAATCTCTTATTGTGGCCTTCGTTATTCCATTGTCTCTGTTTGCCAGCTTTATTCTGATGAATTTGTATGGTATGACATTCAATACGGTTTCTATGCTGGCACTGATATTGGCTTTAGGGATGCTGGTGGATAATGCCATCGTTATCATGGAGAATATCGATAGGTACAGGGATGAAGGAATGGATATTTCCAATGCTTCCAAGATTGCAACCAATCAAGTTGCGCCGGCAGTGGCATCATCAACCCTGACAACCATGGCCGCCTTCTTATCCATGGCCTTTATGTCCGGACCCATGGGGGAATTTCTGAGGGTCATACCCATAACCGTGATGTTTGCAATCGGGTCCTCCCTCGTTATCTCTCTTGCGATAACTCCTGCCTTATGTTCAAGGTTTTTAAGCAAACATAAGGTAGAGCGAAAAGATAGGAATACGAGGATGGAGTTTATCAGAAATATAATGTCAGTTGTCTTGGTGTTTGGAATCTCTCTATATGCTTTTTCGGATAAAGGGTCCTTTGGATGGCTGTCCTGGACGGGCGCCATCATTTTCTCGGCAGCTATGGTTATCAAGAAATTCAAATTTAGAGAAGATCTCGGACACGATTCAAAAATAATACAAGCCTATACGGGATTTTTAAGCAACATTTTGGCAACGAAAAGGAGAAGGATTGCGTTGATCTTACTGGCACTTGTGCTGTTTGTCACGAGTTTGGCAACCATTCCGTTAGGTTTATTGAAAATAGAGCTGGTTCCAGCGACGGATACCACAAGCCTATCCATCAACGTAGAGACACCTACAGGATATTTATTGGAGGATACGGGCAGCGTCATCACTGAAATTGAACAGGTGTTATTCTCTTATCCTGAGATTGAGAGCTTTGTAAGCAATGTGGGCAATACGGGAAGTCGTAATACCATTGCCACTGCCAGCGGCAGAGACAAGTCCAATACCGGTAAAATATCTGTATACTTGGTTCCTCTAGAGGAGAGAGAAAGAACAAGTATGGAAATTGTGGAGAGCTTAAGAAGGGATATGAAAGATATAGCCGGTGCGAAGATTACTTTTGAGGAGGCCAGGAGGGGCCCATCTGCTGGGACGCCTATCAGTATTGAGCTGCGAGGAGACAATTTAGATGAATTATCTGGCATAGCCAATGATTTTGAAGAAACACTTACCTCAATAAATGGTGTTATCGAGCCAAATGTCAGCTCCGGTGAAGGAGCACCGGAACTGCAGGTTGTCGTTCATAAGCAAAGAGCAAGTCTTTTAGGATTAGATCCTACGATGATTGCATCAGAGATCAGAAATGCCATTCAAGGAGTAAAAGCTTCTACATTTAAGGAAAACCAGGATGAAATCGACATTATGATACGAACCTATGAAGAAAAGTTCAACACCATAAAGGATATCGAAAACATCTACTTTACAAATTCCATGGGTGAAAAAATTGCCTTTTCTCAAGTGGCTGCACTGGAGGAAACAAAAGGATTAACCGCCATTGATCATGATGATCTGCAGCGAATCGTGAAGGTTGAAGCTGATTTATCTGAAGGGATCACCATGAACGAGGTACTGAAAGAATTTCAGCTTAAGATAAAGGATTATCCTATGCCCGAGGATATAAGCGTATCTTATGGTGGAGAAGCGGAAACTACAGAGGATACCTTTGCCGAGTTGTTTTTAAATCTGATCATGGCAGTTATATTGGTATATATTATTCTAGCGATTCAATTTAATTCCCTTTCCCAGCCATTGACCATATTGTTCTCAGTACCGCTGGCTGTTGTAGGAGTTATGCCGGGGCTGATCTTGACCAATAACAGCTTTGGTATGTATGGTTTCATGGGGATTGTTTCTCTTGTGGGGATTGCCGTAAATGATGCCATTGTACTGGTTGACTATATCAATTATTTGAAACGGGACGGATACGACATGAAGGATGCCATTGTGGAAGCAGGTAAAACAAGATTTATGCCTGTCCTGGCGACTTCGATCACAACCATAGGCGGCATTCTACCTCTGGCATTGAAGGATCTGGAATATGGGCAAATGGGATTTGCATTAATCTTTGGATTGATGACATCTACACTGCTGACGTTGATATTTATCCCTGTGTTATATTCACTATCTGAGGAATTTAAAGGATGGTTTCAAAAGAAAGTACCTGTGCTGGTAGAAAGACAGTAATGAAAGGGAGATGGAGAACAATGAGAATGAAAAAATCAATGATTTTGCTTGTATTAGCCATTCCGATGCTATTGACAGGATGCCTGCAAACCGAAGCAAATGTGAAAGAAGCTGAAAGCAATAGCATTCCCGTCGAAGTCATGAAGGTAGAGACTTCGACGATTGCCAAAGAATATTACACGGTGGGAAAATTGTCTGCCAGCGAAGAAGTAAATATAGCCAGCAAAGTAAAGGGAACGGTCAGCCGGGTCTATTATCAGGTGGGTGACCATGTGAAAAAGGGTGCTACCCTCTATACCTTGGATAATAGCGATTTGTTGAACGATACGGACTTGACCAAAAGCAAGTTGAATAAATCCTTAGCGGATGCAAAGATGAAATATGAAGATGCACTAAAAAACTATAATAATATCAATGAACTGTATAAAGGAGGAGCTGTATCTAAAAATGAACTAGATAACGCGACTTTATCCTACAACCAGGCGCAGCTAAATTATGAACAGGCACAGAAGGATTTGACATCAAATACAAAATCTTTAGATGATTCCATCAGTGATACCATCATTAAAAGTCCTATAGATGGTGTTGTTGCGCAGCGGAACATAGAAGAAGGAGAAATGACGGGAACAATAG
The DNA here is from genome assembly GCA_049324315.1 of Bacillota bacterium. GTDB lineage: Bacteria > Bacillota > Clostridia > Peptostreptococcales > Thermotaleaceae > JBMOKU01. Next base: position 125,017 of record JBMOKU010000033.1, on the reverse strand, counting down.
ATTTTGTAATCGTAACTACCAATCCTATGGTTGTGAATGCCAATGTTTCAGAAGATGTCATCAACGCTATCCGGATAGGAGATGAAGTAAAGGTTAAGATCCAATCAGGGATTGAAGAGGAATACACGGGACGGGTAAAAACAATCAGTCCCGTGGGATCAAACAATAGCAATATTTATCCCGTTGAAATCGAAATGGTAAATGATGAACAGCATTTAAAACCTGGAATGTTTGCAGAAGTATTTTTCCAAATGGAAAAGCTGGAAAACCAGATACAGATACCAAAAAAATCCATACTAAACAAAGGAAAAGAAAATTACGTATATATTGTGAAAGATAATATGCCTACAAAGATCCTCGTTAAGCAAGGGGAGGTTAATCACGGCCTTGTTCAAATTCAAAAGGGTTTGACATCAGGAGATCTGCTTGTTGTAAAGGGACAGGAATACTTGGATGACAAAAGTAAAATAAAGATTGTCAATCAAGGAGACCAAAAACAGTGATGTCAGCTTGAGGATTTTAAAAATCAATGATTGGGAGATGACAAAAGGATGAAGAAATTTGGTAAAGCAGTATCGGCAGTTGTTCTGTCAACCTGTATGCTTACTTCTGTAGCAGCTGCAGAACAACCGTCCAATAGGCAAATTAACGTTGTTATTGATGGCACAACGCAAATATTTGATACCCAGCAATCTAAGGATGCGGTAGGTAAAACCACTGATGATGAAAAAAATAAAGATGAGGTTCTATCCTATGGCAAAGCTGTTGAAATGGCCCTACAGCATAGCTACGAGTTAAGAAATAAAAATGCAAATCTATCGAGAGCAGAAGAATTAAATGAGAATACTACGTTGACGCTGGGTACCTATAATCCTAATCTTATCAAAGCTAAGAATAATTTAAATACCCAGGAGGAATGGGCAAAAAAACAGATACAGATCAGTGAGGAAAGTATCGCCTATCAGGTAAAAAGTAAAATGAATGAAATCAATAAGCTGTTAAGCGAAGCGGCGCTATCTGATTTGGATATGCAAAACACAAAACTAAAGCTAGATATTGCAGAAACCAAGTATAAAAAAGGCATGGTAAGTGAATACGATCTAAGTACTGCACGACAAAATTATGAACAGAAAAAAAAGCAAAAGGAAGCTTTAAACAAATCCATTGACAGTGCATACCTAAAGTTAAATCAGATGGTGGGACTATCACAAGACAAACGCTACGTTCTTGAGGAACATATATCTTATGTCCCGATGGAAGAAATGGATATAGACTATCATGTAACAAAGGCATTACATGATGATCCATATATCTGGAATCAGCAAAAACAGATAGAAAGCGCAGAACTTGGTGTAAAGCTGTATGAATACAATGTGGGAGATGATCCCTATGCTGTTAAGGAAATTGACGTAACGACAGCAAAAAATAATCTTGGCAATATGAAGCAGAAGCTGGAACAGTCTCTACGATCTAAATATAATCAGATTAAACAGCTGGAAGACAATTATGAGGTCCAAAAAATCAGCTTGGCTAAGGCGGAAGAAAATTTAAACCTTATTCGTATAAAATTTGATGAAGGCATGGTCGTAGAACAGCAGCTTCGAGAAGTTGAATTTGCCGTGGAACAGGCAAAATTAGAGATGAAGAAAACTGCCATCCAACACGAAGATCTGAAGACACTATTAAAACAACCTTATTTGCAGCCTGACTATATATAGTGTTATAAAAAAGGGCAAATGATTGATGCCTCTGATGTTTATAGGGAAGGAATGACGAAAACGGCATCTGGGTCTTTAACTTTTTTCTCAACCTAGGTGCCGTTATTTATCACATGAATAGAACAAAACAAATTTTTCGCTGATTCATTCTACGGATGGTATATAATGAATAAGTAAGAAAGCATACTATCTTCGTAAATTTCCAGGAGGTTTTCTATGTCTATTAGAGCGCGGTTGATACTTTCCTATATCGGCATGATTATTATTCCTACAATGCTCATTATTACGTTGAATTATATATCTGCCAATTATACCATAGACGAAAAAAGTGGCTTATCGAAATTGATTAATCCGATACATCTTTCTAAAAAATTGAACGAAAAGAGCAATGATATTCATCGAGAAATGAATATTACAGCACTGCGTAATGTGGACCAGCTAAATGATATTTCATATATACAATCCTTAGATAAAGAATTAGAAGAACTGCTGTATGTGGGAATCGTTTTGAGAAAAGATGATGAAATCATTTATCGATCCCCTGTGTTGATGGATGAAAAGCTTTCATTAACACTACCTGCATTTCAGGAAGCGTATCATGATGAAAAAATTGCTCCATTTAAAATTAAATACCATATATATTCCCAGTACGATTTTTATACTACTGATAAATCTAAGAATTCTCTGTTTTTGATATTGAACGTGAAGTTAGCAAGAAGAGACTTTCTCAAGGACATATTGGTGCAATCTATACTTGTGATCGGGATCTTGATTTTTACCACCTTGCTTTTAACTGCTTCAGTCTATCGAGACATCAGTCATTCCATAAGAAAACTCAAGAAAGCATCCAATGAAATCAAAAACGGCAATATGGATTATGCAGTAAAGCCCCACCTGAATGATGAGATCGGAGAATTGAGTATGGCCTTTGAAGAGATGCGCGTAAGGCTGAAAGACTCATTGGATATGCAAACAAAGTATGAAGAAAACAGGAGAAAGCTAATTTCAAATATATCCCACGACTTGCGGACACCGATCATGTCTATCAAGGGATATATTGAAGGCATCAAGGATGGTATCGCAGATTCTCCGGAAAAGATGGAAAAATATACGGATACCATTTATAAGAAGGCTTGTGATATGGAGACCTTAATCAATGAACTGTTTTTATTTTCTAAGCTTGACCTTAAAGAAATATCCTTTGACTTCCAACCAGTGAATATCATTGACTATTTGAAATTCTGCGTGGAAGACTTAGAATTTGAACTGGAGAAAAAGGGCGGCAGTATTCGATTACACCATGAAAATATGACATCCATGGTTTTAGCGGATGTGCAGAACTTACAGAGAGTGATCATGAATATTATCGAAAATGCTATAAAATACATGGGTGAGACACCTCTCAACATTGATATGAATGTAAAAGAACAGAGCGAACAGGTACTGGTTGAGATAAAAGATAATGGGAAGGGAATTTCTGCGGAGGACTTGCCCTTCATATTTGATCGATTTTATAGGGCAGACAAGTCGAGAAATACTTCTATTGGTGGCAGTGGCTTAGGATTAGCCATATCCAAGCAGATTATTGAGAAGCATGGAGGAAGTATCTGGGCGGAAAGCGAAATCAATAAAGGAACAAGTATTTTCTTTACCCTTAGGAAGGTTGAAGGCGGTGAATCAGAATGAAAAGGATACTGATTATTGAGGATGAAGTTAGTATTGCCGAATTGGAGAGGGATTATCTTGAAATAAACGGCTTTTATGTTGAAGTGGAAAACTCTGGAGCCACAGGTATAGCAAAGGCAGTAAAAGAAGATTTTGATCTCATCATTCTTGATCTGATGCTTCCTGGCATGGACGGATTTCAGATCTGTAAGGAGCTAAGGGAGAAAAAGGATATACCGATACTGATGGTTTCTGCAAAAGGTGAGGGGATTGACAAGATTAGAGGATTGGGATTGGGGGCTGATGACTATATAACGAAACCCTTTAGTCCTAACGAGTTGGTTGCACGGGTTAAAGCCCATCTGAGTAGATATGACAGACTGACGAATAAAGATAAGAAACAGGATGAAATCATCGAAATAAATGGCCTAATCATGGACAACTATTCTAGGAGAGTATTTGTGAACGGAAAAGAGATTAATTTGGCTTCAAAGGAATTTGATATTTTACAGATGCTTGCTAAGAATCCAAATAGGGTTTTTAGTAAGGAAGAAATATTTGAACGGATATGGGGAATCGATTCTGTTGGAGACATATCAACGGTAACCGTTCATATACGTAAAATCAGAGAAAAAATCGAGCTAGACTCTGCAAAGCCCCATTATATAGAAACCTTATGGGGAGTAGGGTATCGATTCAGATCATCCTAATGGTATGAAATGGATCGCTCGAAAAACTATACAAGAAAGCCAATAGAGTGCGGTTAAATGATCAATGCCAATAGGAGAAGGAGGAGAATGCTTTATGAAGATACTCATACTATATTTCAGCGGCACCGGAAACACAGCCTATGTAGCCCAATATATAAAAGAAAATCTAACATCTGAGGGGCATGAATTAACAGTTTCACCGTTGGAAATGTTTAAAAAGGAAAATATAGTACAGTATGATATGCTTGTTTTTGGTTTTCCTGTTTATGCCTGTGATGTGCCAATCTTTATTCAAAAATATCTGGAGGATATACCAGTCACTACAGCGAAAGCAGTCTCCATATTTTGTACCAAAGCTTTCTTCACGGGAGATGCGCTGAGACATGGGCTGCAAATATTTGAAAGCAGGGGATATATCCCGATTGCTTATGCTGATATAAGTATGCCCGGTTCCGATGGGCTGGCGTTCATGGAAAAAAATTCCTCATCAGCGCAAAAAGCAATCAATAGAGATTTTTCCAAGCTCATTGAAGTCGATGCAATGATTGAGCAGATGAAGGAAGCAGCAAAAGTACTGGAAGAGCATGGCGTCAAGGAATATGGCGTAGGGCTAAGCACGAATCCTTTTATTTCTCTCTTTGGTGGGCTTCTCAATCGAATCTATCCTGTCTTTGAAGAAAAACTAAAAAGAAAGTTTTGGGCTGATGAAAACTGTATTAAATGTGGAAAATGTGAGAAAATATGCCCAGCCAATAATATTCAAGTAAAAGAAGAAGTATGCTTCGGCAGCAACTGCTATCTTTGTATGAGGTGTATCCATCAATGTCCTAAAGAGGCGATTCAGATAGGGAAAAGGACAATTGGAAAGTTTCGCTGGAAGGGACCTTTAGGAAACTACGATCCATTAAAGTTGATCACTTAGAACAATGGCCATTAATTAAATTGAATTAGGAGAGGCATTGGGGACTGGGGCCCTGTCCCCATGTGTTGCCTGAATGTATACATGAAGCTTTTTGCCATAGTATCTTTACAGAATAATTATGTTGTGTTAAACTAAAAATATCTTAACTTGCATGCAAGCATTCAAGAACTCAAGAAAGTTAAACGAGATAGTGAAGAAGAAAGATTGGATGAGTAATTCAAACTTTCATCATTAGAAGTTAACTTCCGTGACAAATTTGATAAGTAGGTGTTCAAATGACAAATTCCCCTTTTAAAAGTATGAACAGTGATGAGATTTACCTTGCTTTAAAAGAAGATATTCTAAATCTAAGACTTGCGCCAGGTCAGCTCATCAGTGAAAATGAGATTTCAAAAAAATATAATGTTTCCAGAACTCCAGTAAAGACTGCCTTTTTAAGGCTCAGCAGTGAAAAATTTATTGAAATTGTTCCCCAGAAGGGTACTTATGTTACACTGCTGGATATGGAACTCATTAAAGAAATTATTTATATGCGTATGGTCCTTGAAAGTACAGTATTAAAGGGAATCATCGGTAATATTCCTGAAGAAGTAATAAATAAATTGGCAGAGAATCTGAAAAAGCAAGAAGAGATTATTAAAAAGCCCAATATTGAACCCAGTGAATTCTATAGTGCAGACAGCCAGTTCCATGGTATCTTGTTTGATTATGCAGGAAAGACAAGGCTCTGGCAGGTCATACAGGAATTCCAGGTTTATTACACAAGATTCAGGATGTTGGATATCGTCGCCGTAGGCCGCTTTGACAGATTATATGAAGAACACTGTGAGTTGTTTGACATTATTAAGAGCGGAGATAAGGATAAGATAGACGAGATGATGGATCGTCATCTTCATGGAAACATAAATAGACTTGGGGAAAGAATAAACCATGAGCTGAAGGACTATTTTATCAAATAATCACTTGAGAAGTTGCTTCAAAAATATGGCTTTATCAATAGGAGGGAAATATGGATATAAGATATGGTGCAAACCAACTCGACGCAAAAACATATGATACAGAGAGACTAAGAGAAGAGTTTCTGATTGAGAAGCTCTTTGAACCCAACGATATATTAGCAACATACTCCCATATTGACAGAATCATTACAATGGGCGCAATGCCGGTAAACGATATCATAAACCTTGAGAAAAATATTGACTGCCAGAAGAATCTTGGCGTTGAGTATTTCCTTGAGCGTCGTGAACTTGGGATCATCAATATTGGCGGTTCAGGTAGTGTGATGGTGGATGAAAAAGCGTACAAAATGGAAAGACTAAATGGACTATATGTAGGAAAGGAATGTAGGAATATAAGCTTTGCAAGTGACGATCCTGCTAATCCAGCAAAGTTTTATATGTGCTCTACGCCTGCCCATACAAAATTTGAAACGAAGCTGGTAACCCTAGATATAGCGAATAAGGTAGAACTGGGAAGTTTTGAAACATCAAACAAGCGTGTAATCTATCAGTTTATTCACCCGGCTGTCCTTGAAACCTGCCAATTATCTATGGGATGTACTGTCCTTGATACGGGATGTGTATGGAATACAATGCCATGCCATACCCATGAGCGAAGAATGGAAGTATACATGTATTTTGATCTCCCAGAGGATAATGTCGTTTTCCATTTCATGGGAGAACCGCAGCAAACCCGAACCATCGTTATGCAGAATGAACAAGCGGTGATATCACCAAGCTGGTCCATCCATAGCGGCTGTGGAACCAGCAATTATGCATTTATATGGTCTATGGCGGGGGAAAACAGAACCTTTACTGATATGGACCACATCAAGGTTAGTGATTTGCGATAAGCATTCATTAAAAAAACCAAAAAATATAGGGGGCGAAAACATGAAAAAAAGAATTTTAGCAGTACTGCTAGCCATGTCCATGTTATTACTTAGCGCATGCGCTGGAAAACCAGCTGCGCCATCAGACACGGCAGAACCATCAACGGCTGTTGAGCCAACGCTTATTAAGGTAGCATTTAATCAACCGGAAACCCATCCACAATACAAAGCGATGCAGCAGTTCGCGGAAAAGGTTTTCGAAAGAACCAACGGTGCTTACAAAATTGAAATCTTCCCAAATGAACTTCTTGGACCTCAGCGTGAAACCGTAGAATTGGTTCAGACAGGTGCAATCGGAATGTCCATCGTAGCAAACAGCTTGGTAGAAAACTTCAACAAGAAATTTTCAATACTAGGACTTCCGTACATCTATGATAGTAAAGAGCATCAAAATGCAGTATTTACAGATGATGCCATTGTGGGAGACCTCTTTAAATCAGTAGCAGATCAAGGGTTTGTGGTTCTTACTGCTTTCCACGCAGGTGTAAGAAACGTATACACAAATAAGCCAATCAATACGCCAGCTGACTTAAAGGGTCTTAAAATAAGAATAATGGAAAGTGATACAAACGTCAAGATGATGAAATACATGGGTGGCGTAGGTACGCCTATGGGACAGGGCGAAGTTTACACTGCTACGCAATCAGGTGTTATTGATGGCGGAGAAAATAACGAGCTTATCTATGCGAATATGAAGCACTATGAAGTTGCAAAATATTACTCATATACACAGCATCTTATGATTCCGGATTTACTAATTATCAATAAAGACCTTTATGAAGGTATGACAGAAGAACACAAAGCTATCTTCAATGAAGAAATTAAGAATGCCACAACAGCAGAACTGGAACTATGGGATGTTGATGCAGAAGTTGCGAAGAAGACTGCAGAAGAAAACGGTGCACAGTTTGTATATCCTGATATCAAACCATTCCAGGAAAACGTAAAGCCTCTTCATGAAGAACTGACTCAGGATCCTGAATTCAAGAAGCTTTATGACGCTATAAGAGCAAAGGCTGCAAAATAATCCTGCTGATTTTATGCAGTATGATGTGGAGTGAATAGAATGCATACATTAAGAAAATTTGTAGACAAGGTGATTGAACTCATTTGTATTGCCTTTGTCGGCATCATGACAGCTCTTGTAACATGGCAGGTTATTACAAGATATTTCTTCAAAGAACCAAGTGCAATTACCGAGCAGTTGTCCAAATATATGTTTGTGTGGCTTGTACTATTGGCCGCAGCCTATGTATTTGGTAAGAGAGAGCATATGTCTATTGTATTTATCAAAGAAAAATTTACAGGACGTGCAGGCCTTATGATTGACATTGTAATTGAGCTTATCGTAATGGCATTTGCCTTTGGAATACTTGTGTTTGGCGGCTATAAAAATACGCTTCTTACAATGACTCAACAGGACTCTGTACTGCCGGTAACCATCGGCGTCATCTATGGAATGCTGCCTGTATGCGGTGCCCTTACAACATTCTACAGCGTATGCAACATTATCGATATTGCCAAGGGCTTCTCTAAAAAAGAAGCCCCAAAGGCAGAATAACTCAATGCAGTTGGGAGTTGATTAAATGGAATTAGCTACACAATCGGGTCTTATCATGCTGCTTGCGGTGCCAATTCTTCTGATGATTGGTGTTCCTATAAGTGTTAGTATAGGCCTTGGCTCAACGATGGCAATGATGTCTATCCTGCCGCTTAACAATGCGATGATAACAGCATCCCAGAGAGTGTTTACAGGAACGAACTCATTTTCCCTCCTTGCCATTCCGTTCTTTATACTGGCAGGAATTATCATGAACAACGGTGGTATAGCCAGAAGATTGGTAAACTGTGCAAAGGTTATGAGTGGAAGATTGCCGGGATCACTGGCGCAATCAAACGTTGTTGCCAATATGCTTTTCGGAGCCATAAGCGGCTCCGGTGTTGCAGCTGCAGCAGCAGTGGGTGGAACTATGGGTCCCCTACAGGAAAAGGAAGGATACAGCAAAGCCTATAGTGCAGCAGTCAATATAGCCTCTGCACCTACAGGGATGCTGATTCCACCAAGTAATACGTTAATTGTATATTCTACCGTTGCCGGAGGGGTATCCATTGCTGCTCTATTCATGGCAGGATATATTCCAGGTATACTGTGGGGGCTTGGTGTTATGGCGATTGCAGGTATTTTTGCTAAGAGACTTGGCTACCAGAGTGCAGAAAGACTTACCTTCCGCGAAGGACTTAGTGTATTTATTGATGCTATCCCAAGTCTTCTACTCATTGTCATCGTTATTGGAGGTATTCTTGGAGGGGTGTTCACAGCAACGGAGGGATCAGCTATCTCTGTTGTCTACTCACTGGCGCTATCCTTTATCTATAGGAGTATAAAGTTGAAGGATCTTCCAAAGATATTCCTTGATGCAGCGAAGATGACAGCCATCGTTATCTTTATGATAGGGGTATCATCGATTATGTCTTGGGTCATGGCCTTTACAAAGATACCGACCCTTATTGCAAATACCCTGCTTGGACTGACGGATAGTCCGATTATCATACTTTTGATTATGAATATCGTACTTTTGGTCGTGGGTACATTTATGGATCCAACCCCTGCGGTACTGATTTTTACACCTATATTTCTCCCGATCGTAACAAGCTTTGGTATGCATCCGGTGCATTTCGGAATCATGCTTGTTTTCAACCTCTGTATAGGTACGATCACACCTCCCGTCGGGCCTATACTTTTTACAGGCTGCCGAATCGCAAACTTAAAAATTGAGGATGTTATCAAGCAGCTCATGCCGTACTTTATCGTAACGGCAGTGGTATTGCTGATTGTAACATATGTACCGTCTATTTCACTGACGATACCAGCATGGCTTAAGCTGCTGTAGGGGTGCAGGGGAAATTTTTTAGCCACGATGATAGGGAGCACTTCTGCTTCCAATTATCGTGGCTGTACTTTTAAAATATAACGAAGTTAGGAGAATGAATATGACTTTAAATAATTTCAAATTAGATGGAAAGGTTGCCATCGTAACCGGCTGCAGAACGGGCTTGGGGCAAGGAATGGCATTGGGGCTGGCAGAGGCTGGAGCAGATATTGTTGGCGTGGGTTCCAGTGACTTAGAAGAAACGAAGGCTCTTGTAGAAAAGATGGGAAGAAGATTTGTGGTGGTTCAGGCAAATCTAATGGAAATGGGTGCTATCCCGAAGGTTATAGACGCGGCCATCAGCAGTTTTGGAAAGATCGATATCCTGGTAAATAATGCAGGGATCATCAGACGTGAGGATGCCATTAATTTTTCAGAAAAAGACTGGGACGATGTAATGGATATCAATGCGAAAATGGTATTCTTCCTAAGTCAGGCAGCTGCTAAAAAGTTTATTGAGCAGAATACCGGAGGCAAGATTATTAATATTGCATCCATGCTTTCTTTTCAGGGGGGTATAAGGGTGCCATCCTATACAGCCTCAAAGTCTGGAGTGATGGGTATTACAAGACTTATGGCCAACGAATGGGCAAAATACAATATCAATGTTAATGCTATTGCGCCAGGATACATGGCAACCGATAATACTTCAGCTTTAAGAGCCGACGCGTCTAGAAATGCTGAAATTCTTGGTAGAATCCCTGCTGGAAGATGGGGATCACCGGATGACCTTAAGGGTCCGGTTGTATTCCTTGCATCCTCTGCGGCTGACTATGTAAGTGGTTACACCATTGCAGTGGACGGCGGCTGGCTGGCAAGATAAAATCAGGATAGGAGATGCTTGTATGGGTGATCTATCTGTAAAGATGAAAGGGATTTTCGCTGCATCAGTGACGCCCTTTGACAAACAAAACAAGATTAACGATCATGTTTTGCGTGAATTAATGGAAAGAAATATGCAAGAGGGTGTGGCGGGCTTTTTTATAGGAGGTAGTTCAGCAGAATGTTTTCTTTTATCACCGGAAGAGAGAATGCATATCTTTGAAATTGCAGCAGAATATAAAGATTCAACAAATTTGATTGCCCATGTTGGTGCCATCAGCACAGATGAAGCAATCATGTATGGATTGAAGGCAAAGGAACTGGGATACAAGGTAGTTTCTGCTACTGCACCGTATTATTATAAATTCTCCCCAAAGGCTATTGCCCACTATTATTATGACATTTATGAACATGTTGGTTTGCCCATTATACTCTATAACTTCCCGGGCAATACCGGTGTTGAGTTTGATCTTCAGAATGATGATAGTAGAGAACTGTTCAAGAGTAAGGCCATAGTGGGCGTAAAGCATACCAACCTTAACGTGTACCAGCTGGAGCGGATAAAAAATCTTAAAAAGGAACTCATCATGTATAATGGTTTTGATGAGGTGCTTGTGGCAGGTCTAGCTATTGGGGCAGATGGTGCCATAGGCAGCACATTCAACTTCATGTATCCACACTATAGAAAGATACAGGAAGCCTTTGAGGCCTTGAAGCATGAGGAGGCCAGGGCACTCCAGACGAAGGCAAACAATATTATGGAGGCACTATGCCGCGTAGGACTGATACCTGCAATCAAATATATCCTCACACTGCAGGGGATTGATGCGGGTATACCAAGAAGACCATTTTTTGAGTTGGATGCAGCACAAAAGAAATATATTGAAGATATGCTTGATTTGAATCTCGTTCAGTAATTTTATGTAAAGTAAAGCGATGGTAGTATGTTGAAGTATATGCTTGAAACATATGGAGACGATCCTATTAAGTTTTTAGGATGGTCTCTTTTCTATTGAAATAAATTTTATGAAGCATGCAATAAAAATCCGTATTTTATGAATAATAAGATTGGCAGCAAAACTGTTTTAAATATTTTATGAAAAGGGTATATTAATAAGAATCGTTATATTCCAATATTTAGAAAGGATGGTGAATATTATGACAAAACCACAAGCAATTAGTGTTACAAAGCCAGTAAGCGAGGAGCTGCCAAAGGAAAAGTTTGATGAACTGGAAAATTTTATAGACAACATGGAAACCACCAAGGGTGCTTTAATTGAGATCTTACATAAAGCACAGGGCATATTTGGCTATCTGCCAAGGGACGTACAGCTCTTTGTTGCCAGAAAGCTAGGTATTCCCGGTGCTGAAGTATTTGGTGTCGTCAGCTTTTATTCTTATTTCACGACAAAACCCAGGGGAAAACATACCATGAGTGTCTGTATGGGAACAGCTTGCTTTGTCAGAGGTGCAGATAAAATTATTGAAAGGCTGAAAGAAAAACTAAATGTTGAGTCCAATGAAATAACAGAAGACGGGCTTTTTACTTTAAAAGATGTGCGCTGCATTGGAGCATGCGGTCTAGCACCCGTTGTTATGGTTGATGACAAGGTGTTTGGCCGGGTGAAAGAAGAGGATCTGGATGAGATTATTAATGCATATCGTGGTTAGGAGGTTTTAAGATGACCATAAAATCATTAGAGGAGCTTAAAAAAATAAGGGAAGAGCATGCGGGCAAGGTGAACTTACGGGAACATGGTGAAACCAGTGAAGATAGGATAGAAATCCTTATCGGAATGGCTACCTGTGGCATTTCTTCCGGAGCCAGAGAAACATTGAATGAATTTGTCGATGAGATCGCTAAGGAGAAGCTTAACAATGTTAAAGTGGTGCCGGTAGGATGCATCGGATACTGCCATTCAGAACCTACTGTTCAAGTAAATATTCCGGGACAAAAGCCTGTTCTTTATGGGAACGTTAAGAAAAACAGGGTTCATCAGATCATAGAAAAACACATAAAAGGTGGAGAACCTGTAGAAAATCTGGTGTTGGAAGTGGATTTTGAAAGGGCGTAAAGAAATGAAAATGTTTTGTAAAGGAGGTTCGTTATGGCAAGAGCTCGTACAAATATCATGGTCTGTGGCGGTACAGGCTGTTTAGCCAGTGAAAGTGAAAAGGTAATCAAAAATTTAGAGCTTATTATCAAGGCCCGAGGATATGCAGAAGAAGTACAGGTTATCAAAACAGGATGCTTTGGATTTTGCGAACAAGGGCCCATTGTAAAAATAGAACCGGATGATGTATTTTATGTTCGTGTAGGTCCAAAAGATGCCAAGGATATCGTTGATGAGCATATCGTCAAAGGGAGAAGAGTAGAAAGACTATTGTATCAAGAGCCAAAAGCAAGACAAAGGATTAATAAACAAGAGGATATGCCCTTTTATAAAAAGCAGCTCCGTGTTGCTCTAAGAAACTGCGGATTGATTAACCCCGAGGATATCTATGAATACATTGCATTAGGTGGATATGAAGCATTGGGAAAAGCCATCACCGAAATGACAAGGGACCAAGTGATCGATGAAGTGAAAAAATCAGGACTTCGCGGCCGCGGTGGGGGAGGATTTCCAACCGGTATAAAATGGGAGGTCACCAAGAAGCAGGAAAGTGATGTGAAGTTTATCATCTGTAATGCTGATGAGGGTGATCCGGGAGCCTTTATGGATAGAAGTATCCTAGAAGGCGATCCCCACAGCGTTTTGGAGGCAATGGCCATCGGTGGATATGCTATCGGCGCAGATAAAGGGATCATTTATATTCGAGCCGAATATCCCCTGGCAATTTCCAGGCTCAATACGGCCATCAAACAGGCTAGGGAACAGGGCTTATTAGGTAAAAATATTTTTGGGACAAATTTTAGCTTTGATATTGACTTGAAATATGGTGCCGGTGCATTCGTATGCGGTGAAGAAACAGCCCTCATTAATTCCTGTGAAGGAAAACGGGGAGAACCCAATTATAAGCCGCCTTATCCTGCTGAAGAAGGGTACTGGGGGCATCCAACCTGTGTTAATAATGTTGAAACCTTTGCCAATATCCCGCCCATCATAACAAGAGGAGCAGAATGGTTTACATCTATTGGAACGGAGAACAGCAAAGGAACAAAGGTATTTGCCCTTGCCGGTAAAATTAACAACGTAGGTCTGGTAGAAGTACCGATGGGTATTACCCTACGAGAAATTATTTACGATATTGGCGGAGGCATACAAGGGGGCCGCAAGTTCAAAGCAGTACAAACCGGCGGACCGTCCGGGGGGGTTATTACGGAAAAGGATCTGGACACACCCATCGATTATGACAGCCTTAAGGGAATCGGATCCATGATGGGCTCAGGGGGGATGATCGTCATGGATGAAACAGACAACATGGTTAACATCGCCAAATTTTATCTGGAGTTTACCATGGATGAATCCTGCGGCAGATGTACACCTTGTCGTGTAGGTACAAAGAGAATGTATGAGCTATTGAATAAGATCACCAGCAGAAAAGGCACTATGGCGGATATTGATGCCTTAAAGCAGCTGTCTTATATGATCAAGGATGGCTCTTTATGCGGTCTGGGACAAACGGCACCAAATCCGGTCATCAGTACCATGAAGTATTTCTGGGATGAGTATATGGCCTTTATTAAGGATGTAGACCATCCACAGGGAGAAGGAAAATATCCGGCTAAGAATAAGATTGGAATCAAATCCTAAAAGAAATGAGGTGAAAGTATGGACGAAAATAAAAAAATGATCAAAGTAAAAATAAATGATCAGGAACTGACAGTGCCGGAGGGGATTACCATATTGGAAGCATCCCATGAAGCAGGTGTTAAAATCCCTACACTGTGTCATTTGGATCTGCACGATCTAAAAATGGTCAATCAAACAGCCTCCTGCAGGGTATGTATGGTGGAGGCTCCGGGAAGGAATACTCTTGTACCGGCTTGTGTCACAAAGCTAACAGATGGTATGGAGATCCGGACAGACTCGATTCGTGCCATTACTGCCCGGAGGATGGCTGTAGAGCTTCTTTTATCCAATCATCCCAATGAATGTTTTACTTGCCCTAAAAACCTGCAATGTGAACTGCAGGCACTGGCTGCTGAGCTTGGTGTAAGGGAAATCAGATGGGAAGGTGAACGGATGGATTACCCCAAAGACCTTTCCAGCGATGCCATTGTAAAGGATGCAAACAAGTGTATCTACTGCAGGCGCTGTGAGACCATGTGCAATGAGGTGCAAACCTGTGGAATATTATCGGGAATCGGCCGTGGCTTTGATGCCTTTGTAGGGCCAGCCTTTAACATTCCTATGGTGGAATCCTCCTGTACTTATTGTGGACAATGTGTGGCTGTATGTCCGACAGCGGCCCTTACGGAGGTCAACCATACCAGTAAAGTATGGGAAGCCATCAATGATCCGGACAAACACGTTATTGTACAGACTGCCCCTGCCATTCGTGTGGCACTTGGTGAGCTTTTTGGTATGGAACCTGGAACCATCGTAACAGGCAAAATGGTAACAGCATTAAAGCGAATGGGTTTTGATGCCGTATTTGATACAGATTTTGGAGCAGACCTTACCATCATGGAAGAAGCTTCAGAGCTTATTCATAGAGTCAAAAACAATAAGACGCTGCCCATATTAACCAGCTGCTGCCCTGCATGGGTCAAATTTATCGAGCATCAATTCCCGGAACTATTGGAGGTACCGTCAACTTGCAAGTCGCCCCATATCATGTTTGGAACCATCACTAAAACCTACTATGCAGAAAAGAATGGAATCGATCCGGATAATATTGTGGTTGTTTCCATCATGCCTTGCATCGCTAAAAAGGCAGAGGCAAAACGTCCAGAGCTGACGAAAGACGAGCATAATAATGTGGACATCGTTGTGACCACCAGGGAATTGGGGGCAATGATCAAAGAGGCAGGTATCGAATTTGAAAATCTTCCGGATAGTGACTATGATAGACTGTTGGGAGAAAGCACAGGGGCATCTGTTATTTTTGGAACCGCCGGCGGTGTCATCGAAGCAGCCATTCGTACAGCCTATGAGTGGATGACCGGTGAAGAACTGAAAAATGTTGAATTTGAACAATTAAGAGGGGCAGATGGTCTCAGAAAAGCAACCGTCAAAATAGGAGACAAGGAATTAAGAATTGGTATTGCCAGCGGACTAGGAAATGCTCGAGAACTGCTTGAAGAGATTAGAGAAGGTAAAGATGCCTATGATGCTATTGAAATTATGGCCTGTCCGGCAGGTTGTATTGCTGGAGGCGGTCAACCTTATCATCATGGGAACTATGAGATTGTTAAAAAACGTCGGGAAGCCATCTATAGGGAGGACAAGAATAAGAAACTAAGAAAATCCCATGAAAATCCGGAAATACTGCAGCTCTATAAGGAATATCTGGGTGAGCCCTATGGAAAATTAGCTCATGAACTGCTTCATACGCACTTTGAAGAGCGGGAAAGAATTTGAATAGACCAAGCAACAAAGAAGAGGATGAAAAAATTCATCCTCTTTTTAATATAGGTAATACTACAAAGCCGGGAAATGGACCCTGAAAGTAGTCCCAATTCCAAGTTGACTTTCCACATCGATTTTTCCACTGTGCAGCTGTACAAGCTGCTTTACGATAACCAAACCCAGGCCGCTGCCTTGCTGCAGCTTACTATTACTTCTCTGGGTTTTACTACGATAGAATCTATCCCAAATATGCGGCAAATCTTCAGTGGGTATACCAACACCATTATCTTTAATTGAGAGAATAACCTCACACTGTGAAATTTCTACTGTAACTTCGATTTCCCCATTTTCTGTGGCATTGATAGCGTTTTGCAGTAAGTTTCTAATGACCTGCTCAATGCGGTCGATGTCGCCAAATATCATTGCCTGCTCTATATTTTTCTCAAATACGATCGTTGTGCTCTTAGACTGTGCCATTGCTTTCATGGATTCAACAACCCCTTGTGCTAGGGATATTAAATCTAAAGGAAGTTTTTCAAGACTGATACTGCCGCTTTCTAAGCGGCTCAATTGTAACATATCATCTACCAATCTATTTATATGAATCGTTTGGGTGTAAATGATTTCTAAGTATCGATCCAGTAAATCTTTATCTTGAACGATACCATCCCGTATAGCTTCTACAAACCCCTGAACAGCAGTCAAAGGGGTGCGAAGCTCGTGGGATATCTCTGCAAAAAGCCTTGTTCGATCTTCTTCGACTTTCTGATTTTCCTCTTGTATCCTCTGCATTTTCACAGTTAATTTATTAAATTGTTCTGAAAGCATTTTTACTTCATCGAGGACAGGATCATCTTCGAGTAGAACATAATTTCCGTTGTTTAGTTCAGCCATAGAGGTAGTTAACTGAGAAATGGGTCTGGATATGTGTATGGCCTGGTAGACGGAAATAAAAATGATCATAAGAAGGATCACGATTCCTCCCAAGATTAGATATAAACGCATTTTGATTCTGCTAAGATCAAGATTAGATGGCTTTACTTCTAGTAAAATGCCATTCACAATAATATCTTTACTGTCGCCCATGGGAACAGCAGCAATAAATGCCAGCTCTTCAGTCTCGTCATTAATAATTTTTGTGGTCATGGTTTCACCATTGGAGATGGCATCAATAAATTTTTTCTCCACTTGAGTGCCTGGTACTACTTCCTGCTTGGCAGATGTGGCCACAATATTACCCATTTTATCGAAAACAGTAATCTTTGCATCAAAAATATCAGATAAAAATTTGAGTAACTCCTGTTGATCGTGAGTATCGTTGTTATCTTTGTCTATAGAGGGAGTCAGCCACTCCAAATTGTCTTGTTGAAGTAAAGCAAAGTTTGCCCGTTTAGCCTTTCGTAATAATTCTTGCTGAATTTGATTGTAGGTTACTTGTTTAACTGCAAAATCAAAACAGGCTGTTAATGCAGTAATACAGACAATAAAGCATATTGCATTGGTAAATATTATTCTAGTATAAATATTCTTGTTAAACTGTGCTAGCAAAAAATGCTTTAAGAACAGCCAAAGCTTTATAAGGGTTTCAAAAAGCTTTTCTAAAAGCTTCTCAGCTAATTGCTTTTCCCACGCTACACGTCTATTCATAAGCTACTTCCTTCACTTTTATGGGAGCGGTAAATTGATAGCCTATACCCCAAATCGTTGTTAAATACTCATGATCCAAAGAAGATAATTTCTTTCTTAATCTTCGCACATGGACATCCACTGTACGCTGATCACCAAAGTAATCATATCCCCAAACAGCTGACAAAAGATTTTCTCTAGAAAAGACACGTAGGGGATTTTGTGCAAGATAATACAGCAGATCAAACTCTTTAGGCGTGACCCCTATTTCCTTACCATTGATTAGTACTTTTCTGAGATTAGCCATAACTTCTAATCCTGGATATTTTAAATTCACATTTTCCACGACACTGGGTGTTTTGGTCCGACGTAAAACGGCTTTGATTCTAGCCACTAATTCCCTAGGACTAAAAGGTTTTGCCACATAGTCATCAGCCCCCATTTCCAGTCCTAAGACTCGGTCTGCTTCCTCTCCTTTAGCAGTTAGCATGATAATGGGAATCATACGTATCTGCCTTAAATTACGGCACAGCGTAAGTCCATCTTTTCCGGGAAGCATAATATCCAGTATTATTACGTCAGGATTTTCTCTGCTAAAGGCAGATAATACGAGGTCTCCGTTGTCTACTCCAACAACTTCAAAACCTTCCTTTTCACCATACAATTTTACCAATTCCAATATGTTTGGATCGTCATCTACAACCAAAACTTTTCCTAAATACTGCATACTATCACCTCCATTATGATACTTAAAAATACACCTTCATTATATCATTTGTGGTCATATTATACGAATACGGTGGTATACTGTATTTTGCGTATAAAATAGGTGCATTACTTAAGTTGGCGTTAAAATATTTTTTGACATTGTAAATTAAGGTTACGAATCCTATTTTTTACAAATGGCTCCGTAACAATTATACAATAATATCTACCTTAGTATGCTGGCTTGTAACAAATTGTAACAATTTTGCAACAAAGGTTTAAAATTCTGAAAAGCTTAGGAAATATTATTCTAATATAATTACTTACAAGGTCACTTGTTAGGTAAAGGTGACTGAAGGTGTATAGAATAAAATACCAAATAGGAGGTGATGGAAATGTTAGATAAAAAATTGATTGATAAATATCCTTAGAAAGACTTTAGCGTAAGCGTATATTTCAAAGTAGGATAAAAGTAAAGCTATTTAAAAGCAGGGAAAAAATGAAGAAGTAGTAGTTAACGATGAAGAAACTGTAGAAGAAGATACCACTCCTGAAGGGAGTGTTAAAATAGATGTTTATTCAGAATTGCTTAATACTTATAACAAGTCATTGAACAGTTATGAAAAGCTAATGAATTTATTTGAAGCAATTGTGATAGTAGGGTAGCTCCCGCTCTTTGGTTTAGGTTAATAGGGTTTGAAATTGACTCCTGGTAGAAAATTGATCAATACCAGGGGTCAATTTTTTTGCTAGGCAGCACTTATATTTCTTCTTTTGTGGTATAATATGGTAAATGATCAACAAGGGGGAGTCGTTATGGTTATGGGAATGGGTATCGGTATTGTTCTATATCTTTTTGGTTTGATAGTTACATTTATTATTGCTTATATCCTTATCAAAAGTGCCGTTAAGGGTGCAATATTAGAAGCAAAAGAGGAAATCATGCAGGATTTGAGACTATCTATTACAGGAGCAATCGTACAAGCTGAGAAAGATTTAAGTAAAACAAGGGCTGGGTGTGATAGTAACAGCAACAGTATAATTGATAAAAGGTTATAAAGGTTAAAATGCAAGGCTTGTGTGAAGTAAGTAAATATTGATATACAGAAGCTTTAAGTAGACGATTGAATGTGAGGTAAATTTATGAAAAAAATCTGTATCATATTTCTTGTTATGCTAGCTGCTTTTGGTCTGATTGCTTGTACAAGCAATGTAAATACGAATAGTGACTTTGAAGTAGAAGAAGATCATTTTAAAAGCGGTTCGGATGATAAGAACTATATTGAATTATCAAAGATAAAAGACAACATTTGGGTACACACCAGTTATGAAAACTATAATGGGTACAGAACACCATCAAATGGAATGTTGGTTATTACATCTAAAGGAATCGTGCTGGTTGATACACCGTGGAATAATGGTCAAACAAAGGAATTGTTAAAATTAGTAAAAAATGTATTCAAGAAAGACGTTACGCTAACCATTATCACTCATGCACATGTTGATAGAATCGGTGGGATTGATACATTATTAGAAAATGGCATTGAAGCTTGGAGTACAAGCTTGACTGCCCAAGAAGCTGAAAAGAACGGATTTTCAAAACCACAGCCTAAGCTGGATACAGACCCTAGTATCACCATGGGAAATGTTGATTTTGAAATATTTTATCCAGGGGAGGGACATTCTGTGGACAACATAACGGTGTGGCTTCCGCAACATAAGGTACTGTTTGGCGGATGTATAATAAAATCTCTTGAATCTAAGGATTTAGGAAGTACGACGGATGCCAATATTCAAGAATGGCCGTCCTCGGTGGAAAAAGTTTTAGAAAAATATTCGGATGCAGAAGTGGTTGTACCTGGGCATGGTAATTGGGGAGATGTAGATTTAATTGAGCATACGATAGAGTTGCTTGAAAAGTAGTTTTGAGATTACTTGCTTATATGTATTAAAAAACGCGACACAAATTGAGTCATTGTAGGGAACGCTCCCTGTGGCGTTCCTCTGAATATCATTGATCCTTAACGGAACGGCACGGGGGCGCGTTCCCTACGATTATGTCGTATCTTTTTAAAACTGTGGCACATTGGTTTGATATTGCGTATCATGCTTCAAAATATAGTAATAATAAATTTTAATACTTGTATAATTTGACCTAGAGAAGAGGTTTAAAATGGAAAAAAGCAAGGTTTTAGTTTTTACAAGGATTCTTTATATCCTATTTATAATTGGAACTGTAATTTCCCTTTTTATTGTTTATAAAGATATAGACAGCAGTATAGCTTACAAATTCTTAATGGGGTATCTATTTCTTGCTTTCTTTTTACTCTTATATGTTCCTTTCATTACGATTTTAAATTCAAGAAAGTTAAAATGGATTGAGATAAAGAAAAGGCTGTTAAAGTTTATTGCTTTGTTTATTTTATTTGCTGCCTTAAATTGTGTTTTTGATTATGTTTTCAGACCTTTAAAAATAGATTTATTTAGGGAAATTTCTATTGCTTTGGGCTTAGCATTTGGTATCTCTTTTATAGATGTTACATTAGTGAACTACCACCACTTATAGAAGTGGATGGCTTCCTGTTTCCACGAGTTCGTAACCTACACTCTCCACAGGCGTGACTTCGGGTAGTTCCTACCCTAGATACCGCTTTTAGCGTATCTTTATTACCTTGGATATTTTACGCATGGAAGGCAAACATTCATCGCTTGGTTTTCGCATTCAGAACATTCCGGTTTCTCCATGCAACCCTATATATCCAGTTGTCAAAGATCTGTATGCGTTTATTATATCATAAAATAATTACATTGAGTAATCATTTCATGACTGCTATCCATCTCCACCCTATAGAGGATGGAGACTTTCGCAAAATATGTTAAAAAAGAAAGAGAATTAGCGTAATTTATGACATAATAATTTAAGTTAAGAAAAGATGGATATCACCAGCATGTGCAGATTGCCGGTAATATCCATTATTTTATGTATGCTTCTAACCTACCTCAAATATAACGTGAAATACGAAAGAATATTTTCTAAGTCTTTTTGAAGTATTACTTAGAAGTATTATTATATATGTATAAGGAATAAATCTACTTACGTTATGCTAACACTTAAAAACGAAGACATTCCTTGGACATATTTATACTCTGAAAAAAATTTTTGAACAATCATGTCATTTTTTTGTGTGCTGTGGTGTTTATATAAATGACAGGGGGTGATGATCATTTTTGGGGTCCCAAAACGGAAACAAATATCGAATGAAGAATTTCAAGCAAACTATGAACAATACTATCCTATCGTATATAAAAATCTATATTATTTATTGGGCAGCAATGAACTGGCAGAGGATTTGACCCAAGAAGTGTTCATCAAATATTATCATACAAAGCAAAGGGAGATCGAGTTTATAGGAGCTTGGCTTTCAAAGGTTGCGGTGAATACGGCATATAACTATTTGCGTGGTGAAAAGAGGAGAATCAAGAGGGAGGAAACGATGATCGAAGAAGTAAATTATCTTTTTACGATAGAAGATGAAATCCTTCGGAATGAAGAAATAAAAAACGTTCGGATAATTCTGGCTGAAATGCCGGAACAGCAGCGGGTTTGCTTACTGCTCAAGTTTTCTGGCTATTCCTATGATGAGATTCATCAAGCAACTCAAATTCCTCGAAATAATATAGGACAATTAATTGCACGAGGGAAACAGAAGTTTTTAAATCTATATAGGAAAGAGGGTGACTTACATGTGCTATAAAATAGAAGAACTCCAAGAACTGATAGATCATGAATTTCAAGGAGATGTGCAGGCGGCTATGGCACATATTAACACTTGTCCCACCTGCACCATGATGTTTGAACGGTTGAAAAACGAGGAGAAAATCATAGAGAATGCCTTGAAAGCTGGGATGGTTATACCGAAACCTGTGAAGATGGATGCAAATACAATAACTTTTCTTAAGGAAAAGAAAAAAGTAAGGAGGATTTTTCCGATGAATACAGTAACAAAACGCTGGACCGTAGCGGCGGCAGTGGTTGTTTTATGTGGTGGTCTGTTCTTTTTTGAGCCGGTACGTGCTACGGCACAGGAATTGTTGAAGCTGTTCCGTGTTCAAGAAATTACAGGAATTTCAATTAGTCAATCTGATCTATATGAGATCGAGAAATTATTTCAGGAAGGGAATGGACAGAGGGAGATTCCTAATTTTGGCCATATAGATGTTTCTTCCCAAGGGAAAGAAGTAGTTTTAGAGAATCCTGATGGTATTGATGAAATTAAAGAAAAAATGCCTGATGCCCTGCTAATGACAGCCCCTGATGGTTTTGAGTATCAATATGTTACCTTAATCCCTAAAACAGATGTTACATTAACCTTAGACGTGAAAAAAGTTAATGATTTCTTGACCTATTTGGGTGAAGAGGTTCAGCTTCCCCAAGCCATAGACCAGAAGGCTTTTACCATTCATACAAATAATGTACTAAACTACAGCATTGTTCAAGATGCCAAAGAAGAAGGTAAGGAAGTTAGAACCATTCATATATCGCAGATAGATGCACCAGGGCTGGAAATACCTGAAGGAGTTGATGAGAGGCAGTTGATTCAATCCTTGTTCTCCATGAGTTTTTTACCAAAAAATCTAAAAGAGCAGCTTATGGGTATTCAGGATATTACTACAACGCTTCCGATACCTTATCATGCGGAGCAAGAAACGAAAAAGGATATTACTGTTCGTGGGAATAAAGCCATATTAATTGAACCAATAAATGCTGAAAGAGACTACTTCCGCCTTTATTTCAAAGAACAGAATAAGCTGTATTTCGTTGACGGGTATAATTATCCTGCAGCAGAAGTATTGAGTCTAATTGAGGCAATGGAGTAGAATGATGATAATTGAAACGGATCGACTTACAAAACAATTTCAAGGAAAAGGCGGGTTTGCAGATATCTCCCTCTCTGTTCGAGAGGGGGAGGTATTTAGTTTTTTGGGAAAAAACGGCGCAGGGAAAAGTACGTTTATACGAACACTCCTAGGATTGCTGTACCCTACTTCAGGGAAAGGGATCATGTTAGGGGAGCCATTGGGATCCATTAAGGCGCGGGAAAAAATTGGGTATCTGCCGGAGTTATTTCAATATCATACGTGGCTTACTGGGTATGAACTTTTATATAATCATGGATTGCTTTACAAGATGGATAAAGCAGATATAAAAAGAAGGATCGATGAAGTGTTAGGTATCGTGGGACTTAAAGGACACGAACACAAAAAAGTCAAAGCCTATAGTAAAGGAATGAAGCAGAGGATTGGATTGGGTTGTGCCATATTATCAGATCCATTGCTGCTGTTTTTAGATGAGCCTACCAGCGCCTTAGATCCAGTGGGGCGTAAGCAGGTTCGAGATATTATTTTGAAGTTAAAAGAGCAAGGGAAAACCATCTTCTTAAATACCCACTTACTGAGCGAAGTAGAGTTGGTTTCAGACCGGGTAGCCATTCTAGACCATGGCAGCATGAAGAAGATCGGGACGATGGAAGAACTGCTGGATTCACCGGTAGTTTTATCTATAGGAAACTGCAATGAAAAGATCATCCATGAATTGAAAAAGTTAGATCCATCTTTAAGAAAGCAAGGAAATGACATTGAGTTATCTGGCGTAAGGGATGATCAACTTCCACAAATTGCTTCTGTGATAGTAAAAAATGATGGGCTTTTATACATGATGAAACGGAAAGAAAATGTATTGGAAGAATTGTTTATCCAAACCGTTGGGGAGGAGGATGTACGATGAATACTATCATACGGCTTACATTGCTGGAAATGCTGAAGAAAAAGATCCTATACCTTACCCTTTTGCTTACAGCTGTCTTCCTCATTCTCTATGGAACGGCGCTGAAATTTGCCTATGGTTCCTTGCCCCATGAAGATGCTTTAATCCGTCTAACGGTTTCAGGTCAGCTGCTGTCCATGGGAATCTATGCCACAGGATTCATTATTTCCTTTTTATCTGTTTTCTCCAGTGTCGGCGCTATCGCATCAGAGATTGAACAAGGCACCTATGATGCAATTCTTTCTAAACCCATCGCCAGATATGAGATTATCTTAGGCCGTTTATTAGGAATCTTGCTGGTAATGATCTCCTATGTGACATTTTTATACGTGAGTGTCGTGGGGTTGAATATGTTTTTTGGTAAGGATATGATAGCCAATTTCACCTATGCCTCGTTGATAAAATCTTTAGCAACATTATATTTGCTGCCTACATTGTTATGTTCTATTGGTATATTCTTCAGTGCATCCATGTCTACGATGGCAGCTGGAGTTACGTTGGTCATCCTATATTTTTGCGGGATGGTAGGCGGAATTATGGAACAAATAGGCCATTTCATGATAAATGGAGGAGCTAAGGAAGTTTTGACCAACATAGGGATTATCACCAGCTTGGTAATTCCATCGGACATTGTCTATCGGAAGGCTTCCTCCCTTTTATTCACCACAGCTTCGGGAATGAATCTGAGTATAGACAATATGATAGGGGCTGCCATACAGCCCAGTTTTATCATGATGGCCTATATAGGCGTGTATATCTTTGTCATGCTTGTCCTTGCTTTAAGAAAATTTCAGACAAGGGATCTGTAATAAATAGGTATTACCAGCATTTGCAGTTTGCTGGTAATACCTATTATAAATTTGTTATTCTTCACTAGGCTTTGGACCACTTAAATTGAAATAAGGTACTTCTATTTGAATTGTCTGCTTTGATTTAGCAATTAGCCCAAAATTCAGTGTGGAAACAATCTTGGCATTCTTACTGGGCTCACATCGTAAATTCATGTCTTCGACTTTACATGCTATGGTTGCACCATTAGGAGAGAAAAGTTGTACAGTTTTTGTAAAAGTAAATACTCTTCGGATATTTTCGAGAAAAAGCTTATAATAACTGGCTTTTATATCTACAGTTACATTAACTGCTAGTTTGGCCTCCACATTCCCCTGATCATCGAGGGGAGTTACTCCCACCACATTATATTTGGTATCTACAATGGAATAATCAATGGTTGCTCCCAGGATATAGCGGGGCAATTGAATGACCTCATTCATTTCCTCTTTCCCAAAGTAGGAATCAAATACCTTCACTGTTTCTAAACAGATGCTTTGGAGTATGGTTGTACACTGCATGATTGTATGATTAGATGGGTTCGTATCAGTTTCATTTGCTGAAATCACAGCACGATTACAAATCGTACCGGTAGTTTCCGGCTTTACGATAATGGTAACGGTTGCTGTAGTATCCTTTTCGATGGTATCTAGGTTACAGGTAACAATGCCATCAACTTCAGAGCAACTTCCTTGGCTGGATGATGCAGAGATGAATACTACTTCCTGCGGTAGAAAATCCACTAAGGTTACGTCTGTGGCAGCACTGGGACCAGCGTTTGCCACTATAAGGGTATAAGTCAGTTCATTTCCAAGCTTAACTGGATCTGGGGAATGGCTTGCTTTGATGGAAAGACTAATTTCAGCGGCTTGTATTAAGTTTTCATCTGACGCACTCACTTGAAACGCCTCCTTTATATAAATTTTTATTCTGTGATCTGATTCTCATGTCGGCGAATTACTAAGAGCTAGTACTCTCAATTTATTGTTATGCTGCCCTGTCCGAAAGGGTGCCTAAACTGAGAAAAATAGCCTTGAAACGCGTTCGGATTCTCTTGCCCCGCAATTAAATATTTTATCAGGATGACAATATATGATAAAATGTAATTGTCAGAATAAATAGAATATTGATGGAAAAGCTGTTTTTCTGACATTGGTACCATAGCAATACATATAATGTTGGGATGGGAGGGGTATACAATTGTTAAATGTATATCAAGGCTATAGTTCAAGTATGGATACCGTTACTGCAGCCAATGAAATTATCCATCAAATTGGGCAGTCAGATGTAAATTATGTGGTATTTTTTGCAGGAAATAATTATGATTTCAATGTTTTATCAAGAGTGATGAAAGACCGTTTTCCAAAAGCTGAGGTTGTAGGATGTACAACTGCTGGTGAAATTTCAAAAAACTGTTTCACACAAAACTCATTGGTGGCAATGGGAATTGCTTCAAAGGATTTTATTACGGCAACGACAGTCATAGAAAATATATCCGCGGCACCGATCCTACACAGAGAAGAACTAATTCATACTTTCAAAAAAACAGGGATGAGACTTGAGGATGCAACAAGTGGCAAACATGTATTTTGCTTTACATTGATGGACGGACTGTCATCTTCCGAGGAAAAAGTGTTATCCGTTATCAATTCCATATTTAAACAGCCTGGTTTTCCCATCATAGGAGGCAGTGCGGGAGATGGCCTAGACTTTAAGGAAACGAAGGTAAGCTATAATGGAAAGGTTTATACAAATGCAGCTGTAGTTACATTTGTTAAAACCAGCCATAAGTTTTACATATATAAAGAGAACATCTTTAAACCATTTGGTGCACAAATGGTTGTTACCAAAGCCGATATAAAGAATAGAATCGTGTATGAGTTTGATCATCAGCCTGCGGCAAAATATTATGCGCAGAAACTAGGCATTGCCGAGAAGGATTTATCGAAGTATTTCTCAACCAATCCACTGGGCAGAAAAATAGGAGACAAAATATGGATCGCTTCTCCATTCAAAGTAAATACAGACCACTCCATACAGTTTTACTGCCAAGTCCTTACAAATTCAGTATTGGAAATATTAGAACCGCTGGATCCTGTAACAGTTATTCATGAGTCGATAGACCATGTAAAAAGGAATATAAAGAGTATTAAAGGGATGATAGCAGTCAACTGCATATTAAGAACACTCCAGTTTCAACAGCAAAACAATGGTAAACAGATTGTATCGCCGCTTTTATCGCTAGCTCCGGTTGTGGGATTTTCAAGCTACGGAGAGCAATTGAACAACACCCATTTAAATCAAACGCTGGTACTGCTGGCATTAGGAGAGTAGGTGAGGCTATGAAGATAACAGATTTGTTTAATAAAAAAGACAAAAACGAAGAGGGTATACGTATACAGGAAAACCGTGTAACAATGGATGAAAATACATTTATGAAAATCCTAGAAGCCCTTGAAGTCTTAAATGTCTTAATCGCTAAAAAAATAGATGGCGTATTGGAAAATGAAGGGCGTGTAACAAAAAGCATCGGGCATTTGTCCCTTAGTTTTACCAATACAGATCATAGCATAGAAAAAATTTCTAATAATATGATCGAATTCTCAAATAACGTAGAAGTCGTAAATGATCTGATTAACAGAGCTTTTGACAGTGTAACCAGTGTTACGGACAATATCGATAAGGGAAGCAAAGACATCAGCGAAATAGCCGATCAAGTAAAGGTTATTATGAGCATATTTAATGATTTTACAACGGCTTTTAGGGAGCTTCAAAATGCATATTTAGAAATACAGGAATTTACAGGCGTCATCAAAGCCATATCCAGTCAGACGAATTTATTAGCGCTAAATGCTTCTATTGAAGCTGCCAGAGCAGGAGAGCAAGGGAAAGGTTTTGCCGTCGTTGCAGGAGAAGTAAGAAAATTATCTGAAGAGACCGCTGCTGCTTCCGGTCAAATAGAAACGAATATTTCCATTATAAAAAACTGTATGGAGAGCTTAACGCAAAAGAATAGGCTGGCGGCTGATGAGGTAAACAGAGGAATGCAATTAACAGATAAGGCAAAGGTTTCTTTGGAGGATATTTTAAAAACGCAAAACCAGTTATCGCAGCTTGCGTCAACCGCATCTGAGGCAGCAACGAATAATGCCAGTGGGATAGAAAACATATCGAAAGAGCTCTCTGCTATACGTGAATTGGTTTATCAAGATAAAAGTGATATGCAAAGTTTAATGCTGGATACAGAAACCAAAACCAGCTATTTCAGTGATCTGATTTCCTTTATCGATCAATATGGCGAATTAATTAAAATGATGAGAGATACATGGAACGAACGGAAATAAGGCAGCAAACATGGATTGAATGGGCTTGTTACTAACTTTAAATACAAGCAAAAACTTTTCAAAAACAAATTCTACAGTATTACACCACACCTCTGCGGGTCGTTAAAATATAGTTGGACAATAAAGTTCAATACGATCCGATGCAGAGGTGTTTTTACATGGACGGAGGAACTGTCCCCGTGGCGTAGCGGATGTAACATATTTATTGCAACTTATATAGCATCTGTTTTTATGAGACCTTGTGATCTTGTTAAGGCCGATGAAGGATTTGATATTGAATATCAATAACGGATTCCTTGTTCAAAGGATACTTTTTTAAATATAGATAAGAAAATATAAAGCTGACCGTGGCACCCAAAGATACAATCAACCCCAGGGATAGAGCTGTAAAATCGGTCTGTACCGGCAGGTTGCAGTCAAATTTGATAATGTCTAATATAAAACCGATCAAAAAAATGGTTATGGATTGAGACATTTTATAAAACAAGGTTAGGCAGCCATAATACATGCCTTCCGAACGGGTTCCTGTATTCAATTCATCCAAGTCAATGGTATCTGCAGCCATGGACAGCGGCAACGTAAATAATCCTCCCATACCAAAGCCGATGGATACAGAGAAGGGAATGAAATAAAGAAAACTGCCAGTAACCGTGTCTTTCAATAAAACTAAGATGAAAAAGATAAGGCAGCCAACGATACTGATCAGTAATCCCAACAGCATGGCAGGTTTTTTATCCAGCCGTCTTGATATCAGCGTCCAGATAGGCTGGGACAGGATGCTCACCATGAATTGGATACCGATGATGTAGGCAATATCTTGATTGTCTAACATAAAGGTATAGGTAAATACATGGAGCCCTATATTGCTCATCAGAGCAGAAGCAATATTATTAAACATATAGGAGAATGCAACGGATTTAAAGGGACCATTTTTTAATGTCTTTTTAAATTGCGAAAATAGGTCTGCTACACTGCTTCTCTGCTGAGAGGATGTTTCCTTGTATAAAACGGGGATATACTTTTTGGTTGAAAAAAAGCATATCAGTGCAAAAATCACAATGACGATGGAAGAAAACAGTCCCATGGACCGGTATGCCATAGGATTGAGCTGACCCACCTCATATTGGGCTGTGGGCTTAAAAAAGATATACATGCCTGCCACAGATACAAAGGAAAGGCCAAGTAAAAAGAAAATGGTTTTGATCCCTTGAATGGATGTACGCTCATTATAGTCAAAGGATAACTCTGCACCCAAAGCAGTATAGGGCGTCATATAAATAGTCATAAAGCTTTTGGCAAATAGAATATCGATAAGAATAATCAAATATTTTGTGTACATGGAAAGCGATAGATCAATATGCCACAAAACATAATTGGAAACAGCCATGCCCAGACAGCCGATCAAAAGATACAGGTGTCTGCGGCCAAAAATCCTGGAACGTGTCTCATCTGAAATATATCCCATCAACGGGTCTGTGACTGCATCCCAAACGATACTTAAGCTGACGGCAATTCCCACCAAGGTTCCGGGAATATCCAGAATAGCCGTTGCATAAAAGACCAAGTAAGCACCAATAATCTGTATGGCTACACCGGAACTAAAATTACCCATACCATAACCGATTTTATCAAGGAGGGGAATCTTTTTCAATTCATGTGCGTCAGCTAAGTTGTCCATTTATACACCCCATATCATTTTATTCGACAAACTACGAATTAATCTTAGCACAAAGCATGATAGGAATAAAGGTGGCTTGAGACCTTTTTGAAAGAAAATTTTCACTGGAAGTATATTATCGTTAGTCAAAAAGTAGCGGAGCCATGGGGACGGTTTGAGCACCGTAGGGGTGGCTGCCTACAGCCACCCGGTAAAAACGATGGAATTGTCCAAGGTCACTGAAAAACTCAGGTTATTTAAGCAAAAGAGGCAAGACTTGGGGACTGGTCCGCTGTCCGGTGTGCTTTTTACCGGACTGAGGCCCTGTCCCCATGTGTTGCCGGGCGATGAGTTACTTTTTCAGCGGTCTCAACTGTCCCCGTGGCGTAGCGGAGGTAAATAAAACACTCTGGAAAATACTGAAAATTAAAAATTATCCAATTTATCCGTTTGAAAAAAATAGGAAAGATGATACAATATAACTCAAAGAACCTTTTGTCTTCTCTCTCTCAAAATAGATTGATGAATCCACATAGACCATTTGTTTTGACCATGTATGAGATCTATACAAATGAAGTCATTGTGATGCAAAAATTTATTTAAAGGAGACAAAAAATCATGCTGGAAGAGCTAAATAATATCTTAGATCGTACAAACAATTGGATTGTGTTTGAAGAAGCCAGAAACAGCGGACTAATTGCTTTAAATTTGGGTTTGCTGTCTTTTATCTTTGGTTCAGGACTATGGTTAAAAGAGGTCTTGCTTTCCTTATGTATCCTATCGATGCTGATTTCCACCTATTCTTTTTTAGGCAAGAGGATTTATATTCCTATAGGTAAAAAGATTTTAAAACCGAAAGAGCCGGTACAAGCAGAGGACGACACAAACAAATTACTGTCTAAAAGTGAGGAAAAGGAGCGTAATGAAAATCATACGTTGTTTTCTGATTCTCGGGTGGTGGTAAAACGGAGACAAACCGTTGAAACCTTCTCCAAAAAAGAATTATATAAATATGCAGCAAGAAACATATACAACTACAAAGATGTGGCGGAGATTGATGAAGAAACGCTGCTGCAGCTGGTGTACCATCGATTATTGATGCGTAATGAAAATGAGGAATACCCCATTCATATCAGCAAGGACTATCACTTTAAATTGGCGCACAGGGATTTAAGCAAAATGATTTATCAAAATTCCGTTGTTTGCGCAATGAAGGCTAAGTGCTTTTTGGTGAGTCTTCTCTTGTTTATACTAAATCTTGTGATTATGGGCATTATTTTCCTCTTTTTTTAATAAACTTGTACAAAGGCTTGGATGAAAAAGCGCCTATCATAAAATAAGATTGGGAAGGTGACTTATGGGAAATTTTCCAATGATCAATGACTGCATCGATGTGGAGGTACTACAGGAGATACAAGATAAGTTTGCAGAAGCTACCGGACTGGCTGCTGTAACCGTTGACTATATAGGAAGGCCCATAACGAAATATAGCAATTTCTCAAAATTCTGTGTACTGCTAAGAAAAAAACGGCATTGCCTTGATGCCTGTTTTCAGTCAGATGCCCATGGCGGTCTGGAAGCGGCGCGCAGCGGAAGGCCCTGTATCTATAAATGCCATTCAGGGCTTACCGATTTGGCAGTTCCTATTATTATCAGAGGACAATACTTAGGCGCAATTTTGGCCGGGCAGACAAAACTTGAGGATGATGAGAAAGTATGCCTAGAGCCTATTACCACCAGTTCATCTTCATGGAAAGAAGATCAAGAGCTGATGAAGGCATACAACGAAATAAAACCCATGCCCTATAACAAACTGGTGGCTGCGGCAGATATGATGTATGTCATTTCTAATTACATTGTTGAAAAGGGACTAATCAATCTTATCCAAGAAGAATTGAACAAGAAAAATCTAGAGCTTGTCAAGGAAATGGAGCTAAGATCAGAACTGGAAAAATCATTAAAGGATTCTGAAATAAAGTCTTTACAGTCTCAAATGAACCCTCATTTTTTATTTAATGTACTGAATACCATTGCCAGACTGGCACTGATAGAGAATGCGCCTACCACACAAGAAATCGTTTTCTCTTTTTCGGAGCTGCTGCGTTATACGTTAAAGAAGAATGCATCCCATCATGTATATTTGAAGGATGAGATACAGTATATTGAAAACTATTTAAAAATACAATCCATCCGATTAGGAGATACACTTACGTACAGGATTGATATGGAAGAAGAATTGAAAGATATCATGATACCTTTTATGATTTTGCAGCCCCTTGTGGAAAATGCCATTAATCATGGGATTGAAAAGAAAAAGCAAGGCGGAATCATTGAAGTATTGGCCTATAAGCTAAATGATCAGGCGGTCATTAAGATCAAAGACAATGGTGTAGGCATGTCTAAGGAGAGACTAAGCACCATTTGGAATGAAAACAAAAGGAGTAAGAGAACGGGAGCTTCCACGGGTATTGGTGTCAATAATGTAAAAAAGCGGTTAACCTATTACTTTGGTAATGAGTTTACGTTTGACATCTACAGCCATGTGAACGAAGGGACCACGGTAAAGATTCAACTACCGATTAATCCGGAGATGGGTGATTTGAATGCATAAATTTCTGATTGTAGAAGATGAGGCCCTTGAGAGAAGAGCATTACGAATGATTCTGGAAAAGGAATTTAAAGATACCATCAAGATCGTGGGAGAGACCGGTTCAGGATTAGAGGCCGTTGAACTGGATCGCCAGCTGAAGCCGGACGTGGTCTTGATGGATATCAATATTTTAGACATGAATGGATTAGAAAGCAGTCAGAGAATCAAGAAAAGAGATGAGAATACCATTATCATCATATTGACTGCCTATGATGAATTTGAGTTTGCCCATAAAGCCATTATGACCAATGTCAATGATTATATCTTAAAGCCTGCCAGACCCAGCAGGATTACTGAATCTATCCATAAACAAATCAACGCCATGAAAAAAAATCATGTAGACATGGAAGACACAATACATGATAATGAAAGCCATGGCAGGAAATCAGAGTATCAAAGATCAAAAGAAATACTGCAGGAAGTGGATTATTCTGATACATCCAACATTGATATAAATCGAATCATTGAGTACATCGAAAAAAATTGCAAAAAGAATATAACCCTTGAAGAGGTGGCGGAATTCGCAGCTGTCAGTATGTATTACTTAAGTAAACTGTTTAAAAAGAAGACCGGGATGAATTTTTGCACTTATGTTGTGAATAGAAAGATGGAAATTGCCATGACGCTATTGGAGAATACAGACATGCCGATCATTAACATAGCCTATGAACTTTCCTATAATGAACCCAACTATTTCAGCAAGGTATTCAAAAAAACAGTAGGCATTACACCTTCCGAATACCGCAATACAAACTCAAGTCGCGGACAACAGCACCTGATGAAAAAAAGTACCTTCATCCCAAACGGAAAATGGACCATATAGAGACCAAGTTGAAAGTTAAAAGTTAAGAAAAACCACATCCTTTTAAAACAGAATATACCTCCTTTTGTAGGGGCCGCCGCCCTCGGCGGACCGCAAAATCACACACCACTTTAAAAGTTCAAACCCATATAAAGGTCAAAAACCTTCTAAACCAAAATTTAGAAGGTTTTTTTATTTGAGAAAAAAGCCTGAAAAACCCCTGTAGATACCACAACCGTAGGGGCGAACAGTGTTCGCCCGCTTTATCCTTGCAAAAAATTATCTCTTCCACAAATAGAGAACAAAAAAATATACTCCCTAGAACAAAAAACTATCAACCCCACAGCAAAAAAGTATAAAAACTGAGCAAATTCTTACAAGAATGTTCGACATTATACACCAATATCTTATAGCAGGAGAGCAAAAAGTTCGCAAGGTAATTGGCTGAAAATCGCCAACTTTTATTAGCGAGAGAGAAGACGTCAAACAAAGGGAGGTTGAGAAAAAGCATTCATTAAGAAGCAGCACTTTCCAACGTTATAGATATACGCTTTTAGAATACAATGTATTTTCTTTCGTAGGGGACGGTCTCTGTGCCGTCCCGCAAAACAAAATATCACTTTAAAAGCGTAAATCAATAAAAGCGCTTATGCTTTTAATATGAACTTCATTTAAAAAGGAGGAGAAAAAATGACAAGGGAAGCTTTAGGAATGGTTGAGACAAAAGGGTTGGTAGGAGCCATCGAAGCAGCAGATGCCATGGTCAAGGCAGCAAATGTGGGTTTAGTGGGCTACGAAAAAATTGGCTCAGGACTTGTTACCGTTATGGTAAGAGGGGATGTAGGCGCCGTCAAGGCTGCAACAGATGCTGGCGCGGCAGCGGCTCAAAAAGTAGGCCAAGTGATTTCTGTTCATGTCATCCCAAGACCACATACAGACGTAGAAAAAATATTGCCAGGTAAATAAGAGTAAGTTTTTAGATTGATAATTATGGAGGTGTAAACTGTGAAAGAACAATTAATGGAAAAGATTATGGAAGAAGTGATGAAAAAAGTGAATGCGCCGGAGGAAAAGGCTTGTAAGGAAACGGTAGAGGAATCAAAAGTTCCATATTGCAGACTTACAGAGTTTGTTGGAACAGCCATAGGCGACACCATCGGTTTGGTCATTGCCAATGTAGATCCTCAGCTCCTTGAAGCCATGAAGCTTGAGAAAACCTATCGATCCATAGGGATTGTTGGCGGTCGTACCGGAGCAGGTCCACAGATCATGGCTGCAGATGAAGCTGTAAAGGCTACCAATACAGAAATCGTCAGCATTGAGCTTCCAAGGGATACCCAGGGTGGAGCAGGACATGGTTCTTTGATTATTTTCGGAGCTGAAGATGTATCCGATGCCAGAAGAGCTGTGGAAGTGACATTGAAAGAATTAGATAGAACTTTTGGTGATGTTTATGCCAATAAGGCTGGACATCTGGAATTCCAATACACTGCCAGAGCAAGCTATGCCTGCAACAAGGCCTTTGGCGCACCCATCGGGAAAGCGTTTGGACTTATTGTCGGCGCACCGGCTGCCATTGGCGTATTGATATCCGATACGGCTGTGAAGGCTGCCAATGTTGAAGTGTTGGGTTATGCGTCACCGGGTAATGGCGGAACCAGTCATTCCAACGAGTCCATTATATTCATTTGTGGAGATTCAGGAGCTGTTCGACAAGCATTGATCGCTGCCAAGGACGTAGGACTGCAGGCATTAGAAGCCCTTGGAGGAAGCGCTCCATCCGTAACCACACCATATATATAAAAAATAGAAGGAATTAGGAGGGAAGGGTATGAAATCTAAACGTTTTCAAGTACTGGAACAGCGTCCTGTCAACCAAGACGGTTTCGTAAAGGAATGGTCGGAAGTTGGTCTGATCGCCATGAACAGCCCCAATGACCCAAAACCAAGCATTAAGATCGTAAATGGAAAAGTTACAGAGCTGGATGGAAAGAAACGAGAAGGCTTTGATATGCTGGATACATTTATTGCGGATTATGCCATCAAGCTTGAGAAGGCAGAAGAAGTTATGTCCATGGATTCCCTTGAACTGTCAAGGATGCTGGTGGATATCAATGTTCCCAGAAAAGACATTGTGCAGCTGACAACGGCCATGACCCCTGCCAAAATCGTAGAGGTCGTAGGAAACCTAACGGTTCTTGAAATGATGATGGCGCTAAATAAGATGAGAACCAGAAGAGTTCCATCCAATCAATGCCATGTTACCAACTTGAAGGATCATCCTGTTCAAATAGCAGCCGATGCTGCAGAGGCTGCCGTCAGAGGATTTGACGAGCAGGAAACCACCGTAGGTATCGCCCGTTATGCGCCGTTTAATGCATTGTCTTTGATGGTTGGGGCCCAAGTGGGCAGACCCGGTATCTTGACACAATGTGCCGTTGAGGAAGCAACGGAGCTGACACTGGGGATGAGGGGTTTAACTGCTTATGCAGAAACCGTTTCCGTGTATGGAACAGAGCCGGTGTTTATCGATGGTGATGACACACCTTGGTCAAAATCCTTCTTGGCTTCTGCTTATGCCTCAAGGGGTCTGAAAATGAGATTTACTTCCGGAACCGGTTCTGAAGTTCAGATGGGGTATGCTGAGGGGAAATCCATGCTCTATCTTGAAGCCAGATGTCTCTATGTAACAAAGGGAGCAGGAGTACAGGGTACGCAGAACGGTTCCGTAAGCTGCATTGGTGTCCCTGCCGGTGTTCCAGGCGGCATTCGAGCTGTCTTAGCTGAAAACCTCATCGCTACCATGCTGGACCTGGAGTGTGCATCAAGTAATGACCAGACATTTACCCACTCTGATTTGAGAAGAGTGGCTAGATCACTGATGCAGATGGTGCCAGGTACTGACTTCATCTGTTCCGGCTATAGTGCAACGCCTAACTATGATAACATGTTTGCCGGTTCAAACTGGGATGCGGACGATTATGACGACTGGAACATCATTCAGAGAGACCTAAAGATTGACGGCGGTTTAAGACCTGTTACGGAAGAAAAAGTGGTACAGGTAAGAAATAAGGCTGCGAGAGTCATTCAAGCATTATTTGATGAACTGGGCCTCCCTCAGATTACAGACGAAGAGGTAGAAGCAGCTACCTATGCCCACGGCAGCAAGGATATGCCGGACAGAAATGTGGTTCAAGACTTAAAGGCAGCGGAAGAAATGATGAGAAGAGGCATCACCGGAATAGACGTGGTGAAAGCCCTTTATAAGAGGGGCTTTGAAGATGTGGCAACCAGTGTGCTTGCCCTGTTGAAGCAAAGAGTTGCAGGAGACTATCTCCATACATCTGCCATTTTGGATAAAGACTTTAACGTTATCAGTGCGGTGAATGACCCTAACGATTATCGAGGACCAAAAACAGGCTATGTCATGAGTGAAGAAAGATGGAACGAGATTCGAAATATACCGAATGCAATCAATCCGGAAGATTATTAAAATTCATGGGTGAAAGGGGTGTAAGTATATGAAGATCAGTGAAGAATTAATTCGCAGTGTGATAGAAGAAGTTTTAAAGGATTTTGGACTAGAGCAGACATCGGCATCGCCAAGTCTTCCTTCCATGGGCGGCGATGGGAAACTGGAGCTCATAGAAAAGGGAGAAGCCAAAAAAGGAACAAAGAGCGATGAAGTTGTTATTGGCGTAGCGCCGGCTTTTGGAATATATCAAACAAAAACCATCGTAGACCTGCCCCATGATAAGGTGCTTAAAGAGATTATCGCAGGGATCGAGGAAGAAGGACTAAAAGCAAGGGTAGTAAGGATTTTGAGAACCTCTGATGTTTCCTTTGCAGCCCATGACGCTGCGAAACTCAGTGGCTCTGGAATCGGCATCGGAATCCAGTCCAAGGGAACAACGGTTATTCACCAAAAAGACCTGGTACCCCTAAGCAACCTTGAGCTTTTCCCTCAATCACCACTGCTTGATGAAGAAACCTTTAGAGCCATCGGTAAGAATGCTGCCAAATACGCAAAGGGTGAATCACCCAATCCGGTACCTACAAGAAATGATCAAATGGCAAGGCCTAAATACCAGGCGAAGGCAGCTTTACTGCATATCAAGGAAACAGAGCATGTAAAATCCGGGGCGAAGCCCGTTGAATTAGAAGTGAAGTTCAAATAATGGAGGTGAATCTTATGAATCAATCCCAATTAATAGAACAAATCGTTAAGGAAGTTATGTCGTCTATGGCGTCAGGAAATAAACCATCCTATGCTTCAGCAGGATGTAAAGTCAACAGCGTTACCAAGGCTGATTATCCATTGGCGGAAAAAAGACCTGAGGTTTTAAAGACCCCTACAGGTAAAGCGTATAAGGAGATTACTTTGGATAAGGTAATCAATGGTGAAGTTACTGCAGCTGACGTCAGGATCTCTCCCGATACCCTTGAGCTCCAGGCCCAGGTTGCAGAATCCGTGGGAAGGGATGCTTTTGCAAGAAACCTAAGGAGAGCAGCGGAATTAATTGCAGTTCCTGATGAAAGAATCCTGGAAATCTACAATGCTTTAAGACCTTATCGATCCACTAAGAAAGAATTATTGGATATAGCTGATGAACTGGATCAGAAATATAGCGCCAAAGTTAATGCAGCATTTGTCAGAGAAGCCGCCCATGTATATGAACAAAGAAATCGACTAAAGGTAGATTAGTTTTCTGGAATCATCCAGGAGGTTGAACATGAAAATTATTGCAGGCGTAGACATTGGAAATGCAACGACGGAAGTCGCGATTGGAAGGGTGACGGATAACAACGAAATAACCTTTATATCCAGCGGAATCGTAGAAACAACAGGGATCAAAGGAACCCGTAAAAATATTCATGGCGTTTTCGCCTCCCTAAAAAATGCCTTGGATAAGGCCAATCTTCGAAGGGAAGACGTAGACCTTGTCAGAATCAACGAAGCAGCTCCTGTCATTGGGGATGTGGCCATGGAGACCATCACAGAGACCATTATTACAGAGTCTACGATGATCGGTCACAATCCCTCAACGCCAGGGGGAATGGGTTTAGGGGTAGGCGTAACCGTGAATATCCATCACATGGGCAGTGCCGGTAAAGAACAGCCTGTTATTGCCATCATTCCAAAGGATATGGACTTTAGTCATGCTGCTGCGATGATCAATCATTTTGCTCAAAACGGAATAAACATACAGGGCGCAATTGTTCAACGGGATGACGGCGTGCTGATCAACAATCGGCTGGAGAAGCCTATTCCCATTGTTGATGAGGTATCCCTTATTGACAGGGTACCTTTGCATATGAAGGCGGCCATTGAAGTAGCTCCTCCCGGAGGTGTGGTGGAGGTACTGTCCAATCCCTATGGGATTGCCACCGTCTTTGACCTGAATTCTGAAGAAACCAAGCAGATTGTCCCCATTGCCAGGGCCCTCATCGGGAACCGGTCGGCAGTGGTCATCAAGACACCCAAGGGAGATGTAAAAGAGAGAAGAATTCCGGCCGGGAAAATCCACATGATTGGCGAGAAAAAGAATGCCAAGATCGATGTGGATGATGGCGCGGAAAGAATCATGGAAGCATTGAAGTTTGCGGCACCCATTGATGACATCAAGGGGGAGCCCGGTACCAACGCAGGAGGAATGCTGGAACGGGTAAGACAGGTGATGGCAGATCTGACAAAACAAAGTACCACTGCCATCAAGATTCAAGACCTGCTGGCAGTGGATACCTTTGTTCCCCAGACGGTAAAGGGTGGTCTTGCCGAGGAATTCTCCCTGGAAAATGCAGTGGGCATCGCGGCCATGGTAAAGGCAGATAGACTTCAGATGGAGATGGTGGCTGATCTATTGATGAAGGAGCTGCATGTAAAGGTTGAAGTGGGTGGTGTGGAA
Source organism: Bacillota bacterium (assembly GCA_049324315.1). Taxonomy (GTDB): domain Bacteria; phylum Bacillota; class Clostridia; order Peptostreptococcales; family Thermotaleaceae; genus JBMOKU01. The sequence goes on along the minus strand of JBMOKU010000033.1, from coordinate 85,501 downwards.
GCGGATATGGCCATCAGAGGGGCACTGACAACGCCGGGCAGCAGTAAACCCCTTGCTATTCTGGATATGGGGGCAGGCTCCACCGATGCATCCATCATCAATAGACAGGGGGAAATTAAATCCATTCATTTGGCCGGTGCCGGAAATATGGTAACCATGCTGATCAATTCCGAGCTGGGCTTGGATGATTTTGATCTGGCAGAGGATATTAAAAAATATCCCTTGGCGAAAGTTGAAAGTCTCTTTCATATTCGGCATGAGGATGGAACGGTTCAGTTTTTTGAAGATGTGTTAGACCCCAAAGTCTTTGCTAAGGTGGTTATTCTCAAGAATAAGGATATGATACCGATTCCCGGACAGAATTCCTTAGAAAGGATTCGGACCGTGAGAAAAACCGCGAAAGAAAAAGTCTTTGTAACCAATGCCATAAGGGCGCTTAGTATGGTGAGTCCCACCGGTAATGTGCGGGATATAGCCTTTGTGGTACTGGTTGGGGGATCTGCTTTAGATTTTGAAATTCCGCAGATGGTAACAGAAGCCCTCTCAAAATATAGTATTGTTGCAGGCCGGGGCAATATACGGGGATGTGAGGGACCAAGAAATGCAGTAGCTACCGGATTGATTCTTGCGTACAAGGAAGGTGGAAGCAGATGAGGCATAAAACGGACAGGGAAAAGCCTTCCATACATATCTACTATCACAGAAATATAACGGATCTTTCCGCATTTCAAGAAATCCTTTGGGGGATAGAAGAAGAAGGAATTCCCTATGATCTACAGGCAAAAGACCATCATGATGTCCAACAGCTGGCATACGATGCATGTGAAGCTTCACCCTTAGGCGTAGGCTTTGGCATTGATGATAAGACGGTGGTTCTGCATTATGTAAAGCTGAAAAAAGACAGACCCTTATATCAAATGGGCATGGATGCAGCTTTCGGATTGATGAGGATACTGGGGGTAAACGGAGCTAGACTGGTGAAGGGAATTCCTTTTAAGGATTTGGAAGAGGAAGAAGATGATGGGGAGATGAAAGCGCATCAGGATATTTTCCATGATCCAAAACTGTTGGAAGAAACCGTAAGGGCTGTGGTAGAAAGTGTGATGGCAAGAATGAAGGCAAGGTAGCTTGTAAGGAGGTGTAACTTTGTCAAAGCTCGCCTTAGGAATTATTGAAACAGTAGGCTTGGCGGCAGCCATTGATGCCGCTGATGCAGCAGCGAAATCTGCTGATATACAAGTGATCGGATATGAGTTAACAAAAGGAGATGGCATGGCTGCCGTGAAGATAACAGGCACGGTGGGAGCCGTGAAAGCGGCCATTGATGCAGCTGTTGCCAGTGCCGGAAGGATCAACAAAGTATGGGGTAAGACCGTTATCCCACGGCCAGCTAACGGCCTGGAAATGCTTATCTATAGCCGAGAAACCGTGGGAGTGAAAAGCCAAAGGAAAGAGGAAACGTGCGATGATGCCTTGCAGACAGAATTTATTGACGGCATTTTTTCTCAAATGGAAGATACACAACAGGAAAAGCTTGAAGAACAAGTAGCATCAACAGAACCGGTTGATGATATCCCGGAGCTTCCTATGGAACAAGATGGAAAGGAAGAGGAAGATTTCACACAAGAATTGGAAGGCTGCAACCTTTGCAAAGATCCATCATGTTCAAGGCGGAAAGGGGATCTTAGAACGATGTGCATTCATTATGAAGAATTAAAAAGAGAAGGGAGAATTTGAGCATGAATCAAGCATTAGGTATGGTAGAAACAAAAGGGTTAGTAGGATCCATCGAAGCTGCAGATGCAATGACCAAGGCAGCCAACGTAGTACTTATCGGCTATGAGAAGATTGGTTCAGGTCTGGTTACCGTGATGGTTCGCGGAGATGTGGGGGCTGTAAAAGCAGCCGTAGACGCAGGTGCCGCCGCTGCAGATAAAGTGGGAGAACTGGTATCTGTTCATGTCATTCCAAGACCTCACGCAGATGTAGAAAGAATTCTACCCCAAATGGAAAGCATGGAAGAAAAATAAGCTGAACTGACGAACGGATGGAGGTGATCTTTATGGAAGACGTAAAGCAAAAAGAAATGCTGATGTGTATTGTACGAGAAATTGTAGAAAAGATGATGGACCGTACAGAAGAAGGATTGATTCCCGTCGGCGTTTCCAACCGGCACCTTCATATAAGCAAAGAAGATCTTGAAATCCTTTTCGGAAAGGGTTATCAGCTTACAAAGCTGAAAGACCTGAGCCAGCCGGGCCAATATGCTGCGAAAGAAACAGTGAAGCTCATTGGCCCGAAAGGCAGCTTTGAAAGGGTACGGATATTAGGTCCTGTAAGGGGTGCAACACAAGTGGAGATATCTCTTACAGACGGATTTTTATTAGGGGTCAATCCACCTGTGAAAGAATCGGGAAAAATCGAAAATACGCCAGGCATCATCATCGAAGGACCAAAGGGTCGTATTGAAAAAAACAACGGCGTTATTGCAGCCATGAGGCACATTCATATGCCACCACAAATAGCAGAGCAATGCGGTGTAAAGGATAAAGCTTTTGTAGATGTTGAAGTGAAGGGCGTTCGGAAGACCATTTTTGGAAATGTGTTGGTGCGGGTTTCGGATCAGTATGCGCTGGAAATGCATATCGATACCGATGAAGCAAATGCCGGCGGTCTCAAAAATGGAGACCGGGTTAAAATTCTAAGAAGTAAGGAGTAGCCGCCTATGGATCTGGCTAAAACAAATCAGACAATCCATGAATTTGCAAGACTGATAAGGGAAGAAACCTACAATACCTATGAAGGAGATATACGGGTTGGTGTAGATCTGGGGACAGCCAACATCGTACTATCGGTTGTAGATGGGAAAGGAATTCCGGTGGCGGGAGCATTCTACGCTGCCTCAGTGGTAAAGGATGGCCTGGTGGTGGACTATGTTGGCGCTGTGAAAATCGTGAAGGATTTGAAACGTCAGGTAGAGCATACCCTGGGAAGAAAACTGCTGAAAGCAGCGACGGCAATCCCACCGGGGACATTGAGCGGCAATGTAAAAGCCATTGCCAATGTGGTAGAGGCTGCAGATATGGAGGTAATCAATGTGGTGGATGAACCCACTGCAGCAGCTAGTGTCCTGGGTATTCGAGATGGGGCTGTAGTAGACGTAGGAGGAGGAACCACAGGGATCAGCATTTTAAAGGATGGAGAGGTATTATATACTGCCGATGAGCCTACTGGAGGAACCCACATGAGTTTGGTATTGGCCGGATGCTATAAGACTACCTTTGAAGAAGCGGAGAAGATCAAGAAAGACCCCACGAGAGAAAAAGAAGTCTTTCAGATTATCAAGCCCGTGGTAGAAAAAATGGCATCCATTGTAAAGCGGAATATCGTGGGGTATTCCGTTGAACGGATCTATATTGTGGGGGGAGCCTGCAGTTTTACAGAGTTTGAACGGGTGTTTGAAAAAGAATTGAATATAGAGACCATAAAGCCTGTGGAACCCTTATTGGTCACGCCATTAGGTATTGCACTGCACTGCAATAGGTGAGGTGATCCCGTTGAATCTGCTTAAAATCATTGAGGAAACCATCACGGAGGTGATGGTTCAGGAGATCGTCGGTGAGGTATTACGAAGAATTGAAAATATGCCTAAAAAGGCCCTGGTGATTTTTACAGGAGGGTCTATAGGATTTAAGGATGGCATACAGCAAATCATCAGGTTGAACCAAGAGGGCTGGCAGCTAAAGATACTGCTTTCGAAAAGTGCAGAACACGTACTTTCTAAAAAGCTTATCGAAAAAATGATAGGAGATAAAAACGTGGAAATCCATGGAGAAAGCAATCCTAAAAAAGTCAGCCATTACTACACAGGGGTAGACAAAGTGATCATTCCCGTATTAACCATGAATACGGCGGCAAAGGCGGCCATGGGTATCTCTGATACGTTGGTTACCAATATCATGAGTCACTGCTTGATGGCAGGCATTCCCATCGTAGCCGCAAGAAATGCCTGCGATCCTTTCAACGAAGAAAGAATCAGCATCGGCATGGGAAGAGGGAATGCCAGCTACATCCATATGATGAGCAATCATCTGACGGCCCTAGAAAACTATGGTATTCAATTGGTTGAGGCAAAGGAGCTGTACCATAGGGCTGTAGAAAAGAAGAATACATTTCTTTCATCGGAGCAAGCAGGGTATTTAGAGAAACAAACCCTTTTAAAGAAGAAAGTGGTGACACGGGCAGATGTTGTGGAAGCGCTGCACCGGAAAAAAGATATCGTTGTATCATCAAATACCATCATTACAGAGTCAGCAAAGGATATGGCGAGAAGCCGTGGTGTAAGGATTTTAATCCAATAAAGATAAGGTGGGAAAGACATGTACTTGGCAAAAGTAATCGGTGTCGTTGTATCGACACACAAGAATGAAGCCCTAAAGGGAGAAAAAATATTACTGGTGCAGCCCATTGATACCAACGAAGATCCCACGGGGAATTCCGCAGTTGTCATAGATTCCGTAGGTGCAGGGGTAGGAGAGATGGTACTGGTAGCAACGGGAAGTTCCGCCAGACAGGTCTTTTTAAACCCCCATGCACCTATTGACGCTGCCATCGTTGGGATTGTAGATCATGTAGAAGTTACCGGCTAAGGAAGTGAAGCATATGAGCAGTATCTATACAAAAACAGGGGATCAGGGGCAAACCGGGTTATTGGGCGGCAGTCGGGTGAGCAAAGACCATAACAGAGTTCAGTGCTATGGGACCCTGGACGAGGCCAACGCTATGTTGGGTGCAGCCTATTCCCTCTCACAAAATGATGATATCAAAGGAATCGTGAGAGACATACAGAAAAAGCTGTTTGTCTTAGGAGCAGAATTAGCCAGTGATGACAAAGGAGAACGATTTATCCGGGAGAAAGTCCAACAGACAGATATTGACGGGCTGGAAAAAATCATTGACTTCTGGCTGGATAAAGTAGGTCAGTTTAAAGAGTTTGTGATTCCAGGGAAGAATACCGTATCGGCCATGCTGCACGTGGCAAGAACCATTATTCGACGGGCCGAACGCAATATTATCAGCTTTGCCAGGGAAGAAACCGTAAGACCTGAAGTGCTGCGATATGTGAACCGTCTTTCGGATACATTGTTTGTACTGGCCAGGGTGGAGGAAACCATGGAAATGGTACAGTTTTTAAAGGAGCGGGTAGTGGAGCGATTGAAGGGCTTAAACAAGAATTATACGTTGGACCTTCAATTGGCTAAAAGATTGGCCCGGGCAGCAGAGGAAAAGGCATTATCCATGGGAATCCCCATCGTTTTTTCAGTGGTTGACGAAGGTGGCAATTTGGTGCTGCTCCATAGAATGAAGGATTCTCTACTGGTTAGTATTGATATTTCCATCAATAAGGCATACACGGCAAATGCAGTGAAGCTTCCTACTCATGAAATTGGGAAAGCTGCACTGCCCGGAGAAGTCCTGTATGGCATACAAAATGTAGACCGAATGATTGTTTTCGGCGGGGGTTATCCACTGAAAGCAGGCAATCAAGTCATCGGAGGAATCGGTGTCAGCGGAGGCTCCGTCGAAGAGGATATGATCATCGCCTCCTTTGCATTGAGAGTATTTGAGATGGAGAAGAATACATGAAGTACCTGGAACAACTTAGTCTAAAGGTCCGTGTGGCACATGGATGGTGTAAGAGGCAAGACCTGGGGACTGGTCCACTGTCCGGTGTGCTTTTTACCGGACTGGGGTCTTGTCCCCATGTGTTGCCGAGAATGACCTATATTGAACGAGTCTAAAGAAAGAAGGTGAGAGCATGAATGTAGATGCACAAACCATAGAAATCATCGTGAAAAGCGTCATGGAAGAAATGGCCAAACATACGATGCCGGATGAGAGAGACAACCATGGTGTATTCAGCAACATGGATGATGCCATCAATGCAGCATGGTTGGCGCAAAAAGAGTTGGCTAAGTGCAGCTTGGCCAAGAGAAATGAAATCATATGCTCCATGAAGGAAGAATTGAGCAAGTGCATTGATACCTTTGCGAAAATGGGTGCAGAAGAGACTGGCATGGGCAATTACGAGCATAAGATCTTGAAGCATAAGCTGGTCATAGAGAAAACGCCGGGGGTAGAGGATCTGCGGGCCGAGGTCAGTACAGGTGACGGAGGGTTAACCTTATACGAAATGTCACCCTTTGGTGTTATCGGAGCCATAACGCCCTCCACCAATCCCACAGAAACCATCATATGCAATGCCATCGGCATGCTGGCAGCCGGGAATGCAGTGGTGTTTGCTCCCCATCCCAATGCCAAGAAGGTTTCTGCCTTAGCGGTAGAAGTCATCAATCAAGCCATAAGAAAGGTGAACGGCCCTAAAAACCTGGTGGTTACGGTAAAGGAGCCCAGCATTGAGAGTACCAATGCCATGCTGGCCCATGAAAAGATCAATATGATTTGTGCAACCGGCGGACCGGGGCTGGTGAAGATTGCATTATCTGCAGGGAAAAAAGCCATCGGAGCCGGGGCAGGTAATCCGCCGGTGCTGGTGGATGAAACGGCGGATATCGAAAAGGCGGCTAGGGATATTATTGATGGATGCAGCTTTGACAATAACCTTCCCTGTATCGCTGAAAAGGAAGTCATCGTGGTGGATGCCGTGGCCGATGCATTGAAGGCCTATATGTCCCAGTACCATGCCATCGAAATCAAGGATAGGGAAGTGTTGGATAAATTGCAAAATCTGGTCATCGATGAAAAAGGCTTTGTCAACAAAGGCTTTGTGGGAAAGAGTGCTGCTCATATCATGAAGCAAATAGGCATTACCATCGCACCCAGCATCAAGCTGGTTTTTGCAGAGGTGGAGGCGGAACATCCCTTTGTCATGGAAGAACTGATGATGCCCATACTTCCCATTGTTAGAGTCGGAGACATTGATGAGGCCATTGAATTGGGTGTAAAGGTGGAGCACAGTAACCGGCATACGGCCATGATGCATTCAAAAAATGTAGATAACCTGACACGATTTGCAAAGGCCGTACAGACCACCATTTTTGTTAAAAATGCGCCATCCTACGCAGGAATAGGATATGGGGCTGAAGGATATACCACATTTACCATAGCGGGGCCTACGGGAGAAGGATTAACTTCGGCAAGAACCTTTACAAGAAAAAGAAGATGTGTCATGTCAGAGGCATTCTCCATTAAATAGAACTGAGGGATATAAGATGAAAGAGAATTTTATTGACTTGATCAAAGCAGCAGGAGTGATCGGTGCCGGAGGCGCCGGTTTCCCGACCCATGTAAAGCTGAATGCAAAGGCAGAATATGTGATCGTCAACGGTGCCGAATGTGAACCTTTATTGCAGGTGGACCAACAGCTTATGGCGGTAAAAACCCAGGAGATCTTGACAGCACTGCAGGCTGCCGTTTGGCATACCGGTGCAAAAAAAGGAATTATTGCCTTAAAGAAAAAGTATAAGCAGGCCATTGAAAGCCTGCAGAAATCTATAGGAGAATATGAAAACCTGGACATATTTACCATGGACAACTTCTACCCTGCAGGAGATGAACAAGTCACGGTATATGAAGTACTGCAGCGAATTGTCCCGGAGGGAGGCATCCCCCTGCAGGTAAATGTGGTGGTGCTGAATGTGGAAACCCTGCTGAATATTCATATGGCCATGGAGGGTGTTACAGTAACCCATAAATATCTTACTGTAACAGGAGCAGTCAATAAACCAGTTACTGTAAGGGTCCCAGTAGGTATCCGGGTTCGTGAAGCCATTGAATTGGCAGGCGGTGCTTCCGTGGAGGAATATGAGGTCATAGACGGAGGACCCATGATGGGGAAAGTCCTGGAGCGTACGGATAAGCCCATTACAAAGACCACAAAGGGAATCATCGTGCTGCCTAAGGATCACCCGTTGATACTGTCAAAGAAAAGATCCATAGAAAGCATGCTTAGACAGGCAAGAGCGGCCTGCTGCCACTGCTCGCTGTGTACGGAGGTTTGTCCTCGAAATCTGCTGGGACACAAGCTTCATCCTGATAAGCTCATGAGACTTGCCAGCTACAACAGCGCCTGTGAAAACGACGCATCGGTAACAGCGGCTTTTCTGTGCTGTGAATGCGGCTTGTGCGAACAGGCCTGCATCATGAATCTTCAGCCATGGAAGCTCAATCAGCTTTTAAAAAGGAAGCTCGGCAGCGCAGGGGTGAAGAATCCAAACAACAGGACAGTGGTAAATGTCAACGGATATAGGGAATTTAGGAAATTCCCGGTGAAGAAGCTTATCCTTCGATTGGGTCTTGAAAAATACGATGTGGCTGCGCCTCTGCAGGAAGATATCAGGGAAGACTTTTCTAGTGTTGTTCTTGAACGAAAGCAGCATATCGGAGCCAAAGCGGAACCAATGGTTGAGGTAGGGGATTCTATAGCTGTCGGTCAGCCCGTAGCAGATGTTATGGAAGGGCAGCTGGGAGCAAGGGTCCATGGAAGTATATCAGGGAAAGTTCATCGCGTGGATGAGCATGTCATTGAGATTTGTAAAATATAGAGAGGGGGATTACATATGTTTAGTATTGAGTTGATTTTAGTAGCTTTCGGCGGAGGAATACTGGGCGCCCTGGTTGGTGCATTACCTGCCTTTATCTTCACAGGTTTTGTTGGTCTTATTGGTGTGGCTGTGATTGCCAGCGGCGGACCGGCGACGATTTTGGGAGATGTAACCTTTGGAACATTATTGGGACCCCATATTGCATTTGCCGGAGGAGTGGCAGCGGCAGCCTATGCAGCCAACAAGAAAAAGTATTTGGAAAGCGGAACCGATATCTTAACACCACTGAAAAAGACAAATGATATGGGCGTACTACTGGTTAGCGGTATTTTTGGAATCTTAGGATATTTGATTAACGGCCTTTATGCATCCATAGCCTTGCCGACAGACACCGTAGCCCTAACGGTATTCACATCCGGGGTTATTGCAAGATTTGGCTTTGGCCAAACCGGATTGTTTGGTAAATACAGTGCCCAAGGTGAAATCGCAGCAGCCACAGAGCTTCCTAAGAGAAGCTTTATACCTGACGGTAAGACCTTGGGATTTGTAACCTTATATTCTTTAGGTCTAGGTTTGGTTGTATCATACCTTGTGGATCTTACACAGATTAATGTACTGGGTTTCTGTGTCAGTGCGGCCCTGCTGATCTTTGTACAAATGGGCTTTGATATCCCTGCAACCCACCATATTACCCTTATAGCTGGCTATGCTGCCATTGCCACCGGCAGTATTTTCATCGGAGCCGCATTTGCCGCAATCTCAGGACTGCTTTGTGAAATCGTAGGAAGAACCTTCAACAGCTACTGCGATACCCATATTGACCCACCGGCAACAACCATCTTTATCCTTAGCTTCATTATATTTATATTCTTGTAAAACTTTCGACGACAAGTGAGGCGATGTCCATGAAAAAGTCAATTGGACTAGTAGAATTTAAAAGTATTGCCATAGGCATACAAGCGGCAGATGTCATGCTGAAGGCTGCCAATGTGGAGCTAATCCTATCATCACCATTATGTCCGGGGAAATATATCATCATCGTAAGCGGGGACGTTGGCGCCATAAAGAATGCCGTGAAAGAAGGAGAGAAAACCGGCGGCACTTTCACCATAGGCAGCTATGTAATCCCCAATGCCCATAAGGATATCTTTCCGGCACTGACGGCAACCACGGAGTATGACAAGATCGGCTCCTTAGGAATCATAGAGACCATGTCAGCCATCGCCGCCATCGAAGCCGGAGATGTGGCCGCCAAAGCTGCCAACGTACAGCTGCTGGAAATCAGAGTAGCCAGAGGTCTAGGCGGAAAGGGCTTTGTACTCCTCACCGGTGAAGTAGCCGCCATCAAATCCGCAGTGAAAGCCTGTGAAAACAGACTGGGAGAATCAGGAGATGTCATCAGTACGGTGGTCATATCTTCTCCAAGTCCGGCATTGGTTTCGAAGCTGCTTTAAAAGCTTATCACAGTAAAAATAACTCGCCGTGAGTAATAAGAAATACTAGAATAGCTTTTGGACAATGAAAATAACAGTGTAGAAGTCCAGGAGCTATTTTATTGTTTTGAAACTGATAGCGATAGCTACGAGATATGAAGCCTCTAACTCATTAAACTTTTAGAAATTTTAGGATTAGCCATAGTGAGGCATACCACAAATGACTGCGGTTTTTTGTAGATATGTTTCCACATACCACACATGTGGAGTGCGTAGTAGGAATGCAACGAAAAGATACGTAGAAATCCTGAGTTTTCAACACTTTGCGCGATATACTACTTTCACCACGGATGGCGATGATTTCAGAAATAAGGTGCTGAAAAATAAAATTGATGTTTCAGTTGTATTGGACATGGAGTGTGTAGACATGTTTAATGTATTTGCAAATTAGAGTGTTCAGACGTGTCTATATTAAGCAGTGTGAGGTAAATTTGAGACTGTGCAATGATGAGAGAATGTCGGTTTTAGCTGGCGTTCTCTTTTTATATGTATTTTCATATAAGGATGGTCTAAAGGATTAATAAACATACTTTTAATAGTAAGGAGTTAGCGATATCGCAATTCGTTCTTGATAAACAAAATAACGTTCGCAGAAAATAAATAAATATATAGAAAATATGAAAATCGTTCTTGACAAATGCAATTCGTTCGCATACAATTAAGAAGGAGGTGGCTTACGTTGAAGTATTCAATTGAAATAGGAAAGATCGTAGAGGGAGCTTTGAAACACGATCAAGTCAAAGTTTTAAATTATACAAAACAGCTCATTGCAAAGTTAGAGGAAGATAATGAAACTCGTGCGGCAAGTAAATTTAGTAAAATGATTAATATGCATAGTGAAACATCTCTTTCTGCAATGGGTACGGTGAAAGATACTATAGTTCCAGTGGATGCAGAATCCCGAACAACTTTAGCTGACGTTATTTATCCGGATAAAAATAACATTGAAGTTGTACTCTCAAAAAGCAATTACGAAAAGTTAAACTCTTTTATTTTAAGTTATAAGAGTGCAGATAAATTAAATTCATTAGGAATTGGAGTTCCTAATACATTATTGCTCTACGGTCCTCCCGGTTGTGGTAAAACAAAATGTGCATATTTAATAGCAAAAGAGTTACAATTGCCGTTGGTAGTGGCAAGGCTTGATAGCTTAATCTCCTCCTACTTAGGAACTACCGCTAAAAACATTCGAATGTTATTTGAATTTGCACAAAAAACGCCTTGTGTACTATTTCTTGATGAATTTGATGCAATCGCGAAGGCTCGTGATGACAGTAATGAATTAGGAGAACTAAAAAGGGTTGTAAATAGTCTTTTACAAAATGTTGATGCAATGAGCAGGGATAGTTTACTTTTAGCAGCGACTAATCATGAAAGTCTTTTGGATTCTGCTGTTTGGCGGAGATTTGATTACAAATTAGAAATAGAGCTTCCGGATATTGAATCTATTATTAAAATGATAGATTTATTTATAAATGATAGCATAAAGCTTGACATCAAAGAAAAGCAGGAGTTAGCTACAGCCTTTTTAGGATTGAGTGGTGCTAATGTTGAAGAGATTGTAAAGAAGGCAATGCGTAATGCAGTAATATACGGTAGTGAATTTACGAAATCAAGTATTTTTGACGAGCTGTTTACATTTAAAAAGGTTGTTCCTCAGAATTGTGAAAGTAACAGGTTGGCACTAAGAAAGAAAGCAAAATTTCTAAGGCAGTGTGATGAAAAGGTATTTAGTTATGCTGTTATTGCGAAGATATTGAATGTATCTAAGACGATGGTATCTACTTTAATTGCAGAGGAGGATGAAAAATGAGTGAAAAAAAGCTGCCAATAAAACTGGTTCTACAAAAGGCAAGTGACACAGTAAAAAATCAAGGAGGCGGGAAAGTTAAATTCTTTGGAGAGGTTACTCCAGAATTACAGGAAGAAATTATAAATAAATTTGATCATATTTTAGATTTTTATCAAGATGTTTTTACAGAAAATGAGCATGTGCCAGCAGTAGGAAAGATAGTTGTAAAGCAAGAAGCTATTGCTAAATCCCATAAGCCTAATGATCTTTGCCGTAACTGTCCAATTATTGGAAGTGAAGATTTGGATGAAATTTATATTAAAGTCACCAAAAAGAGTATTGCTGATACTGTTGAACTAATTAAAAATCCTCCCTCTGAAAGATTCCGTGCAAACATGACAACAATCTTAGATATTCAACCGGTAACAGCAGAAGAAAAGATTGCGGATGAGTTGGTTCAGATATCACAAGAAGGGCACTTTGATAATGTTAAAGGAAAAATTAAAATTAAGATTTTTGATTTCGATGATGACTATGATGATAGTCTGATTGTAGATTATATTGTTAAAAAATTAGGAGCATTAGGACTGTCAGATAAAATTAAATTTATAAATTATGGTGATGGTATAAAGTTCATCAAAGCAGAGGTTCCTTCATACGAAACTGTAGTCAAAATTGCAGCCATTAATGGTGTGAAATCTGTAGATTTTTTTCAAGAATACTCGCTTCCATTGAATGAATTTTTAGGGACAGATTTGGAAGCGTTTTTAGATGATGAATATACAGATAGTGAAATGCTAATTGGTATTATTGATGGTGGGATTAGCAAAAGCAATAAATTTCTTGCTCCGTATATTTTCGCAAGAGAAGAAAAGGTGCCTGTGGAATATCAAAATCCAAGTCATGCTACTTTTATTGCGTCTACAATTCAGTATGGAAACAAGTTAAATGGAATTGTGGCAAAAGACAAAAAGCGATTTAAGTTTTTAGATATAGTAGCTATTCCTAATAGTGACAAGGATTATGGGCCAACAGATACCATTAGTGAAGAAGAACTGATGGAGATCATTGAGGAGGTCATGGAAAAGTATTCTGCAGACGTTAAGGTGTGGAATATTTCCTTAGGTATTGAAAAATTTGTTTGCAAGGGAGCTATGTCTGACTTGGGGCTTTTCTTGGACTATATTCAAGATGAATATAAGGTTCAGATTTTTGTTTCAAGTGGAAACCTAAATCAGATTCCTTTAAGAACATGGCCACCTCAGAATACAATAGGAGAAAGAGATCGAATTATTTCACCTGCTGATTCAGTTAGGGCAATTACTGTAGGTTCTGTTGCTCTATATGATTCAAAGAATTCTATAGTAAGAACAAATGAGCCATCACCTTTTAGTAGGAGAGGCCCTGGTGCAAACTATATTGTAAAGCCTGATGTTGTTGACTATGGCGGAAATTTAGATTCTACATATAGTATTACCGGTCTTGGTATGAAAGGTTTAGATATTCTCGGTAACGTTATTGAAGGAAATGGAACAAGCTATTCAAATCCCAGGGTAGTTCAGAAATTTTCTTCTATTTATGATGAGATGCTTGAAAAAGACTTACTGTTAGCAAAAGCAATGACTATTCATTCGGCTAGAATGACATCAAGAGAACTTTTGGACCAGAATCAGGATAACATTAAATACTATGGATTTGGTATGCCAGCCGTTGATACTCAAGACATTCTTCAATGTAGTGAAGACGAAATAACCCTTGTCTTTCGCCAGAAAATTAACCAAGGTTCTCATCTTGAAATGTGGGACTTCCCTTTTCCAACATCTTTAATTCGTAATGGTAAGTATTTTGGAGAGATAGGAATGACTCTTGCCTATAATCCTATACTTGATCAGAGATATGGGCATGAATATTGCAGGACCAATATTGATGTTAGTTTTGGCACCTATAAATATAGCCCAGAAGGAAAAGTTAAATTTCAAGGTTGTGTTCCTTTAGAAAATTCATGGGATGAAAAATTTGAAAAATCACGAGTAGAAAACGGATTTAAGTGGAGCCCAATTAAATCATATTACCGTAAAATTAGTAAAGGTATTCAGGTTGCTGATGGTTGGAAAATTCGTATAGACATGAATCCAAGGAATGGTTTAGTTGTTCCAGCACAAGAATTTGTACTTATTGTTACCATCAAAGATCCTGAAGGAAATGATATTTATTCTGAAGTTGTTAATGGTCTAAGAACAAGGGGTTATATCACAAATAATTTGGAAACCAGACAGCAGATCCGCCAACGCCAGTAAAATGTATTATATTAATTTCATTCTTAAGAAGAAAGCACTTCATCATAAGTGCTTTTTTAACTAAATCCGAATAATACAGTTAGAGTATTGAAAAGAAAATATATCCTTTAGGTTTATGTTTTCTTTTCATATATAACAATATGTTAACTAAGAAGCCGTTTGCTTTATTGACCATATAAAGCAAACGGCTTTTTGCGTGAAAGGAGGAAATAAAAAGTGTCAAAAGTAATTGCTATTGCAAACCAGAAAGGCGGAACGGGTAAAACTACAACGACAGTCAATCTTGGTATCGGACTTGCAGTACAGGGGCATAAAGTGCTTCTGATAGATGCGGATGCACAGGGAAATCTGACGGATTCGTTGGGCTATCAGGAACCGGATAATCTCCCCATTTCATTGGCTACTATCCTAAGCAAAACCATGATGGAGGAACCGTATGAAGCTGATGAGGGTATTCTTCGCCACACAGAAGGCGTTGACCTTATGCCAGGTAATATTGAATTATCTGCTATTGAAGTATCATTAGTGAACACTATGAGTCGTGAAACTGTAATGCGCAGCTATATCAATACCATCAAAAACAATTATGATTATGTGCTGATTGACTGTATGCCCAGCTTAGGAATGATGACCATCAATGCCCTTGCTGCTGCGGACAGTGTGATTATTCCCGTACAGGCCCATTACCTGCCAGCCAAAGGAATGACACAGCTTTTACAGACTATTGGAAGAGTAAGGCGACAAATTAATCCAAAGCTAACCATTGACGGTGTTTTATTAACAATGGTAGATAACCGCACCAACTTTGCAAAGGATATTTCCTTTATTCTACGGCGTGATTACGGCGATAAGCTAAGAGTTTTTCAAACAGAAATCCCTTTGTCCATCAAGGCGGCTGAAACAAGTGCCGAGGGTAAAAGTATCTATGCTCATGATCCAAGGGGAATTGCCGCCAAAGCCTATGAAGCCTTTACAAAGGAGGTGCATAACATTGGCGAAAAACAGCGTAAGAGACAGCATCAAACTGACATCAGTAGATGACCTGTTTTCAACAGAGGAAAGTCGTGAAGATAGTCAGCGGGAAAAGGTGCTTGAAATTCCACTTTCTGAAATCAGTGATTTTCCTAACCATCCTTTTAAGGTAAAAGCAGATGAAGCTATGTTGGAGATGGCTGATAGTGTAAAGCAATATGGTGTTTTAGTGCCAGGGCTTGTAAGACCCAAAGCAGACGGTGGCTATGAAATGGTTGCAGGGCACCGTCGTAAAAAGGCTAGTGAGCTTGCAGGCTGTGAAACTATGCCCTGTATAGTTCGTGATATGGACGATAATGCAGCGACTATTATTATGGTTGACAGCAATCTGCAAAGAGAAAGTATTTTACCCAGTGAAAAAGCTTTCGCATATAAGATGAAGTTGGAAGCTATGAATAGACAGGGACAAAGAACAGATTTAACTTCTGTTCAAGTTGAACAGAAGTTAAAAAATATATCATCAAGGGAGATATTAGCAAAACAATCTGGTGAAAGTGGACCCCAAATATTCCGATATATTCGCTTAACTGAACTTATCCCACCCATTCTTGAAATGGTGGACGAAAAACAGATTGCATTTAACCCTGCGGTAGAAATTTCTTACTTAACCGAAAGTGAACAAGAAGACCTATACACTACCATGCAGTCGGAGGATTGTACTCCATCCCTGTCACAAGCACAGAGGATGAAAAAGCTTAGTCAAGATGGTAGGCTCAATATGGATGTCATTTTCTCAATTCTGACTGAAGAAAAGCCTAATCAAAAGGAAAAATTCAATATTAAGCGTGAACGCATCGACCGTTTTTTCCCTAAGAGCTTTACTGAAAAGCAAAAAGAGGACTTAATTGTTCAGCTTCTGGAAAGTTGGTACAAAAAGCGGCAAAGAGATCAAGAACGATAACTGTAACGCAAGGCAATCATTTCGCCCTCAAATAACCGAGGACGTTTTTTTATGCCCTTTTTAGAAAGGAGGTGTTACTATGCACTTTACAGAAGGGCATTTACGCGAATATGAGCGTATGATGCAGGAAAAACCAGGACATCACCGCCGACATATTAAAACAATGAAGGAGCGTGATTGTAAGCATTGTCCAGATTTTGATGAGAATTGTAACAAATGTAGTGAGGAAAAGTGCCATATATTTGATGATTAAAGGTTGGAAAATATTTTATACCAAGGGGGTAGTCTATCCATTTGATGGCATACGTCCAATGGTGGCTTTGCAGTTTTCCCCTCCCCACACCCCTCCCCTGATAATTTACCAGCCGAAAAAGAAATATCTATGCCTTTCGGCTGGTAATACAGGTATAACTCATGTAGGAAGGAGTCATTTATGAAACAGACAAAACAAAAGAAGCCAAAAGTATTTCGTACCCTTATCCACAGAATTCATATAAGCAGCAAGGAGGGACAGAAAGAGAATAAAACACAAAATAACGAAAAGGAGCAAAAGAAACAATCGCATTTCTTTTTCGGCAAGTAATAAGTTTCCTGTAACACGGGGAGCTTTAATTTTATCACGATGAAAGGAGGCTTAGAGGAGTTTGAAGATACTAAAAAACCGAATATTTCTAAGTGCAGTCTGTATTATTGTTGCAGCAGCTATATCTTTTGGGCTTTTACCAAGGTTTTATGAGGATAAAAGTGCAACGATTATAGTGCTCAGGGCATCAGAGGACATTCCAGTGGGAACGGAGATTAAAGAAAATCACCTTACCACCGTGGAAGTGGGAAACTATGGTCTACCTGAAGGTGTTATCAACGACAAAGATACGGTTTTAGGTAAGGTTGCACAGACCAATATCATCAAGGGAGATTATTTCTTTCCAAAAAAACTGGGAGGATTTCTTATAAATGAGATATTAGACCGCATCACTAAGAATAACCAGCGCCTTGTCACCATCAGCGTCCCAAGTATTGCAGCAGGACTTTCCTCCCACCTCCAAAACGGAGACATAGTAACTGTGGCAGTATTTTTAGAACAGGCCGCAGATGGCCAGGATTCTTCTCCACAAGTTATCATCTATCCCGAACTAAAAAGGCTGGAGGTTTATAGTGTGGAGAATGCCAGAACGCAAGATACAGCAGAAATGCGGGAACAACAAAAGAGCGGTCAATCGCCTAATGGTGATACTGTTCCTAAAGCTGTAACGCTAATCGTTACCGAGGCACAGGCTGAAAGGCTCATACAAGCCGAATATACAGGCAAGCTGCACATAATTTTTGAGAAACGAGGTGTTATGAACTATGAACAATAAAATCTACGCCGTGTGGGGCGGCAATAACAGCGGTAAAACAACCTTTGCAGTCAATCTTGCATGCGCTCTTTCTAAGCGTGATGTATTAGTGGGACTCATCTCCACTAATCTTATCTACGGAGACTTGCAAGTCTTTTTTGGTCAGAGTGTTCCTGAAGAAAAGGGGCTTTTTCAAGCATTGAACGATGATAACCCCAATATTGGAGAAAAATTTATGGAATATGAGCAAAGCAAAAACCTGTTTTTCCTATCGTTGCCTACGCATTATACAGGGCTTATTTGTGATACTGTAGCCATTCAGGAAGTAGAAAGGATGATCAATGCCGCATCTTTGGTCTTTGATATTCTCATTGTGGATGGAGCCGCAGATGTGACTAATCCCATATCCAGTGTTGGACTTTGGATGGCAGATAAGGTATTTACCCTGCATAAGCCATCTATAGCAGCACAAATGTGGCAAAAGGGTGTTTCAGACTTTGTAAGGGAGCTGCATATTGCGGAGAAACAAATCCATATACTGCAGACCCCTAACGGAGAATTTGACGACAAGACCTATAAGAGCATGATGGAGCTTTCCTTTGACTATGAGCTACCCTATGTAAAGCAGGCAAGTGAACTGGAAAATGCGGGAACTCCCTTATATTTCTTCCATGATCGACATTGCAGACGCTATAGCAAGGTACTTGAGAAAATTGCAGATGAAATCTGCAGAGGTATAGAGTCATGAACAACAGATTTTCCGTTAATGACCTGATTTACCAAGCTAATAAGCGGCGTTCTGACAGTGGGGAAAGTATAAAGGCTCAGGACTATGGAGAAATCCTCGATAAGCTTCAGCGAATCATCGCTAAGAACCATTCAGCAGAGCTTGCCCAGGTATTGTATTCGGAGGAAGCCGAGGAAAAACTCAAAGACCTCATTATTCGCTACTTAAATAGTGAACAGTTGGTGGCTAAGAACCTTAACAATATCTCCCAACTGGTAGACGTTGTATATTACGATATGGCTGGTATGGGACTGTTATCTCCATATCTCAAGGATGGTGACGTAGAAGAAATAAACATCAATGGCTTTAGTGGAATTTGGGTTCTATACAAAGATAAAAAGGTAAGGTTAAATGAAATCTTCACCAATGCTGAAGCCTGCTCCAATATCGTAAGAAAGATGAGCCGGTTCGGGAATGTTATTCTGGACGGCTCAAAACCTATCGGGGACAGCTTTATTGCACGAGGTGTCCGTATGTCGGGAGCCATCACACCCTGCGTTGACCAAGATGCAGGAGCTATTGCCTCCATCCGAAAGCAAAAACCCTCCTACATTACAAGGGAAAACCTGATTGAATGGGATACGGCCACAGCTGAGGAACTGGACTTTCTCACCCTTTGCGTTAACAATGGCGTATCGGTAGCCATTGCAGGAGCCACCGGCAGCGGAAAAACCGCCGATATGGGATACATTCTAAGCTGTGTATCTTCGGATAAGCGCATTGTCACCATAGAGGACACCCGGGAGCTATCTCTGGCACAGTTTGATGAAAATGGTGTGATGATAAACGATGTAATTCACCTTTTGACCAAGGAGGAACCTAATCCAATCACCATGTTGGATTTATTAAAGCTCTCATTAAGGCTGCACCCACAAATCCTTGTTCCCGCTGAGATGCGAGGTAAAGAAGCCCTCACAGTGCAGGAAGCCGGGCGAACAGGACACACCATCGTCAGCACTCTCCATGCCAATAGTGCAAGGACGGCTTATGATAGAATATTGACCATGTGCTTAGAAGCTGGCACCTCTTTGTCAGAAGAAAGGCTTTTAAAAAATATTGTGGAAGCCTTTCCGATTATGCTTTTTAAAATGCAATTACCCGATAAGTCAAGAAAGTATATGGAAATCTTTGAAGCCACAGGGGTGCAAAAGGGTGAAGTTATCGGCAACACCCTTTTTAAATACGTAGTTGACCATTATGCGAGAGATGAGTCTGGAAAGATTACAAAGGTTGTGGGAAGCCATAAGCGTTTAGGTTCTATTTCTTCTACCCTTGCAGAAAGGCTGCTAATTGGTGGAGTTCCTAAAAAGGAGATCCAGCGCTTTGCGGAAGGAGGAACTCAATGAATCCAATTTATCTGTCCTTGATTATTGTCTTCGTTCTTATTAACTTTGCAGTGTTTCTCCTATTAAAACTGAACCCCTTTGCCATAGAGCAAAACTCCCTAAAAAAACGCCGACTGTACCTTACTGGAACAAAACTGAAAATTACCGAGAAAATTGCAATACGGTTTGAAACGTTATTCAGGCAGACGCGATGTACACATAAAAAGTTCCTCGTAATGATACTTGTATCAGTAGCAGGCGGCTTTATAGCCGGAGTTATGCTGTTTGGCAGTACCGAGTTGGCAGCGGTTATGGCAGCGTGTTTGCTTCCTGCTCCATACTTTTACCTAACTGTAAAAAGCTCTGGAGCAGCAAGAGAGGAAATCGAGGGATTGGAAAATACCATGTCCATTATTACCAATGCCTATGCTGGAAATGACGATATTATTAAAGCCATGGAAACCTATGTGGAGGAAAAGAATCGATATATTCCAGCTCATTTAAGAACTCCCACACCTTTTGATGAGTTTGTGTCTGAAATCAGGCTCATCAATCCTAATGTGGAGCATGGCCTATACCGTCTATCTGCAAAAGTTAAAAACCGCTATTTTACCGAGTGGGTAAAAACCCTTATCCTCTGTTACCATGACAGAAGATTAAAATTCGCTCTATTTCCTATCATTAAAGCTATGAATGATGCAAAGTCCATGCAAATTGAGAGTGACAGCATGATGGTGAGAGTATGGCGGGACTATCTTATGACAGCAGGTCTGATGTTTTCCATAATCCCTATGATGCGATTTTCTAATGCAGAATGGTTTTTTATCCTTACAAAAACATCCATCGGCAAGCTGTTGATTATCCTCATGCTGCTGACTGCCCTTGGCACAGCCTTTTATGTAATGAAGGCTACAAAACCATCAAACAGATAAGGAGGTTTTCCGTTGTTTTATCAAGTTATTATATTCGTCCTGCTGACTGCGGCAGGATTTTTAATTTGCAGGCAACTTCTAAAAATCCCAAAGATGAGTATGCAAAAGAACATCAGGCATCTGCAGGATAAAAAAGAAAAAACAGGGAACCGATTGTTAAACCGATTTGTAATGCCCCTTGTAAATCCCGTCTCCCGGCTAATTCCCCTTGACCCAATGAAGGAAGCAAGGATGGCATCTACACTCAGGCGCGGAGGGTTGGAGCTTACCCCAAAGGAGTATTATGCCAGGGCTATTATATGTGCCATTTTTACACTGCCTCTTGCCCTGTTGTTGTTTACAATCGGTGCCACCAATCTTGTACCTATTGTACTCATCTTTTCCATAGTGGTATATTTCCACTTCATGACTGATCTTAAAGACAAGATGAAGGAAAAAAAGATGCGCATTGAAATGGAGCTTCCAGGCTTTGTGCGCTCCATACTGTATAAGCTGGACGACATCAATGCTGACAGTAAAAAGGCCGTCGTACAGGTGGATTTAATTCAGATATTTGAGGATTACCTTAAGGTAGCCAGCGATGTATTCCACTATGATGTTTCAGTTTTAGTAATGGAGATGAAAGCAAAAGATATTGAAACTGCCCTTAGAAACTTTAATGAACGCATCGGCCTTGCAGAAGTATCCTTTCTGGTGAATGCCCTTATAGGACTTCACCGAGGAGAGCATCAAGGGGAAGCATTGGCGTATCTTGCAAGAGATATGGACATTAAAGCTAAGGAAGCCTTAAAGAAAAAACTAAATAAACTGCCCCGCAGGATCAAGATTGCATCCATCCCCCTTGTGGCTGTAACTCTTGCCAGCCTGCTTTATGTCATAGGCTCCCATCTTATAAAGTCAATGGGTGGCCTTTTTTAATGTGAAAATGGGGATACCCTTTTCAAAATAAATTTCTAGGAGGTATTAATCATGCAAAACAAAACAAACGCAATCCAAATTATCGAAGGAAGGAGAGAAAATTCTATGAAAAAAAGAATGGCAAATGCTCTTTTAAAGACAAGAGGTGTTTTGATAAGCAAATCTGGCGACCAGATGACTGGATGGCTCATCGTTGTACTGATTGTGGTAGTTGTGGGTGCTGTGTTTATGACACTGTATCAGGACTCCATCTCTACCATCTGGAACAGCATTGTTACCAAAATTACCAGTCTTTTGAGCTAATTTTAGCCAAAAGGCAGTGATACAAGGGGGAAGAAATTCCCCTTTTCTAAATTAAAATCTAAAAGTAAACGGAGGTATTTTCTATGTTTAAAACAATAAAAAGCAAAATGCAAAGTATGGCACTAAAGGCAAGAAGGGTACTTACAAACCAATCCGGAGATCAGATGACTGGTTGGCTTATTGTGGTCTTGATCGTGGTAGTTGTAGGTGCAGTATTCATGACCCTGTATCAGGATTCAATCTCACAGATATGGAACAGTATTGTAGCTAAAATCACCAGCTTAATAAACTAAAGGCACAAAGACTAAAGAAAGTAATTCAGGGGGAGCTTCGCTCTCCCTTTCTTTTTAAACCAAATAAAAATATGGAGGTATTTATTATGATGAAAACTTTAAAAAACAAAGTGCAAATGGTAGGTCTTAAAGCCAGAAATATACTGGCAAGTAAATCTGGAGATCAGATGACTGGCTGGCTTATTGTTGTACTGATTGTTGTAGTTGTAGGTGCGGTGTTCATGACACTTTATCAGGGCTCTATCACACAGATCTGGAACAGCATTGTCAACAAGATTACTGGCTTAATAAGCTAATGACAGTGATACCGAATATATCCGCTGATGCGGGAGGTGCAAGAAGATGAACAAAAAGCACCGAGGTATATGGGGGAGGAATTCTCCCTCATTACCTTTTATGAAACTACTTTTTAACAGGAAAGGCAGTAGTTATTTTGATCTGATGGTTAAGACGCTGGTGGTCATTACGCTCATGGTTACGGTTATGAGTTTTTTAAGTATCTTTACCACTTACCTCAACTTAAACCATATCTGCCGCCGTGTTGTTCGGGTAATTGAGCTTGAAGGACGGGTAGCGGACAGAGCCTATGATGTTTTCTATCGGCTTAAACAGCAGACTGGTCTATCTCCAGAGATGACCGTCGAGGATGTGGAGTATCAGGGCGACCAGAAAATCCAATTGAGAGATACCTTTACAGTAACTATGAAATATAGCCATCCCTTTACCATCTTTACGCCGTCTTTTGCGCCCCCTGTTAAAATTGATATTCCTATGCGGGTGAGTATCACCGGCATGTCGGAAAAATATTGGAAGCTCTTAGAGTGAGAGTGCCGGAAAGGAGAAAGCTGTGGGGAATTTCAAACGTATTTTACAAAATCGCAGGGGCGACACTTTCATATTCATTTTGATACTCGTATTTTTTATCTTGACCCTATCCGCTATCCTGATTGAGTATTTCCGTATGGAAAGCTTGTATCAGCAGGTAGAATATGTACTCCAGCGAGGTGTAAACAGTTCTGTGGAATATGCCATGATGGATGAATATCGTAGGGACGGCTATGCTCGGTTAGATAGCTCCCTTTCAAAGGAAAAGCTTTATGAGTATTTTCATGAAAACATGAAGCTGGATGCGGGACTTAACAAATATGCTGATGAAGAATGGGTTTATGAGCTTGAAATCAAAAACATCAACGCAACTGATAATCCACCCCGGCTGACGCTGGACGGGGTACTGAAAACCCGCAGTATTTTCAACTTTCTAACCGGCGAGGTTAAGCTTCCCTTTAGCATATCCAGCGTCAACAATAGAATTGAGGAAGGAGGTTTCTAATGAAATACAAATTCATCTTTGCCATTCCCCTTATTCTTTTATGCTGCCTGTTTCTATCAGGTAAAGCCTTTGCTGCTCCGATTAGCGACATCGAAATAAGTGTTAGTTCTCCTATAGATAGTCTGCAAAATGAAAGCGGTATGGTAGCTGTAGAACAATTCCCAGCAGAGATCCCTATTAAAGTCACGGCTAAAACAGGCAGCCTTACGGATATTCAACTGGAATACAACGGTCAAAGCAAAAAAATAACTTCGGAATATATCTTGACCGTTGAAAGTAAAGAAGCTTGTGGTCCTTATACTATTACAGCAAAAACAGACCAAAATGCAGTCCTTACTGTTACGGCTAACGTCATATTCCAAGTCAAAGCTACCTATGATACCCGGTACCGCATCATTGGCATGAATGTCAAAGAAATCTATGAAGGTGAAACATTGTTAAAATCCTTTAAAGAACCCCAGCGTATTGACTTTGTGAATGCCAATACCATTTCTGACTATGAACAGGAGCGAATTGCTGATTGGATTGGTCGGTATGACGGTGGAACCTATATCTTAAAGGGAAGCAACGTGGTAGAAATCTATGGTTTTAACTCTGGCAAACTCTATGGAACTTATGATACTGGTAGGGATTTTGAACCGCTGACTACCCGTTACGGCTGGACACCCAAAGCACTGATTGCTTTTGAAACCATGAGAGATACAGCCTTATCTTATCAGGCGCCAGTGAAAATTAATGTGGAAGCCACTTGGTGCGATGAGAAAAAGCAGGAGGTTTATGGTAGAGTTACTGCTCAGGATAAGGGAGTGCCAGAGTTACTCTACCCTTATCAGACTACAACCGTTACATTTACCAAGGATGACATTTTATTATCACGAAACTTTATATACATGGGACTTGAGTGGGATTACACACCAGAAACAGAGGAATTTACAGATGGGGAAAGAAAGACACAGTCCTCTATCACGCAAAAAATCAATTATAAAATTCCTACTGCAGACTTCTATTTTAAGTTTAAGGCTCAGAATGGAAACGACTTATCGGTTGTTATCCGTGCACCTTCCACAGTGTATCGAGGTGACAATTATTCATTCACTGTGACTTATATGAACAGTGGAAACAGTGCAGTCTATGACGTGCCTTTAAAAGGTACAGTAGATGATATTTTGGTTGAAGAAATACCTAAAGTGCAGGACTTTTCGGCTAATATAAGCAAAACCTATACTATCAAACGTATTGCCGATACTGCAGCCAATGAAATCCATCTATGGGCTAATATTGGTGTGCCAGAAGGCTTTATCGATGGAAATCTTGCCAATAATGTGGCTACGGCAGTTATCAAAGTGATTGACCCTGAACCAGAGCCAACACTCGACGAGCCTGATACACCAGATAAGCCTGATGATCCAGCAAATCCACCGGATAAGCCGCCTGTTTTGCCAAAGCTTTGCGACCTTACGGTAAGTATTCTTGCCCCCCGTACAGTTTATGAGTATGAGGATTATAGCTATACCGTGAGCTTTACTAACAATTCTGACGTAGAACTAAAAGTCGTACCCTTACAGGGGAAAAACAATGATAATATCTTGCCTGAGATTCCTAAAACGGCAAGTTTTAAGCCCCAAGAAACAAAAACTTTTACTATTACAGATACAGCAGGAGGCGCAGGTGAAGTTTATCGCCTATGGGCCAATATAAAAGCACCAGAAGGCTTTAGGGATGAAAAATCATCTAATAATACTGCTGTTTCGAGCATTACGGTGGTAAAACACCCTTTTGATGATCCAGATTACCCTGAAAACCCTGACGACCCAGATAATCCTGATGAACCTGATAACCCAGATGACTCAAGTGATCCTGATAATCCACCCGATGACCCTGATGAGCCGCCCGATAATCCGGATAATCCCGAAAACCCACCGGAAACCCCGGACGATCCTGAAAATCCGGAGATACCCCCGGTGATAAATCTCTGCGACGTATGGGTAAACCTATCATCGCCACCTACGGTGTATGAACGGGATGAATATAGCTTTACAGTATACTTTGCCAACTCCACAGATAAGGAACTATCTGACGTTGGGCTAAATGTCACTATCAACGGTAAGGTAGTTTCAACTATACCGCCTACAGCTAATTTCAAAGCTTTTGAGAAGAAAGTATTCCTTGTCACTAGCATAGCAGGAGTAAAAGGCATACCCATCAAGCTATCGGCACAAGTATCGCCACCTAAAGGGTATAGAGACATAAACACAGGCAACAACTTCGTTTCATCTGAAATCATGGTGTTAGAGCGTCCTTATGATATGGATGTGCAAAGAATTACACCTGACAGATACAAGGAAAATCAGTCGGTTATTACTACGGTCAAGGTTTCCAATAGGGGCAGCTTAGATTTTACTCCAGGGCAAAACGTCACTGTGCTGTTTAAAATTCCTGAACTATCTTTATTAAAGCGTATTGACGCGGTAGTTATGGAAAAGGATACATGGAATGTTGTGTCTATACGGTGGGATACCCCCAATGTGCAGGCCGATAAGGAAGTTACCCTGATTGCGGTTATCAATCCCGACCAATCATTAAAAAATGAGGGCACTTTCGACAATAATACCTATACCCAAAAAGCTATTATCGAGAATGTGACTTATGAAGAACCAAGGGAAAGTCGTGTACTGCCAAATCCTCCGAAAAGAAATGAACAACCAAGAGTAACATGGTGGGAACAGCGGTATGAAAATAATAAGTTTGTATGGCGACAATTCTACGCTGAACTAAAGGTAAGCACTACGCTGGATTATGATACAAAGGCAAAGGGCTACTTAAAATCGGGTTACGGCTATTTTATCCGTGTTACAACCACGGTAAGCACCAACTATGACAAATCAGAGATGATTACTGCTCCACAGACAGCAGAAGTATATCTACCGGAATATCGCTATGAAACTGCCATTCCTTTAGTCAAGGAAGGAAGCAATTTTACTTTTAAAGAAAATCCGTCATCACCTTTCCGTTACAGAAAACAGTATATTCCAGCGTGGTTCCCAGATAACAGGGATTATATCGTACAGCTTCTTGTTACCGACGTACACACCCCTGGGGGAACACTGTCTAAGTGGATTACTGGAGGAGAACTTAAAATCAATGTGGTAGATAGCATGTATTCCGATGATGTTACTACGGGTAATTGATATGGTACTGCTATTTTGTGCCGTTCCCATACTGTGGGCGGCTATCACAGACTTTAAAAAGCGGATTATCCCCGACTGGACATGGATAGCTATTGTCCTATTTGGCGGTATATCCGCTTTTCTTTTACCTTATCCTACGTTACCCCAACGGATTGTAGGATTTTTATTGCCGGGTATCTGCCTATTTATCCTTGCTATAAAATACGGCGGTGTGGGCGGTGGTGATATTAAGCTTACGTCGGCAATGGGCTTTTGCTTTGGTCTAAACGGACTTGCAGCTATTCTCTTTTTTGCCCTGCTACCTGCCTGCATTTATGCAAAGGTAACACGGCAAAAAAGTGTTCCGCTGGCTGTATTCTTATGTATTGGATTTTTTGTCTATATGGGTGTTTTTTATATGTTGTCTTAGGTAAAAGGAGGTGTTTTTAATGGAACTTAAAACAGTATTGGCCATTGTACTTTGTCTGGTTATTGTAGGCGGTGCAGAGTATCTGCACATTAAAAGGAAAAAGAAATAGAAGAAAGTCAAGAAATTCAGCAGTAGGAGGTTTAAATATGGATCATGAAATTAATGCTGGTTA
This sequence comes from Bacillota bacterium, assembly GCA_049324315.1. GTDB lineage: Bacteria > Bacillota > Clostridia > Peptostreptococcales > Thermotaleaceae > JBMOKU01. Next base: position 58,428 of record JBMOKU010000033.1, on the reverse strand, counting down.
TGCCATTACCGATAGGCTGACCGTAGGAAATATGGAATTTGTCATTGGGCAGAATGAAAATGCCCCTGCAAAGTTTGTGACTTGGAGATGTACAAAGGGTGAAAAAGATTACTACTGGGGGCATTATTGTAAGGAACGACTGACTGCCCTTGAAGATTTATGCAATCGCGCACTGGATGAAATCCATCATTTAAAAACCTTTCAACAGGATAAAGACACAATGGAGAAACAGGAACATCAAACTCAAAAGAAAAAATATGAGCCGGAGCGATAAGGAGGAGTGATATATGGCTCGATATAATGCAATGGAAGAATCTTTTGAAGAAATTGAACTATTCGGAAAGCCAGCCTTATTCACTCCTATAAGGATTGACAGAAATACTGTACCTAAAGGGCTTTGCCTTTACGAGGTACGGCATGACGATGAATCGCAGGGCGATCCGGTACAAATAGGAAAAGGAATTTTAGTTAATCATCTTGGAACGGTTATCACCTGTGAAAAACTTAAGCTGGATAAGGACGGCTTTCTAAATATAGAGCCAAATGACTTTAATTTTTCAGACGGAGACTGCCGGACAATCAAAGATTTTCAGGAAAAATATCAAATAAAAATAAAGAAGCCACATATACCAGAGCGATAAGGAGGGATGAAAGTTGGCAACGAAGCTACAACTGATTACGGAGCTTTCAAAACGGACATCTAATGCTGTTGTAAAAAGTCCTGACAACTGGACTTCTTTTCTCAAAACAGCATCATGGAACTATAAATACCCGTTTCAGGATCAACTGCTTGTTTATGCACAGCGCCCTGATGCAACCGCCTGTGCTCCCATTGAGTTATGGAATGAAAGGTTTGGCAGGTGGGTAAATCGGGGCGCCAAGGGCATTGCCCTAATTGATGATAGTGGAAGCCGTTTAAGCCTACGCCACGTATTTGATGTTTCAGATACAAACAGCCGATATAGTCGTCCTGTTGTCTTTTGGAATTTAGAGGACAGATATGAACATGACGTAATAGAAACTATTGAGAATGCCTTTGGAGAACTTAAAGATAAAAACGATATGCCTTCTGCACTTATCTTAACTGCTTTTAATGCTGTCCAAGATAATTATTCGGATTATCTTTCCGACCTCATGTACAGCCGAGAGAACAGCTTTTTAGAAGAACTGGATGAGTTTAATGTAGAACTAATCTTCAAGGAAGTGCTTAGTAACTCAGTAGCATTTATGCTTTTAGTACGCTGTGGTTATCCTGCCGATGAATTTTTAAGTGTTGAGGATTTTCAGGGTGTAGTTAATTTTAATACCATTGACACGTTATCCAGATTAGGCGCTGCCACCAGTGACATTTCTGAGATGGTTTTAAAGGAAATCGGAGCTACAGTAAAAGACCTACAGAAATCTGAAAGAAAACAAGACCGTACATTTGCAAAAAGTGAGGATGTACGACACAATAAAAGTATAAATAATAGAGATGAAAGGAAGGATGATTATGGAATTAACATATACGACTCAGGGCGATTACCTGATACCCGACCTGACGCTACCGCAGGAAGAGACGCACATCAGCAAATATGGGATGTTGCGCAAAACATACCTGAAAAACCACAAGAAAGGGATGTACGCCAGCCTGATGCTTTCGGGGAAACTGACGGAACATCTGTCGGAAATAGACCAGACAGCGAAGGAGAGAATCGAGAAAATCACGGAGAAACTCTTGATAGACAATCCAGCACCGGACAAAGCGACCGACCCGATGGGCTGGATGGGACACATGAACAACTTACGGCAGTCGGCGGAGGAAATGATACTGGTGGAACTGGTTTACAATTAGCATGGTATGATAGAAGAACGGAGGATAAAAGTCTTCCGTTTTTTCATTCTACGGCTCCTATCAATAAAATCCTGCGCTCTACCCCGCATCTCAAAGCCACAAAACAGGAAATTATTGACTTTTACGATACCCATGAGGATAGCCATGAGCGCACCGAGTACATTAAAAGTATTTTTAATAATGACTATACAGAATTGATTATAAACGGTGACCATCGCGTCGGGTACAAGACCTACCAAAATGTCCTCCATCTTTGGGAAGGCAGCTATACTACAAGAACATCCCAGAGCTACTATGATTGGGGCGTTATAGCGAAACATTTTGTCAGTATGATATTACTGAATCAATTTAATGATGAAATACCGGTGTTGCCATTGGTGCAACATCAAATAAACCTAATTGAGCAGATGGAGAAGGATAAATCATCTGCTTTTTCTATTTCGCAGGAAGTTATTGATGCGGTTTTACAGCAAGGAAGCGGTGTACAGGGCGGAAAGTATCGGATTTATATGCAATTCCAAAAAAACGCTTTAGCGAAAGAAAACGCCTATTTTTTAAAAAATGAGTATGGAATCGGTGGACGTGCACCTGCTTTAATTGGAACAGATATTCACGAGTGGCACGACGACAAGGGCATAACCCTTACCAGTGGAAACATCATGGGGCCGGATGCAAAGATAATTTTGCCCTGGACAAAGGTGCAAAAGCGCATTGGTGAATTGATTGCTGCCGACCGCTACTTAAACCGAAAAGAAAAAGAATATTTGCCTGCTTATGAAAAGGAACAAGAGGAACTCCGTCAACAGCGTGCTGAAGAAGCCTATGTCCGTCAAATCCTGAATCGGGAACCTGCTCCATCTGAGCCAAAGCTACCACCACGGAAAAATTCATATTATGCTTTTTCACTTGGTGATACTGTTTATCTTGGTGCGGATGAATATGAAATTTTATCATTTGACAATAACACTGTGTATCTTCGTGATATGAAATTTCCTCTGTTCAGCAAAGAGTTTGCACGAAGTGACTTTGAACGGATATTGAGGGAAAATCCCTTAAATGACCATCTCATTACACTGGAGCAATCAGTTGAAGAAAAAACGGAAACGCCATATCCTCATAAGCTGTATCTTACATATCTGCCAGATATAGTAAGAAGGGTACAAATAGATGAAATTTATCCCTATTTGCGAGATCGCAATACTGATGCAGACAGTGCCAAACAGGAACTGGATAGTGCCATTGCTCGCATTGTACTTTCCATGAAGGAAAATCATCCAGATTTTTATGAAGCTTATAATAGCCTGCCGCAGTTTAAAGAATGGTTTAACGAGGATGTATTTCAGCGGACATATCAGGATTACCTTACAGAAAAAAAGGATAGCATTACTCTTCATGCCGATGATCCCGATGCACCAGAATGGGTACGACAAACAGGCAATGAAACTATTCTCTGCAATGATGATGCTACCATTACTGATGAAGGCAGAGAGGGTGAAAAGCCTAATGAAACTGACATAAAACAACCGGATAGCGAAGTTAAAAAATCAGAAAATAAACCAACCGAAAATAAAATAGCCGTGGGTATGGAACTTCCTATTGAGGATAGGCAATATGTTATAGACAATATCAACGAAGAAGCAGGAACTGTAAGCCTGCGGGACATCACCTTTGAGCAGAGCATTGGCTTCCCTATTTTCCGAAACGAAAGCATCGCATTTGTGAAAGGCGTCTTAGAACAGGCAAAAAAGCCTGTATGGCAAAAGACTCAGGACGGTGAAGTTTCTAAAGTCATCATTGACCTTATGCCGGAAAAGCCAAAACAAGAGCCTGCTAACTACCGTATCACAGATGATAAATTGGGGCATGGTGGCCAAAAGACCAAGTATAGCTGGAACGTTGCAGCTATTCGGCTTTTAAATAAGCTCGAAGAAGAAAACCGCCTTGCTACACCAGAGGAACAGGAAATAATGTCCCGCTATGTAGGATGGGGTGGAATTTCACAGGTGTTTGATGAGAACAACAGCCAGTGGGCAAAGGAATATGTTGAACTAAAAGAGCTGCTCACTGATGAGGAATATGCCTCTGCAAGAGCCTCTACCTTAAACGCCCACTATACTTCACCTATAGTTATTAAGGCTATGTATGACTGCCTTTCAAACATGGGATTTCAGACCGGCAATATTTTAGAGCCCGCTTGCGGTGTTGGCAACTTTTTAGGACTTGTACCTGATAGTATGAAAAATTCAAAGCTGTACGGCATAGAACTTGATAGCACCACAGGAAGGATTGCTAAACAGCTTTACCAAAAGGCTAATATTGCGGTGCAGGGTTTTGAGGAAACTAATCTGCCAGATAGCTTTTTTGACCTTGCTATCGGAAATGTGCCCTTTGGAAGCTATGGTGTAGCGGATAAAAAATATGACAAACATCATTTTTATATCCATGACTATTTTTTCGCAAAAACTCTGGATAAAGTACGACCCGGCGGAATTATTGCATTTATTACTTCCAAAGGTACCATGGATAAACAAAATCCAGAGGTGCGAAAGTACATCGCACAACGAGCAGAGCTTTTGGGTGCTGTGAGGCTTCCAAACAATGCTTTTCTTGCAAATGCCGGCACAGAAGTTACCAGCGATATCATATTCTTACAAAAGCGTGACCGAGTAATTGATATTGAGCCAGATTGGGTACATCTTGTTACCACCGAAGAAGGCATACATATTAACCGCTATTTTGCAGATAATCCTGATATGGTGCTGGGAACAATGGCCTATGGTGAGTGGATGTATGGTGATTCCAAAGAAACAACTTGCTTGCCTTATGAGGATGCCGACCTTGGCGAACTACTGCGAGAGGTATTGGAAAATAATATCCATGCAGAAATCACGGAATATGAGATAGATGATATATCAGATGATGCTGATACCTCCATCCCGGCAGATCCAAATGTGCGCAATTTCAGTTATACCGTTGTGGACGGTGAAATCTACTACCGTGAAAACAGCAGGATGAATAAGGTTGAGGTTTCCGTCACAGCTAATGGCCGAATTAAAGGCATGATTGCCATCAGGGATTGTGTCCGTGACCTTATTGAATATCAGACCGAAGATTACAGTGATGAGGTAATCCAGGAACAACAGCACAAGCTAAATAGGTTGTATGATGAATTTACTTCAAAATATGGACTTTTAAACAGCCGTGGAAACAACATGGTCTTTTCCGATGATTCCTCCTATTGCCTGCTCTGCTCCCTTGAAATTCTCAATGAGAACGGCGAGCTTGAGCGTAAGGCCGATATGTTTACTAAGCGTACTATAAGGCAGCGCACCGTTATTTCCCATGTGGATACAGCTACTGAAGCATTAGCTATTTCTATTGCGGAAAAAGCCTGTGTGGATATTGATTTTATCCAAAGCCTTACAGGGCTTTCAGAGGAACAACTTGAAAAAGACCTTCAAGGCGTTATATTCCGAAAGCCTGAAAAGTTAGATAACAAAGGGAAGCCGCTATTTGAAACAGCGGACGCCTACCTATCAGGAAATGTACGAGAAAAGCTCAAAACTGCTCGCCAGTTTGCCGATATGCACCCTGATATTTACAGTATAAACGTCATATCCCTTGAAAAGGTACAGCCCAAGGATTTAAATGCATCTGAAATTGATGTTCGACTTGGTGCTACCTGGCTTCCTCCAGATATTATAAAGGACTTCATGTTTGAGCTTTTAGAAACCCCTTATATGTATAGGCGTTACATTGATGTTCTTTACTCATCTTATACCGCCAACTGGAATGTTAAGGGTAAAAACGATGATCGCAGCGGCAACATTAAGGCTGTCATGACCTATGGTACTAACCGAATTAATGCCTACAAAATTATTGAGGAAACCTTGAACCTTAAAGATGTACGTGTTTTCGATACGGTTTATGAGGACGGTGTGGAGAAGCGTGTCCTCAATAAAAAGGAAACCGCCATTGCTCAGCAAAAACAGGAGGCTATTAAAGAAGCATTCCAAAGCTGGATATGGAAAGACCCTAGTCGAAGAGAAAGGCTAACTCGAATCTATAACGACCGCTTTAACTCCATCCGTCCCCGTGAATATGATGGCAGTCATATCCGTTTTACGGGCATGAATCCTGAAATTACCCTGCGTAAACATCAGGTTGATGCAGTAGCTCATATCCTGTATGGTGGTAATACCTTATTGGCCCACTGTGTAGGTGCGGGCAAAACTTACGAAATGACGGCTGCTGCAATGGAAAGCAAGCATTTAGGACTATGCCAAAAAAGCATGTTCGTTGTGCCGAATCATTTAACAGAACAATGGGCAGCGGAATTTTTACAGCTTTATCCCTCCGCTAATATCCTTGTAGCTACGAAAAAGGACTTTGAAACCAAAAACCGCAAGAAATTTTGTGCCCGTATTGCTACTGGAGACTACGATGCAGTAATCATCGGTCATAGCCAGTTTGAGAAAATTCCTATATCTCAAGAACGACAAAAGCGACAGCTTGAAGAACAGATTGAAGAGATAACCAATGGTATCCGGGAACTTAAAGAAGAACGAGGTGAGCGTTACGCTATCAAGCAGCTTGAAAAGACTAAAAAGACCTTAAAGCTAAGACTTGATAAACTCAACGATACCAGCAGAAAAGATGATGTAGTAACCTTTGAGGAATTAGGTGTCGATCGGTTATTTGTAGATGAAGCAGATTTTTATAAAAACCTGTTTTTGTACACAAAGATGAGGAATGTGGCGGGCTTATCCCAGACCGAAGCACAAAAGTCCTCTGATCTTTTTGCTAAGTGCCGCTACCTTGATGAACTGACAGATGGCCGAGGCATTATCTTTGCTACCGGAACACCAATCAGTAATTCCATTACTGAGATGTACACCATGCAAAGATACCTGCAATATGAAACCCTGCGAAAAAACGGACTTCAACATTTTGACTGCTGGGCAAGTACCTTTGGAGAAACAGTCACTGCCATTGAGCTTGCACCAGAGGGTACGGGATATAGGGCGAAAACGAGATTTGCACGTTTCTATAACCTCCCGGAACTGATGAACATGTTTAAAGAAATTGCAGATATCAAGACGGCAGATATGCTTAATCTCCCTGTACCAAAAGCCAACTATCATAATGTGGCGGTAAAGCCAAGCGAATTTCAGCAGGATATGGTAGCCGAGCTTGCAGAGCGTGCTGAACGGGTGCGTAACAAGATGGTGGAACCTTATGAGGACAATATGCTTAAGATTACCAATGATGGCCGGAAGCTGGCACTTGACCAGCGCCTTGCTAACCCTATACTTCCCGACTATGAAGAAAGCAAGGTTAATGCCTGCATAGACAATATCTTTCGCTTTTGGAAGGAGAGCAGCCATAAGAAACTTACTCAGCTTGTATTCTGCGACTTATCTACTCCAAAAAATGACGGAAACTTTAATGTGTATGACGATGTGAGGCAAAAACTTATTGAGCGTGGTATTCCTGCCGATGAAATTTCTTTTATCCATGACGCCAATACAGAAACAAGAAAAAAGGAGCTTTTCGGCAAAGTACGTAAAGGCCAAGTACGAGTATTATTAGGTTCTACCTTTAAGATGGGAGCAGGAACCAATGTACAAGATAGATTGATTGCCCTTCATGATCTGGATTGCCCGTGGCGTCCAAGGGATTTAGAGCAGCGAAGCGGTAGAATTGTCCGCCAAGGTAATAAAAACGATGAAGTCAATATCTTCCGCTATGTAACAGAAAACACCTTTGACGCTTATCTTTATCAGATACTTGAAAATAAACAGCGTTTTATTTCACAGATTATGACTTCTAAATCCCCTGTTCGGAGTGCCGAAGATATTGACGAAACAGCATTAAGTTATGCCGAAGTAAAAGCTTTGGCCACTGGTAATCCGTATATTAAAGAGAAGATGGATTTAGATATTCAGGTGTCAAAACTAAAGCTTCTAAAAGCTAATCATCTAAGCCAGAAGTATGCTTTGGAAGATAGATTACTAAAGCATTACCCGCAGCAAATTAAATCCATGGAAGAACGCATTGCACGCTATGAAAAAGACCTTGCTTTATATGAAAAGCACAGCATATTAGAAACTATCGGAGACAGTACAGAGGAAAACAAATTTGCAGGTATGGTAGTAAAGGGTGTTTCCTATACCGAAAAGGCCAAGGCTGGTGCAGCTATTCTTGAAGCCTGCAAGAATATGACCTCTCCAGAACCGCAGGAGCTGGGCAGCTACATGGGATTTCCGATGCTTTTTTATTTTGATAGCTTTAATAAGCAATACCAAATTACTCTACGAGGGTCTATGACCCATACGGCTACATTAGGCACTGACATCCATGGCAACATCACAAGGCTAAATAATGTCCTTGCCGAAATACCAAAGAAGCTGGAGTATTGCAAAGAACAATTAATAACTCTTAAACAGCAGATGGAAACAGCAAAGCAACAGGTTGATATTCCCTTTGAAAAAGAAGAAGAACTGCAAGCTAAGTCTACAAGGCTTTCAGAGCTTAATATTCTTCTCAATATGGATAAACATGAAAATGAAATGTTGGACGGCGAGCCAGATGAAGATATGGATGTACCGGAAAAGAAAGCCGTGGGCTATGAAAGATGAGGTGATAAAACATGCCCTATGTAACACCAGAACAGATTGAACGAGCAAAGCAGATGGATCTTTTAACTTACCTGCGATATTACGAGCCATATGAACTTGTGCCCTTTTCTGGAAACGTATATACTACCCGTACCCATGATAGTCTAAAGATTAGTAATGGGAAATGGTGCTGGTGGTCGCGCGGTATCGGTGGGCGCTCTGCCTTGGATTATTTAATTAAAGTTCGGGGAATGTCTTTTCCAGAAGCGGTAATTCAAATAGATGGACAGGTGGCAGTTGCGCCGCCTGTTTCATCAAAGGTAGAAAAACCCACTGAGCCTAAAAGACTGCTTTTACCTGATAAAAATGAAAATAACGACCGTGTAATTGCCTACCTTATGGGACGTGGCATACACAGGGATTTAATAGATTACTGTATTAAGACTAAACGCCTATATGAAAGCCGTACTTATCATAATGCGGTATTTATAGGCTTTGATAAAGAGGGTGTTCCCCGCTATGGTACACTTAGAGGAACATCCGCAAGAAGGTTTTTGGGAGAAGTAAACGGAAGCAACAAACACTTCTCCTTCTCTATTCCTGCACAAAACAAAAACCCTAAGCTACATTTATTTGAAAGCGCTATTGACCTATTGTCTTATTGTACGCTGGAACTTCAATCTGGTAAGGACTGGCGGCAGGAAAACTATCTATCCCTTGCAGGCATTTATAAGCCGAAGCAGAATATTGAGGAAAGCACTCCACCTGCTGCTCTAATGCAGTTTTTGAAAGATAATCCACATATAAAGGATATTGCTCTTCATTTGGATAATGATACGGCAGGGCGGATGGCGGCAAAAACGATCCAGACTATCCTACCTAATCCTTATACTGTTTCAGATGAGCCACCAAAACGTGGGAAGGATTATAACGATTATTTGAAAATTATATTGGGAATACAGAAGCTAAATAGTGTGGTAAGATAAATTCTTGTTTTAACCATTAGATTTTAAAATATGAAAAATTAAATTGATTTATGTTATCGTATATGATAACATTATATTGAAGAATGACATACACTAATATAGGAGGTGTATCGTGGATTGGCAAGTGGAATACTATAAAAAGGAAAATGGAAATATACCAGTCCTTGAATATTTACTTTCGTTAGATGCAAAACTGAGAGCAAAAGCCTTTAGTGAAATAGAACTGCTTGAAAAGCATGGATCTGATTTAAGAGAGCCTTATGTAAAACCTATAAAAGGTGCACCATACAAAGGACTTTTTGAGCTGAGAGTTAAATTTGCATCAGATATCAGTAGAATATTCTATTTTACATACCGCCAGAAAACCTTTGTGCTGCTTCATGGTTTTACTAAAAAAACCGAAAAGACCCCCCAAAGGGAGCTTGAACGGGCGCTGCGGTATAAAGAAGATTATGAAAGAAGGTGTGAGGATGAGTAAAGCAGGAGCAAAGTTTTCAGAAGTCAAAGAACTTTTAATGAAGGATGAAGAATTTCAAACGGAGTACGAAAAGCTAAAACCTCGTTACGATGTTATTTCTCAAATCATTGAAGCACGAACAAGCCAAAACATTACCCAGGAAGAATTAGCGCTCCGCGTCGGGACTCAAAAATCCAATATCAGCCGTCTGGAAAGTGGAACTTATAATCCATCCCTTGACTTTCTGGTTAAGGTTGCCCGATGCCTTGGGAAAGAGGTACAGATAACATTAAAATAATAGATTGTGATAGGACACATTTATATTAAGGCGCTGAGAAATCAGTACCTTTTCTCTTGATACTGAAATATATCAGAGAAAAACAATATAGGTGATTTTCAGACCAACTAAAACACATACAAAATTACCTCATGTGAGAAAGATGGTATATATGGAGAGAATAGTATTATAATTGTTACCAAAGGCACTAAATATATATTTTATTTTTATCCATGTATCGCTGATTAATCCAGGATACCATACTAAAATTAAAACAAAGCGTTGTTTTTTGCAAGTACTTTTTATATAGTACAATAGTAAACAAATGCGTCATAAACACTATATTTCTTCTTATTGTATTTAGAATTAGGTTATGGTAATATAAACATATCAATAAATATTGAAATGTTTATATGAAGTAGGAGAATAGAGTATGAAGGAAAAAATATTAGGTGTAGGTTCAATTATCGTATCTTTTCTTGCATCCATATGCTGTGTAGGTATTCCACTACTTTCAATTTTAGGCCTGAGTGGTTTAGGTCTTACTTTTGTACCAATTATTTCTCCATATAAAAACATTTTTATGCTACTAACAGCATTAATGCTTGGAATGGCTTACTACTTTATGGCAAAAAATAAGAATACATCAAAAAGTACAAGAATTATTCTATGGACTTCAACGATAATATCTGTTGGATTTATTACATATTCATACTTGTTAGAGAGGTAATTATGCAAATTAAAAACGAACAAATTGAAGCATATACAAAGTTTTTTCATGGATTGTCTAATCCTACAAGATACCAAATTATTATTTCATTATTAGACGGTAAAAAAAATGTAGGTGAACTGGCAGAAGATTTAGGGTACTCCCAAAGTTTAATATCAATGCAGTTAAAATGTTTGAAATGGTGTAATTTTGTAAACTCGATTAAAGATGGAAAGAATATCTACTATTACATTTCTGACGAAAGAATAAGGGAACTTATTCAACTTGGTCAATCAATAGCCGAAGGGAGTATAAATAATATATGTACCTGCGAGGTTGTAGGGAATGAAAAAAATGAATTAAGGGAGGAAAATATAGATAATGGAAACAGAAACTTTGAATAAATGTTGTTGTGGAAATTCAGAAAAATCTTCGTGTGAGGAAGGAAAAAACGATTTGTGTCCTGTATGTAAAAAACAAGGTGTTCTTGTTAAAAACATTACAGTAAAGCATATGGTACTTGACGAACTAACAGAACAGGTTGGCGACAACGATTACTTTTTATGTATGAGTGAGGAATGTGGTATTACATATTACAATTCAGAATCAAACGTCAAATTTAATAAGCAACAAGTAAAGGCACCAATATGGTTTAAGAAAGATGCTGATCCTAAATATGCCTGTTATTGTAGTAAAGTAACAGAAGAACAAATTATAAATGCAGTAGTAAAAGATGGTGCTACTAATATGAAAGAGGTTTTAAAGATTACTGGAGCAATGAGTAACTCACAATGTCAGAAGAATAACCCATTAGGTAAGTGTTGTCATCAAATAATTCAGGACGCAATAGATAAGGGACTATCCATGAAATAATGAATTTTATTATGTCACATTATAAATAAAGCGCCACAACAGTATATTTATTCGTCAAATAAAAGCTATATTTTGGTTTAGGAACTCTTTGGATTTGTGATATTTTCTATTGTGATAAAGAAATATGTTCATGGTTAAATCGTAAAGATGAACTTGTGGCAGCAGTGGCTATAGGATATCCTAATCAATCTCCATACCCACGTCCACGAAAGTTGCTGCAAGAAGTTACAGAATGGATGTATTATGATAATTAGATTTGATATATATGTTGTTACCGAACTTTCTTAAAATGTACATTATGTTCACAATATCTTGATAATACCTTAATTAAGTACTATACCTATATAGAAAATTTTTATTATGAAAAGACGTTGAAAAATCGGCGTCTTTTTTCTTTGCCGAAAAATCAAGAAAGGAGGTTTTGCCCTTATGAAAACCTATTAGGTAGAAATGAAATCCAAGCTGAAAATGCACAACAGGCCGAAGAGATGATACGAGAGGCTTACAGTAACCAAGAGTATATCCTTGATGCTGAAAACTTCACCGGTGTGGACTTTATCACAACGGAAAAAGAAATGGATGCACAAAGCAGAAATCAAAGACACCATGGGCAGGAGCGATGACTTCCTGTCCTTTCTTTTTCGACTGGTAAATCTTATACCAACCATAGGTATTACAACATAAGACCAGTGTCTTATGTTGTAGCAAGCACTGAATTTGGTCTCCCAAATTCTCTTGTTAAGGGGATACCCCCTAATACCCCCGTAAAATACAATCGAAAGTGTGGTGATAATCATCGGTATATTTTTATTAGGCACATTGGTAGGCGGAGCTATTGGCATTATCTTTATGTGCCTTCTTCAAATTAACATTCATTATGGAAGGAATGATGATAACAATTAAAAGAAAGGAGCTAAAACAATGAGAAAACGAAGTATCCGTGTTCAAGTATGGCTAAACAAAGAAGAAAAGACGAAACTTCAAGCCAGTGCAAAGAAGGCTGGACTTTCGCAGGAAACTTATCTGCGAACCCTTATTAACGGCTATATGCCAAAGGAACTTCCCCCAATTGACTATTACTCTATGATGAGGGAGCTTCACGCTATTGGTAGCAACTTAAACCAGATAGCAGCAAAGGCAAATGCTACAGGACACATAGACAAGACAGTATTTCAATATGAAGCCAACCGACTAAGAAAGGATTTACTTGATATTCAAGAGGCAGTCACATCACCGGAAAGGAGAAATGACAATGGGTAGAATCTTAGATAATTACCTTTATATATCGGGGTCAAAGGTAAAAGTATTGGGGCGATGAACTATGGCAACTACAGCTATATGGGATGTAACCGACCGCCTTGATCGAGTAATTGATTATGCTACAAATCCTAATAAAACAGAAAATTTTAATTTTTCAAGTCCTGATTTTCAGGGTCTGCGTGATGTACTGGAATATGCAGCACGAGAAGACAAAACAGAAAAGCAGTTTTACGTTACCGGTATTAACTGTGATCCTATCACTGCCAGCAAGCAAATGTCTCGGACAAAACTACAATTTCAGAAAACGGATGGTATTCTCGCCTTCCATGGCTATCAATCCTTTGCTCCGGGAGAAGCTGCTCCTGAAACTGCTCATTCAATCGGTGTAAAATTGGCAAAGGAGCTTTGGGGGGATCGTTTTGAGGTTGTCGTATCTACCCACCTTGATAAGGATCACTTGCACAATCATTTTGTACTAAACTCCGTCTCTTTTATGGACGGTAAGCGGTACTACGATAACAAAGCTACCTATTCCCTCATGCGGCAGACTTCTGATCGACTATGCCGAGAATACTCCCTATCAGTCATCGAAAATCCACAGAAAGGTAAATCTAAACAATTTGCTGAATGGAGGGCGGAACAGGAAGGTAAGCCTACCTGGCGGGGTCTTATCCGTGAGGACGTGGATAAGGCGATTGCTGCATCCATGACTTTTACACAATTTATCTCTACCCTCCGAAAGGAAGGGTATGAAGTAAAGACAGGTGTTAAATATATGGCGGTGCGTCCCCAAGGAAAAGAACGTTTTGTCAGGTTGAAAACTCTGGGTGATGGTTATACTGAGGAAGCTATTAAAGAGCGTATCCTTCAAAATCGTACTCCGAAGCGCCCCCAAGCCCTGCCAGAACCCAAGCAAAAACGCTATATTGTCCGAGGTGGTATGAACCTTAAAAAAACAAGGAAAATAACCGGCCTGCAAGCTCTTTACTTTCATTATCTATATAAGATGGGGATTCTCCCTAAACAACGTGTGTCAAATAAACGGACGCATTTTTTATTACGTGAGGATATTAAGCATATGAAACAGCTTATATCCCAGACCAAGCTGCTTTGTACTCAAAGTATTGAAAATGAGGAGCAGCTTCTCACTTATCAAAATAAATTGGAGCAGGAAATGACAGCCCTAATTAGTGAACGCAAGTCCCTGTATAACCGTTTACGCAGGTGCAAGGATGATGAACAGATATTGGCATACAAGGAGCAGATATCAGGGCTTTCAAAGAAGCTATCCCTGCTTCGAAAGGAGGTGAAGCTTTGTACAGGTATTCTGTCCCGGTCCGAAGAAATGAAGCAGAAATTGCTTCAAATTAAACAAGAAGAAATCAATCAAAGAAAGGAGGAAAAGACATATGAACAACGGAGCCGATGCAGCAGATCAAATCGTCAATATGAGTCTTAGAGGAATCGAGGTAGTGGCTAAAATCTCCGGGGAGGGTGCCAAAAACCTTGCAACTTACCTTTATGCCGTTTTAAGAGACCAGAAGAAAACCAGAGGTAAAACCCGTTTGGAGTCACTTTTGCGAAGTGGTAAGGAATTAAAAGTCTTTGCGGTGAGAAACGAGGACTTAAAGCAATTTACACAGGAGGCCAAGCGTTACGGTGTTCTTTACTGTGCCCTTCGAGATAAAAAGGATCTTGATGGGATGTGCGACATCATGGTACGGGCAGAGGATGCATCCAAAATCAACCGTATTGTAGAACGCTTTAAACTGGCTACTGTGGATACTGCAAGTATCAAGAGTGAAATTCAAAAATCCAGAGCTACTAAACAAAAGGAAAAAACATCGGATGAAAAAGCGCCGTCGGAAAAAGTAACTCCTGCTGAAAAAAGTGCAGATGATTTCCTTGATGAGCTTATGTCAAAACCAGAGCAGGAAAAGCCTGCTGTTGAGCAGACCCAAAACCCAAACCCCACGATGGCAACGATGGAGAAATCCCATCTGTCCGAGCCTATCTTAGAGCACAGCGGGAAAGCCGCCGAGGGTACTATTGAGCAGCCAAAGAAATCTGTCCGCGAAGAACTGCGAGAAATCAAGGCAGCTCAAAAGGAAGAGGTGGAACTTAAGCGAGAGCCAGAGAAAGAGAAATCTCAAACTATAAAACAAAATAATAAGCCAAACAAGCAGCAACAAAAATCTAAAAAACCAAAATCTAAAGGGAGGTAAATTTTCATGAATGGTTTTGATGATCTTTTCCCACAAGGAAATGTATCGCCTGCTCCCCAAAACAACCGGTCTTTTGATAAGGAGACATGGAAGCAGCAGAAACAAGAACAGCGGGAAATGGTGTATTCCCTCATTGATGATACGGCACAAACTGTGGCGAAGGATGGCACTGTCTTTCAAAAATATCTGGATATGCAAAGCCGTTTTGATCGCTATAGCGTTGCTAATGCCCTTTTAATTCTTGCACAAAAGCCAGATGCTACCCGTATTGCAGACTTTGATACCTGGAAGGAGCAAGGCATATATATCCGTAAAAAAGAAAGCGGGTTTTTTATTTTGGAGCCTGGTGATGAATACCAGCGTGAGGATGGTACTGTAGGTATTAGCTACAACCCTAAAAAGATGTTCGATGTATCTCAGACAGGAGCACGCAAACGTGAAACTCCTACTTATCCTGATGATCGTACTCGTATTAAGGCATTGATGGACCATGTGCCAGTGCCTATTCGCATAAGCGATACATTGCCGGAAGGGGCAAACGCCATATATCAACCAGAAGCAAGGGAAATTCTTATTAGAAAAGGTATGGATGCAGGTAATATTTTTCGTTCTCTTTCTCAAGAACTTGCCCATGCAGAAATGGATAAGGGCGATGGAAGTTACAGCCGTTCTAACTATGTTTTTCACGCCTACTGCGTATCATATATGCTCTGTAAGCAATATGGCATAGATACAAACGGTTATCGTTTCGATCATGCTCCCCAAATGTTGGAGGGTTTGGAATCCCAAGATATCCGTAATGAGCTTTCTGTCATAAGGGATACTGCCAGCGAAATTTCTGGACGAATGAATCGGATGATAACAGAGCAAAGACAACAAAAACGGCAAGAAATAGAACGTTAGGAGGATATGCCCATGAAAGAAGAAGAAAGAGTGCTTACCTTGGACGATTATGAATACGGTGTCGTGGTAAATGCTCTAAATGAGCTTAGAAATGATCTGATTAAAGATGAACGTCCAACTGATGCTGTAGATGAACTACTATTAAAAACCATAGACGCCCCTAAGAAACAGAAAAGAAGGAAATTTAATGAGGCGCGATAAGACCACACAGAGCGATTTTATACTCTATGTGGTCTTTTTAATTCCTGTTGTATGGGCGGCACTTCTAACCGCCCCTTACTTATCTGGAGGACTTCCTGAAATTCTTGCCAATCTTAGCATGGCGATAAACAACCCTTTTAATATCCAATGGGTGGACAATACGCCCAAGTGTATCTTGTTGTTTATTGCCGCCTATGGCATGGGCATTGGGATTAACCTTTCTACCAAACGCAATTACCGCAGACGGGAGGAACATGGCAGCGCCCGTTGGGGCAATGGGGCTGCTGTAAACCGAAAATACAGGGATAAAGACTTAGAGAATAACAAAATCCTTACTCAAAATGTGCGAATCGGCCTTAATGGTCGGAAGCATCGGAGAAACTTAAACGTCATGATAGTGGGCGGCTCAGGCTCCGGTAAAACTCGCTTTTACGCAAAGCCAAACGTCATGCAGGCTAATACTTCTTTTGTCGTCCTCGACCCAAAGGGTGAAATCTTGCGAGATACAGGAAATCTGCTAAAAGAAAACGGCTATGAAATTAAGGTGCTGGATTTAATCAATATGCACCTGTCCCATTGCTATAACCCTTTTGCCTATCTCAAAGACGATAAGGATGTATTAAAGCTTGTGACAAATCTAATTCGAAATACTACTCCCAAAGGTAGTAACACCAACGATCCCTTTTGGGAGCGTTCCGAAACTGCACTGTTAGAAGCATTGATTCTCTACCTACTCTATGAAGCTCCGCTAGAGGAAAAAAACTTTCCGATGGTTATGGAAATGATCGCTGCTGCTGAGGTACGGGAGGAAGATGAAACCTATCAAAGTCCCCTTGATGAACTGTTTGAAAGGCTGGAAATGAAAGAACCAGAGCATTTGGCAGTTAAACAATACAACATTTTTAAATTAGCGGCTGGGAAAACAGCTAAATCTATTTTAATTAGTTTGGGTGTCAGGTTGGAGAAGTTTAATCTTGCTTCCATTGCTGGGATTACCACTACAGATGAGTTAGATTTGCCATCTATCGGAGAGAAAAAGACGGCACTTTTTGCCGTAATCCCTGACAATGATAGCAGCTTTAATTTTATCGTGGGAATGCTTTATACCCAGCTATTCCAGCAGCTATACTTCCTTGCAGACCATGTATATGACGGACGGCTTCCTGTCCATGTGCATTTTGTCATGGACGAATTCTCCAATGTCGCACTGCCTGATGAATTTGATAAGCTATTATCTACCATGAGATCAAGAGAGATATCTGTATCTATCATTCTGCAAAACCTGGCACAGTTAAAAGCTTTGTTTAAAGACACTTGGGAATCCATTGTGGGAAACTGCGACGAGTTTTTGTATCTTGGTGGAAATGAGCAATCTACCCATAAATATGTGTCGGAACTTTTAGGCAAGGAAACCATCGACACCAATACCTATGGACAGAGCAAAGGCAGAAACGGCAGCTATTCAACTAATTATCAACAATCTGGCCGAGAGCTTTTAACTCCAGACGAGGTAAGGATGCTTGATAATCGTTATGCCTTGCTTTTTATCCGTGGCGAAAGGGCAATTATGGATGACAAGTATGATATTTTAAAACACCCTAACTTAAAAATGACCGTTGACGGAGGTTGCGAACCTTTTAGACACGGTGGTACAGAAAACGCTATTGACTGGAAAGCTGTTACTCTAAATGAAAACAGTGAATATGAGCTTCTCTCAGAAGAAGAATTGGAAACCTTAATGCAAGTTTAAAAAATATATGGAGGTATGATTTTATGAAAATGACTAAAAGAACTAAAAAAATGTTTGCTATTTACTGTTCAATGGTACTGATGATAACACTCTTTACTGTACCGGCTTACGCTGCAAATGATCCTTTAACCGTTGTCAACAACCTATCCAACTTTATATTTGGGTTGATTCGTGCCATTGGTATGATTCTCTTAGGCTTTGGTATCGTACAGATTGGCTTATCCCTTAAATCTCACGACCCATCTCAAAGGGCAAACGGATTTCTGACTCTTGCTGGCGGTGTAATTATAACCTTTGCCAAAGAGATTTTAAACCTCATTACAGGCTGATGAAGCGCCTCATTTTTAAGGGGAGCAGACGAATAAATGTCTGTTCCCTAAATTATTTAAAGGTGGTGATGCTGCTATGTCAAGTGGCAACTGGGTAATAGACAATCTCAATAACGCCCTTCAAACTTGGAACAATAAGTTGGCTGAAATCTGGCAGCTTGTAACCCAATCCCCCACAGAATTTAAAGGCGGTGGCATCTGGAATGTCATTGTAGATATTCACGGTGCACTGCAAGCTATTGGCCTTGCACTGTTGGTGCTGTTTTTTGTCATCGGTGTAGTTAAAACCTGTGGAAGCTTTGCGGAAATCAAAAGACCTGAACATGCCTTGAAGCTATTCATACGGTTTGCTCTGGCAAAGGGTGTCGTAACTTATGGGCTGGAATTGATGATGGCACTGTTTAATATCGCTCAGGGGATTATCTCTACTATTATGAACAGTGCAGGTTTTGGAACAACAACTGAATCTGTTTTGCCAGACACCATCGTGCAAGCCATTGAGGATTGCGGATTTTTGGATAGTATCCCATTGTGGGCTGTGACGCTCATTGGAGGCCTATTCATCACGGTGTTGTCTTTCATTATGATTATGTCGGTGTATGGAAGGTTTTTTAAGCTATACCTTTATACTGCCATTGCACCCGTTCCACTGGCCTCCTTTGCTGGAGAGCCAAGCCAAAGCATTGGTAAAGCTTTTTTGAAGGGCTATGCTGCCGTATGCCTAGAGGGGGCTATTATTATCCTTGCTTGTGTAATTTTTTCAGTTTTTGCTTCTTCCCCGCCGGTAGTAGACACCAATGCCAGTGTCGTTACAATGGTATGGGCCTATATAGGGGAGTTAATATTCAATATGTTGGTACTTGTGGGAGCAGTTAAAATGTCCGACCGTGTAGTGCGGGAGATGATGGGATTATAAAAGGATACCGAAGATTAATTCGGTATCCTCATATATCCTTGAACTGAACATCATCCCCATAAATAATGGGTTTTCCTGTTCTTGGATCAAGTAAATCCCCTTGTTCGTTAAACTGTATTCTATCAAGGGGTATTCCCATTTCTCTTGCCCGTCGGATTTGCCATGCAACATCATCTTCAAGATATTTCTCGTCACGTTTGCGTCGTATCACTTTTATAAGAGATACAATCCAGCTTAACACTGTCAAACCAAGCAGTGAGAAAAGAATGATGGAAGATAACATTTCATGTTGTTCTGCCCACTCGTTCAGCACGGTACTGAACAGCAGGAAGCAAAGGACGGGAATCGTCAACCTGAGCTTTCCGGCTACTTTGAATACTATAGAGAGAATGAACAGCCCAACAGTAAGGCAGAGTGAAATAATTGCTCCGATTGCCATAATAGATACTCCCTTCTATACGATCTTTTATTCCTATTATATCATTCGGCGCAAATGTACAAAAAGTGAAGTTCCATTTAATCGGAAGTTAAGATTAATTGAGTATCAATGAAAAAGTTGCGACAAACAGTGTAGCACAAGAGTGTTCCCGGTCAGAAAAATTATACATTATAATCTGTAGAAGTAAGAAAATGAGCACCGATGAAATAAAACATAAGGAGGTTAGCATGAATAATTTAAGCTTTAATAAAAAGCTGGAGATAGAAAGGGAAAAACTTAATAAACTTGCGGGAGAAGCAATAAAAAAGGGCATTCCCCTTAATCAGGATGAGGCATTTATGGCGCAAAACCACAAAGTTGATGAATTGGTAGTCAAGATACAAAAGGATAAATTAAAGTATAGAAAACACCAGCAGGAACGATAGGTTAAGATACCTGATGCTCTATCCAAAGTGTTATTTTTATTTGGAGGTGATTTAATTTTGGAAGTGAAAATAAACCGTGAAATCCGTGATTATACGGAAAGTTTGTTTTTTGGATTGTCTATGAGGCAGTTCGTTTTTTCTATTCTGGCTGTTGCTATTGCCGTGGGTATTTACTTTGGACTGCGGGATTTCTTCGGTACAGAAACAGTAAGTTGGATGTGCGTTTTAGGGGCAGCTCCTTTTGCAGCTCTTGGTTTTATTAAATACCATGGCATGACGGCGGAACAGTTTTTATGGGCGTATATAAAATCAGAGTTTCTCATACCTAAAAAACTGATTTTTTATCCAGCTAACATTTACTATGAAGCACTTAAAAATAATATTGCAAATCATCAAAAGGAGGAATTGAAACGCCATGATTAAGACTCTTCAAAAAATCATGAAGCAGGACAAGGAAAAGTTTGTAGTTCCCAAAGGTGTACAGCAAGTAATACCCATCCGAACCATCTGGCCGGATGGGATTTTTTGTGTTGGTAACAAGTTTTCTAAGTCCTATCGCTTTGAAGATATCAATTATGCAGTAGCTTCCAAGGAAGATAAAGAAGCGATGTTCTTGACCTATTCTGAACTTCTTAATTCCTTTGACAGTGGAGCAACTACAAAAATCACAATAAATAACCGCCGATTAAACAAAGCAGATTTTGAAAGCTCTATTTTAATTCCATTAAAAGATGACAGACTGGATGAGTACCGTAAGGAATATAACCAGATGCTTTTAGATAAAGCCACTGGTGCTAATAGCATTGTGCAGGATAAGTATGTCACTGTATCGGTAATGAAGAAAAATATTGAAGAAGCCAGAAACTACTTTTCACGAATCGGAACCGACCTCATTACCCACTTTTCCCATTTAGGTTCTAAGTGTGTGGATCTGGATGCCACCGACCGCCTTAGAATCTTCCACGATTTTTTCCGTGCCGGTGAAGAAACAGATTTTCATTTTGATATGTTCGATACCATTAGAAAAGGGCACGATTTCAAGGATTATATTTGCCCTGATACTTTTGAATTTGAGAAAGATTACTTTCGCATGGGTAGCAAATTTGGGCGTGTCATCTTTCTTAGGGAGTTTGCCAGCTACATTAAGGATAGTATGGTGTCTGAACTTTGCGATTTAAATCGCAATATGATGTTATCCCTTGATATTATTCCCATCCCCACTGATGAAGCCGTGCGAGAGGTAGAAAATCGATTATTAGGCGTAGAAACCAATATTACCAACTGGCAAAGGCGACAAAACCAAAGCAATAACTTCTCTGCTGTTGTTCCCTACGATATGGAGCAGCAGCGCAAGGAGAGTAAGGAATTCCTTGACGACTTAACTACCCGTGACCAGCGCATGATGTTTGCTGTCCTGACAATGGTGCATATAGCAGATAGCAAGGAACAGCTTGACAGTGATACCGAAACCCTACTTACCACGGCACGAAAGCACCTTTGCCAATTCTCTACCCTAACCTATCAGCAAATGGATGGTTTAAATACGGTACTTCCATATGGACTACGAAAAATCAATGCCATCCGTACATTAACTACTGAAAGTACGGCAGTGTTTATTCCATTCCGTGCACAAGAGATATCTCACAATGGGGGCATTTATTATGGGCAGAACGTGATTAGTAAGAACATGATTATAGCCAACCGCAAACACCTCTTAAATGGTAACTCTTTTATTCTAGGCGTTTCCGGTTCCGGTAAGAGCTTTACAGCTAAACGGGAAATCGTAAATCAGATGCTTTCAAGCGATGACGATATTATCCTTATTGACCCGGAAAGAGAGTATTCTTCCCTTGTAAAAGCAATGGGCGGCGAGATAATCCATATTTCTGCGACCTCTGAAAATCATATTAATGCAATGGATATGAGTAAGGATTATGGTGATGGTGCAAACCCTGTTATACTGAAATCAGAATTTGTACTATCCTTGTGTGAGCAGCTTATTGGTGGGCAGAACCTTGGAGCAAAGCAGAAATCTCTGATTGACCGATGTACCGCAAGTGTTTATAGAAAGTATCTGCAAAGTAATTTCAAAGATAATCCACCTACCTTGCAGGACTTCCATGCAGAACTTTTAAAACAGGACGAACCAGAGGCACAGGAAATTGCCCTTGCTATTGAGCTATTCACAAGCGGTAGTCTTAACACCTTTGCAAAGCCTACAAATGTGGATGTAAATAATCGTCTTATCTGCTACGATATCTTGGATTTAGGCAAGCAGTTACTACCTATAGGAATGTTGGTTGTACTGGACAGCATCCTAAACCGAATCACACAGAACCGTGCTAAAGGTAAAAATACCTTTATTATCATTGATGAAATATATCTTTTATTCCAACATGAATACAGCGCCAACTTCCTGTTTACGCTCTGGAAGCGTGTTAGAAAGTATGGCGCTTTTTGCACTGGTATCACCCAAAACGTAGACGACCTTTTGCAAAGCCATACAGCCCGTACAATGCTTGCCAACTCCGAATTCATCGTTATGCTCAATCAGGCCAGCACTGACCGTATCGAACTTGCAAAGCTCCTTAATATTTCTGACCTTCAGCTCTCCTACATTACAAATGTGGATGCGGGTAATGGTCTGATTAAAGTAGGAAGCTCCCTTGTCCCATTTACAGATCAATTCCCACGAAACACCAAGCTTTATGGCCTAATGACTACCAAATTAGGGGAGCAAGGGTAATACACCAAGTGTAACACTAAAAAGCGGCTGACTGTACCATTGGTCAGCCGTTCATTCATTATGTGAAGGAGGAATTCAAATGGAAAATATAGGGTTTAAAGATAAAGAACATAAGGCTTTTTATTACGAGATGCTTGCCAAAACCCGCAATGACGATGTCTACCATCAGGCGTTTTTTTATGCCATGGGAATTTGTGCAGAAACAAGAAGGAATATTAACACACTTTTTGACTTCAAAAACCATGGAATTAATACGGAGGGACTTTCTTCTCCGTGGCAAACAGGAAGTACGTACAGATTATGCCGTTTGGCTTTTAACCTCTGGAATGGCTGGACGGAAGAAGGCAAAGAAAGGTATTCATCTCCCTATGAATTGTTTGACTGTAGTTTTGCACCATACTTTTTTGAAGCTATCCGACTGCGCTATCCTGAATATTGCAGGAACATAAAGCGTATTACACCTGGTTTTCAAAAAGTGCGGTAGCAGTTAGGGATACCCTGAAAGGAGGTGCGCTCATTGAAAGAAATAAAAACTAAATCTACTATTAAAGATATTAAGATGCTGGATAAAGCTGCGGATGTTTCCTACAGAGCAAAAAACGCCTTTATCCGTACTAAGAAACAGGCTGAACAGACACAGCGACAGGATTATGACAGTTCTGTGGGGTATGCAGAAGATAAGATAAAAAAAGGTGCGGAAACCTTGGTCAACGAAGCTGGTTATGTTATAGACTATCAGGGAAAAAAGATTGTACAGAAAATAAAGGAGCGGCGTAGTGTAGATACAGGCGTTCATAGCACCGATACTTCTGGCGAATACACACCAAAACAACCTTTGCACTCTGAAACCCCTAATCCTAAAACACATCAGAGTAATGTTTCCCCGAAAGGAAAGGAAGCAGTCTCAACCAAAGCTACGAAAGTGTCTAAACAGAATGATATTCCTATACAAGCAAAGCAATCAGTGCAATATAAAGTTGTCCAATCAAAAGCAGAAGGAACCGTAAAGCAAAAATATACTCTATCTAAGCCAAACGAATTGGCTAAGCAGCGATTTATTAAGGGTCGGAGGAGGCTACGTTTTATCCGAAACAAAGAAATGCAGGCGGTAGAATCAAAAAATATTCAGACACCAGAAATTAAACCTATACAGGCTATTCAGAATTCCATTTTCAAATCACCAACAGAGAAAGTAGCAGGGCGCAACATTTCACCTAATATTGGCGGTTCGAGTCACCGCACTATAAAACATTCTGTTAAGACAAGCGGGAAAACCTTGAAAAAAGTTTCTAAAGACACGATTAAAACTGCACAGAAATCAGTCAAGACCGCTAAGCAGACAGTAAAAGCAGGTATAAAAACATCTCAGGCGGCTGCTAAAGCTGCTGCCAAAACTGCACAAACCATAAAAGCGGCACATCGTTCAGCACAGGCGGCAAGAGCCGCCGCCATATTTACAACCCGTATGATTAAGCTGGCAGTAAAAGCTACTGCTGCACTGGTTAAAGGGCTTATTGCCCTTGTGGGTACAGGTGGTGCTGTCCTTTCCCTTTTCTTAATTATCATTGCTGTAGCCGCCTTGGTAGAATCTCCTTTTGGCATCTTCTTTTCTAATGAGAATAAAGACACAGGTGTATCGCCCATATCCAGTGTGGTACAGGAGGTAAATGCTGAGTTTGACATCAAAATTGAGGACATTAAGGAGTCCCATGACTACGTAGACAGTGTAGAGATTCACTACTCTGGTAGTGCAGATAATATCCGGGTAGATAACTGGATGGACGTTATAGCCGTGTTTGCTGTTAGAACTGCAATGGATAAAGAAAACGGCATGGATGTTGCCACCATTGATGTCACGCGAATAGATATGATTAAGTCTGTATTTTGGGATATGAACTTGATTGATTATTATGTAGAAACCATCGAGCATACAGAAACGGAAACAGTAGATAACGGGGATGGTACGACCAGCCATGAAACTACAACTACCTATGAGTATATTCTTCATATTACCATTACCAGTAAAACTGCCGGGCAACAGGCCGGTGAATACAGCTTTACCGATGATCAAATTAGCGTTATGGAAGAAATGTTGTCCGGGGAATTTCGCCCGATGATGTATACCCTGCTGGGTAGGGACGAAATCTAATTTCTAATTTGAGGTTATTAAAAGCGGTAGCCATCTCCGGAAACATATCACTGTAAAATTGATAACTTTGCTACCGTGAAAATATTTTAAAGGCCTAAATTTTATGAAAGGTGGAAAAACAGATGGATTTAGAAAAGTTAAAGGATATGGAGTACGTAAAATGTGTAAATTTATTAGCTCAATTGATTGACTTGGATTCGGATACAAAAGAAACAATTCATAAATGCTTTCAAAGCATGGGAATTAAAAACTTTTTTCTTCACCTTGAATCAGTAGACCTCCCCCTGGAGACTTGTGAGAAGTTGAAAAGTATTAAATCCATTATTGAGATATTTGACGGTAAAGGGGGGCGAGCCTAAAATGAAACAAGATATCCTGCATACCGAGAAGTTTTTAAAAGGACTGACAACTTTAACAGGGCTTCCCTATAAAAAGGTTCAGCAGTATGTAAAGGGAAACAACCCCTTCAACATCTTAGAGCATCCCCACATTATGGAGCCAAATGAGAAGCAGCTTGAAAAGATAGGGCGGCTTAATGAGTTTATCGCCTCATATAACATTTTGAAAATCTATGAAAGTAACGAGAAGATTACACTCAATTCATCAACTATATCAGGCCAATATTTTTTAGCTCTTTTAGGTGGCATGAAGGATAAAGAAAGATTTATGGTTGCTTTTTTAGATAGTGGCAATAACATAATTGAAACAAAAATCATGTCCGAAGGAAGTATTGGCCAGACAGCGGTTTATCCAAGAGAAATATTAAAATATGCCCTTGCCTGTGATTGCAATGCAATGATTTTAGCTCATAACCATCCCGGTGGATCGAAAAATTTTTCTCAGGAGGATAGAGCAATGACACAGAGAATGGTTGATATTTTTCATCCCTTGCAGATCAAAATTTTAGACCACATTATTGTAGGTGGCACAGGATATTCTTCCATGGCAGAACAAGGGATTGTTCCCTACCAGAGCAAAGGTACGGCAAATTATGAAGAGATTGCATTAGGTCCAATACCTGTTGAGGAAAAGCGGAATAGGTTTCAAAATACACACTCGCGTTAAAATTAAATTTATAATGTGAGATTCTCACCTTAGAAATAGATGTACTGAGGACGAGAGGGACAATTGTTCTATGTTCTATAAACTACTTAACTGATATTAATTGCATATGGAGTACAACACATCAAACTTTTCCTTCTGAATTAAATTTGGTGCTTTATGCAAACAATGTTTTGTGGAGAGCTTTTTAATTTTATTCGGTTAAGATGTAAGTTCAAATAAAAATTTAAGTATAGCCTAAACTAACTGTCACGTTTCCATACCGGAGGTTCCATAAGTTTTCCCCGGAGGATAGTAAGAGGTTGGTAGCTGCTTCCAAGTGTTTTGTAGACGTTGACATATAAATATTTTATTGATAACATAATAATACAACATTACAACGATTATTGTAATGTTGTAATGTTTTTATAAGTAATCTAGGGGGAAATAAAATGGCTAATTTAAACCAATCTTCAGAAGATATTACTTGTCAAGTTTGGTTCTGTGATGAGGAAAAGGTTCAACAAATCCAGGCTGAACTTGAGGGTGTGGACGGTATGTCTTTAATACTAAAGGCTCTAGCCGATGATACAAGAGTTAAGATCGCTTATGCGCTTTCTAAAACAGAGATGTGTGTGTGCGATGTAGCAAAGCTTATAGGTGCTAGTAGTAATGTAGCTTCCTATCATCTACGAACGCTTAATCATTTGGGTTTAGCACGCTATAGAAAAGATGGGAAGATGGTATACTACTCGCTAGCTGATGAACATATTGCCAATTTGGTGAGGGAAGTATTTGAATATGCACGGGAAAGATCTCGTCGCTAGTTTTTATTTGGAGGTGCTTTCTGTGTCTAAAGTTATAGAAAAAATAAGAACACAAACCGAAAGGCTGAGTGTAGAAAGGACTGTAGGTATGGAAGCTAGAAAAGAAAACTATGAAATTATACCAGAGAGTTATAGAAAAAAAGAACCAGTAAAAGGTAGCCAAGTTATGGTATTTCAAGTTGAAGGCATCACTTGTACGAACTGTGCTGCTAAATTTGAAAGAAATCTACGTGCAATACCTGGTGTAACTAAGGCTATGTTGAATATAAGGACAGGGAAGTTGATAGTAGAGGGAGTAGGAGATTTAGAAACCTTCGAAGCAGTTCGTGATCAAGGCAGGATTGATAATTATATTCTTTCATTGATTGAACTAAAGTTGTTTTAATAAAGATGGGACGGCTTATGTCCTTTACTTTTTTGTTAAGCGACATAAGGAGAACTGATATGTTAGTTACCCTATTGGTGGCTATATAAAAGTTATTGTAAAACGACTGCAGCTATACTAATGGTTCACTCTGAGATTTTACTTTGATGTACGACTAGAAACTAGATTAAACAATTACTTTGATACAATGTTATCGATTTTAACGTAAATTAACTCACTATCAGCTCTGTTTCAGATATTAAATCTGGATGATGCAGTCATAGTTTCCAGAGTAGCTTGGATTTTTTTGACGATATAGAAGAAACCAATGACTCCTGAGTCGAGGAAAATTTGACTGTTATATTTAGGGTCTGAATATTTTCTATGTAAACATTACCAAGATAAAAATAATAAAGATCTACCACCCCAAATTTTTGTTGCGTTACGAATATAAAAATACGGAGAGGTTGAATGTGCTTGAAATATTAATTAGGCGGTACTGAAAAAAGCTAAAACAAAGTAAAATGAAGATATTAAGAGAATTCCATGGTATAATAAAAGTAATGAAAAGGCCCTAAACAGGCTAAAAACCGTGCAGGAGAGGTGGAAAATGTATAAAAAACAATTAGATCAACTCACCATTTTTGACATGACATTGGAAGATTCCTTCAAATTAGATCCAAACAATCGATGGATTAAAAAATCAAAATTAGTCCCTTGGGAAAAAGCAGAAGAAAAATACGCCCATCTCTTTAGAAAAAACGGTAGACCCGCAAAAGATATCAGAATCGCCTTAGGGGCATTAATTATACAGCAAACATTAGAATTATCAGACGAAGAAACAGTGCAGATGATAGAAGAAAACCCTTACTTGCAATACTTTATAGGGCAAAAAGGCTTTAGTTCAGAAAGACCCTTTGACCCTTCCTTAATGGTGTGGTTCAGAAAAAGACTTTCGCTCAAATTTATGGCAGAGCTAAATGAAGAAATGTTAAAAGAAGAAAAGCCAGAAGAAAGACCAGAAGAAGAACCAGAAAACACAATTTCACAGGGAAATGAAAAAGGAAGCCAACCCAATAAAGAAAAGGTAGAAGAAAAAGAAGACGACGATAAAGACGATCCCCCCCGTGGAGGTACCCTCATATTAGACGCAACCTGCACACCAGCAGATATCACCTATCCAACAGACACAGGACTAATCAGAAAAGCCATAGAAAAAACAGAAAAAATGATAGATAAGATTCATCAAAGAAGAGAAGAAAAAGAGGCGAAACCAAGAACATATCGAAAAGAAGCCAAAAGAGTATTCAATGCCTTTATCAAAAAAAGAAAACCTAATAAAAAAACAATCATGAAATGCAAAAAACAACAACTGAGATTTCTGAAAAGGAATCTGAAGAATATAGAAAGCATGACAGAAAAAGAACAAGTGTTGACAGAAAGAGAGCAGAGAGAACTGGACATCTTGAAAGAGCTGTACCGACAGCAGAACAGCATGTATCAAAACAGAACAAATCAGATAGAAAACAGAATCGTCAGTTTAAGCCAACCTCATATCAGGCCAATTGTAAGAGGGAAAGCAGGAAGTAAAGTAGAGTTTGGAGCAAAAGTCGAAATTAGCGTAGTAAAAGGGTACACCTACGTAGAGAAGATCAGTTTCGACAACTACAACGAAGGGAAAACCCTAGAAGAAAGCATCCAAAACTACCAGAGACGATTTGAGATGCTGCCCAAAGAAATCCTGGTGGATCAAATCTACAGGAACCGAGAGAACAGAGCGTACTGTAAAAAATTGGGGATCAGGATGAGCGGAAAACCATTAGGAAGGCCACCAAAGGACACAGCAAACCGAGAGAAGACAGAAAGAGAAGATCAAGGAAGAAGAAACGAAGTAGAAGCAAGGATCGGACATATGAAAACAGGATACGGATTAAAGAGAATCATGGCTCGGCTAAAAGAAACAGCAGAGGCAGTAATTGGAGTGGCAATTTTTGCGATGAACCTGAACAAAAAGGCAAAGGCCTTTTTGTGCCAGATTCTAAAAATGCAATTTATGAAAGACATAGAGATGGTTATTGCAGCATAAGAAAGAAGGGGCGGTTATTCAGTACTGCCTAATTAATA
The DNA here is from genome assembly GCA_049324315.1 of Bacillota bacterium. Classification (GTDB taxonomy): domain Bacteria; phylum Bacillota; class Clostridia; order Peptostreptococcales; family Thermotaleaceae; genus JBMOKU01. Next base: position 28,973 of record JBMOKU010000033.1, on the reverse strand, counting down.
ATCAGGTTGTTAAGGCTAGGCAGGATGATTTAGTCCGCGAGAAGCTTATTAAAAAGTATCGATCTCAAATCGGCACTATTGCCATGGGCATCTGCGGTCGGTCTTTAGACTGGAATAATGACGATGAATTAAGTATCAGCCTCATTGCTTTTAATGAGGCTATTGACACATATGATAAAGATAAGGGAATGAGATTTTTAAATTATGCCCAAATGCTTATTCATCATCGGTTAGTAGATTACTTTCGACGTGAATCCCGCTTTCAATACGCCCCTTTAGATACCCTTGACCAAGAAAAGGAGGTGAGCAAGTACGAAATAGCGGAAGCCTGGACCAAATACCAAGATGAGCAAACAGCTTTGGAACAAAGAGATATGGTGGCTCGCTACAATTTTATGCTCCTGGACTATGGCATATCTTTAGATGATTTGGTATCTTGCTCTCCTAAACACCGTGATACGAAACAAACCTTAATTAGAGTAGCACAGGCTTTAGTGGAGCAGCCGGTTTTAATGAAACAGTTTGAGAAGAACAAACAATTACCTGTAAAAGAATTAATGGTGCTGACAGGTGTTGGGCGAAAGGTGATAGAGAGGGGAAGAAAGTATATCATAGCTGTAGTCTTGGTATTGAGTATTGATGAATTCTTACCTATAAGACAATTGCTCCGTTTGCCCCAGCAGGGAGGTGGTGAGGGGAATGAGTAAAATACGAGGGATGGTTCTACGAGTAGAAGAACGACAAGTAGTGGTAATTACCGAAGAAGGAGATTATCTAAAAGTAAAGATGCCCGTTCGGCGGCCTTCTCCCGGAGAAACGATAGAAATACCAGTAAAAAAACCTATTAGCTTCCGACCCCATTACGTGGCAGCGGCTATTCTTATTATCTTTATGGCTTTTAATGTTTTAAAACCCTTTTTAATTCCTCCTGTATTTGCATCTGTTGCCTTGGACATGACACCTAGTGTTCAGTTAACCATCGGTAAAGATAATTTAGTTATTCAGTCGCAGGCCCAGAATCCTGAAGGAGAAAAGCTACTAAAAGAGTTGGATCTCGAAGGCTTAGATGTATACCAAGCAGTAAATTTGATAACTTCCAAAACTGCTGAAATGAACTTTTTTGACTCTCAAAGTAAAAATTTGGCTTTGGCTACCGTCATACCCCTGCGGGAAGCACCAAATGAAACGGGTATTGATAAGAACAAGATCATGCAGGTTATCCATGATGAAATGTATGAACGAAAATATGACGGGTATGTAGTTGTTAATCAAGCTGGTAAAGAAATTATTCAGCAGGCTGAAGAGTCAGGGCTTCCATTAAATAGATATATGTTAATGAAGAAATACAGGGAACAAGGGATCGAGATACCTCCAGAAACGTTTAAAGATTCTTCTCCTTCACAAGTAATGCGGTCGAATCAAATGACACTACCAAAAGCATTTCCTGGTGATTGGTGTGAAGTATCTGACCCGAGTTGGGGTATGAACGGTCATATGGATATGATGAGAGATAAAGTAGTTCCTCCTTCTTCTGATAAGCAGGAAAATTATCCGAAACAGGGAGATCCATCTATGTACCGTGACGATTTTCGGTCAAGGCAACATTGGGATGACATGTGTCCTGGAGAGTGGTAAAGCCAATTAAAAAAAATTTAAAAAAATTATCTGTAACCCCCTTAAAAAATAGATAGTAATACGAATATAAACCGAAGAAATTCAAACAAACAAATTTAGGAGGCGAAAGCATGAAAAAAGTTGTAGTTTTACTTGTATTAGTGGGGGTATTAATGGCCTTTGCCGTACCCAGTGCCTTTGCAACATCGACTGATGACCAGCAAAAAGAATTAAACAAGATTCAGCAGCAGATGATCGACTTGGAAAAACAAATGGTGCAGAAATACGTTGAAGCAGGAATGATTACGCAAGATCAGGCTGATTTAATGCTCCAAGATATGGAATTAAGAAGACAGTACAGGAGTCAGTTCAATAATAACTGGGGTTCTGGATATTACGGTGGAGGCCGGAGCATGATGAGAGGTTATGGTTGGGGAGGATATTGCTGGTAGTCTAATACTTAAAGCTTATAAGGTATGCCTCGCCCTTGAGGCATACCGTTTTATCTACATGGATTACTACCAAAAATATTTAATGTAAACCATAACAGTAAATCATACTTAGTTCAACTTTCGAATAATTTAATTTAATAAAATTTAATATTAAGTAAAGGAGTGGATATATATGTGTTGGGGTTCTTATTGGGGCACTGGCGGGGGATGGCCTTTTGGTATGTTTGTGTTCCCCTTATTATTAATAGTATTTATTGGTTTGATCTTCTTTATTTTCAGTCGTATCGGTAATAACTCTTTTCAAAGGTTCAATATAACTAACAATGAAACTTTATCGAATGAGGTAAGAAGTCTAAGGCAGGAAATTGAAGAATTACGAAAGGAACAAAAAAATAAGAATTGATTTTTAGAAAATAAACTAGGGTTTAAATAAAACACTATGGGAACAACTTAAGCCGAATTCAACAATATAAAGGGCGTGGACCTATGGGGGAGGTAGGTAATAACAACGTTAATATTATAAAAAATAAGGAGAAATGCAATATGAAAAAATTAGTGGCATTATCAACAGCAGTAGTATTAACATTATCAGTGGGAGCGGTAGCTTTAGCTGCAAATGCAGATAGTACAGTGAATTCCAAAAGCAATGTAAAACAGTCTGTGATAGCATCAGGTCAAACAGTGGCAGTAGAAGATAACGTAGTTAAACAAAGTGATAATTCGAATGTATCCAGTAATAAAGTAGATACCAATAATTATACTCAAATGATAGAGATAGAGAAGCTTAGATTACAGCAAGCAATAGATAATGGAGTCATTACTCAGGAGCAGGCTAATTACTGGAAAAGTCAGATACAACAGATGGAGGACAATTACAATAAAAATGGAACGACATCAATTCCAGGATATAACCAGGGAATATCATCCGAAAGATTCAAACAGATGATTGAAATGGAGAGAAATAGGCTTCAACAAGCTATAGACAGAGGGATGCTAAATAAAACTCAGGAAGATTTCTGGGGAAATCAAATAGATATCATGGAAAAAAATTATAAGAATAATAACTTTAGCATGAATGATATATGCCTGTCTTTTTATGATAATGGAATGATGTGGAATGAAAATTATAATTATAATAGTAACAAGAGTAATCAGCCGACATCAAGCAGGACAAGTTTAAATGATCCTGGACAGTCAACATATAGGACAGTGACAACAAACAATACACAAAAAACTGACACTCCAAAAACAAACAATGTGGTAAATAACAGAGCATTTAACCAGAGAATGCAAGGTCCAAATATGAACTATAATAATTTTAATGACTGTACCAATGGCAATTGGAATACTAGAAACAGATATTAAACTGTAATTTTAACTGTAAGAGAAAAGATCCAAGTGGCTATTTGTGGTCCTTGGATATTTATAAAAAGAAAGGATATTTTGTCCTAGATTGGTGAATATATAAATGCCAGAGTAAATTTTAAACTTTCAAAACAATACGTTTAAGTATACAAGGAATAAAACCCAAAAGACCGATAGTTTTCTATCAGGTCTTTTTCCATATACCGGATTTTGTGAGTTAGGTTAATAGAGGAATAAACAGAGGTGTTAATGGAAAAATAATAAATATATCAAAAATATGCAAATATTAATTTTGTATAGAGTGTGGTGAGGCTATGACATGGAATGATTTTTGGTTTGGTGCTAAAGAACTACCATTTTGGGCTTTTTCAATAAGGGCAATAATACTTTATTCTTCGCTTATAATTGCAACGAGGTTTATGCGTCAAAGGCAAATATCAATATTATCAGGCCATAACCATCTTGTCGCTGCTGGAATTGTAAGCCTTGCAGCCGTGAGAATGGTGAATTCCGAGTCGTCCCTCGTAGCTGGAATAGCCATTGTTTTTGTATATGCTGCTATAAATATTTTATTATCCTACCTCGATGTAAAATTTCCGAGAAAAGTTGATAGGCATGCAACCGTTGTGATTGAAAATGGAAAGATTATTAGAAAAAACTTAAAAGATGTCAGGATAACTATAGATAATCTTTTAAGCCAGCTACGCCTTAAAAACGTATTCAGCCTTTCAGAAGTTTTGTACGCAGTAGTTGAGCCAACAGGTAAAATAAATGTTGTAAAGAGTTCCCAAAGTTTATCTTTAACCAGAAAACAAATGGGCCTTCCCTTAAAAAATGTAAGTGTGCCTACAATACTTATATATGATGGAAAAGTCCAGAACGACAACCTGAAAATGCTCGGATATGATATAAAATGGCTTGATGCAAGAATAAAAGAAAAGGGTATAGCAAATGTAGAAGACATTTTTCTAGCTCAGCTTGAGGCTGACGGAATAGTGTATATCAGTGTATAGCAGGAGGTGATAGGTTGGAGAGTATTATATTTTCTGTTGAAAAGCTGGGTACGCTAGGATTTGTAGGAAGGACGCTTGTTGTAGGGTTAATCCTATATATTACGAGCAGGTTTAGTCCCAACAGAGCAGGTGGTCAGTATACCGGTTATGATTTTACTTTTTTCTGGATGATGGGAGGGCTTATAGTCTCTCCACTTTATGATTCTAAAATAAACTTTTTAGATACTGTAACAGCAGCTGTAACCATTATTGCCATGCACTATTTAATCTCGTTTATTGCCATAAAATCAAGGACTTTTGCAAAGATAGTATACGGAAAAGCAGAGGTGTTAATATCTCAAGGAATAATTCAGAAGAAAAATATGTTTAAATCATTAATACCTATAGAAATCCTGCTTTCGCAGCTTAGAGAGATTGATGTCCCAAACATTAACGAGGTAGAGACTGCAATATTCGAGACAAACGGACGTATTAGTGTGCTTAAAAAAGCCGACTATATGCCTGTGACTCCTGCAGACCTAAATATCCCTACGGTGGAAGGTGGACTTCCTTCCATACTAATAAACGATGGGAAGGTTATTGATAAAAACCTTGAAAAAATAGGACATGACCGAGGGTGGTTAGCATGCGAGCTTAAAAAGTATGGTGTTATAGACATGGAAAATGTGTACCTGGCGACAATAGATGGTACAGGCACAATATATTATTCATTAGTTAAATAGAAAGGGAAAGATGAATATGCTTACAGAACAGGAGATTATCAACAATGCATTAAAGGAAATGCTATTTTTAGAAGAACTTACGGCCGAAAAATATATGGCAGCAGCAGAGCAGACTATGCAGCCTAATCTTAAAGAAATACTAAAGGGCATGGAGATGGCAGCCAGGAACAATTACAAGAACTTAAACGAGAAAATGTCTCAAATGAATATTACCTAAAGATAAGGAAGTGTTATTATGAACGACATAAACAGACTTAATGACTTACTCCAAACAGAAATAAAAAATCAGGAGCAATATAACAGGTATATGGTATATATTCAAAATCCTGAAATAAGACAAATGCTTGCGCAGTTAAGGGATATTAAGATGCGACAAATAACACAATTACAACAAGAAATAGGGAAAATCATGTCAAAGCAGTGAAGAAGGAGGTAATTTAAAGACCCGATAAATTCTATCAGGTCTTTTTTGATATGATGTTAATTAGGCGAATTTTTATGGGAACATTTTTCACAATAGCCATAAAACTTTACACTGTGATTTTTAATGATAAATCTATTATTGCTGTGAATTTGTCTCTCCAGCCCTTCTAGCATATCCTCCTGAGCTTCTGAAATATCACCACAAGCAATACAAATTAAATGGTGGTGGAAGTGTTGTTCTTGTGGGTTATTCAATTCATACCGGACAAATCCATCTTCCAGGATGATTTTATTTAACAGCCCCATTTTTTCCAAAAGTGGCAACGTCCTGTAAATAGTAGACAGTCCGATACCTGGATAATTCTCACGAACAAGCTTGAATAATTCCTCGCAGCTTAAATGTTTACCTTCTTGCATTGAGAATATATCAAGAATTGCTTTCCTTTGTGGAGTAATTCTATATCCTCTGTCATTTAATTGTTGTTTTAAATCAACTTTTGTATTTTGCATGAAAAACACCCTAAATTTAGATTACATGTTTACTAAAATTGCTGATGCTATGGTCTTGTCTACGGCAACCTGAGTATAACCTACTTGAAAAACGTAGGAGGGGAACGTCTGTATTACTTTAAGGGGCATACCCGGAAGTATGCCCATAGACATTAACTTTCTCAATATATTTTCATCATTAGTATTTAATTCGGCAACAAAACCCTTTTGCCCCTGTTTTAGTTCGGTTAAATTTATCATCCTTTTTTACCCCACTTCCTTTTAATAAACTTTATAAGTCCTGGTTCCTTCGGCATTTCAAAACCACAATTTGGGCATTTCGACTTGTTGCATATTTTGCTCATAGGGCACCCGTTGCAACCCGATTTACTGTCATGATCGTTAAATTCATGTCCGCAGAAACTACATTTAATCATGGCAACACCTTAAATGTAACTAATACCCAGTTTAGAACAAATCCTGCAACGAATGCGAAGGGGAATATAAATGCTGCCATTGCGATTGCAGCTTTTGTACCACGTTCTTTTATCGTCATAGAGAACTGTGCAATACAAGGGACAAATAATGTAAGTGTCGAAGCTGCGACAGCCAATTGTCTTGGAGATAACGCCCCTGCTTTTTGAAGATCATATAGTCCTGCTGCTCCATAGTCACGTCTGAAAAATCCGAACAGGAACGCTTCTGCTGCTTCGTCCGGCAGACCGACAAAGTTTACAAGGGGCTCCATGAGGCTTATAACAAAGTCGAATAGTCCAGTCAAATTACCAAACCAGATTAACACACTGGCGACTATAAACAACGGAAGGATTTCAACAAAGTACCACTGGATTCGTGTGTATGTCTTAACTAATACGTTAGACAATTTTGGCAAGCGTAGGGGTGGTACTTCCATATAGAAGCTCGGTTTACTGCCCGGCATAAGTTTTGAGGTTAAAAACCCTATGAGTAAGAACACTAAAGCGACAAACACTACCCATACTATTAATGCAACAGACTGGCCAGATAGTAAAGCAACGATAACGCCTAACTGAGCAGAGCAGGGGATCGCCAGAGCCAATAAAAGTGTAGCAATAACTCTTTCTCTTTTAGTTTCAAGAGTTCTACTAACCATTGTAGCCATTGTATCGCAGCCAAAGCCTAAAGTCATGGGGATTACCGCGCGACCGTTTAAGCCTATCTTTTTAAATATCCTATCAACCAATAGGGCAAGTCTTGGCAGATATCCCGTATCCTCGATGATGGAGAACGCAATAAAGAAAGAACCAACGATAGGAAGGATAATTGCAACAGCATATCTGATACCTAACGTAACGATTCCGTACTCCCTGGCGAGTAATTCCTGTAGCCAATGCCATGGAATATAGGCCGTTACAAGACTATTTACCCAGGGATTTATATATGCTTCAAAAATGTCTGCTTCCAGAAAATCAACAATGGTTCCTGCTCCAAACTCGCCAACAAATTTGTAAAGCCCAAAGTATAAGACTAACAATAGTATCGGTATGCCAGTGATCGGGTTCATTGTAATTCTACTTAAAAGATCGGTAATATTATTCTCACTCTTATCCGTTTTTTTAACGTATTTGTCCGTTATTTCCTCAACTTTCTTTTGTCTATTTAATGAAACAATATAGTTTAAAGGTTTGTCGTAGTGCTTTTTAATTTCATTAACTATATCTGAAATTTTTACAAAACTACTCCCCTCATTTTTCTTGACACTTTCCATCATATCAGTATCACCTTGCAGCAATAAAAGGGCGATAGATCTTTTGGAAAGTACATATTCGGCTTTTAAGCACTTAATTATTTCATTTATGGAGTTTTCTATAATTTCATCGTATGTAAGATTAAGCGATTTTTGCATATTTTTCAACCCTCTCCCTTAATGTATCTATACCCTTGTTTAGTGCTGCGATAGTCGAAACAACAGGTATTCCAAGTTCCTTTTCCAAGCCTTTGACATCAATTTTAAGCCCCATTCTTTCGGCTTCATCCATGATATTCAGTACCAGTATCACAGGTATTCCTCCTTCAATAAGCTGGAAGGTCAAGGGGAGCATTCTTTGAATGTTTTTAGCATCTATAACATGAAGCACAACCTTTGGTCGCTCCTTTAAAAGTAAGTCTTTTGTGACCTTTTCCTCGTCAGTGATACACATTAAGGAATACATACCTGGGGTATCAATTATCTCATATTCTTTGTTACCAATTTTGCCTTTTCCACGGGATACTTCAACTGTTGTACCTGGATAGTTTGATACAGTAACGTAAGCACCTGTCAAAGAGTTGAATAGTACGCTTTTTCCGACATTTGGACTTCCGATTAGTGCAATTTTTTCAAGCCCTTTCGTATTTTGATTGACTTCTCCATGGCAGTTTCCTGTTCCTAACAGGGTGGAAGTAAGTTTTTTGTACCAAGGTGTTTTGTTTTGACAGCAATCCATATTAACCCTCCTTAAATAGATATTGAAAATCGTTATCAATAAAATTTTTAAATAAAGCTCTCAAATTTATATGAATAAATAGAGAGTAATTTATTTTATATGTTCTCAATAAAAATGCCTAATTGAGAATTGATATCATTTACAGTATAATTATAACTAAAAATGTCTGGGTAAGTCAATAGGAATACTCAAAAATAATTTTAAAGCTTGAGCATATATTCATATGAAATTATTGACATTAGATGTTATCTGGGAATATAATGAAAATATAATATATGAATGTTTGAGCAATTATTCAGTGAACCGTGAAGAAAATAATCTGTGTATAATAAAAAAGTTGACTTCGAAAGATGCGATTCTACCGTGTTCATGAAGATATTGCAAACTTAGTAAGAGTTGGCATGAATCTTTAGAAAGAATTATATGATTTAGTAGATTTTTAAAAGTCTCCAGGACTCAACAAGAATTAAAATACTGCTGTATAACGGAGAGGTGATTATATATGATAGAAAAAGCAAGAGTAGTAGAAGTAAAGGGTAACCTTGCCAAAGTTGAAGTTAGAAGAGTAAGTGCTTGTGGAGAAAACTGCGCAAATTGCAAGGGCGGATGTGCACCTACAAATATCTACATTGAAGTAATAAACAGTATTGGTGCAAAACAAGGTGAATATGTTGAAATAGAAATGAGCACAAGGACATTCCTTGCTGCAGTTCTAATAACATATGGTTTGCCATTGATTATGCTCTTCATAGGTATCTTTTCTGGGAATGCGTTGGTGAATAATATGGGGCTTAAGATTAATAACGATATGGCAGGGGCTATACTTGGTTTCATCTTCATGGCTTTGGCATATATATTTATTTCAAAATTGGACAAAAAATATAATAAACAGAGGAAAATAGAATTTGAAATAAAAAAGATTTTACTTTAGATAAAAAGTTAAGACAAGATTAACAAAATAAAATCATTAGCAGACCAAATGTTGCAGCTTTGAATTGTCCAGAAACAGTGAAATCTATGGAACGTTATAACTTATGCCTGAGACCATATTCTTAATATTGTCTCAGGCATAAGCACTGCTGTAGGCAACAAAAATACTTTTGCAATATAAGGAAAGCTTTTTCCAAAATGCAATAGGAGTTGTGGTTCCAGTTTTTTACTGGAATATAAGTGGAACTATGAATATGTGGGTTGCTAAAGGAGTTTACATTCTCAATATTGTTAAGATGTAAGAAAGATGTTAACCAAGATGCAGTCCTCTTCTTAAAAGTACTCCGTCAACAGTATATGGTTTGAATTTTCATATTTGAATATCATTGTGCAAATAAAGAGGTAAGTCCCGAGTAAATAATTATAAAATTAGGAATTACAGCTTAAAGTTTTCTTTTTTATTGCACAGGCCTAATAATTTGACTTAAATAATATCTGGAGGAAATAGAGTTTCATTAAGATTTATAAATGGGGAGTGAGTAGCGTGATTTATAATAGTTAGGGGGACAAGCTAAGAAAACTAGTAAGCGGTATAAAATTAAAATTCTAATAAGATTGATAAATCAGAGGTGAATAAATGTTAAATTCAATTCGAAAAAAACTAATTGCAGCATTTTCAGTAATTCTAATTCTTATGTTTATTAGTAAACTCTTTAGTATCTATTCATTTAAAGAAGGCAAAGACTATATTATGCATATTGAACATAAAGTAGCAAAGGAAATTGAGATTGCCAATGAGATGAGAAACGATATAGCCCTAGTAAGATTATACCTAATGGAATCAAATTTCACAAACAACGTGGAAGAACTTTCAAAAGCAGAAAGTAGCATTGCAGCATTCAAAAATAATGCTGAAGCACTGCTAAAAGTGAATGAGCAATATACGGAGGATATTATCAGCATAAATAAGTCTTTTGATTATTTTGTAAGCTACGGCATGAAAATGACTGAAACATACGGCAAAATCAGTCAGGAGGAAAGGCAGAAAATGGCCGGAAATTTTGATGGTTTTGCTGATGATGTATATAGCAAAGTTCAAAAGATACAAAAGGATAGCCAGGAGAATCTGGTTAAAGATTTGGATTATATAGAGGCAACGATGTCAAAGGACTTATACAGAAACATCACGGTTGCAGGGATCAATTTGGTTTTATCTATCATTATTGTTATTATTCTTAGCAATGTAATTCAAAGACCAATAAAAACGCTTCTTGAGATTTTTTCTGAGTTGGAAAAGGGTGAAGGGGATCTTACAAAGCGGGTAAAACATATATCTAATGATGAAATAGGCAGGATGGCGAAAGCTTTTAATCGTTTTATGGGAAGTATGGAAAATATGGTTCGAGTTATTAAAACTTGTTCAAGGACTGTTACTAGTAGCTCAGAAGAGCTCTATCTAGGCGAAATACGCTCAAGGGAAGAAATATCAAAGCTTAATATTTATATGTCTAAGGTAGCAAAGGATAATGAAAAAATCAGTTATTCCATTGAACAAATTGCAGCAGCCGTGACAGGCTTTGCTGGGGCATCGCAGACCACAGCATATGAAACACAGGAAATATGTAATGCTGTTAGTAGAATAAACGAATTATCTCAAGAAAGTAGTCAAAATGTTATGGATGTAAGACAAGAAATCAAAAAGATAGAAAAGACTTCAGCTGACACTATAGATATTACACAGGAGTTGGGGATGGAGGCTGAGGAAATTGTAAAGATTACAGATACAATAAAAGCAATCACAGATCAGACGAATCTTCTAGCCTTAAATGCCTCGATAGAGGCTGCAAGAGCTGGAGAATACGGCAAGGGATTTAGTGTAGTAGCCATGGAAATCAGGAAGCTCGCGGAAAGTAATAACGAGTCAGCAAAAATGATTGAGAAGATTATAAACCATATCGGAAAAATGATTCAAAAGACAATAGTTGCTACAAAGGAGGTAGGTGAAAATATCAGGCAAGGTAGCGACGCTGTTGATATTATTTTTGAAAAGTTGCAGCTCATATCAAATGGAATTATGGATATAAATGAAAGGATTCAAGGTATAACAGCCAGTACTGAGGAACAGGGAGCTGTCATTGAAGAGTTATCTTCTACAATGGAAACGGTGAACATCAGTAATAATACAATTTCGGATAGTATAAAAGAGATATCTGGCAATTTAGACTTGCAAGCTAATACTGCTTTCAACTTAAATTCCTTGGCGAATTCTTTAAAAAACTCTTCAACTGATTTGGATATTATGGTTAACAAATTTATTGTTTGTGAGGACTGTGATGATTAAATATGTTTTAGGAGAATGGAAATGGGTTATTTAGGTTTAATAGCTAAGACTAATAAGTTAAACCACAGTTTTCAAAAGAGCAGAAATGAGATCTTGAATATTCGTGAGAGGAGATTTAGGGCACTACTTAAGTATGCTTATTATAATTCTGAATTTTATCATGAGTATTATGATAGTTATGGCATTCGTGACCGAGATATAGAGGAAGTTCAAATAAATAAACTTCCATGTATCGATAAAAAACTGTTTTTAGAGAATTTTAACAGAATAGTGACCGACAAGCGATTAAGCTTGGAATGTATAGAGCGTTTTCTCATGGGGGAGAAAGGTAGGGATAAAAAATACCTGGGTGAATATACAATTGTTCACTCTTCAGGAAGTACTGGCAAGCCAACATGCTTCATTTATGATCGTTCTTCATGGGAAACACTACTTGCTTCAGGATTCAGAGCATGTAAAGGGGAAGTAAGGCTGAAGGAAGCTATCTCAAAAGGTTTAAGAGGATTTAGAGTATTATATATAGCTGCAACGGAAGGACGATTTGGAGGAGCTATGGCAGCACATTCCGGAATAAAAGGCTTTGGATTTCATCCTCTATTGTTAAATATCAATCTGCCACTGGAGATCTGGATAGATAAAATTAATGATTTTAACCCGGATGTAATCATTGGTTATCCATCTGCAGTCAAGATACTTTGCGATTTGGTATCTGAAAATAAGATTAAGATAAACGCTTTTAGAGTAATTACTGGAGGTGAACCGCTAATAGCGGAGCAAAGAAAGTATTTCCAGTCTGTTTTACATACTGATATCTTTAATATCTACGGAGCCTCCGAGTCAATAATAATAGGCTTAGAGAGAGATGCATATCAAGGGTTTTATATATTTGATGACATTAATTATCTTGAGATAGAAGAAGAAATCACTTTTATTACGCCGTTATATAACTATTCACAGCCTCTTATCCGTTACAAACTTACTGATAAGCTGATGAGTGCAGAAAGAATGGAAAACGAAACACTTCCATTTAGTAAAATAAGAGAAGTTATGGGGAGAAATGAGGAAATCATGTGGTTCTTGAATGATAATGGAGAAAAGGATTTTCTACATCCCTTGATCATAAATACATTAGAGTCAGAGGGAATAATTAAATACCAGTTTGTTCAACGTTCAAATAAATACTTTGAAATAAGAGTAGAATCAGGAAAAGATACGGATTCTGATACCATTGAAATTAAGTTGCGCAAACAAATGGACAATATTTTAAAAGAAAAGAAGTTAACCTGTCTTAACTATCAGATAAAGCAGGTGGATACGATACCTATCAATGCCTCAACCGGGAAAAGTAAAATTGTTATAAAAGAATATTAATATTTTGCCAATAATAATCAAATTTCATCAGGTTAAATATGCAAATTTTCATTTTATTTATAGAGTAAGCTGCTCAACTTCTAAACAGAATAATCGTTAATTTATAAACACTTGAACAATCTTTCATATATGTATTGACATTTTATTCGTAAAGGCATATATTTATTATATAACACATGAATATATGTTCAAGTGTTAAAATTAATAATGGAGATGAGTAGTATGAAGGCATTTGTTAATAAGAATGTTTGTATCTTCTGTGGTATGTGTGGTGGAGCATGTCCGAATATTTTTTTCGCTGATTATGACAGTAAATCTGTAGCATTAGATATAGAACTTACAGGAGAACTACTTGTTATGGCAAGACATGCAGAATCAATATGTCCAGTTGAGCAATAGTAATAAAGGATGTTCTACAAAAATAGGGTATGACATTTAGTAAGTTATGTACTTTTACTAATATAGAATTACACTCTAACAGGTTAAAGTATTTTATATGATTATATGAATAATAATTCGTGTGTTTGAGTTATTATCAAAAAAGTATTGGAGGTGTGAAATGAATTATTTTATTATTATAGCTTTGCTAGTGGCTGTAGACCAGGTGTTTAAGTATCTAGCAGAATTTTATCTCAAACCCATAAGTACATTCCCAATCATTAAGGATGTATTTCACTTAACCTATGGGCAAAATACTGGAGCAGCATTTAGTATTTTACAAGGTAAGCAAGCATTCCTTATTATCATTACTTCTATTGTTACAATAGCAATGGTGGTTTATCTAATTAAGAGTTTTAAAAAACAAAACCGTCTATTACTTATATCCCTTACCCTTATTATATCTGGGGCTTTGGGGAACCTTATTGACAGGGTGCGACTAAACTATGTAGTTGATTTTTTAGATTTTACATTGATTAATTACCCTATTTTTAATACGGCAGATATTTTCGTTGTTTCAGGCTCTACATTGCTAGCCTATTTTATGTTATTTGCTAATCCGAACAATTCACAAAAGGAGGGTTAGACATGACAAAAAATACAAGATTTATCCCAGCTTTAAAATTTGATTGGCTTACCCGCTTCTTTGATCCTGTAATGAAGCTTACAATGTCGGAAAAAAAGTTTAAGAAAGCTTTATTACTACAGGCGGATATTAAGGATAATGAAACTATCCTTGATTTTGGCTGCGGTACTGCGACGCTAACCATTATGGCTAAAAAAGAAGTCCCGAAAGCAACCATTTATGGTGCGGACGTTGACCCAAATGTACTCAAAATTGCGAAGAATAAAGTGGAAAATAGTGGTTGTGAGATATCTTTAAGACCCTACGATGGTATTTCACTACCCTATAAAGGTCAAACATTTGATAAGGTGCTATCAAGTCTTGTGTTCCATCATTTGACTAGAAGCCAAAAGGAAATAGTGCTAAAAGAAATATATCGGATATTAAAGTTTGGTGGAGAACTGCATATTGCTGACTTTGGCAGAGCCAAGAACATTTTTATGCGGGGGATGTTTTTAATTATCCAAATCTTTGATGGTTTTATCAATACCTCGGACAATATAAAGGGGTTACTCCCTGAGATTATCAGAGAAGCAGGTTTTGATAAAGTTATTGAGCATAAGCGAATAATGACCATGTTTGGTACTATTTCGTTATACAGAGCCATCAAACTATTATAATCTCACTTATATCACATTCTTAGATAAAACATTTTGGTGTTGATTATACACAAAAGGAGGGAAATAGTTCATGCAGGATAATAAAATTGACTTTGAAAGATGCGATTGTACTGTTATTCACGAAGACATTGTAAACTCAGTAAGAGATAGTATGCCGCATGAAGAAAGCTTATATGATTTAGCAGAGATATTTAAGGTCTTTGGTGATACTACAAGAATTAAAATACTTTATGCCCTATTTGCTTCAGAGATGTGTGTTTGCGATATTGCAGTATTGCTTAACATGACTCAGTCTGCAATATCCCATCAGTTGCGTGTCTTGAAACAAGCAAGGTTAGTGAAGTATAGAAAAGAAGGCAAAATAGTTTATTATTCTTTGGATGATGACCATATTAAACAAATCTTTGATCAAGGTTTAATTCATATTACAGAAAAAAATAAAGTATAGGGGGGACTACCATGGCATCTAAAGTTAAGAAGGAATTGATATTGGAAGGTTTAGACTGTGCTAATTGTTCAGCTAAAATTGAATCTGAAGCTAACCAAATAGCTGGAGTAAATGCTTCGATGAATTTTATGACTAAGACACTTACTATCGAAACTGAAAGGGCAGAGATAGAAAGGATATTAGCGCAAATTAATACTATCGTTAACAAGCACGAACCGGATGTTATAGTAAGGGAAAAAACAATAAACAAAGGCGAAAAGAAAGCATTAATACTTGTGGGCTTAGGATGTGCAAATTGTGCTGCAAAGATGGAAACACAGATTAAAAATCTTACAGGCGTAAAGAATGCAACCGTGGATTTCGTGTCTAAAAAATTAACCATTGAAGCAAATAGTAAGCAGGATCTAAAGAGAATTATTGAAGAAGCTACAGCTATAGTAAAAAGAATTGAACCAGATGTAAAAGTAGTCGATGAAGAACAGAAAAGAAAAAGCGATAATAAAAGAATTTTTATACTTGACGGGCTTGGATGTGCAAATTGTGCATCAAAAATAGAATCAGAAGTTAAGAAAATAGAGGGAGTTAAGGTTGCTTCTGTAGATTTTGTTTCAAAAAAGCTTACCATGGAAACTGATGCTAATATTAATTTTGAAAAGTTAAATGAAGGCATAGTCAGCATAGTAAAAAGAATTGAACCGGATGTTAAAGTTATAAGTGCTGAAGAGATTATTAAAGAAAAAGTAAAAGAGAATGGCGACAAAGAGGAAGATAGTAATAAGAAAGAAATAATAAGGCTGGGTATAAGTGGGGCTTTTTTTGCTATAGGCTTAGCATTTAATTTGCCAAGCTGGATGGAACTTACCGTATTTTTAATAAGTTATATTATATCTGGAGGAAAAATTGTACTAAAGGCTTTGAAGAATATCACCAGAGGACAAGTATTTGACGAAAATTTCCTTATGAGTGTTGCTACAATTGGCGCATTTTTCATCGGAGAATATCCGGAAGGTGTAGCTGTTATGCTGTTTTTCCAGGTAGGAGAGTTTTTCCAAGAATTAGCTGTCAATCGTTCCAGAAAGTCAATAAGTGCACTGATGGATATAAGACCTGACTTTGCTAATCTTAAAATTGGGGATGACATAAAAAGGGTATCACCCGAAGAAGTAAGCATAGGTGATATTATTGTAGTAAAGCCGGGTGAAAAAGTTCCATTAGATGGAAAAGTAGTAGAAGGAAGCTCAATGGTTGATACATCTGCTTTAACAGGTGAATCCGTTCCGAGAGAAATAGAAGCAGGCAATGAGGTATTAAGCGGCTTTATTAATAAAAACGGTGTTCTAACTATTGAAGTTACTAAGGAATTTGGGGAATCAACTGTGGCTAAGATTTTGGATTTAGTTCAGAATGCAAGCAGCAGAAAAGCTCCAACTGAAAACTTTATAACAAAGTTTGCCAGATACTACACGCCGGTAGTTGTAGTTATTGCATTACTACTTGCAATCGTACCACCCCTTGTTGTTCCGGGAGCAACATTTTCAGATTGGGTATATAGAGCGTTAGTATTCTTAGTTATTTCATGCCCATGTGCGCTGGTAGTATCTATTCCTCTTGGCTTCTTTGGCGGAATTGGTGGTGCATCCCGAAATGGTGTATTAGTAAAGGGAAGTAACTATTTGGAAGCGTTAAATAATGTGGAAACAGTTATCTTTGATAAAACTGGTACTTTAACAAAAGGCGTATTTAATGTAACGGAAATAAATCCTCAAAATAATTATACCAAAGAAGAGCTGCTAGAATACGCAGCATATGCGGAGAGCTATTCAAATCACCCAATAGCAATTTCGATTTTAAAAGCCTACGAAAAAGAAGTTGATAAGAGCAAAATTGAAAGTTATGACGAAATATCCGGACATGGTATAAAGGTTAAGGTTGAAGGCAAAGAAATCCTTGCGGGTAATATTAAGTTAATAAACAAAGAAAATATTAAAGTTAGTAAGGTTGAATCTGTAGGAACTGTAGTACATGTGGCATTAAATAATGTGTACGCAGGTTATATTGTGATTTCAGATGAGGTTAAAGATGATTCAGCAGGTGCTATTAAGGCATTAAAAGCTCTTGGCGTGAAAAAGACTGTTATGCTTACAGGAGATGCAAAATCTGTTGGTGAAAAGGTAGGTAAGCAGTTAGGATTAGATGAAGTATATGCAGAGTTATTACCTACTGAAAAAGTTGAAAAACTTGAATTGATTGATAAACAAAAGTCACCGAAAGGGAAGCTTGTCTTTGTAGGTGATGGTATAAATGATGCACCGGTACTTGCAAGAGCTGACATCGGAATGGCAATGGGAGGCTTAGGATCGGACGCAGCCATTGAAGCTGCTGATGTGGTAATTATGACCGATGAACCATCTAAGATAGCTACAGGCATAAAAATTGCAAAGAGAACACGAAAAATTGTATGGCAGAATATAATACTTGCTATGGGAGTTAAGCTTATATTCTTAATCCTGGGCGCTACTGGTGTAGCTTCATTGTGGGAAGCGGTATTTGCTGATGTTGGGGTAACAGTTATTGCCGTAATAAATGCTATGAGAGTAATGAAAGTCAAGAATTTATAGCATTAGTATGTAATATAAAGAAAGAAAGAAATATAGATAAGCTGTTGGGGTTATGCTGGCTGTAATTTTTCATCAGGCATGCATAACCCTATATTGCAATAGGATTAAATTGAAGTTTGCTAGAAAACAGAATTTTATTATGACAATAATAATCAAAATTGCAGGAGGTTAAATATGCCATATTTCATTATAATTGCCTTATCACTTATCACTTATCACTTATCATAGATCAGTTAAGTAAATATCTTACTGTAATATACTTAAAAACAATAGAATCTTATCCGTTAATTAATAATGTTTTTCATTTGACATATGCTGAAAATACTGGAGCTGCGTTTAGTATGTTTAGCGGTAAACAGCCACTTCTTATAATTTTGACACTAATAATAATTGTAGCACTACTATTTTATCTTATTAGAAATTTAAAAACAGATCAGGTTTTTCTTAAATTTTCTTTGTCACTTATAATAGGCGGAGCTTTAGGAAACCTTATCGACAGGATAAGACTGAATTATGTAGTAGATATGCTGGATTTTACATTAATCAATTATCCTGTCTTTAATATGGCAGATGTGTTTGTAGTTTCAGGTGCAGTTATCTTTGCATACACAATACTAACTAGTTCGACAGACAATTCTGTAGATTAACTACCAATAATGCTTGGGGGATTTAATTATGGGAAATAAGGAGCAATATATACCTGCTGCAAAGTATAGTATCTTAACGGACTTATTTGATCCCTTCATGAAATATATAATGCGTGAAGAAAAATTTAAAAACGAATTGCTTGATGAAGCAAAAATACAAAAAAGAGATACGGTACTTGATTTTGGTTGTGGAACTGGAACTTTGTCAATTATGGTAAAAGATAAGGTGATGGATACTATTGTTCACGGTGTTGATATAGACCCAAAAGTGCTAAAGATAGCTAAAAATAAAATTGACAACAAAGGATTATCAATAGATTTAAAGGAATTTGACGGAATAAACCTGCCTTATGAGAATAATGTATTCGATAAAGTAATTTCAAGTCTGGTATTTCATCATTTGGTTCGGGAGCAAAAGGTAAAAATGTTAAAGGAATTGTATAGAGTGACTAAACAAGGCGGTGAAATTCATATTGCTGATTTCGGCAAACCTCAGAATTTAACTATGAGGGCTGGTTTTTTTATAATACAGCTATTTGATGGATTCAATAATACCAAGGATAATTTGATAGGGACCATACCATCGTTTATGGAGCATGTTGGCTATAAAAATGTTAAAGAGGTTCAAAGGGTGATGACGATCCTCGGGACAATCTCCATATACAGTGGTACAAAGTTTTAGTAATGAATCATTTATGTAGTGACAGGATTTGAATTTGAGATAGTTGGATAAGAATTGCTATATAGTGATTACTTTCGATTATAGTTTGCCTTTTCAGACAATTGTCATCCTGACCATATTTTATTAGGGAGAGTATCGCGTGATGTGATAAGAGGTTCCATGCATAGAAATATATAGTTAATCTAAGTTAATCTATTATGCAACAAAAAAATCGAATGTTGTTATTGATATTTCAAAAGTCAAAGTCAAGGGAGGAATACTTATGAACGAAAGTATGCTGTGGTTGTTGCGAGACACAGGCAAAGCCAAAAAGCAAGGTATGAACGCAATAAAAGAGCGGCAGCGAACCCGTCTTGCCGAAATAGTGGCCTTTGCACGGGGCAACTCGCCCTATTATAGAGAACTCTATAAAGATCTGCCGGAGCGAATCGAGGATACCACACTATTGCCAATCACCAGTAAAATGAAGCTGATGCCACGGTTTAACGATTGGTGTACAGACCGTAATGTAACGTTTGACAAGGTAAGTGCATTCGTCGATAATCCCGACCTGATCGGGAAACGTTTCCTTGAAAAGTACACGATAACCACTACTTCGGGCATTACCAGAACACGTGGTATCTTCCTGCTTAATGACCGAAGCCTCGCCGTAGCGAGTTCCATCGCCTTCCGCATGATGAGCAGCTGGATTGGAAAATGGGATGTCGTCCGCATAATACCAAAGCCTGTTACAGCTATGCCGCCACCGAGGCTCCTGACAACTATCCTAATACATGGTGCACGTCAACAGCGACTGGCTCGTGCTGGAAGCTGTCGACGCCAATTACCAACCATGGCACCAGGCGAATGGTCGCACACGGTTTTGGTAGCAACCTCGCCAACCGGATACAGCCAATCCTACGCTACGACCTGGGCGATAGTGTCATGCTGCGGTCTGCCCCTTGCCCGTGTGCCTGGTATTAATATAATCCAGATTTTGCAGACTACACCGACGAACCTGCGTGTACGTCTGCGACCTGCGACTGGAGCCGCCTGAGCAATCATCAGGAGGAAAGATCCGTAAAGTTATCCCGCTAAGTTGAGGGTAGTGTCAAGAAAGAATAAGTCTTTACATTATAAAAGACAAAATTACTAAGTAAGGAAATATTCACAGGGAGTATGAGACTAAAGTTATGGGTATTATCGAGAGTATAGATTCTATCCAGTAACCTATTGTATCAAAGCTAGATTGATGTGGTTAATACATTTAAAGAGCCAAATTAAAATTAGTTGTGTCAAGGGCAAACTTGTCGAAAGGCAAGGACGCAAAGCCATAGGGTCTAAGGTGCTATATTGCATTATGACAGCCTAGTTGCCGCTAGATATTTTTGTTTTTGCCTGCCCTTTTTTGGGGCAGTTTTTTTGTGTCCACGTAGAGATCGGGCAAATGCATGATGGCTTGTGTCAAGATTGGTTTAAATCTTAATATTTTTAGAATATAAGGTGGGATAATATGCTAATATTTTTTGCAACTATTAAGGATGAACAGAGCCGGAATAAGCTTGAAGCCTTATATATAAAGTACGGGAAGGATATGTTTAAAGTCTCTTACAGGGTTTTAAATGATTATCAGCTAGCGCAAGATGCAGTACAAGCTGCATTTATAAAATTAGTAGGCAATTTAGATAAAATAGATGAGATAAACTGTAACAAGACAAGGGCTTTTGTTGTTATTATTGTTAGAAACATCTCAATAAACATGTACAGGGAGAGAAAAAGGCGAAACCATATGTCACTTGAGGGCATGGAAGATGCTTTGCCTGATGACAGCCAGATGATTGATGAAAAACTTATTAGTATGGAAATGTTTAGCCAAATAGTATCCAAGATTAAAGAGCTTCACCCTGCGTATTCGGATATTATTTCGCTTAAGTTTTTTTATTTCTATTCGGACAACGAAATTGCAAAAATACTCAATATTACTCAGGAGAATGTTAGAGTCAGACTTTATCGTGCAAAAAGAAGCTTGATCAAGTTATTATCACAAAGTGAGGAGCTTATAGAAAATGGATGGTTTTTTGGTTCAGAAAGCGGCGGCTAAAGAAAAAATGCTCGAAGCAATGTTTGAATATGCTGGAGCCTGCCATGTAGAAAATATTATAAATGAAATGGAAGATGAAAACAAATTTCCAGAAGAAATACCTTTTCCTCCCGAATTAGATGAAAGAATAAATAAGTTGATAGGAAACTATAAATGTAAATCAAGGAATGAGAAGGTCTGGCGAGGCGCCTCAGCAGTGTTCGCAAAGGTAGTGAGACTATTTAATTAATGCTTGATTCTTACTATGTTTAGACAAATATTAGAATCTTTAGTTTTCAGAAGAAAATAAAAAAGTAAAAATTTTGAAGTAAACTGTAACAAATCACCTTCCTATTTTGTTTATTTGTATGAAGGACAAAAAAGGAAAGGTGATTTTATTTTTTTATATCATTCATATAATTTTTCAGCGCTAAGGGCAAACCTGTCTAAAGGCAGGGACGCAAAGCCATAGGGTCTAAGGTACCTACCGGTACTATGATAGCCTGGTTGCCGCAGATGGAGACGTATCTACACCTGCCAAATTTAGCGGCAGGTTTTTGTCTGTTTAGCACAACTCACATTGCTTAGTGCTGAAGGTTCACTATGAGGACTGGGGGCAACACAGGAACTGACTGTTTTCGACAACATATAACAGTGATATAAACATTGTCCTTATCATTGTTTTTGTTTTCGATTTTTAAGTGAGTGAGGTGCTACAGATGAAAAATAAATTTATGTTAAAGGTGCTAAAATAGCAGGTTTATGCAGTTGTATCCATCTTCTATTTCTATGGGATAAATTACGGCCTCCAATTATCCCACAACTAAATACATGCCATTTAACCTTGAAAGCTGCAATTTGCAATAAGCAAATTGCGGCTTTCTTATTGCCAAAATACTTGGATTTTCGACTAATAAGCCTAAAGCTGTCTTCTTTATTTCTACAATATTTTAAAGTGGACAAGCCCTATCTTCTTCGATTTTTAAAATACCCATCAGGATGCCGTTCCCCTCCCTCTGTTTTGGTTTTTTCATTTATAAAAAATCAAAACGGAGGTTCAATTATGAAAATAATCAATTTAAGAGATTATTATCCATTCTACCAATCTGACTTTTTCGTTGAAGTTCCAGATGAAATAGTAGAGCTATTGACACAATTTAACAGAAAAGAACATGCAGATTTTGAACGCAGACGTGTTCATAAGGCATATTATTCCCTTGATGCTGGCGACAACATTGAAAAGGATGTTGTGTTGCTGGTTTTATCACCAGAAGAAATATATGAGCGAAAGCTAAACAGACGAGAGTTGTATGCTGCTATCAACAGCCTCCCAGAAAAACAGGCCAAGCGAATTTATGCTCATTTCTTTCTCGGAATGAGTAAAACAGAAATAGCAAGAACTGAAGGGGTTGGAGAAAGCACTATTAGAGATTCGATTGATCGTGGATTAAAGAATATAGAAAAATTTATGAAAAAATTTTTCTATACCCCTGCGAAATCGCCCCAAAAATCTGCTGATTAATAGAGGGACATATACTACCCCCCTCTCAAACGTACTTTGACAATTGAATAGGTGTTTTGTTCGGTACTTTCCCCGTATGCCTGTAAAGGAAAGCCATGTTGTAGGTACGCCAAGATCACCTGTCCAGTATTTTCTGGATTTCAGCCGAAGAATCAATACCGTTTACGGATTGGATGAAGGTAAGGTGTAAGCGATAACTACTCGTGCAATAAATAAATGTGGTTACATTTAAGGCGATGATACATACGGAGGGACAATGATACTTGCGTACAGTCGAGGTTAGATCCCAGAGTACGCCCCGGTCACTGACGGGGAGGTGTGATTCCTATGAGGGCAGTCAACCGCTGCCTGCCGGATAAACCCACAAATTAAGATAAAATCAAAACAGAAATACAGGATAGGGGTACGTTTATTTATACGAGTTATATGAGTATCCAATTAGAGCGTACTCCTAATTCTGTAAATTTAAGAAACATTGGAGATTAAAGGGGGATTTCCATGAAAGATAGATTGATTCGATATAGTATGCAGATTGCCATGTTGGGGCAATTATTGTCTTTAGCTCTGATAACAGAAAAAGAATTTACAATGATTAAGAATAAGTTGATGCAGGATTATGGCGTTATCTCAGACCTGACATCTTAATTTGCACATTTGTCATATAGCCAATAGATTATTATACTGATTCCGTAATAATAAAAAGCTGAAAGGAGAACGTATGATGCATGAAGTTGAAATAATCAAGGCAAATAGAAAAATATCTGAACGTACAGCTGGAAAGGTAGCAGATGTTCTGCGTGTTGCTCCTTATGCAAGGGTTAGTACGGATTCAGAGGAACAATTAAACAGTTATAAATCACAGGTTATGTATTACACGGACTTAGTAAATAAGCGTAAGGATTGGGTACTTGTAGATATCTATGCAGATGAAGCTATAACTGGTACACAGGTAACAAAGCGTGAAAATTTCCAACGAATGATTAATGACTGTATGGATGGAAAAATTGATATGGTTATTACTAAATCCATATCAAGGTTTGCAAGAAATACTTTGGATACATTGAAATATGTACGTATGTTAAAAGAAAGAAATATTGCTGTGTTTTTTGAAGATGAAAACATTAATACGATGACAATGGACGGTGAATTGCTGCTTGTCATATTAAGTTCTGTTGCACAGCAAGAGGTTGAGAATATTTCAGCCAATGTTAAAAAAGGATTAAAGATGAAAATGAGGCGTGGTGAACTTGTTGGCTTTGCAAGCTGCTTGGGGTACGATTATGATCCTACCGATAAGAGCATTTCTATTAACGAAGCGGAAGCAGATATTGTGAGGTATATATTTGACCGGTACATTGAAGGTGTTGGTGCATATGTAATCGCAAAAGAGTTGACCCAGCTTGGATATAAAACCAAATATGGTAATACCGAATGGCATGATACAGGAGTTTTAGGAATTATTAAAAATGAAAAATATAAAGGGGATGTTTTGCAGGGTAAAACTTTCACAGTTGACCCTATTTCAAAAAGAAGACTGGATAATCGTGGTGAAGAAGATCAGTTCTATGTAAAGAACCACCATGAGCCTATTATCAGTGAAGAAGTATTTGAGAAAGCACAAGCAATTTTAAGCAAAAGGGGCGCTAATCGTCGTGGTGTTGAAAAAGGAAAACGTGAAAAATACAGTAGAAAATATGCCTTTAGTAGTAAGTTAGAATGTGCCTTTTGTGGAAGTAATTTATCCCGTCGAAATTGGCACAGTGGTACTGCACACGAAAAAGTCATCTGGCAGTGTGTAACCGCCACAAAGAAGGGTAAAAAATATTGTACCCATAGTAAAGCAATTGAAGAAAAGATTATTGAAGATGCTTTTGTGGAATCATATAAATTATTATGCTATAATAATTCTGATGTACTGGATGAACTTGTAAAAAGAATGGAAGCCGTTTTAAGTGGAAATGATTTTCAAAAACGTCTGACTAAAATAGAAAATGAAATCCAAGCCATAGAGCAGAAACGTAATAGGCTTATTGATATGCGTTTGGAAGAAGTGATAGATAAAGCAACCTATGAAAAGAAATACGGAGAGTTAGAATCGACCTTGGAAGGACTATCAAGTGAGAGAGAGCAGTTGGAGAAGTCTTCTAAAGAAGAAATCGACTTAGAAAAAAGAATTGAACACTTCCGAAAGGTGCTTGAGAATAATGAAGTCCTAACATCTTTTGATCGCTGTGTATTTGAAAGTATTGTAGATAAGGTTATTGTTGGTGAGATTGACGAGGATGAAAATACTAATCCATATAAGCTAACCTTCGTTTATAAAACTGGATATTTTAATGCTGTACAGAGTAAAATGAACAAGCAGATTAATAAAAAGAGGACTCAAAATGATGTGAAAGATTTGCCTTCCTATTCCTCAACCGACACATTGTGAGGCCGTCACTTTGTTGGTTAGGGAGTAGAGGAATAAAGTATAAATCCTCTGATGAAGAATCTTCGTCAGAGGATTTTTTACGCAAGTAAATTCTTAAATACTGTGTCAGATACTATTAATACCTAATAGCATATAAATTCTAGTTGACTCTTGGATTCTTTTCAGTTGGTAGAAATAACCTATGAAAGTATTTTAATGGAAATTATTATGATATAATTATTCTAAAAATACTGTCTATAGAATGGGTATGCACATGAAAGGGGTATGGTAACATGGCATTGGGAATAACTATATCTTTTGATTTGGAAAACGGTGTTTCAATTACTGGAATACCGAAGACAATGAGAGAAAGGAAAGGAAAAAGTCATCTAAAATTCATTGACGATTATATTGTTCTTGATCTAGAAACAACTGGACTTGATCCAAGTTATGATGAAATTATTGAAATAGCAGCAATTAAGTTTTCAAACGGTGAAAGAATATCAGAGTTCGCCACTTTAGTGAAGCCTGATAATAAGATAGATAAATACATAACCGAGCTTACAGGAATTACAAATGCAATGATTAAGGATGCTCCCAAAATTCATGAGGCACTTCCTAAATTAATGGAGTTTGTAGGTGATTCAGTTATTATTGCACACAATGCAAACTTTGACATCAACTTTCTATATGATAACAACATGATTTGTTTTAATAAGCCATTATCAAATGATTTCGTAGATACCATGAGGATAAGTAGAAGGCTATTTAAGGATATAAGACACAGATTGGTTGATTTGGTGAATGAATTTGAGATACCAATAAATATTCAACATAGAGCATTGGCAGACTGTGAAGCAACACATCAAGTCTATGAGCATATGAAAACCCATTGTAGAATAAATAACATTGATTTGAGCGCATTTAATAGAACATCACATGATAAGAGCTTTGATTTAAAGGATTTCAAACCTGAAACTGACGAATTTGATAGAAGTCATCCAATTTATGGTATGTCAGTTTGTTTTACTGGAACTCTTGAAAAATTCCAAAGAAAAGATGCACTACAGATTGTGGTCAATCTTGGTGGAATACCTTCTGATTCAGTAACTAAAAATACCAATATTCTTGTTCTTGGAAACAATGATTACTGTGCTTCAATAAAAGATGGCAAATCAAATAAACAGAAAAAGGCAGAAGATCTTATTTTAAAAGGACAAGATTTGATTATCATCAGTGAAAAGTCGTTTTATGATATGCTATGATATAGTTTCATTATTTTTTAGGAGTAGAATAGATGCCAGTACAATGGTTAGACCGTTATAGGATTTACATATAATGGTATGCTAACTGGAATACACCATCCACGTAGAGACAGTCATGAGGATAGAGGGAAAATAGTGCAGTACCAAAGGGTTAGAGGAATCTGATCCTTTTTTCAATGTGTGTTTTTATGTTTCCTCAGACTAAGAGTTTTAGGGATTTGTGATCCAGGGGGTGCATAAATACGCAAAAATAGCGAGGACTAGGTGAGTGTATAAGGGTTTTGGGCGTAAGAGTATAAATGCCAAGAAATAAATTAAATTACAGGATACTAAAAATTTATGCCGTCTGGGGTGAAGTAAAAGTATTCACCTTAGTCGACTATTTTTTATTATTGATTAGCTCTGAAGGCGATTGGAAGTTTGGATGTGAAATTAATCTATTAATAAATAAAGAAAAATGTATTTGTGAGTTAATTAAAGAATATTTCTCTGAATCATATAGAGTATATTCTGGCGTTACTTTTGAAGAAATATAGTTGACAATTAGTCTAATTAGACTATAATATTAAAGTGTAATAGTCTAATTAGACTAAATATAAATTTGGTAGTTTTTGATATCTAGAAGAATTTAATGAAGCAATGGATTAAATAAATAAGTAATTGATTAATATTTATTGAGAAACAGAAACATTTCTTCATAAATATTAAATAAAAAGAAAGGATGAAAGAAATGGTTAAATCATTTTTAATGTTAGGACAGTCAAATATGGCTGGAAGGGGGTTTATTCATGAAGTACCTCCGATTTATAATGAAAGAATACAAATGTTGCGCAATGGTAGATGGCAAATGATGACTGAGCCCATCAATTATGACCGTCCTGTTTCAGGAATAAGCCTGGCTGGTTCATTTGCAGATGCATGGTGTCGTCAAAATCAAGAAGATACTATTGGTTTAATTCCTTGTGCTGAAGGTGGAAGCTCACTGGATGAATGGGTTGTAGATCAAGTACTTTTTAGACACGCAATAACTGAAGCTAAATTTGCTATGCAAAGTAGTGAGTTAACAGGAATTTTATGGCATCAAGGAGAAAACGATAGTATGAATGGTAACTACAAAGTATATTATAAAAAGTTACTTTTAATTATTGACGCCCTTAGAAAGGAGTTGAATGCTCCAGATATTCCAATTATTATTGGTGGTTTGGGAGATTTTTTAGGCAAAGAAGGATTTGGAAAAAGCTGTACTGAATATAATTTCATTAATCAAGAGTTACAAAAGTTCGCTTTTGAACAAGATAATTGTTTCTTTGTCACAGCATCAGGTTTAACATCTAACCCTGATGGTATTCATATTGATGCAATTTCTCAAAGAAAATTTGGTTTGCGATATTTTGAAGCCTTTTCTAATAGGCAACATGTATTGAAGCCATTGATTAATGAAAATGAATTGCTAAATTTAAGTCATGCTAGAACGCATACCAAAGCAGAAAAAATATATATAAAAAGTATGGACTTTGCATTAGGAAAAATATCATATGAGGACTTTGCATCTCAAGTCATGCAAATCAACAATGATTATACCTTATAATTATGAGATAACTGTCAATATAATTTTGATGAAGAACATAAAGGAGATGTTTTTTTGATACCATTACTAATTTTAGGTTTATTAAAACAAAATCCAGGTTCTTATGGATACGAATTATTAGCTTTAATGGAAGAGAGACACTATAAATATATAGTAAATTTCACTAAGGGGTCATTCTATTATAATCTTCAACAATTAGAAGAAAAACAATATATTAAAAAAATTGATCAATTAAACAATACTAGAGAGACACGTAATTATATCATTACTGAACTAGGGGATAAAGAATTTGAAAGATTGATGTACATGTATGGCTCTAAGACAGATTATATAAATTTATCTTTTTATGCAGCAATGCTATTTGCTAATGAATATAAAAGCGAGGAGCTAACAAGCCTAATAGAAATACAAATCGAACAAACCAAAAAGAAAATTTCTTTATTAGAACAATCTCTGGAGCATAATGAAACTATCCCTACTTATTTTAGAAGAATGTTGGAAAATTCACTTTCTCATCATTTGGTAAATGTTCAATGGTTTGAAGGACTGTTAAAAGATGTAGGAAATGAAAATTAATTTAAGGGGGGATCTGTTACTTAAAAATACGCAAGGATAAGTTGAAGCGAGTATGTGCGAATTGAATTATGGAGATATGGAGTTTTTGTGAGAAACAACCAAGCCTAGAAAAATAGGCAATTTCAAAAATTCTAGCGTATAAATCTTTTTGTATTTTGGGTAGAGACTGTAAAATATTTTGTGGGCGGACGATATAAGAAGCTCCTTTCTGGTAAGAATTAGAAAATAATACCAAACCAGAGAGGAGTTTTTCTATGTCAACTTTACCAAAGGAAGTTATCAGATCC
>JBMOKU010000032.1:0-270412 GCA_049324315.1 Bacillota bacterium | reverse complement strand
TGTCTTTAGCTGACCGATACTAATAGGTCGAGGACTTGACCAGAAAAAGTTAGCAGTTAGCCGTTAGCGGTTAGCAGCAAAAGAAAATTACATTGTTCAGTTTTCAGGGTATATGCTAGATTAGCAGAATGTAAGGTTAAAAGACCCAGGGGAATGACCCGAGGAACGGCTAACCGCTGACTGCTAACAGCTAACCAATATTTAGTGACGATAGAGATGAGGATACACCCGTTCCCATACCGAACACGGCAGTTAAGCTCATCATCGCCGATGGTACTTGGCGGGCAGCCGCCTGGGAGAGTAGGTCGTTGCTAGATAGATTGTTCCAAGGTAGCTCAATGGTGGAGCACCCGGCTGTTAACCGGTAGGTTGAGGGTTCGAGTCCCTCCCTTGGAGCCATTTAAGGCCCATTGGTCAAGCGGTCAAGACACCGCCCTTTCACGGCGGTAACCCGGGTTCGATTCCCGGATGGGTCACCATAATTTATGGGCGCATAGCTCAGCTGGGAGAGCACCTGCCTTACAAGCAGGGGGTCATAGGTTCGATCCCTATTGCGCCCACCAGTTTTATCAAAATCCATATTTATGCGGGTGTGGCGGAATTGGCAGACGCACTAGACTTAGGATCTAGCGCCTTGTGCGTGGGGGTTCAAGTCCCTCCACCCGCACCAAATTTTGCGGAAGTGGCTCAGTGGTAGAGCATCGCCTTGCCAAGGCGAGGGTCGCGAGTTCGAATCTCGTCTTCCGCTCCATTTTTTTTTATGTGCCCATAGCTCAGATGGATAGAGCAACGGCCTTCTAAGCCGTGTGTCCGGGGTTCGAATCCCTGTGGGCACGCCATTATTATTGATGAAAACCCATATCTCTGATGAAGAGATATGGGTTTAACTATTTTTTGGATCTAATATATTTAGTGTCACATAGCTTACATATGGCATAGACTATAGTAGACAAAAGACGAGATATGAAGACTCAATTGTCTATAAAGGAGGTGTAATTATGGCTGACAAACAATGTGGAGGAATCGGCGGAATATTTGGAAACAATGACAGCTTGCTTTTCTTCTTCTTACTACTGGTAGTTTTATTCTGTTCTCCATTCTTCTGTGGAAAATATTAATAAGGTTAAGACAAGAAGTTAGTTATATAGATACGAAACAGTTTCATTATAAATTCACTCATTTTGGCACCTCAAAGAATACCTCTGAGCAAAATCAGGGGTATTTTATTTGCAATCATTTATGCTTATGGTAATATGTACAGAGGAGTATTCTATAAATAGTATAAACCAGCAGAAATTTATGTATTGAGCTTTAAAAAAAGAGGAATTTTCAATTATCTGTAAAATAATATATTATGTATAAAAAAAATTATAGGAGGGTATAGCTTATGGCAGATCATAGAGTAGAAAAACTGGCACACCTATTAGTCAACTATTCACTAAAATTAAAAAAAGGAGATAAATTGTTAATAGAGGCATCAACTATGGCACTTCCGCTGGTACAGCAGGTATATAAGGAGGCGTTGATAGCAGGGGCCCATCCTGACATACATAGTGGTCTTGACGGAATCAAAGAACTGTTATTTACATATGGGAGTGAAGAACAGATTGGCCATGTTTCTGTATTGTCAAGGGCGACCCTAGAAGATTTTGACGCTGTACTTACAATCTGGGGAGAGCAAAATCCCAAAGAACTTTTCGGGATAGATTCAAAGAAAATTTCTATGCATAGATCAGCTAAAAAAGATTTGCTGATGAAATTCTATAGAAAGATAGCAACCGGAGAAGTACGATGGTGTGGCACCTTATTTCCAGGCCATGGAGAAGCACAGGAAGCAGGTATGTCTTTAAGGGAATATGAGAATTTTGTTTATGGTGCAGGTCTCATGAACACAGAAAATCCTACGGAAGAGTGGAGAAAAATATCTAAGCAGCAGCAGAAAATATGTGATTATTTAAATACGAAGAAAAAACTTCATATTGTATCTAAAGATACAGATATTCAGATGGAAATTGAGGGACGAAAATGGATTAACTGCGATGGCGAGGCAAACTTCCCAGATGGTGAAGTTTTTACTACGCCAATTCGAGAAAGTGTCAATGGTACCATTCGTTTTACTTATCCTGCCATTTATTCAGGCAAGGAAGTAGAAGATGTAAGACTAACCTTCAAAGATGGGAAAGTGATTGAAGCATCTGCTGCAAAAGGTGAAGAGTTCCTGATTTCCATGCTTGATACAGATGAAGGGGCCCGTTATGTTGGTGAAATTGCTATAGGAACCAATTATGGCATTCAACGGTTCACGAAAAATATTCTCTTTGATGAGAAAATAGGTGGTACAGTCCATTTAGCAGTGGGGGCAGGCCTGGAAGAAACCGGTGGACACAATGAATCTGCTGTTCATTGGGATATGATTTGTGATATGAGAGACGACGGGAAGATCTATGTGGATGATGAATTAATCTACGAAAATGGAAAATTTATCATTGAATTTTAAAAGTCAAGCATTTGCTTGACTTTTATTCATATAAATCTATACTTTTTAAATAGAAAGATATTTTCTGTTGTAGGGGACGGTCTCTGTGCCGTCCCGCAGGATCAAATGCCATTTTAAAGGCGTAAACCTATATTACTGGCTTGTTTTGAAGTTCAATTTTATTCTTGCACATATTCTTCCTTTAATAAGACATTTAGCAGGAGAGCCGTAACAGTACCGGCACTAATACCGGAAGAGAACAAGCTTTTTAAGAATCCAGGGAGATTTTGAAGAAAATCTGGACGAACGGTTACGCCTAGACCAAGACCTAATGATATGGCTAGAATCAGCATATTACGATTATTTAATGGAACATCCTTCAAGGTTTTGATACCTGCTGAAGCAACCATGCCGAACATGATAATCCCGCCGCCACCCAAAACCGGATTAGGCATAATGGCAATGAGTGCACCAAATTTTGGGAAAATACCCAGAAGGACAAGAATAATACCTGCTATGGTAACAACGAACCTACTGGCTACTTTTGTCAACGGGATAAGGCCAACATTCTGACTAAAGGAAGTATTTGGGCCTGCATTAAAGAAACCGGCGAGAAAACTGCCTACGCCATCGCAGAGTATTCCGGCTGAGATCTCATCATCAGTTAGCTCTCGGCCGGACGCTTCTCCTACAGCCATGAGACATCCTACGGTTTCAATGGTGGTTACCAGATATGCAGTAATAAAAGGAATCAGAGCAGCTAGGCTGAAGGTTACACCATATTTAAATGGGGTAGGTAAGGCCAGCCATGCAGCATCTTTGACAGGTTGGAAATCTAATAGTCCTAAAGGAAAACTAATAATATATCCAAAGATAAGACCAATAATAACAGCTGCGGAGCTTATAATTCCTTTACCGTACCGATTTAAAAGCATGGTAACGATCATAACGCTCATAGCAATGCTCACATTAAGCAAACTGCCATAATCCGCAGCCCCGAATCCTCCAGCTGCCCAGTCTATAGAGACGGGAAGCAAAGTTAGACCTATCAGTGTTACAACTGTACCTGTTACAACGGGCGGGAAAAATCTTCTTAAAGGTTTAATGAATCTGCTCAATACAATTTCAATGAAAGAACCCATGATGGTTGCGCCAAATATTCCCGGAAGACCCAATGATGAACCGACTGCAATGGATGGACCTACAAAAGTAAAATCTGTACCCATGACACATGGAACCCTAGCACCGATTTTCCAAATACCTTTAGCTTGCAGCCAAGTGGTGACACCCGCCATGAAGATCGCTGCGCTGACGAGATATGCTAAATCCGCAATAGGCAACCCTAAAACACCGCCTACAACCAAAGGAACTGCTACAATACCGCCAAAAGCGGCCATGATATGCTGAAGGGCCAAAACAATGCTTAGATGCAATGGGGGCGTATCCTCGATTTTGTAGAGGATTTCTGAAGTCGTTCTTACTTTTTGTACACTTTCCATTGGAATACAACCTCCTTTTGAAATTAAATTATTATCTGAATCCTTATGTTATATATAAGTGGGAGATGTTCCTTTGTAGCTTTTTTACAGTAAATTTCAGGTTAAATATGGAGAAAAAGAAAGAAGTTTGGCGTTTTAATTGAATAAAGAGTGGAAAGACAAGGGAAGACATGTGTAAAAATTATACAAATGATTCAAAATATTAAAAATATAAAGTCTATAAGCTATAACAAAAGCAGCAAAGCTAATTGCTTGGCTGCTTTTATGCTCCGAATTTATCCAGTCTTTTTGCGCAGGATAACAGAAGTCCCATCAAGTACTTGCTTTCTATAAATCCTAACCCTCCTGTATTACAAGCATTTTCGTGGAAGACCTTCACGTCATCTACTCCTGCAAACTCGCTGTGAATAAGGAGCGGAACAGGGTGCCATGAGTGGGAACGCATAGCGCATGGGGAAGAGTGATCGCTAGTAATCGCTAAAACATCCGGTTTATGCTCCAACAAAATGGGAAGGGCTTTATCGACCTTTTCAATGCAGCTCACTTTTGATTCAAAATCTCCATCTTCTCCGGCTTGATCTGTTCCTTTGACATGGATAAAGAAAAAGTCATATTTATTTCTATAATTGACATAGGTTTCAAATAATCCTTCGATAGAATCCGGTGCAGGAAGCAGATACATACCTAATAAAGATGAGATTCCTCTATACATAGGGTAAGTAGCAATGGCTGCACACTCTAAAAGATATTTATCCCGCATAGAGGGTAATTTGGGTCTGGAAGCAATTCCTCTCAATAAAAAGGCATTCGCAGGAGATTGGTCTTTTAACAGGTCGTATCCTTGCTTGACAAATTGATTGATGACGGATGCCAGAAATTGTGAATTTTCATTATGTCCCTTTGCTTCAAGGGGGGCTCTACCTTCTCCCAGGGGATCTGTATCATTGACTAAAGCACCCAGTTCCCGGGATTTACTGCGAAAAACAGTAACAAAACGATGGCCTTTGCCGGGTTCGATAATGATTTCTACATCGTCTATCTTACCGATTTGTTTCAACTTATTACACAATTCCATGGTCTTTTCTGTTGGGATTCTTCCTGCACGGCGATCCGTAATCAGGCCTTTATCATTCATAGTAGCAAAGTTGCATCGGGCGGCCACGTCGCCATTCTGTAACTCGAAACCTATACCGACAGCTTCTAGTACTCCTCTTCCTATGGTGATATTCATAGGATCGTAACCAAAGAGTCCCAAGTGACCTGGTCCACTACCAGGGGTTATACCGGGTAAAATAGGGTGAGATCGGCCAACCACAGAAGATGAGGCTAAAGCATCAAGGTTTGGTGTGTGGGCGGACTCTAGCGGAGTTTTCAAACCAAATTTGTTACTTCGAATATCGCCCAATCCGTCCATGACCAGCAAAACAATCTTAGAATTATTTTTTTTAATCGTTTGATGAAGAATTTGCTCATAATTCATCGTATCACCTCTGCATAGAATATTTTCAAAACATGTATTTTAGCTGGGACGACATAACAGATACCCTTATAATGGATGGATAACTTTTCATAATGATTAGCTTTTCACAGAAATAATAATTCTATAACATACTTTCGATAATAAAATACGGAATGATGGAATGAAACCTGTCTATTTCCCGGGAAATTTGCTGTCGGTGCATCTTTAAAGGGAATAAGGGACATCTTGTCGTAAAAGGAGTGATTATACAACGCCACGAAAGTAAAATATTTTCAACATGCTGTAGAAGAAAGTTAAATATTGTATTGTAAGAAATTATCGAATACAGGCAGGATTTTAGAAGATTATTTAGAATTTTTATAACACATAGGAGATTATGAACATTTGAAAACTGTGGATAACCGCATAATTTCCGTTATGTGTTTCAAAAAAGACTTCCTTATAAATCTTTCAGTGGAAGACTTTTTTATTAAAAGATAGCCGAAAAACATCAAAACAGTCGGGGTGTGAAGGTATGTTAAGAGAAAGCGGAATCACGGTAAGACAAGCCCTTGAGATGGAATGTCTTGAAAAAAGTAAAATCATCGCAGGACATAATGGAATTGACAGTGTTATTACCAGAGTAAATATCATGGCAGATCCTGATGCACTGGACTGGGTTAGCGAAGGAGAGCTATTGCTGACAACAGCATATTCTTTTAAAAAAGACGATATTGAAAGTCAAAAAAGACTTATCATGGAATCCAGCAAAAAGAAATTGGCGGGTATAGGAATCAAAATATACCCTTATATTGACGGGCTATCTAAAGAGGTTATTGATCTGGCTGACGCTTTGAATTTTCCAATTATTGATTTGTATTATGCAACAGCTTTTACTGAGATCATGACCCCTATATTTAGAGAGATATTCAATAACCAAGTGGCCGTGCTGCAGAAAGTAGAAAGGGTGCATAGTGATTTAATGGGCGTTGTACTCCGAGGAGGCAGTGTAAGGCAGATTATTAAGACATTAAAACAAACGATACAAAATCCTATTGTTATTCGAGATCATTATTTTGATCAATATATTTATGATATAGATAAAGCTGAAAAATGTGATTATCGGAACTTGGTGGAAAAGTGCAAGATTTTCTTTGAAAGTCATAACGAGCACAAAAGGATTGATATTACCACAGAAAGAAATGATCAGTGGGAAGAGGGCACGATAAAAAAAATCATCATACCCATTATTGTCAAAGGAAACGTCTTCGGCCATATTTTGACATGGGCACAAAACAGGGAAATATGCAATGTGGATAGAGTCGCATTGGAAACAGCTTCGACAATTATTGCCCTTGAATTTTTAAGAAAGAGTTCCGTTTATGAAGTCGAGCATCGGTATAAAGTTGAATTTTTTGAGAGTCTGATTACGGCAGATATAAAAAGGAAACAAGCAGCGATTGGAAGAGCCAATATATACAAACTGGAAGAAGACGCCTACTATACGGTTAATAATGTTTCTATGAAGAATCCTTTTGGTAAAAGTAAAAAAGAGCTGGCCTTTACAGAAGCAAAGAATCGATTAACCATGGCTCTGGAAAGACAATTTCAACAGTTTGAATGGAATGGTCTGGTGATTAACAAAGATGATAAAATATCTATCTTGACCACCTGGCATTCTGAAAAGGAAGCCCATAAGAAGGCAAAGGAGTTTGGACAACAAATTCTTCAAGTTGTAAAGGAATTTTTCTCCGAAGAGTATGTGCTGATTGGTATTGGTAGACCCTATAAAGGCTTGGAGAATGTTTATAAAAGCATGCAGGATGCAGATAAAATTATTGAATCAGGTTATCTGTTTAAAAAAGAGAAGATTGTTATTTTCGACGAGTTAGGAATATACAAGATATTTTGTCAGGACCATCTAAAGGAAGAACTAATAAAATTCTATAAAGAAGTATTAGAAGATCTTGTAGAATATGATAGAACCAAGAATACAGAATTGGTGAAAACATTGCAAATATATTTTGAGACCAATGGTAATTTGAAAAGAATGTCTGAGATTATGTATACCCATTACAATACTGTATTGTACAGAATCCAGCGTATCCAAGAGATCACCGGTATGCGTGTCGACAATGCAGAGGAACGATTCAACTTGGAGACAGCCCTTAAAATCATGAATATACTAAGGCAGTCTGCTGAATAATCAAAGGGTTTGACAAAAGAATACGAATTGTATAGAATCAAACTAAGAGGTATATATATTCAAAATAAAGCTACTCATTTCAGATAAAGTCACAATTTCATATGAACGTAATGAATAAAAAACAGATGCCATTGTTTCAAAAAACTAAGGAGAATAGTAATGAAACACGGGCATCTTTTTTTATCATTAAGAAGTTTAAGCAAAATTTCCGTTGATAACACACCTGTAGGGGCGAATACTGTTCGCCAGCCTTGTCTCAAGATCGTGAAAGCAAGCTGCTGTAAGTGAAAAAATCCATAAAAAAAGTGCAATAAATTTATGAAGATTTCACAAAGGAATAAAGGCAAAAACTTCTAAATAACAAAATAGATATATAGTATATAAATAACACCAAGTATACCACAGTCAGTCACAAAGCAGGTGAGCCATGGAGACAGTTCGAGTAGAGGTGGCTGCCTACAGCCACCCGGAGAAAACTTCTTATTGTACAAGATTTACGAAAGATGTAAGAAAACACAATGAAAAATTGGTGTTCAACGATAAAGGTAAAAAATTTTTTATACAGAATTTTTGAAATATTGATTCATTTATTGAAAGTGAACGTTGAATGATGTACGGTTGATCACACAAGCGGGTAAATATGAAGAGAAGGGGATTTCGGAGGTGGGAGTCATGAAAAGATTCGAATATTTTAAACCAGCGACATTACAGGAAGCCAGTGATTTGTTATGTAAGTATCAAGGAGAAGCCAGTATCTTAAATGGGGGAACAGACCTTATTGTCAGAATGCATGATGGTATCAGCCATCCTAAGGCGGTCATAGATATAAAAGGAATCAAGGGACTTGATGAAATATCTTTTGATTTGGATTCCGGTTTAATCATTGGTGCATGTGTCAATCTGAATCAAATGGCCCAACATCCTATACTCTTGGAAAAGTATAGAATTCTAGCAGAAGCCAGCCATACCGTCGGATCATGCCAGGTGAGGAACCGAGCCACCATGGTTGGCAACATAACCAATGCATCTCCCTTAGCTGATACAGCTACGGCTTTACTGGTGTTGGATGCTGTTGTAGAGATCGTTGGACCTAAGGGAGAAAGAGAAGTGTCGATCCACGACTTTTTTGTTTGGGTAAGAAAAACCTGTTTAGAGGTCGGAGACATTGTAACAGGTGTTAGGATTCCTAATTATAAGGAAAACGTTTACGGCATTTACCAGAAGCATGCAAGAAGAGATGAAGTAGACCTTTCTACTGTATGTGCCTCTGTTGCAAGGGTAGATGGAAGTATTCGCATAGCACTGGGGTCTGTGGCGCCGACACCGGTTAGAGCGTGGAAAACAGAAGCATTTCTCGAAGGAAAAATGTTAAATAACGAGATCATCGGCCAGGCAGCAGAAATAGCCTTCAGTGAAACAGCGCCTATCAGTGATGTCAGAGCATCAAAGGAATATCGGGAAGAGATGGTGAAAGTATTGGTTAAGCGCGGCTTGATGGAAATGCTGAAGTAGGGGAGGAGAGATGATGATGAAACATGAAATTCGTTTTATACTCAACAATGAAGCGGTAAAGACTGCTGTAAAGCCCCACAAAACTTTATTGGAAATGCTGAGAGAAGATTTTGATCTAACGGGAGCAAAGGAAGGATGCGGTGCAGGCGAATGTGGTGCTTGTACAGTACTGGTCAATAAAAAGCCCATCAATGCATGTTTGATGTTGGCGGTAGAAGCTGATGGTGTAGAAGTGCTAACGGTGGAAGGGTTGTCAAATGGTACGGAATTGGATGACTTGCAGCAGGCATTTATTGATCATGCGGCCCTACAATGCGGGTATTGTACTCCAGGAATGATCATGTCTGCAAAAGCGTTATTGATAGATAATCCGACACCATCAGAAAATGAAGTCATCAAGGCAATAAGCGGCAATCTGTGCCGCTGTACGGGATATAAGAAGATCGTTGAAGCGGTCATGGATGTATCAAAAAAGAATGCCGGAAAGTAGAAGGGAGGGATGATCATGAAATATGTTGGAACCAATGTAAGCCGTGTTGACGGTATCAAAAAGGTTACAGGGTCACTAAAATATGTTGATGATATGAAACTGTTCGGAATGCTTTATGCCGCTGTAAAGCGAAGTCCTTACCCCCATGCCAGGATTTTAAAGATCGATGTGAGCAAGGCAGAGAAACTGGAAGGGGTAAAGGCTGTTATTACAGGTAAGGATGTATCAAAACGGGTGGGACTCTACCTTGAAGATAAAACCTTTCTGGCAGCGGATAAGGTACGATACGCCGGTGAAGCTGTGGCGGCTGTGGCAGCAGAAACCAAGGAAATAGCACGGGAAGCCGCGGCGCTGATTGAAGTAGAATATGAGGTGCTGCCAGCTGTTACCAATGCAGTGGAAGGATTGAAACCGGATGCGCCTCTTGTACATCCTGAACTGGAACAATATAAATGGGGGCCGATTTTCTTTCCTGAACCCGGAACCAATATCAGTAATCATTATAAGATACGAAAAGGAGATATCGAAAAGGGTTTTGAAGAGGCAGATTATGTTGTTGAAAACAATTTTTTCGTGCCTCATATACAACATTGTCCCATAGAGAATCACAGCAGTATTGCCCAGATGGACTTAGAGGGCAGCCTTACGATTTGGTCTTCCTGTCAATCACCCTATGCAGTACGTCAAGCTCTTTCAGTAGCTTTTGATCTGCCTCTTAATAAAGTTCGCGTTATCTCTCCGGCAGTCGGCGGCGGGTTCGGAGGTAAAGCCGGTACGACATTGGAAGGGATCGTCATACCCCTGGCCATGAGAACAAAAGGAAGACCTGTGAAGCTTACCTATTCAAGGGAGGACGAATTTGTCAACAGCTTTGTGAGACAAGGAATGCATGCAACGATTAAGACCGGAATCAATAGAGATGGTAAAATCACCGCGGTGAAAAATACCTTTATATGGGATGGCGGTGCTTATACGGAATATGGCGTCAATATTGTAAGAGCCGGAGGATATGCTTCTACAGGGCCTTACGATATACCAAACGTTTGGACAGATTCCATTTGTGTGTATACCAATCATCCTGTAGGCGGTCCCTACAGAGGATTCGGGATGTCAGAAATACATTTTGCCATAGAGCAAAATATCGATATGTTGGCTGAAAAGCTGGAGATGGATCCGATTGAGATAAGGAGAATCAATGGCTTAAGACCTGGAGGCAAGAATGCCACAGGGCAAACCGTAGATGTATGCGGTTTGCAGCAGTGTATTGAGGATGTGGCGAGGAATATTGAATGGGATAAGAAAGAAGAACCAAGGAAACCTCAGCGTGTTAGAGGAAAAGGAATCGCTTGCGGTTATAAGGCTCCTTCCATGCCCAACAATGTTGCATCTTCAGCTGTCATCAAACTCAACGAGGATGGAACTGCCCATTTGCTTGTCAGTGCCCAGGATATTGGTCAAGGATCGGATACGGCATTAACACAAATTGCTTCGGAAATACTAACCATACCGCCCAATAAAATAACCATCAAAACAGGAGATACAGACTATACACCTTATGAATGGCAAACAGTGGCCAGCCGCATCACCTATTGTGCCGGAAATGCAGTCATAAAAGCCTGCGAGGATATCAAAGAACAGCTGCTGGAACTGGCACAGATTCATCTTGGAATCAGCAAAAGAGATCTGATCCTGGATCGAGAATGTATCGTTTCTAAACTCTATCCCGACAAAAAAATCGGCATCAAGGAACTGGCGTTAGGATTATCTATGCCCGATGGTTCTGGAATTCATGGGCCTATCATCGGTAGAGGCGCTTTTATTCCTCCTAATGTGAGGAATACCGATAAGAAAACAGGCCAGGGGGAAAAACCCGTAGCATTTTGGACCTACGGCTGTCAAGGCGTGGATATAGAGATCGATACGGAAACGGGTAAGATAGAAGTCTTAAAAGTGGCATCTTGTTTTGACGTGGGAAAAGTGATTAATCCGAAGCTGATTGAGGCACAGGTTGAAGGTGCTATTGTACAGGGCTTAGGGTCAGCGATTTTTGAGGAATTGATTCTTGAAGATGGTATTCCAAAGAATGCAAGTTTTGTTGATTACAAGATACCGACTGCTGGAGATATGCCTAGGATGATTGTAAACTTTGTGGAAAATCCGG
The DNA here is from genome assembly GCA_049324315.1 of Bacillota bacterium. Taxonomy (GTDB): domain Bacteria; phylum Bacillota; class Clostridia; order Peptostreptococcales; family Thermotaleaceae; genus JBMOKU01. The sequence continues at coordinate 258,609 of JBMOKU010000032.1, read as the reverse complement.
AGGAGACGGGCCCCTTTGGTGCGAGAGGAATCGGAGAGCCTTGTATGGTTCCGGCTGCTCCAGCCATTGCTAATGCTGTTTATAATGCTATTGGTATAAGAATTAATTCTCTGCCAATTACATCGGAAAAAATATTAAAGGCATTAAAGGAGAAAGACGCTAAATTGTCGAAGTAAATACATGAAAAAAAATAAAGGCCGTAGTATAAAAATACAACTACGGCCCAGCTTGTATTCGTTGTTTTTTATTATGCGGATAAAAAGTGGGGAAATGACAAAACTAATTAAAGGGGGTTATGTTATGAACAATGGAAGTGAGCCAGTAGAAAAACTCGAAGCCATTCGAGAGGGTGATTATTTGCCAACCAGTAAGAAAATTATATTAGGCATCCAACATACGTTTACCATGTTCGGTGCCACTGTGCTTGTTCCGATCATTACGGGCCTGGATATTTCTGTATCATTATTCATGGCAGGCGTAGGTACACTATTATTCCATTTAATCACGAAGGGACAAGTGCCTGCCTTCTTAGGGTCTTCCTTTGCATTTATTGCCCCTATATTGGCAGTGGCCAATATGCCTGAATACGGCATGGCCTATGCGCAAGGCGGGATTGTGGTAGCAGGCTTGGTTTACCTGGTATTGGCCGGCCTCGTTTATCTATTTGGCTATGAAAAAATCGTCAATTTCTTCCCACCTGTCGTCACAGGACCCATTATTATGGTTATCGGTCTGAAATTGGCACCTGTTGCCATTGATATGGCAAAGGGGAATTGGTTGCTGGCTATCGTCAGTTTTCTAATCGTTACAGTTGTCAGTATATTTGGTAAAGGATTTATTCAAGTACTACCGGTACTTTGCGGACTAATCGGAGGCTATGTTTTTGCACTTATCACCGGAAATGTCGATTTTACACCCATTACGCAAGTACAGAATATTTTTGCTGTTCCCAATTTCACCATTGCGAAATTCAGCTTCCAGAGTGTTATGATCGTAGCACCTGTGGCAATCGCAACAATGGTAGAGCACATTGGTGATGTTTTGGCCATCGGTGCAACCGTAGAGAAAGATTTTATGAAATCTCCGGGACTGCATCGTACCCTATTGGGAGACGGTCTAGCCACTTCTCTATCAGCTATGTTTGGCGGACCAGCCAATACTACATACTCTGAGAATACAGGCGTACTTGCTTTAACAAGAGTGTTCAACCCTGTAATCATGAGGATCGCAGCATGCTTTGCCATCCTCTTAGGCATTATTCCAAAGCTGGGAGCATTTATCAGTACCATTCCAGCACCTGTGGTAGGTGGTATATCCATCGTTCTGTTTGGTATGATTGCTTCCATCGGAGGTAGAACGCTGGTTGAAAACAAGGTAGATTTTACAAGATCCAGAAACCTTATTATATCTGCAGTCATTCTTGTCCTTGGCTTAGGCGGCGCAGTACTTCCAATCAATATCAATGTACTGTCCGTATCCTTTACATTGGAGGGTATGGCTTTAGCAGCAATTATCGGTATCCTTTTGAACAAAGTATTACCGGAATAAAGAGATGGATAAACCCCACTTCCGTGAGTGAGCACGCTAGAAATAGTGTGCTTTTTCTTTTATGCTTTTTTAGAAAGAACAAACTTAAGGGGGAAAACTGTAGAAAAAAATCATAACATTGCAAGATATGACAAATTTCCACATGACATTGTGATAAAATATTTACAGTAAAGTAAAAATACATTTTAAATGAACTTAATAAGGGCAAACTTGTCGAAAGGTAAGGACGCAAAGCTATGGGTCTAAGGGACGGTATATTCTATGATTGCCAAGCTGCTAAGTTTTCCCTATGAAAGGCAGATAGCAGACCTTAGAGGTTTTCTGCTTTTTTTATGTTTATCGGGTTTTCTCAACAAGCCTGAGTTAAAGGATTGGAGGATTTGCAATGCTGAATATTCTTGTAGTTGAAGATAACCGAGTTGAGAGAAACAATTTAGTCAGAATGCTTAAGAAATTGAACAACGATATAAAAGTATTTGAAGCTGCTGCTGGGGAACAGGCAATAAAAATATTAAAACAAGAAAAAATCGGACTATTTTTTTTGGATATCGAACTCCCTGATATTTCAGGTTTGAAAATTGCAGAGACGATTCGATCCATTCTACAATATGAATTGACATATATAGTGTTTATTACCACCCGTGTTTATTACCAGCTTGAAGCCTTTAAAAAGTATCACTGTTATGATTTTATTGAAAAACCCTATAAGCAGGAAGACGTATTGAAACTATCTGAACGGCTCATAAGAGGGATTAAACATAATGACTCTATAAATCAAGTGGTGCGATTTGAAACAAAGAACTGTATTTTAAAAATATTCATTAAAGATATTTTGTTTATTGAGTCCCAGGGAAAAAACTGTATGATTCATACAAAAAATAGTCAGTATGTTATTCCTAATATGTAATTACCCAACGAAACATTTTACGTAAAGGAGTCAAATAAAATGTTTAACAAAAAGAGCATCATAATTGCAGCGATAGTTGCTATAATTGTAATTGTTCTGACACAATTTACAAGTTTGAAGCTTAATAATTCTGAAGAAATTGAAGTGGAAATCAGAAATGCTATTAAAGATTATGATAAACCTTATATTTTAAAAGGTGAGCAAAAAGATAAATTAATTGGTATACTTAATGATACAAAACTAGGCCCTTATTTCAAAGAAGCTGAAATATTGAGAGATTCAACTATTTTGATAAGACTTTATGGAAAAGGTGTGAAAAATAGTAGCTCTCCAGTTTATATTTACTATTTCATTCATAAACCAAATGATAGCATAGGTCAAATAAATAATAAACTCTACTCAGTAGATAAAAAAGTTATTTCTCAATTACATGATTTCTTTAAAATACTTGACTAAAACAAAATAATATAATTTCCAAGTATCGCTAGTAGGAGTGGTGGGAGCATCTGATTTCGGTGGTACTGCCCCTTACACTACCCATTTGTTCGTTAATAATCAATTCAAACTCGGGTTTTATATGGTTAAATAGCTCTTGTTTATTCATATGTCTTCAGTCCGTTCAACTTCTTTATGGGGAACCAAGGGGACGGTTCTCGTGGTTGTGGGGAACCATATAATAAGGGTCTATAATCTTTGCTTATTACTTGCAAAATATGAAGAGGATGTTGATTTAGAAATTCTTATTCCATCAGCATTGCTGCATGATATTGCAAGAGTTAAAGAAAGTCAGGATAAAACAGGAGAGATTGACCATGCTATTTTAGGCAGCGAAATTGCAGAAGATATTTTAAGGATGCTGGAATATGATGAAGAAAAAATTGAAAAGATAAAACACTGTATTACTACACACAGATTTAGAAGTGGAAACGAGCCTAAAACAATAGAAGCAAAAATACTTTTCGATTCAGATAAACTTGATGTTATTGGTGCAACTGGAATTGCTCGTACTTTTATGTTAGCAGGGCAATTTGGACAAAGATTAACAGCAAATGAGTCAATTAATAAATATTTGAAAGCCAATACTGTTGAAAATGGAAGATTAAAAGATGTTTCAAAGCATACACCATTTATTGAATATGAATTAAAATTTAAAAAAATCCCTCAAAAATTGTATACAAAAAAAGCAAAAGAAATTGGTAAAGAAAGACTTAAATTTATGGAAGAATATTTTTATAGATTGAATTCAGAGATTGAAGGCATCGAGTAAAGCGAATTTTCAGTACTTATGAGTTGCGAAAATAGCTTGTTCCAACATTCCTAATAGCACAACCAGAAGAACCGTTCTTATGATTATGTGTATATCAGGTTTTTTTCTAGAAAGGACCAGAAATGAAGAAAATTATATTGTATTTAATAATTATGATATTTATTCTATCAGGGTGTTCTTCTGATAGGTTAAGCGATATCAAGTTGGATTTAGAAAAGGTTTGTAAAGAGCCACAAAATGCAGAAATGCTCATTGATAGTGCTTTTGCAGATTTGGCTCAAGCACTACAGCAAGAGGACATTGCTGCAGATAAGATAAGAGAACTTTCTACTGGTATAAAAATTATTGAGAACAGTGAGTCTAGAATAATCCAATATACTCAACCACCAGAGGTATTTGGAAATTCTGGTAAGAGTTCATGGCAACTTTTCCAGTACAAACCGCAGAAACTTGCTTTTGTTATTGAAAAAAACGTACCATTGGATATACAGGCATATCGTATAATAAAAGAGGATAATGTTGATTATCTGTATACATATTGTGTAAACTATGAAGTGAATATCCACAGAATTAGCATTAAGAGATCTAAAATTGGGAAAGATGGATTAATACCTGAAATGGTTACGATGGAAATAAACAATAATGACGCATTATGGGGTTATGATAAGACAAGTAACACAATTTATTCAAGAACAGGCTATACCTTATCTATCAATAATGTATCAGAGAATGGAAAAATAGTTAGTATAGGTGGTATCCGAGCTGACACAAATGGACAAATTGAGCTTAAATTGAGATTATCTGAGCATGGAATTTATGAATTAGAATAAGCTTATTGATTTTTATTTGCATTTAACAATATAACATCAGAGAAAAGGTCAACAGATATAAAAAGCTGCTGACCTTTTTTGCTTTACCTTTTAGATGGGCAGAAAAGTAGACGATTGAGTGACAAAGTGGTATAATAATTATAGAAGAAAAATCGAAACGAGGTGGTATGATGAATTTTTATACTGTTAGAGATTTAAGAACGCAACCGAGACAAATTTGGGAGAAGTTATCGGAAGTTCACGAGCTGATTATTACGAACAATGGTAAACCAAGTGCCCTTATGATAGAGATTGACGACGAAAACCTGGAAGATGTTCTTGCCAGTGTCAGACAATCGATGGCAATGCGAGCAGTAAATAAATTGAGACTCAGTGCTATTGAAAATGGCAATAGCCGTATGACAGAGGAAGAGATTGAAGCTGAGATTACGGCTTCTCGTAAGGAAAGAGAAAGATGATCAGAGCAGTTGTTGATACCAATATCCTTGTCTCAGCATTATTGTCGCCATCAGGTGCACCAGCAAGAGTCTTTGACCATGTCCTTAATGGGAATGTCATAATGTGCTTTGACAGCCGAATCATCGCTGAATACCAAGAGGTACTCGCAAGACCAAAATTCAAATTTGACCCCAAAACAGTCTCACAAGTAATAGATTTTATTTTGCATACGGGTATGTCCCTGGTTCCAGAACCCTTAACTGTCGAATTTGAGGACGAAGACGACAAGGCATTTTACGAAGTTGCAATAAGTGCCAAGTCACATCTTGTCACGGGAAATGTAAAGCACTTCTCTAAAGATCCAATAGTGGTCACTGCTCAAGAATTCCTTGAGATTATTGAGCGGCAAAAACAATTTTAAAGATTGATAGACCCCACTTCCGCCAGTGAGCACGCTAGAGATAGTGTGCTTTTTCTTTTGTGTTTTTTAAGGAGACGGAATTATAGAGAGAAAAATTGTTAAAAAAAATTAATATACCGCAAAATGCGACAAATTTCTACGTGGCATTATGATAAAATATCTACAGTTAGACAAAAATGAATTTAAAAAGAACTTAAAAGAGGCAAACTTGCCGAAAGGTAAGGACGCAAAGCTATGGGTCTAAGGAATTATCTATTCTATGATTGCCAAGTTGCTAAGTTTTCGCTATGAAAGGCAGATAGCAGACCTTAGGAGCTTTCTGCCTTTTTTTATTTTTTACTCAAAGGGGGATACGCATAGGATGCAAGATGAATTACATCAATTATTCAAAGAACTTGAAAAAATCACAGGTATCGGTGATATAGGATATCACCAAATAAAAGATGGCAAGCTTAATCCTGTCTATAAAACAAATACACAGGGATTGAGCGTTGAAAAATGGAAGAAGGAACATGCTAAAAATACTGTGTTCGTAAAGGATACACCAATTCTCCAGGAAATCATCGCCGAATGCAAAACCGTATTTATTACAGACACCAAAAATGATTCACGATCAGCCAATGAATTTTTCCTATTCGGTATAGACAGTATTCTAATCATACCGGTCATAAAAGATAAAACGGTGGCAGGAATTATGGTAGTAGCTTCTATCGGTAAAATGCGGGAATTAACGGAAGAACAGATTTTCATGTGTAAAGAACTTGTTAGAAAGTATACGGACAAGCTATAAAAATAGGGGGGACTTGGGGGATTATGAGAATAGCAGAAGCCATTTTAAGATACTTAAAGGTAAATGAAGTTGAGTATATATTTGGCATATCAGCGGGGACTGTGAGTGCCATTTTTGATGCCGTCAATGATGTCGGTATTAAACCTATTATTACCAAAAATGAAGCGGGGGCAGCTTATGCAGCAGTCAAGTATGCAAGTGCTTCAGAAAAGCTGGGTGTATGTATTGCAGCTGGCGGCGTAGGAACAAATAACATGATCAATGGAATTGCAGATGCAATGAGATCAAAGATTCCTACTTTAATCATAACCGGTTATGTTCATAGATGGCAAATAGGAAAAGGTGCTATTCAAGAGCTGGATACGAAAAATATCTTAAAACCAATTACCAAATATAGTCAGACGGTACTTGATGAGAAAAAAGTTCTAGCAACCTTGCAAAAAGCGATCCAAATAGCCCTTACACCGCCCTATGGTCCTGTACATATTTCTATTCCAATAGATATCCAAGTGGCGCCACTGATGGAACAAATACCCGATAAAGTACAACTTCCATCTGATATGTATAAAGACGCTGAGATATCTATTAAAAAGGCTATTAAGATAATCGATCGTGAAAAGCATGGATTGATTATGGTGGGAAAAGGATGCCGGGGATTATCCAGGCAAGTTATGGACCTGAGTGAACACCTTCAATGGCCCATTATAACAACGCCTCAGGGTAAGGGTGTTGTCCCTGCTGACTTTTATTTGAACCTCGGCAACTACGGCTTTGCTGGAACAGATACGGCAACCAACTATGTGGAAAGTGGTCCTGAGACCTGCCTTTTAATACTGGGCTCAAGCCTGGGAGAATCATCAACAAGAAATTATAACCCGGTTCTGGTTGATGGCAGAAAGGTGATCCATGTGGACTGGGATGAAGAGCAACTGGGAAAAGTTTTCAACGCAGATGTAATGATTCATCATGATTTGTCCTATACAATTCCCGAAATCATAAAGGGTACCAAAAGGGCACTGGATCGATTTAATAAAGTCAAGATAGAAAATCCTTACATACAAAACCATACAGGCCTTTCATTAAGATTGTTCTTAGATAAAATTACGAAGGTTATGCCTACCAATACATACTATGTTTCTGATATTGGAGAATACATGAATTTTTTATTTAAGTATATGGAAATCCCGGAAGGTGGGGACTTTGAGATCAGTTTGAATTACGGAGCCATGGGCTCCGGTGTTGCAGGGGTCATCGGTACACACTTAGCACAGACCCAGCGGCCTGTTGCTGTATTTACAGGTGACGGTTCGTTCTTTATGAATGGTTCGGAGATTCTGACAGCAAAGGAGTATCGTATGCCTATCCTCTACTTTGTTATTAATAATGCAATGCTAGGGTATGTAGAAAATGGACATCGGTACTTATATGGTCGAACAGTCAAAGGCTTTAAACAAGAAAGGATATCCATTAGCGCCATGATGAATGCTGTGGGGGTAAAGTCAATGCAAATCAGTGAGCTTGAGGAAATTGACCAGATCAAACATTTTGTACGACAAAATGAAGGACCTTGGGTGATTGAACTAATAACCGATGGCAGTGAGGCGGCCCCTGTTGCAGATAGATTTAAAGCGTTGGAAGAAACGAAAAACGTAAAGGAGGAGAAAGTATGTTAATCAATGATGTAAAAGGAATGTACAAAATCAAGGTAGACCCGGTAAGACGTGTTGTATATGAGTACCCGGAAGGGCTTTGGAGAGGGGAAGATTTTCAAAGATTGCAGCAGGATTATGAAACAAAAATTGCGCCGGCTTTAAAAGGTAAACCATGGGCAAAATTAAGTGATTTGAGAAATTATAAAATGTCAAATATTGTGAATGAGATCAATGACCATGTATCCTGGGCGGCGAAAAATGGATTAAGCTGCGCAGCCATTGTTGTTGAGAGCACAGTCGTTAAGATGCAAATGAAAAGAAGCGGAGGAGGTGCTATGGCACCTGAGCCATTCACCGAAGAAGCTGAGGCGGATGCATGGTTGAAACAACAAGGATTTTAAAAATGGATAAGCCCTACTTTAGTGAATAAGCATGCTAGAAATAGTGTGCTTTTTCTTTTTTTGTTAATGATAAAAACAAGGGTGCCAATTTGTGAATATATAACAAAGGATTCATGTCATGTATATGGAATATAAACCATATTAAATAGTAAAGGTTAATTACATGTAGTATATGTTAACAATACAAGAGAAGGAATGGGATGGGGGAATTCGGTTTGCAAAGATCCTTGGGAATTACGATTGAAGAACTGTTGAATCTGGAAGTGATGAAATCAGCGAAAATTTTGGCTGGAAAAGACGGCGTGGGAAGAAAAATCCTAAGTGTTAATGTGATGGAGGTTCCCGATATCATTGACTGGGTCAAAACGGGGGAATTCCTGCTGACAACGGCTTATTCCATTAAAGATCATATAGAAATACTGCTAAACCTGATCCCGCAATTAAATGACAAAGGTCTGGCCGGTTTGGGAATAAAAATGAAAAGATATGTTGACCGATTGCCGGACGAGATTATTAAAGCAGCCAACGACCTATCCTTTCCCATTATCGAGATACCCTTCGATGCCGCCTATACCGAAATCATGATGCCTGTACTGACAGAGATCATTGACAGACAGACAAATACATTAAAAAAAGTAGATGAAATTCATACAAAGCTTATGAATGTTATGCTAAAGGGTGGAAGTATCAAGGAGATAGCAGATACTATTGCCCTTACCATCGGAAATTCTGTTGCTATTACAGATGTTATTTTTGACACCACTGTGATCTGCTGCCAAGAAGAAAAGCTGGATGATATCAAAAAGGTCTTAGCGGAAGAACGGGAGCACAGCTATGAGAGAGGATATTCACATTCGAGACAGAAGACCCTGACTACACGGGTAGATCACCTATGGGAAGACTGTATCCATCGTATCCAAGTGCCTATCTATATTGAAGGAAGACACTACGGCTATCTGTATGTATGGGAAGATCATAAAAAAATGTCAGCTATCGAATTAACCTCAATTGAAGCTGCAGTCCCCATGATTGCCCTTGATTTAGTGAAAAAAGCATCTATTTTCGAAATTGAGAGTCGTCATAAAATTGAATTTTTTGATGACCTATTGTCAAAGGATGAAAAACGACATAGAAAAGCAATGGAAAGAGCATCGTTTTTTGATTTCGACAGCAGAATAGGATATGCAGTGATGGTTATTTCTTTAAAATCAATCAAGGAATTGGTAAAAGAAACGGTCAATAATTCCAGCTTTCTTTATCAGCTTAACAGTAAGGTACTACAGATCATTGAAAGGGTATCAAGAAATCGTAAGGATAAAATCATTTTTGGAAATAAAAGTGACCAGATCATCATATTATATGGAGCCGAACGGACGAAAACAGCCCAGATGATCAAGGCTGAATTAGAAAGTTATGCCCGCCAAATTATTGATCAAATAGAAAAAGAAATAAAGGATATTCCATGGGTCGTGGGTATGGGAAGATTTTATAAGGAGTTAGACAAACTGTGGAGAAGCTATAACGAAGCAAGTAAAGCTTCAAAAAACAGCAGTGGATATAAAGGCTGCGAGATGATTCATTTTGATGAATTAGGGATTTACAGGCTTCTTTGCTATGAAGAAATGCAAGATGAACTGAACCAGTTTTATCAAGAAACCTTAGCACCTTTGGTTAGCTATGACAAAGAAAAAGATTCTGAGCTGGTGAAGACACTTTACATGTATTTTCAGTGTGGCGGAAACTTAAAAAAAATATCGGAAGAAATGTTTACCCATTATAACACCATCATATACCGGATGCAGCGAATAAAGGAAATTACAGGCATAGATCTGGATGATCCTGGCGAAAGATTGAACGTGCAAGTGTCCCTAAAGATATTAGAGTTAAAGAAAAAAGAGGAAATATAAGATTAGTAAGTAGTTACAAATAGACTCACCCATGTTTAGGGGAAATGCCTAAAGGAACGAATATCATATGTAAAGAAATAATCAGTGAATCATTACACAAATACATGATGGAAAAGGGATAAGACATGAGAGCCAATCATATTTGCTTGTATACAAAGAATGATATCCATATGTGTAGGGAAATAAAGGGAGAGATACATTCCGTATTTCACAGGGTATGCAATATTCTTACAGAGAATGACCTTTTTATTCCTATCATATCCAATCAATTGCCCAACATGCCCCGAGCCATTTCTATCGAGCTGCCTGCTGGCAGTAGTATGCAATCTTTTGATCTAAAACAGGGAATGGAGGTTAGTATTACTGATGCATCAATACGCGTCCTAAATGGAAGCTTTGCATTGAACCTAGAATCAGCCAAACCCTGGGATGCAAGACCTTTTTTTCAATTTACCAAAGTGGATAGAGTGGGTTTTATAAAGAATATAGAAGCCATGAGACAGATACTGGTGAGGGAAGGGAATTACGAAGGGATTGCAGCAGTGGTTTTTGAACTGGAGAGTGAATTGTTTCATCAAAGAAAGGTTGAAGTGGAGCGTTTACGCAATCCCTATACGACTTTTATATATCCTAGAATACGAAACTTTTTACAGCAAATAATGATAGAGAATGTTCAAGAAATGTGTCAAACAGTCAAGAAGATCGTTGGGTTTGGGCCAGGATTAACCCCCTCAGGAGATGATTTCCTCGCCGGGCTGATGACTGCGGTGGTCTACTGTGCTGACTATCATCAAGCAGATGTAGCAGGTGTGCAAAAAAATCATGAAGTCATGATGAAGGGCAGTTTGAAGCAGACAACGAGAGTAAGTGCTGAAATGCTTGGCTTCGCGGCGAAGGGTGAAACATCGGAAAGCAATAGAAAATTTCTCATCGATTTGTTTTCAACTACTGAAAATGGCGATCTCATTTCTTCCATCAGGAATGTATTAAGCGTTGGAGAAACTTCGGGAACTGATTTTTTAGCCGGCATTTACATAGGATGCCGTTTAGGTGATGTGCTGTATCGTAAAGAGGTTAGAAGTTAGAAGCGAAAAGCGACAAGGTACAAAGAACTCAGAACCTTGTACCTATATAGATGTTAGAATCGAATATCAACTACCAGCTATATATAACGCAATAAAAAAATTATATTTTATCTTGTAGGGGCTGCTGCCTACAGCAGCCCGGTTCAGCCCATACGTTGAAATGGGTCGCTGTAGGCAGCGACCCCTACAATGTAAAATATTTAATGCGCTATATAATATAGATAGGAGGAATATCTGCGATGCATGTGTGTGTTGAAATCAGAAAAGGGAGCTATTATGATTCCGTAACATTGATGTTGATCAGTAAAGAAATTAAGAAACTGGATGGCATAAAAGAGGCTCTGGTAGGGATGGGAACAGATCTCAATAAAGAATTGGCTCAGAACTTAGGATTAGCAGATGAAAAAATTCTAGGGCTTAATCCCAATGACTTTTTTATCACTGTGCTGACGGAAGAGCCCAAGGTTATGAAGAATGTGGTTGATAAGGTAGATAAGCTGCTCAATGAAAAAAAAGAATCATCAACGGGAGAGTATAACCCTCCAACCTTTGATTCTGCCGTGAAATACGAGCCAGACTCAAATCTTGTACTTATATCCATACCGGGAAAATATGCTTTCAACGAAGTGAAAAAGGCATTGGAGCGAGACATGCATGTCATGCTTTTCAGTGATAATGTATCCATAGAGGAAGAAAGACAATTAAAAGAACTAGCGAAAGAAAAGGGGCTATTGATGATGGGACCGGATTGCGGTACCGCCATTATCAACCATATCCCCTTGGCCTTTGCCAATGTTGTATCACGAGGTCCTATCGGAATCATAGGTGCTTCAGGCACCGGAACCCAGGAAGTCAGTGTGCTGATTGATAAATTGGGAAGTGGTGTATCCCAAGTCATTGGTACAGGAGGAAGAGATTTAAAGAACGAGATTGGCGGTATCATGATGATAGAGGGAATCAAAGCCTTGACCCAGGATGATGAAACGAAGGTCATCGTGTTGATCTCGAAGCCGCCGGCTCCTGAAATAGCTGAAAAGGTACTCCAAGAAGTTAAGAAAAGCGGAAAACCCTTTGTTGTAAATTTCATCGGGGGTGATACTGACAAGATTTGTGAATATGGCGGTGTTCCTGGCTATACCCTGGAGGATACGGCCTATAAAGCTGCTACCCTTGCTGCTGATGGTCAACCACAGGAGATGCTGGGATACAGCCTGCCGGAAGATGACGTCCAGCAGTTGATTGAAGGTGCAGTAAACATACTGAGCAAAGAGCAGAAATATCTGCGGGGCCTTTATACAGGGGGGACACTTTGTGATGAAGCCATGAAGATGCTGTCAAAAACAGTTGGAGATATTTATTCTAACATCCCTTTGAAGCCCGAATATGCCCTTGTCAATGTACACCAAAGCAAGGAGCATACTTGCGTCGACTTAGGAGATGACGTATTTACGGTTAACAGACCCCATCCCATGATTGATCCGTCATATAGACAGGAGCGTTTGCTGAAGGAAGCGGAAGATGAAGAAATTGCCGTTGTTTTAATGGATTTTGTTATCGGTTATGGCGCCCATCCCGATCCTGTCGGTGAAATGGTAGACAGCATCAAGAAGTTTTCTATCATAAGAGATAAGATGGGAAAACCTGTGCTATTCATTGCATCGGTATGTGGTACAACAGGTGATCCACAAAATCTAACGAAACAAGAAGAGAAGCTGAGAGAAGCAGGAGTACTGGTTATGCCGTCAAATGCTCAGGCTGTGAGATTGGCTTCCGATATACTCAAAAGACTTGCGTAGGAGGGAAGCGTATGTCTAAAATCAATGAATTATTTCGTTCAGAATTAAAAGTGATCAATATGGGAATTGAAGGATTTGCTAAAGATCTAAAAAATCAAGGCGTAAAGGCCATTCATGTTGATTGGCGTCCTCCAGCAGGGGGAAATCAAAAAATGGCATCCTTACTATCCAGATTAAAGGGGAAGTAGTATCAATACAGAAGGAGGGGAAAATCGATGGTACAAGAAAGAATTCAAAAAGCAAATGAAGAAGCACTGCAGCGTATTCTAAACGGGCAGCCAACGCTGATTGGGATAGGAACTGCCGAGGAAGTCATTCCGGGTATGTCAAAAAAGAAAATATTTCATGCAGGTCCGCCAATCACATGGGAGAACATGAGTGGACCTTTGCGGGGCGCTGTTATTGGAGGATTGATTTACGAAGGTCTTGCCAAGGATGAGGAAGAGGCTGTTCAATTAGTTCAATCCGGTGAAATAACCTTTGAGCCCTGCCATCACCATGATGCCGTAGGACCTATGGCTGGCGTTATGACAGCTTCTATGCCGGTATGGATCATTAAAAACATGACTTATGGAAATCATGCTTATTGTACACTGAACGAAGGCCTTGGAAAGGTATTGCGATATGGTGCTTATAGTGAAGAGGTCATCAAAAGACTGAAGTGGATGGAACAGATACTTGCTCCTGTGCTAAAGGCAGCTTTAGAACTTTCCGGTCCCATTGATTTAAAAAATATGATTGCCCAAGTGGTTCTAATGGGGGATGAGGGGCATAACAGAAATAAAGCAGGTACTTCATTGCTAATCCGTGAATTGGCACCGCATATTGTTAATACTGATTTTTCTTCTCAAGATAAAGCAGATGTTTTGAAGTTTATACACAGTAATGATCATTTCTTCCTAAATCTGACCATGCCTGCCTGCAAGGCTACATTGGAGGCGGCTAAAGGTATACCTTACAGTACTTTGGTATATACCATGGCAAGAAACGGTACTGAGTTTGGTATCCGAATATCTGGGCTTGGAGAGCAGTGGTTCACGGCACCAGCTGAAATTATCGATGGACTGTTCTTCCCGGGATTTACGGAAAAGGATGCAAATCCTGACATTGGTGACAGCACGATAACAGAAACCTGTGGAATTGGCGGTTTCGCCATGGCAGCAGCTCCCGCCATCGTACAATTTGTAGGCGGTACGCCGGATGATGCGATCCGATATTCAAAAACAATGTATGAGATTACCCAGGGTGAGAACAATGCCTATAAGATTCCTGTACTAAATTTCCGTGGAACAGCCACAGCTATCGATATTCAAAAGGTCATAGAGACAGGTATTTTGCCTATTATTAATACGGGAATTGCCCATAGAGAGCCGGGTGTCGGTCAAGTAGGTGCAGGTTTGGTGCGTCCACCGATGAAGTGTTTTGAAGATGCCCTGGAGGCTTTTGTGACAGACCTTGAAGCCAAAGGATTGTTGGAGTAATTAAAATATGAGGAGGTATTTCAAATGGAATTTTGGAAAAATATTAAAATGTACGATTTAACACAAAAACTGAGTCATCTTACACCGCCATGGCCTACCTATGAGCCATTGCAAATCAAGTTTTTTAAGAGATTGTCATCCAATGGAGCAAATGGTCAAGTCATTACAACATCAAACCATGTAGGAACTCACCTTGACGGCTCATTACACTTCTGTACCCATGGTAGGGATATTGCTGCCATTCCATTGGAGGATCTGATCGGACCTGCTGTTGTGGTTGACTTATCGGATATGGCTGAAGACTATGGAATCTATACATCAAAGGATATCACAGACAGAGTAGAAGTAAAAAAGGGTGATATCTTGATTATCAATACAGGCTATCACAGATATGCATGGGATCAACCGGAAGCCGATGAAGTAAGATATATGACAAAGCACCCTGGACCGACAAAGGAGTTTTCAGATTGGTGTAGAAAAATGGAAATCAAATGGATTGGTGTTGACTGTGGATCTGCTGACCACCCAATGAATACAAAGATTCGTGAATGGTGTCCGAGACAGGCAAAGGAAGCAGATAAGTATATGAGAGAAAAATATGGAAAGAGCTTGGAAGAAATATTCCCGGATGAAGACTATCAGCTGATGCATATCGATTTATTCCCTTATGATATTATCCATGCAGAAAACCTTGGTGGAGAAATTGATAAGGTTCTGAACAAACGATTGATCGTGGGCTGCTATCCTTGGCGATTTGAAGGTGGAGAGTCCAGTATCTGCCGTATTGTTGCCTATGATGAAGTGAAATAAATGATACAGTATGCCCGCCTGAACAGGCGGGCAGTGTTATATATTTTGATAATAGGAGGTTTAAAAATGAAAGAGCATATTGCTGCATGCGTTCAGATTGCCGCTGAACCCAATCAGATAGAAGCCAATATCGACAAATGCTGTACATGGCTGGAGAAAGCCGTTAAAGAATATGAAGCGGAACTAATCATTTTTCCGGAAACAATCACCACCGGTTTTACACCCAATATGCCTGTTGAAGAATTTTATGAGATGTTGTGTCCTGTGCCGGGCAAACACACAGAGAAAATTCAAAAGTTGGCTAAAGCGTTTGGCGTTCACGTTGTCTTTCCACTTTATGAAAGAGGAGAAGCAAAAAATATTATACTGAACAGTTCGGTTTTAATTGATGATACGGGTGAAATTATAGGAAATTATAGAAAGACTCACCCTTTTCCGACGGAAAGATTGGAAGGGGGAGGCTGGACGACACCCGGCGATAGCACGGTAGTCGTAGATACAAAGTTAGGCAGGATCGGGATGATCATTTGCTATGATGGAGATTTTCCTGAGCTCTCAAGGGTATTGGCATTGAAGGGAGCAGAGATCATCACAAGACCGTCGGCTTTACTTAGAAGCTATGAGATATGGGAAATGGTGAACAAAGCCAGAGCGTATGACAACCATGTATATATGCTGGCTGCCAATTCCATCGGTCCTGATGCCGGTAAGAACTATTACTTTGGCCACAGCATGATTGTCAGCCCGATCGCGCAGGTAATTGCCCTCGCCAGAGGGACAGAGGAGATTATCGCTGCGAAGCTGGACCCAAATCCAATTCAATATGTTAGTTATGGAACGAAGTCACCCATGATTTTTGATCATATTGAAGATCGTAATGTAAAGGTATATGGAGAAATTTTGAATGAAGGAAAATGCAGTTTTGAACCTTCAAGAAGAATACCTTACAAAAAATAGGTAAAACATGAAAAAAAAGCATAAGTATCAAAATGTTATGAATTTTCACAAAAAAATCTGGGTTTCTTGGCATTTTTGGCATATAATTTAAGGTATGGAGCAACATTACATTATGAAAAATAAGCTTTTTTAAGCAACAGACATAATGAAAAAGGAGGGCTACATACGATGGAACAAGCATTAGAAGGAATTAAGGTACTTGATTTGACAAGGGTATTGGCAGGTCCCTATGCTACGATGGTTATGGCCGATATGGGAGCGGATATCATTAAAATTGAAGCTCCGGGGGTAGGAGACGACTCCAGACAGTTTGGACCCTATGTAGGAAATGAAAGTGCCTATTTTATGAGTCTTAATCGAAATAAGCGGAGCATTGTTTTAAACTTAAAGGAAGAAAAGGCAAAGGATTTATTTAGAGAAATGGTCAAAAAAGCCGATGTGGTTGTTGAAAACTTTAGGCCTGGTACAATGGAAAAACTGGGGCTAGGCTATGAAGAGCTAAAAAAGATCAATCCGAAAATCATCTATGCAGCTTGCTCTGGCTTCGGACATTCGGGTCCTTACAGCAAAAGAGCTGCATATGACGCCGTAGTTCAAGCAATGGGCGGCATTATGAGTATAACCGGCGAAAAAGGAGGAAAGCCTACAAGGGTAGGACCTTCCATCGGTGATATTACTGCAGGATTGTTTTCAGCCATCGGAATTCTAGCTGCCATAAATTATAGAAATAATACCGGTACGGGTCAGAAGGTAGATGTGGCCATGCTGGACTGCCAGGTTGCTATCTTGGAAAATGCCATTGCCCGCTACGTAGTGACAGGGCAAGCACCAAAACCCGCAGGAAATCGTCATTCATCCATTACGCCATTTGAACCCTTTGAGACGGCAGATGGGGAGATTATGATTGCCGCAGGAAATGATGCGCTCTTTGTAAAGCTGTGCGAGGTGTTAAATACCACCGGGTGGATTGAAGATGAGCGTTTCAAAACAAATCCACTGCGCACCAAAAATGTTGAGGAATTGGTGCCATTAATTAATGCGCTGACAAAGGAAAAAACGACGAAGGAATGGCAGGATATTCTTGACAAAGCCGGTGTTCCTAACGGACCGATTAATACTGTCGACAAAGTACTGGAAGATCCTCAGGTATTGGCAAGGCAAATGATTACGGAGATTGAGCATCCTGTGGCCGGTAAACTTAAGATGCCCGGTGTTCCTATTAAAATGAGTGAAACCCAAGGAAGCGTCCGTAGACCAGCACCGCTTTTAGGACAGCATACGGAAGAAATACTGCAGCAAATGCTGGGTATGAGCAGTGAAGAAATCGAAACTTTAAAGAAAGAAAATGTGCTTGCATAGATTCTGGTAAAATAACACAAAAGGACTTCTTTTTTGAAGTCCTTTTGTTACGGCTAACCCGTTGCTGCACTTAGGCTTAGCTTATGTTTTTTGATTTTGCCAGTAGCTAGCAGCCGGTGGCCAATAGCCGACAAATATGAAGCCTCATAGGTAATATACCTCCAGGTACAGATCACACTTCAAAGCTGATTAACTTATAATATGATTTGAAAAAATCGCAAACGTTTGTTATAATGAATTCAAAGGATTTCTAATAATATGATATAGGCAGGGAATGGATATGAGCGTAACCATCAAAGATATAGCAAAAAAAACAGGTGTTTCCTATACTACCGTATCGCGGGCTTTGAACGGTAAGTCCGGCGTAAACCAAGCTACCATGAAGAAAGTATTGGCAGAAGCCAAGAAAATGGGGTATAAGCCTAATGCCATTGCAAGGGGCTTGGTGACAAAGCATACCAAGACAATCGGATTGGTGATTCCTGATATTACAAATCCTTTTTTTCCAACGATTGCCAGTGGTGTGGAAGAAGCTGCCAGTAAACATCATTACAATGTTTTCTTATGTAATACGAACTGGGATAAGGACAAAGAACTGGCTTATTTAAAACTACTGCAAGAGAGAAGAGTAGACGGTATCATCATTAAAGCCGCCTCAGATGATGAAGAGATAGAACAGTATCTTTCTACACCTACTGTATTTATAGACAGTCGACCAGCGGGAGGAAAATATAGTTCCGTTGAAACAGACAACTTTAGGGGTGGCTATCTTGCGACAAATCATTTGATTGAACTGGGCTATAAAAAAATAGCATTTGTTGGAGGACATTCGAAATCAATTTCAAATGAAGCAAGACTGGAAGGCTATAAGCGGGCTTTGAGCCAGCATAATTATCCTATTGATGAATCAATCATTCAACGTGGTGATTTTAAGATGAAAAGCGGTTATGACCTAATGCAAAAACTATTGAAATCCGACAACTTGCCGGATGCTGTCATTGCCGTTAATGATGTCATGGCGTTAGGTGTTTTACATTGTGCCCAAGAATATGGCTTAAATATTCCTGATGAATTTGGTATCTGCGGGTTCGATAATATACCTTTTGCAGAGCTGCCACAGGTTCAATTAACAACAATCAGTCAACCCACATATTATATGGGGAAATCATCCTTCGAAATCCTACTGGAACAGATACAAAATAAAGACGAAAAGAAAATGATAAAGCGAGTCGTTCTTGAACCGGAGCTGATCGTTAGAAAAACAACTAGAAGTGAAAAAGCCAATCTAAAAGTTCAAAATGTGCTTAAGGAAATTGTAAATTCATAAAGGCGCTAACCTAAAAAGTTAGGGCCTTTGTTATAGCACATAGGAAAGTGTAAATTTTCTTAATACAGTACTTTCTGTTAAATGCGTTTCAAAAAGTCTTCCATTAGGTTTTCCAATGGAAGACTTTTTTATTCAAAAAACAAAAAAAAAATTCACAAACGTTTGCGAAATTTTTAACTATTACATATTTTACTGATGAGTGAAATCGGTTTCCTGGAAAAGGCATCGCAGGGTTATGACTTTACAGGTGTACACGTAAATTGATGCATAACAAAATGAAGAGGATATGGAATAAGTGATGGGTTTGAAGATGGATAGCTATGCACTGGCGTTTTCAATGATTTTCAAAGAAAAAGACGGAAATAAAAATTGTTAAACAATTATCAAATCATTCGAAATTGACAGACTATTTCTAATTGACAAACATGAAACCCTGTAGTAATATAATATTACGAATATAGCAAACGTTTGCAAATAAATGTGAAAATATTTTTAAATAGTGATTCATATTCTCCTGAAAATAACGAAATAGAAAGATTTATTTTTTTAGAAAAGGTTTTCGATTATATGAAATCGAAATAATTTATTGAGTGTCAAACAATAGGCATTTATGATTAAGAGGAGTGCATTGACTATGAACAAAGTCAAAATCGGAGCAGTAGGTCTCGGTAGGTTAGGCAGAAAACATGCCGAGAATATTGCCTTTAGAATACCCAATGCAGAGCTGACTGCAGTATGCAGCGTCATCCAAGAAGAGGTTGACGAAGTACAGAAATCTTGGGGTGTCCCATACGGCTATACGGATTTCAGCGAGATGTTAAAAAATAAAGAATTGAACGCTATTTTTATTTCATCTCCTTCAGCGGAACACTGCCATCAAATTGCTGAGGCTTTAGATGCGGGATTCCATGTTTTCAGTGAAAAGCCTTTGGGAACATCTTTAGAAGAATGTAAAATGGCAGAGGCTGCTGTGGAAAAGCATCCTGACAAAATATTTATGTTAGGCTTTATGAGAAGATATGATCCTTCCTATGCATATGCGAAGAAAAGGATTTCAGAAGGAGCCATAGGAAAACCTATTCTTTTCAGGGGTTACAGTCAGGATCCTGAGAGTGCCATTGAAGGAGCCATCAAATATGCCGGACATAGCGGCGGGCAATTTATAGATATGGCGGTACATGATATCGATTTAGCCAGATGGTTTTTAGAATCTGAAGCTGAAACGGTTTATGCAATCGGTGGATGTTATGCGCATCCCGAATTCGGACAGTATCAAGATGGGGATAACGTTTCCGCTTTAATGCAGTTTAAGAATGGAACCATGGCGTTTTTATTTGCAGGTAGGACAGCACCCCATGGCTACAATGTTGAAACAGAAATCATCGGCACAAAGGGTATTTTGAGAATAGGTGCAGTGCCACAAAAGAATCTGGTAGAAATATTGGATGAGCACGGTGTAAGAAAAGAATGCTCACAAAACTTTTTAGAAAGATTTGAGCAGGCATATGTAGATGAAGTTCAAGAATTTGTTAATTGTATCCTGGAAAACAGAAAGCCGGACATCTCTGTGTATGATGGTACAAAATCTACCATTATTGCATATGCAGCAACAGAATCCTTCAGAGAAAAGCGTTTGGTTACCCTGTAATCTTGGAAAGCAGTATATTTCTTATGGAGGCAAGAGGCTTGTTTTGAATCATTTCACAGATAATAAATCCTTACTCAAACATTCCGCCCCTCCCATATGTTCTGAATAAAGGAAAAGGTATAACGGAAATTTCACGAATTTTCCAAATGATGAAAGAATGAAGCGGATTAAACACAAAAAATATTTACTTATTGTCATAAGCCTCTTCAAATCCATAATATAGTGCAGGTTGACGGGAGTAGGTGTAAGAGCTGGAGCTTCTTCTACTCCCCATCTGCAAAACAAATCTGATTCAGATAATAATAGGTAAAAACTCAGATTCTCATAATTCACATAAGATTTAAGAGTTTGAGTTCTTATAAAAAACTATTTTAGAGGGGGAATTTTTTCATGAAAACAAAAAGAATAGTTGCTTTGCTGTTGGTTTTAATGATGGGTATAGCATTATTTGCTGGCTGTGCAAAAGAGCAACCTGCTCCTGTCAGTGAAGAGCCTGCAGCTAAGGACAAGATCGTTGTTGGTGCTGCAATGCCTATCTTTGATGACAAGTGGTTATCATACCTGTACGATGCGATCAGAGCTTATGATGAAGCAAATGATGATGTAGAAGTTATCATGGTCGATGCAAAGAATGACTCCGGTAAACAATTATCACAAGTAGAAACATTCATTACACAAGGTGTAGATGTTATATTAACGATCCCTGTTGATGTTCCAGGATTTGGCCCTGTAGCTAAAGCAGCGCATGATGCTGGTATTCCATTAGTAGTTATGAACAGAGCACCTGTTGAAGCTGACATGGAATTGGTTACTTCTTTTGTTGGGTCTGACTCCATTGTTGCAGGTACAATGCAAGCTGAAAAGGTTATGGAAATGATTGGTGGAAAAGGAAATGTCGTAATCATGAACGGTGAACTAGGACAGGAAGCTGCTATCATGAGAACGCAAGGTAACAAGGATGTTGTTGCCAAGTATCCGGATGTTAAGATTGTAAAAGAAAACACTGCTAAATGGCAAAGAGCCGAAGGTATGACATTAATGGAAAACTGGTTACAATCTGGTGAAAAAATTGATGCTGTTTTATCTAACAATGATGAAATGGCTATAGGTGCAATCATGGCTCTTGAAGCAGAAGGTAAACTTGATCAAGTAGTAGTTGCAGGTGTTGATGCTACTCCTGATGCCCTAGAGTATGTTAAAGAAGGCAAGCTTGAAATTACAGTATTCCAAGATGCTGTTGGACAAGGAAAAGGCGGTATTGAAACAGCAGTAAAAGTTGCTAAAGGCGAAAACGTTGATAAAATCGTTTGGATTCCTTATGAATTAGTAACGAAGGATAACTATGAGCAATATTTACCTAAGTAATAAAAAATTGGTTTAAAAGATAACAACAATAATGGAGGGGACGCCGAAATTTTAAGTAAGCGTCCTTTTCCCCAAAAAAGGTATGGGGGAGGCTGAAATCAATGAACAATGAATATATCTTAGAAATGCAGCAAATATCTAAGTCATTTCCAGGTGTTAAAGCACTAGACAACATACAATTGAAAGTAAGAAAAGGGACAATCCATGCCCTAATGGGTGAAAATGGTGCAGGAAAGTCCACGATGATGAAAATTATATTTGGGATTTATACACCCGATAGCGGAAAGCTGATTTTTAAAGGTGAAGAGCTGAAACTTAAGGGACCCGTTGATGCATTAAATAGTGGTATATCGATGATCCACCAGGAATTAAGCCCAATTCCTTATATGACAGTTGCGGAAAATATTTTTTTAGGTAAAGAGCCAACCATAGGTAATACGGGTTGGATAGATAAAAAGAAGATGTATGACGAGACAAAAAAATTATTAGACGGTCTAGGGATAAATATCAATCCTAAAGCTAAGATGAAAGATTTAAGTATTGCAAACCTGCAAATGGTTGAAATAGCCACAGCGGTATCGTATAATGCGGACTTGATAATTATGGATGAGCCTACATCAGCGATAACTGAAAAAGAGGTCGACCACTTATTCAAAATCATAGATAATCTCAAATCAAAAGGCGTATCTATTATATATATTACCCACAAGATGGATGAGGTTTTTAAAATTTCCGATGATATTACTGTTTTGAGAGATGGACAGTTTGTTGGTATGCTGCCTGCAAAAGAACTAGACAAGGATAAATTAATCGAAATGATGGTAGGTCGAGAAATTAAGCAGGTATTCCACAAGGAAGAGACAGAAATAGGCGAAGTTGCCCTATCTGTAAGAAATCTTACTAGAAATGGTAAATTTAAAGATGTAAGCTTTGATGTAAAAAAAGGTGAGATAGTTGGTATAGCGGGATTGATGGGTGCTGGTAGAACAGAAGTAATGGAAAGTGTATTTGGTATACATCCGGCAGATGCAGGAGAGATTTATGTTCATGGACAAAAAGTTGAGATGGAATCTCCAAGTGATGCAATCAAGTACAGGCTAGGTATGCTCACCGAGGACAGAAAACTAACAGGATGTTTTCTACCACTATCTGTGAGAGATAATATGGTCAATGCCAGCATAGACAGCTTTATCAGTAATGGTTACAAGAATCAGAAATTGATCAATGAAAAATGTGAAGAGCAAAAGGAAAAATTAAGTATTAAGACGCCAAATCTCGATCAACAGATCATGTATTTAAGTGGTGGAAATCAACAGAAGGTTCTTTTGGCTAGATGGCTTTTAAATGACCCTGACATATTAATTATTGATGAACCTACCAGAGGTATTGACGTAGGTGCTAAAGCAGAGATTCATAAACTCATGTCAAAGCTGGCCCAAGAGGGTAAGGCTATCATAATGATTTCATCGGAGATGCCTGAAATTTTAGGAATGAGCGATAGAATTGTTGTTATGCATGAAGGCAGAAAAATGGGTGAATTGGCTAGAGAAGAAGCAAGTCAAGAGAAAATCATGCATATGGTAACGAAAGATATGATGTAAAATGCATAGTAATTATTCAAATATTGTTTAGTACAAAATCTTAATGATTTGGAGGAATTAAATAACATGGCTACCAATATTTCTGAAGTAAAAAAAACGGATTATAAACAAACCGCCGCAAAATTATTTAACAAATATGGTATATTATTGATTTTTATCGGCATGTGTATATTTATGTCATTTATGTCTCCGGCTTTCTTAAAAACAAGAAACTTGATAAACATAGTAAGGCAGATGTCTGTAATAGGTATCGTGGCAATGGGTGTTACCATGGTTATTATCACCACTGGTATTGACCTATCCTCAGGTTCTGTAATCGCCCTTGTATCTGTTTCAGTTGCAAGCTTTGCACATCCAGGACAAAACATATTTTTAGCAATTCTATTAGGATTAGCAGTTGGTGCATTAGCAGGATGCATAAACGGTACCATAAGTGCCAAGGGTAAAATACCTCCTTTTATTTCTACCCTCGGTATGTATACTGCTGCTAGAGGATTGGCACTATTACTAAGTGATGGACGTCCAATCGGAAATCTTTCACCATCCTTTATCTTTTTAGGGCAAGGAGATATTTTAGGATTACCGATACCAATTATAATCTTTGTTGCTATAGGTGTACTTTCACACTTCTTATTAAGCAGTACGAAATTTGGTAACTATACCTATGCCATAGGCGGAAATGAACAGGCTGCCAGGATCTGTGGTATAAATGTAGATAAATATAAAATATTAATATTTACCTATGCCGGTACGTTATCAGCTCTAGCAGGTATCATCTTGACCGCAAGGATTACTGCCGGACAGCCAAGTATGGGTGTTGGATATGAATTGGATGCCATTGCTTCCGCTGTAATCGGTGGTACCAGTTTAAATGGCGGTATTGGTAAAATCACTGGAACAATCGTAGGTGCATTAATCATAGGTGTTTTAAACAATGGTCTTGACTTAATGAACGTATCATCCTACTGGCAGCAGATATTAAAAGGCTGTATCATTGTTGGTGCAGTACTGCTTGACGCGAAGAAAAACAAAAAGAGATAGTAATGTATTTAAATAAATTATAAATTAATGTAGTAGTTTTGGGAGGTGACGGTTTGAATAATTTAAACTTTGACAGTAAAAAAACATTGGACTTTATTGGGATGGGACGGCTATGTATTGACCTGAATGCTAACGAAATCAATCGGCCTATGGAAGAAACCATGACTTTTACCAAATATTTAGGTGGATCACCTGCAAATATCACGGTGGGTATGGCGAGATTGGGTATGAAGGTTGGCTTTATTGGCCGGGTAGCTGACGACCAAATGGGGCGATATATCGTTCAATACTTGAAAAAGGATGGAATTGACACTACAGGTGTTATAACAGATAAATCAGGAAGCGTTACAGGGTTGGCTTTTACGGAGATTAAGAGTCCTACAGATTGCAGTATCTTGATGTATCGTGATAATGTAGCTGACTTGAAGCTGGAGCCAAGGGATGTGAATGAAGAATATATCAAGAATGCAAAAGCTTTACTGATTTCCGGTACAGCTCTGGCAAAAAGTCCATCTAGAGAAGCTGTCTTTCTGGCATTGAGTTATGCAAGAAAACACAACACCATGGTATTTTTCGATATTGATTATCGTCCATACACATGGCAGTCAAAAGATGAAACCTCTGTATATTATAATCTGGCAGCTGAAAAATGTGATGTGATCATCGGTACTAGAGAAGAATTCGATATGATGGAAGAACTAACCATGCCGGGTAATAAGGATGATTATGCAACGGCAAAAAAATGGTTCGATCATCACGCAAAAATTGTCGTCATTAAGCACGGAAAAGAAGGGTCTATAGCTTATACCAAAGAAGGAGATGCCTTCAAAGGAAAGATCTATCCGGCAAAAGTAATCAAAACCTTTGGCGCAGGAGATTCATACGCATCTGCATTTATTTATGGCCTGATGCAGGGGTGGGATGTAGCTGACGCCATGTCATTTGGTGCGGCTTCAGCATCTATTGTTATCTCCAGCCACAGCTGTTCTGATGCTATGCCAACGGCAGAAGAGATTAAAGAATATATCAAAAAATGTGACAATGGAGAAATTATTATATAAAGTTTTTTTTACACTTGAATCGCAAACGTTTGCGATTTTAAGTGTTTGAAAGAACAAAAAGGAGGAAAAGTTATGAGCAATATGGTCAATGAAAACGCAGCAGTGCATGTAAAAGAATTGATAGAAAGAGCTAGAAAAGCCCAAAAAATAGCGGACTCCTACACCCAGGAAAAAGTAGATGAGTTATGTACTGCTATTGCGTGGAATATCGTAAAAGAAGAAAATGCAGATAAGATTGCAAAACTTGCTGTAGAAGAATCACAGTTAGGTAACTATGATGGAAAATACGGGAAGCTGATGAACAAAATCAGAGGCGGTCTCCGGGATATGAAGGGCAAAAAGTCGGTAGGCGTTATTGAAAGAGATGAAGAAAAGCAAATCATCAAAATAGCAAAACCCGTAGGCGTTGTTGCAGCGTTGGTACCTTGCACCAATCCGGAGGCTACACCAGTATTGAAAACCATGTTTGCCATCAAGGGAAGAAACGCCATTATACTGGCACCTCATCCCCGAACAAAGAAAACAAATACAATGATTGTCAATATTATTCGAGATACATTGAAGCAATACGGTGCTCCGGAGGATTTAGTAATCGGTATTGAAGAACCGACGATGGATATCAGTGGAGAACTAATGAAACAAGCAGACTTAGTCTTGGCTACAGGTGGTGGTGCCATGGTAAAAGCTGCTTACAGCTCCGGAACACCTGCTTATGGTGTAGGGCAGGGTAATGCTGTGACTGTGGTGGATGAAACAGCAGACTTAAAGGATGCAGCCAATAAGATCATGAGAAGTAAGACCTTTGACTTTGCAACTAGCTGCTCTACAGAAAACTCCTGTGTGATTCAAGAGAGCATTTATGATGAAATGCTTCAAAACCTTCAAAGTGAAGGTGGCTATCTCGTAAGTTCGGAAGAGAAAGTGAAGCTTCATCATGCTATGTGGCATGATGGGCATCTGAGTCCAAAGATTATTGCCCAATCAGCACAAGTCATAGCCAAAGAAGCAGGGATAGACTTACCGGAAGGAAAGACATTCTTTATGGTTGAGGAAACAGGTATAGGACCTGATTATCTGTTCTCAGGTGAAAAATTGTCCGTAGTGACTACAATTTTTAAATATAAAGAATTCCAGGAAGCAATTGATAAGGTGAATGCCATTACTGCCTATCATGGAAGCGGTCACTCCTGCGGTATCCATTCCAATAATGAAGAGCATATTCTGCAGCTTGCCCTCAATACCAAAACAAGCCGTGTTATGGTTAGACAGCCTCAATGTCTTGCAAACAGCGGCGCATGGACAAATGGTATGCCAATGACTCTGACCCTGGGCTGCGGTACTTGGGGAGGAAATGTTTCTTCCGAAAACATTACGTGGAAGCATTTAATCAATGTGACTTGGGTTTCTGCGCCAATAGCGTCAACCATGCCGACCGATGAGGAATTGTTTGGCGAAATTATGCGCCGAAACTAGGAGGGCAGCTATGTTAGTTAATCTTAATAAGGCTTTAGAGGGAATAGCGGAAAAAAAATGCGCTATTCCCGGCTTCAATGTATTCGGATACGAAGATGCCATTGCTGTGGTACGAGCAGCTGAAGAATTGAATGCACCGGTGATACTGATGACAAATAAGGTAGCCGTATCCCATATGCCCATAGAGTACTTGGCAGACCTACTTTGTAGCATTGCTGATGATGCTAAGGTTCCGGTTTGTGTACACTTGGACCATGCTACAGAATGTGACCTGGTCAGCAGGGCCATCAAGAGTGGATTTACCTCGGTCATGTATGATGGGTCGCAATTACCGTTAAGAGAAAATATCAGAAATACGAAAGAAATCGTAGAATTTGCCCATACCTGTGGCGTATCTGTAGAGGCAGAGATCGGTTCTGTGGGTTATAATGCCCCGGATGTTCAGGCAAAGGCTGTATACACAGATCCTGAAGAAGCCAGAATATTTGCTGAAGAAACAGGTGTCGATGCCTTAGCTGTTGCTGTAGGGACACTACACAGAATGGAGACACAAGAGGCTGTGATTCAATTTGACAGATTGGAAGCCATACAAAAGCTGGTAGATATACCGTTGGTTATACATGGTTCTACCGGAATCACGGATACAGATTTACAAAAACTTATTACTTACAGAGTCGCCAAAGTGAATATAGGTACAGCGCTTAGGATGGCATTTGGCAAAGCGTTAAGAGAAGAGATGAACAAGAACCCTAATGAATTTGACAGGATCAAGCTGTTTAAAACGCCAATGCTTAAGGTTCAGGAAGAAGCAAAGAAAAAAATGGAGCTTCTCGGATTGTCATTATAGATAATATTTTGCAAGGAAGTGATTAAATGCGGATTAGACAAGAAAAGCCTTTTGAATACGGATACAACAGTATTACAGAAATGCACGGAAAACACAGTAATATGCTGATGGACTTCGACATATTAAAAATGAAGAAAAATGACAAAGCAACCAGCAGTGAAAACTTAGAAAGAGCGTATTTGCTGATACAAGGGGAAGTCATCCTGGAATGGGAAGGAAATCAGGTAACGGTTAAACGAAGCAATTGCTTTGAAGAAAGTCCAACCTGCCTGCACGTACCGTCTAACGTGGAAGTAAAAATTACATCCCTGAAAGATGATACGGAAGTGGCTGTTCAAAAAACAAATAATGAAAAAAGCTTTCCATCTAAGCTATATACACAGGAAGAATGCAGAAGTGAACAGTTTGGCGCGGGAACATTGAATGAAACGGCTACTAGAACGGTAAGAACCATCTTTGATGATTCCAATGCACCGGATGCAAATCTGGTTATTGGAGAAGTGATTAACCATCCGGGGAAATATTCCAGCTATCCACCCCATCATCATCCGCAGCCGGAAGTCTACCATTATCGTTTTTATCCAGAGCATGGCTATGGTCTTTCTGTAATAGGAGATGATGCTTATGTGATAAAGCACATGGATACGGTGGCTATTCCGGGAGGCTTGGTTCATCCTCAAACAGCAGCTCCGGGCTACGCCATGTATTATCTCTGGATGATCCGTCATTTAGAAGATGCCCGCTTTAACGAGCGTATTTTTGTGGATGAACATAAATGGTTGTTGGATAAAGATGCGAAAATATGGCCTGAAAAGTAATGTGAAATTTTAAGATAGAGGGGGCATAAAGAATGGGAACCATTAGACTTACGATGGCTCAGGCTTTAGTAAAGTTTTTGGATAATCAATATGTGGAATTTGACGGAAAACAAGAGAAATTCGTAAAAGGTATTTTTACCATCTTTGGCCACGGTAATGTTCTAGGCATAGGCCAAGCTTTAGAGCAGAATCCGGGAGACTTGATTGTGCATCAAGGAAGAAACGAACAGGGTATGGCCCATGCTGCCATAGGTTTTGCCAAACAACGTAACAGAAAGCAAATATATGCATGTACATCATCGGTAGGCCCGGGTGCTGCCAATATGGTGACCGCTGCAGCTACGGCTACAGCCAATAGAATACCGGTTCTTTTCTTGCCTGGAGATGTCTATGCCACAAGGCAGCCAGACCCTGTTTTGCAGCAGATTGAACAGTTCCATGATTTAACCATAAGTACTAATGATGCGTTTAAAGCAGTGAGTAAATATTGGGATAGAATTTCAAGACCTGAGCAATTAATGTCTGCATGTATTCATGCCATGCGGGTGTTAACAGACCCAGCCGATACAGGGGCTGTAACCCTGGCTCTTCCCCAGGATGTTCAAGGAGAAGCCTATGACTATCCTGAATATTTCTTCCAAAAACGGGTTCATAGAATAGAAAGAAGACCTGCTTCCATGGAAATGATACAAGATGCAGTGGCACTCATTTCTAAAAAGAAAAAACCAATGCTGATTTGCGGTGGCGGCGTACGATATTCCGAAGCTGCTGAGATCTTCAAAAAATTTGCAGAAAAGTTCAATATACCTTTCGGTGAAACCCAGGCAGGTAAGAGTGCAATCGTGTGGAATCATGAACTAAATCTAGGGGGCATTGGTGAAACAGGCAGCTTGGCTGCAAATACCATTGCGAAAGAAGTAGATTTAGTTATAGGGGTTGGTACGAGATATACAGATTTCACCACATCTTCAAAATGGATTTTCCAGAATCCGGAAGTAGACTTTGTAAACATTAACATAGCAGCATTTGATGCGTACAAACTGGATGCCGTTAAAGTTGTAGCCGATGCTAAGGTTGCATTGACGTCATTATATAATGAATTAGAAAAAATAGGCTATAAAACAGACTATTTAAACGAAATTAAAGATGCACGAGAAGAACTGATTGCAGAAATTGATCGCGTGTACGCTGTAGAATATACAGGAAAAGGATTTGTACCTGAAATAGCCGATCACATTGATAGAGAAGCTGTTTTTGAAGAATTCCAAAAGATAACAGGATCATGCTTAACACAGTCACAAGTATTGGGCGTACTCAATGACATGCTATCAGAAACGGATATCATCGTGGGAGCTTCCGGTAGTTTGCCAGGGGATTTGCAGCGTGCGTGGCGACCAAAAGGCGAGAACACCTATCACATGGAATATGGATATTCCTGTATGGGATATGAAGTGAATGCCAGCTTGGGTGTAAAGATGGCAGAGCCCGACAAGGAAGTCTACACATTCGTGGGTGACGGTTCGTACATGATGCTTCACTCCGAGCTGCCAACCTCCATACAAGAAAGAAAAAAAATCAATGTTATCCTATTCGATAACATGACCTTTGGCTGTATCAATAACCTACAGCTTGAACATGGTATGGATAGCTTTGGAACGGAATTTAGATTCAGAAATGAAGAAACAGGAAAACTAGATGCAGGATTTGTACCCATTGATTTTGCCATGAATGCTGCTTCCTATGGTTGTAAAACCTATAAGGTCACAACCATTGAGGAATTGAAAGAAGCCATCATCGATTCCAAAAAACAAACGGTTTCTACGTTGATTGATATTAAAGTACTTCCGAAAACAATGATCCATAAATACCATTCATGGTGGAGAGTGGGCGTTGCGGAGGTTTCAGAAAGTGAAAGGATTCAAGGTGTTTATAAGAAACTACAAGAAAACATCGATAGGGCTAGACGTTATTAGTAAATAAATAAGGTAGTATTAACATTCCCGCTGTGCCGGTTATGCTTTAGCCGCTATAGCGTTACATTTCTGGAGCAGTATGCATTTTCTTTTGTAGGGAACGGCGCCCCCGTCCTTCCGCAAAGAATATACACGACATTAAAGATGTAATTCTATAAATTAGGCCGGCACAGCAGGTTTATACAATCATCAACGACAATCATAGAGAATGAGAGGGAGAAGCATGTTAAGCAAAGAAAAAGTAAAATTAGGAATTGCACCTATAGCCTGGACCAATGATGATCTACCTGAATTGGGAGGCGAAAATACCTTCGAGCAGTGTGTCAGTGAAATGGCATTGGCTGGTTTTACAGGAAGCGAAGTTGGCAACAAATATCCTAAAGACACGAAGGTTTTAAAGAAAGCCATTGCGTTAAGGGGTGTACAAATTTGTAATGCATGGTTTAGTACTTTCTTTACCACAAAGCCTGAAGAAGAAACGATAGCAGAATTCATCAAGTGCAGAGATTTCTTACACGAAATGGGTGCGAAAGTGATTGGATGCTCAGAGCAAGGCCACAGCATTCAGGGATTGGATAAACCGATTTTTGATGAGAAACCGGTTTTTACCGATGAAGAATGGACTAGATTGGCAAATGGTATGAACAAATTGGCAGCCCTTGCAGCAGAGAAAGGTATGAAAGTATCCCTCCACCATCATATGGGAACAGGCATCCAAACACCGGCTGAAGTAGATCGATTCATGGAAATAACAAATGACGATGTTTATCTATTGTTTGATACAGGACATATGTACTTCTCAGAAGGAACTCAAGCTGCTGTTGACCAAGTGATTGATAAATACGCAGATCGAATCGTTCACGTTCATTTAAAAGATGTAAGAGCCGATATACACAAAAAAGCCAAGGAAGAAAAATGGTCCTTCTTAAAAGGCGTGAAAGAAGGCGTATTTACAGTACCTGGAGACGGTGACGTTCAATTCGATCATGTATTTGATGTATTAGCTAAAATAGGATACGAAGGCTGGATGGTTGTAGAAGCCGAGCAAGATCCGGCAAAAGCCAATCCGCTAGAATATGCAATCAAGGCAAGAAAATTCATTGCAGAGCATACAGGCCTTTAGGAAAATAAATGGTAAAGAAATAACATTAATAAATAATAGAAAAGGGGACATTATAATGGCGAAGAAAATGAAAATCGGCATTATCGGCGCCGGAAGAATTGGCAAAGTCCATTCTCAGAGCATCATGTATCATATCCCGGAAGTAGAGATAAAAGCGATCTCAGACATCAATCTGGATGCTGCGAAAGAATGGGCAGCAAAGATGGGGATTCCTGTTGCAGCAGATGATTATCATGTGATTTTGAATGATCCTGAAATTGATATCATATTGATTTGCTCGTCTACAGATACCCATGCAACCATATCCATTGAGGCTGCAAAGGCTGGAAAGCATATTTTCTGCGAAAAACCGGTAGACTTGTCAGTAGAAAAGGTAGAAGCGGTATTAAAAGCAGTGGAAGAAGCAAATGTGAAATTCCAAGTTGGTTTTAATAGAAGATTTGACCATAACTTTAGACAAGTGAAGAACCTCATCGATGCCGGCAAGGTAGGAGATCTTCATATCGTAAAAATTACTTCCAGGGATCCAGCTCCACCACCAGCAGAATATGTTAAGGTTTCAGGCGGCATGTTCTTGGATATGACCATTCATGATTTCGATATGGCTAGATATCTGGTTGGCAGCGAAGTAGGAGAGGTATATGTATCTGCCGCAGTACGGGTAGATCCTGCCATCGGCGAAGCTGGAGATGTAGATACAGCTGTTATTACGTTGAAATTCGAAGATGGTACCATTTGTGTCATCGATAACAGCAGAAAGGCTGCATACGGATATGACCAAAGGGTAGAGGTATTTGGATCCAAAGGAAAAGTTATGGTTTCCAACGATACACCAAGTTCAGCTGTATTAAGTACAGAAGAAGGCGTTTTCGGCGAAAAACCAAAGTATTTCTTCTTGGAAAGATACATGGAGTCCTTCGTTGATGAAATGAAAGAGTTTATCGATGCTGTTGTAAACGATAAAGAAGTACCGGTTACAGGCATTGATGGCTTGAAACCAGTGCTTATCGGTTTAGCAGCGAAGAAATCAGTACAAGAAGGCAGACCTGTCAGATTATAATTTATTTAGATCTTGGGGATGATGAAATAGTAACCATTTATTATTTCATCATCTTTTGTTTAAAGGATTACAGAAAGGATGAAAACCTAATGACCCGTCAATCAGATATTTTATGCAAAGTCGAAGGAGGTGTCGGTTGGATAAAGCTGAATCGTCCACAAGCCCATAATGCACTGTCCTTTGAAATGATAGAAATATTGTATAAGACATTATTACAGTGGAAAAATGATGATCATGTGGCATTTATTTGCTTAGAAGGGGAAGGAGATCAAGCTCTTTGCTCCGGAGGCGACGTACGAGCTCTTTATGATCTAAGGAACGGGAATGTAAAGGAATATGCCTTTAAATTCTTTTCTACAGAATACCGCATGAATATGACCATGCATCGATATTCTAAACCGATCCTGGTATATATGAACGGGTACGTGATGGGAGGCGGTGTGGGCATTGCCGTAGGAGATTCCCATCGAATTGTTACGGAGAAAACGAAGTGGGCTATGCCTGAAATGGACATCGGACTGTACCCGGATGTGGGAGGAAGCTATTTCTTACCTAAAATGCCAGGTTATATAGGCAGATATTTGTCATTAACATCGAAAACGATTCGGCCTGAAGATGCTCTGTATATCGGCGCAGCGGACTACTATATGGATAGCAGTTCATGGCTGCCGTTGAAAGAAGCTATCAAGGAGCAATCCTGGTCTGTAGATACTGCGAAAGATCAGCTAGATGAACTGTTGAATCGGTTTCAGCAGGTATCCTCCCAACCCTCGACCATTGCCCAATTAGAGGAGAAAATCAACTGTCATTTCCGTTTCAGTACAGTGGAAGAAATCGTGGCGTCATTGGAAGCGGCAGCAAAAGAAGGGGATGAGTGGGCAGCAAAAACAATAAAAACAATATGCAAGAAATCTCCAACGTCCTTGAAAGTCACGCTGCAGCAGTTAATCAATGGAAAAGAAAAAAGCATGCTGGAATGTTTCGAAATGGAACTGGAAATGAGCATGAATTTCATGAAAAGCCATGATTTCTTTGAGGGTGTTCGTTCCGTATTGGTAGACAAAGACCGATCACCTAAGTGGAATCCAGATACATTGGAAAAAGTGACAAAGGAAGATGTGGATTCCTTTTTCCGATATGAATGGGCTGAAGGAAAAAATCCTCTACAGGATTTTGACGTGAGAAATTTATTGTAAAGATTTTATTAAAAAGGTACGTATGGCTAATTTTGCGTGTATATCTCACGGTAAAGTTAGAGGAAATTGACGAATTTTGTAGAATATAATATGTAAATTTTAAAAATTCTGAATATTACATCACCACCAGGACGGTTCGAGACCACTGAAAAACTCAGGCTATTTGAGCAGAAGAGGCAAGACTTGGGGACTGGTCCGCTGTCCGGTGCGTTTTTTGCCGGACTGGGGCCCTGTCCCCATGTGTTGTCGGGCGAAGAATTACTTTTTCAGCAGTCTCGGACGGTTCTATGTATTAAATGGCAATTAAATACATACAAGGAGTGGTCAAATGTGAAAATACTGAGGAAAAAGCATACTTTCAAAAAGAATAAAACAAAGGCAAAGATGACGGTGCAGCTTTCAGCAGTAATTGTACTAATTATCACCGTAACGATTACAGCCATAGGTACTATTAATTACTATAATGACATTAATAAGCTGGTCGATAGTCAAAAAGAAGCAAATCAGATGATGGCTAAGGTGGCTGCAGCACAGGTAGATATGTACATAACTAATTCCATCGATGTACTTAAAACCCTTGTAACTACTGTGGACTTTTATAAAATGGATATTTACGAACAGAATTTTACTTTGTCTAAAGTTACGAGCAAGAACGTTCAATTTAAATCAGCCTTTATTACAGATCTTCAAGGTAATATCCAGGTATCCACCAATAAGAAAAGAGATGAAGGTAAAAATTATGCTGATCAGGAATGGTTTAAGTCAGCACGCAACGGGGAGACTTATATTTCTCATTCTTTCATTGATGAGGAATCACAAATGCCTGTTATTATCATTGCAGTACCTTTAGAAACTACTATCTCGGGACAAACGGGTGTTTTGGCGGCGGACTTGAGACTTGATCGGTTGTCTTACCTATCAAAAAATATCAAAACCGGTACAACCGGTTATGCTTATATCGTGGACCAACAGGGGAAAATAATAGCTCATCCTAAATTTCAGGAAAAGGTTTTATCTAATTCAAACGCTGCGGATCAAGGCGTTGAGGGAGTACAAAATGTACTGGGAGGCAATGACGGTGTTGCTGTTTATAATGACATAGATGGAAATAAGGTTGTAGGCGGCTATGCCCCGGTTCCCTCTGCTAAATGGGGTGTACTGGTGGAACAACAGTACAGTGAGATCATCAAACAGGGAAAGGCCGCACTGACAAGAACATTCATGATATCAATTTTTTTCATCATATTAGGCTTAGTAGTCAGTGTATTTTTTGCCAGAATATTTATTAAACCTATCAGCAGCATGATACAGATAGCCAATAGAATCAAGGATGGAAATTTGACGGAACGAATCGCTGTAAATTCCAAAAATGAAGTTGGCATATTACAGAGAGCCGTCAATGAAATGGCCGATTCTTTGACAATCCTTATAAGAGATGTGCAAAGAGTGGGGCAAAGCGTTCTTGCATCGGTGAATCATTTAGAACAGAATGTTGAACGAACTTCAGGAGCTACTATTGAAATAGCTGCCATTGTGGATGAAGTGGCATCAGGTACGGACAAGCAGTTGGACAGTGTCAGCTCCACAGCTGATGTGGTGGAACAAATGACTGCCACTGTAAGACAGCTTACGGATAACGCTATCATGATTTTAAATGCTTCCAATCAAGCTTCTGATATAGCCAAAGAGGGAATGGAAGATGTTAAACATATCAATCAAACCATGCATTCCATCGATAATACGGTGGGGAAATCCTCTCAACTGATTCTACAATTAAGTGACCATACCCAACAGATTGGGCAAATTGTTCAGTTTATCATAGGCATATCGGATAAGACGAATTTGTTGGCCCTCAATGCAGCCATTGAAGCCGCCAGAGCAGGAGAACATGGACGGGGCTTTTCCGTGGTAGCAGATGAGATTCGAAAGCTGGCAGAGCAGTCTGCCAAAGCATCTGTTGAAATAGTGGAGTTAATAGAAAAAATCCGGCAGCAGACGGATTCCGTAGTAGAAACCATGGAATTAAGCATGGATGAGGTAAGAAAAGGTACAAGGATCATCAGCGGAACCACCGATTCCTTCTATAAGATTATAGAAGAAACCCGCAGCGTAGTCAGTGAAGTAGAGGACTTTACAGCTGCCATGGAAGAGATGTCTGCCGGTATGGAAATGGTAGAACATGCCATGGAAGGGGTCAGGGAAATATCCCAGAGCACTGTTTCCGGTACGCAGATTATCCAGACCAATACCATGGAGCAGGAGTCTGCGGTCCATGATATAAGCAATGATGTAAAAAGTTTGATAACCATGGTAAGACAGCTGGAAGATGCGATGAAAAAATTCATTATAGACGAAAGCCATAAGGAACTTACAGCAGATGGATCAGTGGAGAATCTTCAAAATGATGAGGACGAGAAAATAGCAGAGCATCAAGATGGAGAACTTGATGGAAAAGCTGCCAGTTTTATAGAGGATGAAGCCGAATGTAAGCAGGATGTATATGATGAAGCTGCATGTGCTGATGAAGAGGATGAAAAAACGGAGGGCATCAATCTATAAAGTTTGAACTGCAAAAGACATCTGTATGAATAAAGTAGGGATAAAAGACAGGCTGCATCTTGAATGATGCAGCCTGCCTTTATTTGTAATGAGTGTTAAGTTTAGAAAAACCTAAAATAAAATATTGAAATATTCGCAAAAATAGATTAATATATAAATATACAGTACGTGCTCGGGCACGTTGACTTGAATAAATTAAATTCTCAAAAGATTTTCTGGCAACAAATAAGGAAAGAATCCTTCAGAATATCCAGATCTTCGACTTTGAACTAACTTCCGAAGAGATGGAGAAAATAGGAGCATTAGATAAAGGCACCAGATTAGGCTTTGACTCAGATTATATATATGCTAATGGGTATACCCCACCTAAAAAATAATTTTTAAGTATTCGAGCTGTTATTCATTAAAACATTTAATAAAAATAAAAAAATAAGGAGGACTTCATTATGACTTTAAGAATCGGTATTATAGGAACAGGTGCCATAGGGCAGGACCATGCCCGCAGAATTACAAATACTTTAACTGGCGGTAAGATTGTGGCGGTGACAGATGTAAATGCTGAACAAGCAAAAGCGACTGTTAAGAATCTTAACTTAGATGCCAAGATTTATGACAATGGACATGATCTTATTAAAGCTGAGGATGTGGATGCAGTTATTGTAACATCCTGGGGACCAACCCATGAAGAATTTGTTTTGGCTTCCATTGCTGTCGGTAAGCCTGTTTTCTGTGAAAAGCCATTGGCTACTACAGCAGACGGATGTATGAGAATCGTTGAAGCTGAAGTTGCCCATGGTAAAAAACTAGTACAAGTTGGTTTTATGCGTCGTTATGACAGAGGATATCGTGCATTGAAAGAGGTTGTTGATACGAATAAGATTGGCGAACCGCTAATCATTCACTGCGCCCATCGTAACCCAGAAGTTGGCGATAGCTACATGACTGACATGGCTATTACAGATACCGTAATTCATGAAATTGACGTATTACGTTGGTTAACAAATGATGATTATGTTTCTGCACAAGTGCTTATGCCTAAAAAGACTAAAAATGCATCTAGTCATTTAGCAGATCCACAAATCGTATTGCTTGAGACTGCAACAGGTGTAAGAATTGACGTAGAAGTATTCGTAAACGCAAAGTATGGCTAT
Organism: Bacillota bacterium; assembly: GCA_049324315.1. Lineage (GTDB taxonomy): Bacteria > Bacillota > Clostridia > Peptostreptococcales > Thermotaleaceae > JBMOKU01. The sequence goes on along the minus strand of JBMOKU010000032.1, from coordinate 220,717 downwards.
GATATTCAATGTGAAGTTGTTGGAGAAACTGGTATTGCCAAATTACCTGAGCCATCTAGTGTTATTATGCGTAGTGAAGCTAAATTATCAATGGAAATCCTTACAGATTGGAAAAAACGTTTTATTGACTCTTATGATGTTGAACTTCAAGAATGGATTGATGATACACTAAAAGGTGAAATGAATGGACCATCATCATGGGATGGTTACGCTGCGGCAGTAACTGCAGATGCTTGTGTAAAAGCGCAACAAGGTGGTATTATTCCTATCTCACTGGGAGAACGTCCAGCTCTTTACAATAAATAAAAGTTGATTGGAGGTTTGAGAAATGAAAATTGCATTTGACGTAGATGTATTAGCAAAACAAATGGATATCAACAGAATGGTTCATCAAGTAGCTGATTGGGGATACAAATATATTGAACAATCTCCACATCCACGTATCAATCCATTCTACAAACACCCGTTATTCTCAAAGGAATGTGAAGCAGAATACCGTAAAGCACTGGCTGAAACTGGTGTTGAGATCTCTTCTTTTATCGTTGTTTATCGATGGAGTGGTCCAACTGAAGTACAAAGACAACATGCCGTGGCAAACTGGAAGAGAATCATTGAAATAGCCGTTAACATGGGCGTTAAAGTTATTAATACGGAATTATCCGGTGATCCAAATCAACCGGAAATCTGCAATGGTATGTGGTTTAAATCTGTAGAAGAGCTTCTCCCAATAGCAGAGCGTGAAGGTATCCGTATAGAAGTTCAGTCACACCCATACGATTTTTGTGAATTAAACAATGAAACAGTAGACATGGTAAAATCCTTCCGCAGTGATAACCTTACCTATGTTTACTCAGCACCCCATGGTTTCTTTTATGATAAGGGCAAGGGTGACGTTCGTTCTATGTTAAAATATGCCGGTGACGCATTATCACACGTTCTTTTTGCAGATACAATGAATCAAACCCTTGATTGCCGTTATATTGTAAATCCTCCAGGTGTAGATGCTACAATACATCAACACGTAGGTCTTGGTGAAGGCGATGTGGATTTCCCAGGAATTTTTGAAACACTTCGTGAAATGGACTTTGCAAATAAAACCTTCAAGGTTGGTGGAGAATCAATCGCTTGTGTATCTTTATTTGGATATCCGGAGAAGATGGCTAGGCAGGCCGTTGAAACCCGTGAAAGGATTGAAAAAGAGCTTCTAAAAAAATAGAGGTTAATGGTATGATATCAGAAATGTTATTGAAAGTGTCCCTTAAAAACTTTAATGTCATGAGAAAAAGTTGTATGATAGAGGATGTAAGCGATGCGTTTACATTCTCTATTTTTTATAACACATAGGAAATTATGAACATTTAAAATCTCTGGATAATTTCATAATTTCCGTCATGTGTTTCAAAAAAGTCTTCTTCTTAAATCTTCCAATGGAAGACTTTTTTATAACACAATAGGAGAACTATATAAATAACACTTAGCATATTACAGTCAGCCACAAAGTAGCGGAGTCATGGGGACGGTTCGAGCGTTTCCGAAGCGCAGCGAAGGACCGAAGGGAAAACGATGGAACCGTCCCTGTGGCGTAGCGGATGTAACGCACTTAGTGTGACTTATATATGAAAAACCCACGACCAAAAAGCCGTGGGTTGTAAGAAATCAAATTATTGAAATGAAATTATTTCCAATATTTTTCTACATGGGCACGAGTAACTTCTGCTGCAGTACGAACGTTTTCCTCCTGAGACAATTTATAATAATCAGGACGGAAGACTTCAATGGTACAGCAATCGCCCTCGAAGCCGATTTTTTTGAAAGTGTCAGCGTAACGTTTGTGGTCAAGGCAACCTCTTGGATCTCCTGGCCATAATCTCTTTTCGTCACTGTTGTATGGTGCACCACAAGGCACATCCTCCATATCGTTTAAATGCCATATGAAGATCTTTTTTCCGTCTGCTTTTTCCAATGCAGCCCAGTCAGATGCCATGGCATGGAAATGATATTGATCCAATGTTACACCTACAAGTGGAGAATTAACTTCTTCAACGATTGCGTATGCATCATCAAAACGATTGATCGTCATACTAGGATGAGCAACGAACTCAAGAGAAAGCTTAATACCGTGAGGTTCCACTTTTTTAACCATTTCTTTTAATACAGCTACTGCATCCTCACGGATTTCTGATCTTGTTGCATGGACAGGTATATCCATACTTGGAACAACAACAATCATTTTGCAGTCTAAGATAAGGCAACGGCGGATAATTTCGTCTAATTGTGCCATAACAGCGTCCTTTTCTTCCTGTGTCTGCTTCATGTTAAAGAAAATCAGAGCGTTATAGGACAGCATCTTCAATTTGTGGTTCTTAAACCATTCGCCAAGTTCTTCAATGGTGTACTTTCCAGCTGCAAGATCACGGTCAAGGCACTCAGATTGAATGTCGATGTAATCAAAACCGTATTTTTCACAAAGTTCCAGGTCCTTTAATACGGAATGGTCCTTACAAAAACGATTACATCCTTCATTAAAACCAATTTTCATACTAATTACCTCCAATCATAAATTTATATATTAATGCCAACCAGAGAGGGCGGTCAGCAAATGATACCATATTTTCCTTTTATATCTATCGATAAAAGTCCTATTACTTTGGAAGTATTCCATACGATGGAATCTGTTCCGGTTCATCGTCATGATTTTCAAGAATTTGTTCTGATTACGAAAGGTTCTTGTATCCACCGGTATAAGGATATTTCCATGCCCTTAATCCCAGGGGATGTGTTTCTAATCCCTCCACATCAGGAACATGCTTATATAGTAGAAACCCCCGTCTGCATGTATAATTGCATATTTTATCCAGACCAAATTGCAGATTGGTGGAATGGACAATTTGGTGGGTTGCTCAGTAATTTAGCTGAGCCGGAAAATGAAAACCCCATTTCTCCTGCTGATCTAAACCGTCAGAATATCATCCATCTGTCAGTAGTAGAGGCCAAACAAGTTCAGATGATGATGGAAAACATGCTTCTTGAACAAACGAAGCAAGACTTTGCCTTCCAACAAGTCAAACAGGATTATTTAAATCTGATTCTAATTGTTATTGCGAGAGCTCAGATGCGTCAGTTTTCAATTCTCCCTGGGGGAGAAAATCCGCGCCGCGAGATTGTCGCCGCTGCTCAGAGGTATATAGAAAATAATCTTACGGAGCACATTGATTTTTCAACTTATGCACGCACTCATAACTACAGCCCCGGTTATTTTCGAACCATCTTTAAAGCAGAAACAGGTCTTCCACCGGTAGAATACCTTAACCGTCTACGAATTGTCCAAGCCATTGAATACCTGAAGGACGATTCGTTGTCAATGAGTGATGTTTCTGCAGCAGTAGGAATTTATGATGCCAATTATTTCACACGGCTGTTTCGTAAATTTATTGGTTATTCACCCCGTGAATTTCGAAATAAAGCTGCTAAAAAACTTTGATTCAATTTATCTTTTTAAATGAAACTCTTCCTTTATAAATATAAATATAGTACAACCCACATTGTTCTACTAGAAGAAAACAAATAGATATTAGCACAAAACGCAGATTGCTTAGACAGTTCGACAGTAGTTATGTTTGACTTGAATGGAGCATTATATTCAAGAAAGAGCGGAGTCATGGGGACAGTTCGAGACTGCTGAAAAACTCAAGTTATTTGAGCAGAAAGGGCGAGACTTGGGGACTGGTACACTGTCAGGTGAGTTTTTTGCCGGACTGGGGCCCTGTCCCCATGAGTTGCCCTGGACGATGAAGTACTTTTTCAGTGGCCTCGGACGGTTTGTCTGGCACATATGTTTTTTATGTGCCTGAGGAATTGTCCCCGTGGTGTAGCGGATGTATTTCTAGCTTATGATATAAAAAGAAGCATAAATTTGTCGCATTGACAAGTTTATGCTTCTAACTATTTCTTTGTGAAAGAATTGGAAACAAGATGTTTCCTATATTTTCCCGGTGACATACCTATTATTTTCGTAAAAAGCATATTAAAATAATTGGGATTATCATATCCGATCATAGAAGCTATTTGTTTCACAGAATAGTTTGTATTTATTAACAGGTTTTGAGCTTCCCCCATCTTCCGATTTATAATATACTGCATAGGAGAATAGCCAGTTTTTTTCTTGAAAGAGCGTATCAGATAATATTGGCTTATGCCTAACGCTTCAGATAAAGACTTTATACTCAAGTTCTTTAAAAAATTATCATCAATATATTGCTTAATCCTTTCTCCAATTTCAAACTCTTCTTCCTCCGCTTCGTTTTGCGATATGTCTACTAGTCTAAGTATTATTTTTATAAGGGCTAAGAGCAGATAGTTACAGGTTTCTTCCACTCCTTTTTTGCCTGAAAGAATTTCTGAATACATAATCTCGAAAATACTTTCAATCGTATGAAAATAATCACCACTTTTGATAACCGGTTCAATATTATTGGGAATTAATAAATTTTCTTCTAAACCGGATAGTTTTAAATTAGAAAAACCGCATACATAAGTACTTATAGTAGCTTCTGGATTGGAACGTTCTTCATGAAGCACACCTTTATTGTATATCAGTATATCTCCTTTTTTTGTCTCATACTTTTTATTCTCAATGGTATGGGTCCCAAAACCTTCCTTTATAAAAACGATTTCTACCATATCATCATGTTGATGTATTATTCTTGGAAATATGTTATCATCCTTCTCAGCTTTACAAACATGAAGTAATTTTGGGAAAGTATTATTTTCAAAGATTGGAACATAACCGTTTTTAACAAAGCATTGAATCATGATAATTCATCTCCTAAAAATAAACGCACAATAATAGGATTATTGTAGAAACAGTTCTCAAACTTTTCATTAATTATACGCTTATCAAGATTTTCGTGTCAAGCGGAGTCATGGGGACGGTTCGTCTGGCACATATGTTTTTTATGTGCCTGAGGAACTGTCCCCGTGGCGTAGCGGATGTAACATATTTATTGCAACTCATATAGTTTCAATATTTCTGAGTTATAAGAAGCATAAAGCAATTTTCTATACTTTTGCTACTTAAAATAAATATAAACTAAGCAAATGCAATAATCAAGGGGATTTTAAAAAGCAATTCAATTAATTGAGAATGTTTTGATAAATGAATATAATACAAGTATAAACCGGTTGTATATATAAAAAAGATAATTACGGTAGTTAATAGTTTTAGAACTTGTTTTAAAAGAAAGAAAAGGAGGTTTTTTAATGAGTATAAAAATTGGAATCGGTCCATGCTGTTGGGGCGTAGATGATCCAAAGAACCCGTATCTGCCTAACTGGAAGCTGGTATTAAAAGAAGCGGGAGAATCCGGCTATAAAGGCATTGAATTAGGACCTTATGGATATCTTCCTTTAGATATTAATGCAGTAAAGGAAGAATTGGAAAAAAATGATCTTACAGTAATTGTAGGTACTATATTTGATGATTTAGTTAGTGAAGAAAACAGAGATAATCTTTTAAAAATGACTGAAGATATATGTGAATTAATTACGAAGCTGCCCAGAGCTCCTAAAGCTGAAAATCAGCATTTCCAAACACCATATCTTACCGTTATGGACTATGGACATAAGGAGCGCAGTATGCTTGCCGGGCACTATGACAGAGCACCGCGTTTACCTAAGGAAAAGTGGAATGCAATGATAGAAAATATCAAAGCCATTTCAGAATTAGCTTGGGAATACGGTGTACGACCCGTTATTCATCCCCATGCAGGAGGTTATATAGAATTTGCAGATGAAATCAAACAGATTCTTGAAGATATTCCTTATGAAACTGCTGGACTTTGCTTAGATACTGGACATCTGTATTATTCAGGAATGGACCCGGTTAAGTGGATAAGGGATCATGCAGATAGACTAGATTATATTCATTTTAAGGATATTGATAAGGACATTTATGAGCAAGTTATGGAAATGGAAATCGATTTCTTTGATGCCTGTGCTAAAGGGGTAATGTGTCCAATAGGCAAAGGAATCATAGATTACAGCAGCATCAATGAGCTTTTAAAGGAAATTAATTATGCAGGTTGGATAACCATAGAGCAGGAAAGAGATCCAAGAAATTCAGGTACAAGCTTGCAGGATGTTTCACAAAGCTATGATTATTTAAAAAGCGTAGGATACTAAAAAATATTAGAGCAAAGGAGGTCTTTTAAATGATTAACGGAGAAAAACGTATAGAAAAGCCAATTCGTTGGGCTATGATTGGCGGGGGACGTGGCAGTCAGATAGGATATATTCATAGATCAGCGGCTTTAAGAGATAATAGTTTTCAACTAGTTGCAGGTGCTTTTGATTTAGATCCTGAAAGAGGTAGAGATTTCGGCGTGAATTTAGGCGTAGATCCAGAAAGATGTTATCCGGGCTACACGACTATGATTGCGGAAGAAGCAAAAAGAGAGGATGGTATTCAAGCGATTTCCATTGCTACACCAAATGGAACGCACTTTGCCATTACCAAAGCTGCATTAGAAGCAGGACTTCATGTAGTATGTGAAAAACCTCTATGCTTTACGGTAGAAGAAGCAGAAATTTTAAGGGATTTAGCAGTAAAGAACAATAAAATTGTAGGGGTAACTTATGGTTATGCAGGTCATCAAGTTATTCAACAAGCAAGAAAAATGATTGAAAACGGCGAATTGGGCGAAATTCGTATTGTAAATATGCAGTTTGCTCATGGATTTCATGCAAGTGCAGTAGAGGAAGCGAATCCTGCTACAAAATGGAGAGTAGATCCTAAGTTTGCAGGTCCAAGCTATGTTCTAGGGGATGTTGGAACTCACCCGCTATATATAGCTGAAGTAATGATGCCAAATATGAAGATTAAGAATTTAATGTGTTCCAGACAAAGCTTTGTAAAGAGCCGTGCTCCACTAGAAGATAATGCCTTTGTTATTATGAATTATGAAAATGGAGCTGTGGGAAATGTATGGGCTAGTGCAGTTAACTGCGGTTCTATGCATGGTCAGAAAGTTAGAGTTATCGGATCTAAGGCTAGTATTGAATGGTGGGATGAGCAACCAAACCAATTAAGATTTGAAGTTCAAGGTGAACCGGTAAGAATATTAGAAAGAGGAATGGGATATCTTTATGAGGAAGCTCTTGCTGAAGATCGTATTGGTGGAGGACATCCTGAAGGTTTATTCGAAGCATGGTCAAATCTTTATTTAAGATTTGCAATGGCAATGGATGCTGCAGATAGAAATGATACGGAGTTCTTAAAGGATTTCTGGTATCCGGATATACATGCAGGTGTTGAAGGTGTCAGATGGATTGAAAATTGTGTTAGATCAGCGGATAACGGATCTGTTTGGGTAGATTATAAATAAAAACCTAATAAAAAACGATAGCAAGACTTGGGGACTGGTCCGCTGTCCGGTGCGTTTTTGCCGGACTGGGGCCCTGTCCCCATGTGTTGCGTATACAATTTTAATTCAAGGAGGGAAAAATATGAAAATTGCATTTGACGTAGATGTATTAGCAAAACAGATGGATATCAACAGAATGGTTCATCAAGTAGCTGACTGGGGATACAAATATATTGAACAATCGCCGCATCCGCGTATCAATCCATTCTACAAACACCCGTTATTCTCAAAAGAATGTGAAGCAGAATACCGTAAAGCATTGGCTGAAACTGGTGTTGAGATCTCTTCTTTTATCGTTGTTTATCGATGGAGTGGTCCTACGGAAGTGCAAAGACAACATGCCGTGGCAAACTGGAAGAGAATCATTGAAATAGCCGTTAACATGGGCGTTCAAGTTATTAATACTGAATTATCAGGTGATCCAAACCAACCGGAAATCTGTAACGGAATGTGGTTTAAATCTGTAGAAGAGCTTCTTCCAATAGCAGAGCGTGAAGGTATTCGTATAGAAGTTCAGTCACACCCATATGACTTTTGTGAATTGAACAACGAAACAGTAGACATGGTAAAATCCTTCCGCAGTGATAACCTTACCTATGTTTACTCAGCGCCTCATGGTTTCTTTTATGATAAGGGCAAAGGTGACGTTCGGTCGATGTTAAAATATGCCGGTGACGCATTATCACACGTTCTTTTTGCAGATACAATGAACCAAACCCTTGATTGCCGTTATATTGTAAATCCTCCAGGTGTAGATGCTACAATACATCAACACGTAGGTCTTGGTGAAGGGGATGTAGATTTCCCAGGAATTTTTGAAACACTTCGTGGAATGGACTTTGTAAATAAAACCTTCAAGGTTGGGGGAGAATCTATTGCTTGTGTATCTTTATTTGGATATCCGGAGAAGATGGCCAAGCAGGCTGTTGAAACCCGTGAAAGAATTGAAAAAGAGCTTCTAAAAAAATAGAGGTTAGCAGTTGATTAATGAAAAAGTAAAAAAAATTATTATAGAGCTTAAAATAAGGGGTAATATCACAGCGTGTTTTGTGTGATATTACCCTTTACTATTGAAAACGAAAAAATGCCCTTGACATGCAACCAAAAGGTTGCTAATATAAAAATAGGAAACCAAAAGGTTTCGTATTTCTTTGATATGGAGGTATACGGATGAAAGAAAAAACACAGGGCATGCTGCCGGATATACGACGGACATTGGTGATGGATGCGCCTATTGAAAAGGTTTGGAATGCCATCGCCACATCGGAGGGCTTGGCGGTATGGCTTATGCCCAATGATTTTCAGCCTGTGATGGGACATGAATTTACTTTTCGTTCAGAGCCCAGGGGAGATTGGGATGGTATCGTTCATTGCAAGGTGACAGAACTGGATCCTCCTAAGCGCCTTGCGTTTACTTGGTGCGGCAATCATATGGAACAATATGTTTCTTTTGAATTGAAGGAGCTGGGAGGAAAAACGGAGTTTACGCTGGTCCACGCCGGATGGTCGGAAGAACATGCAGCACTGCGTGAGGTTATGTATGATGGTTGGGGATACCTTACAGAAGGTCTGAGGGACAAGCTGGGTGATAAAAATGGCGGATACCTCTCCTAAGCATGATGTATTTCAAGCCATTGCCGATCCAACCCGACGTGAAGTACTCAGGCTGCTTGCGGATAAGGAGATGCCCGTTAATATCATAAGCGGACACTTTTCCATGAGTCGTACGGCTGTTTCCAAGCATCTTCACGTTTTAGAGGATGCAGGACTTGTCAAAGCTCATAGGATTGGGAGGGAGACAAGGTACAGGCTTCAACCGGAGCCACTATTGGAAATCAAAGGATGGCTTTCCTACTATGAAAGGTTCTGGGACAAAAAACTGGCTGCTCTTAAAAATTTTGTAGAAACAAAAGACTAGACAGTATAAATTAAACCGGATATTTAACGTTTTCGGCTATAATGAATTTCTAAAAATATATAAACAAAGGAGAGAAACTATTATGAAAATGATTATTCCTGAAATTCATGTTAAAAACTGCAAGGAAGCTCTAGAATACTACCAAGAAGTATTTAGTGGAGAAATTAAGAATGTGCAAATGGCAGATGGGATAGAAATGTTTAAAGGTCATGAAGGAAAAATCATTCATGCCGAACTGCACATCAATGATAATTGTATCCTATATCTGGTGGATATCTTTGATGAGGGAGAGAACGGCAGCAATATTGATTTATTGCTCAGACTAGATAGCGAAGAAGAAACTAACAGATTATATGAAGCACTTAGCAAGGATGGATCTGTAAAGTTTGAACTGCAAAAGACATTTTGGGGAGCCTATCATGCCGTTGTAACCGATTGTTTTGGCGTTACCTGGGCATTGAATTATTCAGAAAGATAGATAACAGAAAAAAACACGTTGTAATTCACACAACGTGTTTTTAAATGCGTATATATTTTGTATTATCAGCGATAATCCCATAAGCAAAAAATTGTAATCTACGAATTATTTCTGATGATTTCATGCGGGAATGAATAAAGGGTCAGACATGGCATGATTATATCAACTTATGTATGGACAGAAGGGAGCAAAATGTAAAAATAATGAAAGTAAAGAATATAAAGAAAATTTGGTGATTAGCATTGTAAATGAATAAACATGGATGTATAATGATACTATAACGTGCCCGAGCACGAAAAAGGAGAAAATCTATGAAACCTACCATAAAATCCATAGCCGAAGCAGCAAATGTATCCAGAGGTACCGTCGATAAAGTACTTAATGACCGTCCCGGTGTCAGCCAAGAGGTAAGGGAGCGGGTAAAAAAAATAGCGGAAGAAATGGGATATCAGCCTAACTTGGCAGGAAAGGTATTGGCCTTTCAAAAGAAGCCTTTAAAGATTGGTGTTATTATATTAAATAAGGAAGATCCCTTTTTTCAGGAAATATATAAAGGTGTACAAGAAGCCCAACAGGAATTCAAGGACTTTGGCGTGTCCGTTGAGATCCGTATGATGGAGAATATAACAGCAGAAGAACAGGTAAGATGTATAACAGAATTACAGCGTGAGAATATCACTGCACTGGCTTTATCACCTCTAGAAGAAGAAAGTGTCAAAGCTGCATTAAAAGAAGTACAAAACAAAAATATCCGAGTCATTGCCTTCAATACAGATATTACGGATGTAGAAAAGCTCTGCTTCGTAGGACAAAACCTAATTCGAAGCGGGCGGGTTGCCGGAGAACTGATGGGAAAGGTGCTGCCTGCTGGAGGAAAAGTCGCGGTTCTAACCAGCCTTGCAAAAATAAAGGCACTAAAGGAAAGAGTTGAGGGATTTAAACAAATTGTTGAAACAGAGTACCCTTCTTTAGAAGTAATAGAACTAAAGGAAAATATTTGGAACAATGAAGCTGCTTATGTAAAAACCCTGGAGCTGCTTAAGGAACATCCTGATCTAAAAGGCATCTACATTACCGGAAGAGGAATTGAAGGCGTTGGAAAAGCTTTGGATCAGCTTGACCGAAAGGAGATCAAGTTTATATGCTTTGACATGGCTGAAGAAACTGTTAACCTGATCAAGAAGAAAATCGTAGACTTTACCATCACACAAGAGCCTTTCGACCAAGGCTATCTGCCGATTAAGATACTTTTTGACTACTTCTATAAGAACCAGGAGCCTTCAAGCCAACAGGTCTATACAAAATTGCAGATTATAACAAAAGAAAATATAGAAACATAGCAAATTCATTGCTATCTTTCTTTTTCATCTTTACGTGCTCGGGCACGGAGCGATAAAAAACTATAGGAGGGATTTATATGTTCGAACACTTAACCATCAGAGTGAATTTCAACAATGCGGATTATACCAACCTGACTTTCAGTGATAGGGACAAAAGCGTTTTAAGAGAGCTGGCAAAGGAAGTAGCAGAAATAGCGGCAAGACCTATCATGACGGAGAAGAAAAAGCTGTGGACAAGACATAATAAGCTGGAAAACACGAGACCCCCTATTCTATGCGATCCGGAAAACGGTTGGAACGAGATTATTTTGGATAAAGACATACAATGCGAGAACAGTATTGCCAGACACTGGGAATGTTACCTCAGAAAGTTGATCTTCTGGGGCAATCAAATGAAGGATGATTACGTGATTGAGCATTACTTTAACGTACCTCACGTATACAAGGAGAGACAATGGGGTATTCCAGGCAAGGAAGATCCAAGAAAAGCTTACAGAGAAGATGGTGGTGCTTATGCCATTGAGGAAATTTTAGAAAGCTATGATCAAATCAGCAGTATTATAAAGCCTGAGATATACGTTGATTATGAAATCACCAATAAGGTGCTGCAGCTGGCCCATGAGATATTTGACGGAATACTGGAAGTAAGGCTTCAAACGGTATGGTTTTGGTCTGCAGGTATGACCGATGAATATACCTTCCTTAGAGGAATGGAAAAACTGATGTTTGACTTTTATGATTATCCGGAAAGGGTTCATGAGTTAATGAATCTGCTGATGCAGGGTACCATGGAAAGACTGGATTTCTTAGAAAAGAATAACTTGTTGAGCTTAAATAATGACAACAGCTATGTAGGGTCAGGCGGCGTAGGGTATTCCGATGAACTGCCTGGAAAAGATTTTGACGGCCAGGTGAAGCTGAAAAATATGTGGGCATTGACAGAGAGCCAGGTTACCGTTGGAATTTCACCGGATATGTTTGCTGAATTTATATTTCCCTATCAGAAAAAGCTGATGGAGCGTTTCGGACTGATCTGCTATGCCTGCTGTGAACCTATGGATCAACGGTTTGATATTGTAAAGACCGTACCAAACCTGAGAAGAGTATCCGTATCACCTTGGGCGAACAAGGAAATTATGGCAGAAAAGCTGCAAAACCGATATATCTATTCTCTAAAGCCTTCACCATCACCTTTGTCAGTGAATCATATGGATGAAGAGTTGGTAAGAAAGGATCTGCGGGATGTGTTGAGAAAAACAAGGAATAATCGTGTAGAAATCATCATGAAAGACAATCACACATTAGGGAACAACCCAAACAATATCATCAGATTCGCAGAAATTGCCAGGGAGGAGATCGAATCCCTGTAAAGAAAAGCAAGAAAGGATAATAAAGATTTACGCTTTTAAAATCTAATTTATAAGGGGAGATATTACTATTCCAGAAGTTTTGCTATCAACGTTCGGTTCACGATACACGGTACACGTTGCTAGCTATAAGGGTCAATCTTAGAGGTCTTTTCTGGGTATCGTGTATCGCGCAACGCGTATCGAGACATGAGATTAAAACTTTATTCAGTATAAGCTTTCCTTTATTTGTTAAGTTTCAGCGGCGTAAATCTATAATTTGAGACGAGGCAATCGCTTTCATTACGAAGTGCAAAAGGAGGAGACGGATATGTTGAAAAAGGAGTTCAATGAGGTTCACTATAAGGATCTAAAGGATTTTATATACGGAAGGTCCCTTTACCCTGTAAAGACCAAAAATGGAGTGGAAATAGGCGGGGGCATGATTTTACCGGAGCTTAACTTTACGCTGCCTGCCATGGAGGTTTCACAGGAGACCATGCCCCAGGTGTTGAAGCAGTACAGAGAGATGACGGAAGATGCTTTAAAAAGGGCCCATGAATTGAAAGCTCCCGGTTATGTCATTGAAATCGAAGTGCTTCCACCGGCCACCTATAACCCGAAATGGGGTGTTGAAACTGTCAAAGTGGTAAGGGAAGTCATGGATAAATATGAGAAAGATCATGGTTTAAAAGGTGCCCTGCGTCTTACACCGGTGGATATCCGGGAAGATCAAAAATCCGTTCATATGTGGATGGGAGAACACTGGGATGCCATGATGGAACTGTTTGAGGAAGGGGCAAAAGCCGGAGCAGACTTTTTATCCATCGAGTCCATCGGCGGAAAAGATATTCATGATGAGGCTATCATGTATTGCGATATTAAAAAATCATTATTTGCACTGGGTGTTCTAGGTACAAAGGATATGGAAAGATTGTGGACTGAAATAGCAGCTATTGCTGATCGAACCAATACCATTGCTGCCGGAGATACAGCATGCGGCTTTGCAAATACAGCAATGGTTCTGGCCGATAGAGGCTATGTGCCAAAAGTGTTCTCCGCCATCGTCCGTGTCATGACGGCTGTCAGAAGCTTGGTGGCTTATGAGGTGGGAGCAAAGGGCCCCCATAAAGACTGCGGCTATGAGGGCGTGTATGTAAAAGCCATAACAGGAACACCCATATCCATGGAAGGTAAATCCAGTGCCGTGGCTCATCTAAGCCCTCTTGGCAACATTGCGGCCTGTGTTGCAGACATGTGGAGTAATGAGTCGATCCAAAATATCAAACTGTTAGGTGGCATGGCACCGACTGTTTCCATGGAGCAGTTAATCTATGACTGCAGACTGATGAATACAGCAGCGGAACAGGGGCATAGCCGGTTGATGAGAGATTGGCTTGCTGATTCAGACAGCCACTACGACCCACAAGCCTATGTTATCCGGCCGGATGTTGTATTAAAGCTCTCAAAGATCATTCTTGAGGAGAAAGGACACTTCCTAAGAACAAAGAGAGCGGCTTTAGCCACGATCAGTGAGTTAAAGGAAGCCCTTGCAGCAGGAAAAGTCATCATAGAGGAAAGAGAAATACCTTGGCTAGATATGCTGGAGCAGCAGCTTCAGACCGTCGGTGACGATGAAGATGCCTTTATCAAAGAAATGGTTGAAGAATGCAGCTTCATAGCCAAATTTGACCCAAGGAAATATGATTTATTGCGTGAATAGTCATGATCAAGCTGGATATTATTTCAGGGTTCCTAGGGGCAGGCAAAACAACCTTTATCAAAAAGATACTGCAAGCTTACGAAAATGTAGAAGAAAAAATCGTCGTCATCATCAATGAGTTTGGCAGCATTGGCATCGATGGAGATTTAATCAGGAGAGATGGTTATGAATTCATTGAGATTTCTAAAGGTTGCCTGTGCTGTTCGTTAAAGGATGATTTTGTATCTGCCCTTGAAAAAGTGGCAGTAGAACAGTCGCCTGACAGGGTGATCATAGAGCCATCGGGTATATTCGTTGTTGAAGAGGCAGTGGAACTGCTGAAGCAAGAGAGACTTTCAGACAAGTATAAGATGAATCATGTCATCACTATCGTGGATGTACTACACTTTCATAAGCACTATCATAAGATAGGGTTGTTTCTGGAAAAGCAGATCCAGGCAGCCTCCAAGCTTATCGTAAGTAAAGTGCAGCTGGCAGAGCCGGAAGATGTGGAGAGGACACTGCAGCAGCTGAGAAAGATCAATCCGCAGGCTGAAGTTTTCAGCGACAGCTGGGAGAATTACGACAGGAAAGTTATCCTTGAGATTTTGGCAAGTGATGAAGAAGATTTGAATATGGATGAAGAAAGGACTCTTGAATCCGGGTCCTCCAAAGGTAAACATCCCTATGACAGCTACAGTATCAAAACCGGAATTGTTTTTGACAGGGCATCTGTCAATAGACTGCTGGAAAAAATAGCAGAGGGACAATTCGGTAAGGTGATCAGAAGTAAGGGGATTTTATTGGGTACTCCTGAGCATATAGAGTTCCAGTATGTTGAAGGGCGTTATGATATGGATGTGTTTCAAGGAGGCTTAGCAAAAGGAAAAATGATATTTATCGGTGAGGATATAAAAAAATTAGCATTGAGCAAAGAACTATTAATTATAAGGAGGTAGTCATATGTCATTGGTACAACAAATATCAGAGGTAGTGCAAAAAGGACGTGTTTCTGAAGTGGAAAAACTGGTAAAAGAGGCACTGGAGGCAGAATTGAAACCTGAAAACATTTTAAATGATGGACTATTAAAGGGAATGATGGAAGTAGGAGATCGATGGAAAAGAAATGAAGCCTTTGTTCCAGAGGTTTTGATTGCAGCGAGAGCCATGAACGGTGGTATGAAAATCTTAGAAAATGCTTTAGCTGCGAATAAGATTAAGCCGAAGGGCACCGTCATCATCGGGACAGTAAAAGGAGACCTCCATGACATCGGAAAGAATCTTGTTGCCATGATGATGAAAGGTGCAGGGTATCAAGTAATCGATTTGGGTGTAGACATTCCGGCAGAAAAATTCGTTGAAGAAGCAGAGAAAAACCAAGCCGATGTTGTCTGTATGTCAGCACTACTAACAACGACGATGCCCTATATCAAGACGGTTGTGGAAGAATTTAAAAAGCAAGGCTTAAGGGAAAAGTATACCATCATGGCCGGTGGAGCTCCTGTTACTGCAGAGTATGTGCAAGAAGTAGGAGGAGACCACTATACAAAGGATGCCGTAGAAGCTGCAGAAAGGCTGGCTGAGATTATTCCTGCATAATTACGGATATCCAACTTTAGTATTAAATTTTTATTGTTACTCTATTCTACACTAAAAAATTCTATATACGTGGTTAGCGGTTAGCAGTTAGCCGTATTCGAGTCATACTTTTGGGTAAAAGAAGAAAGCATACACGGTACGCGGTACATGGTGCTCAATACCGGGGTCAATCTTTGAGGATTTCCCCGTGCATCGTGCATCGCGTATCGAAGTAGCGGAGCCATGGGGACGGTTCGAGCGTCACCGAAGCGTAGCGAAGGTCCGGAGGGAAGACGATGGAACTGCCCCCGTGGCGAAGCGGATGGATGAGTTCCAGCCATATAAAGGGAGAGAGGAACGTGGAAATCATAAGGAACTTGGATATCCAGGTGAATAAAGAACGGGTTTATAGAGTGATGCAGTTATCCAAAGAGAGCGCTGCCTATGAAGAAACCAATGGGATTTATGAAGCCTTGGAAAAAGAGATGACAAGGATCGTTTCCCCTCAGATTATGCTTCATCTAAGCGATAAAATATCCGAAAAAGTTACAGAAGCCTACGATAATAGTGAAAAATCTTTATATGTGGTCTTGACCTTGGGAAGAAAAGCAGCAGAGCTGCCGGTCAAGTATTTTAACAGAGGACAGTACCTAGAAAGCTTCCTTGCCAATACCATGGCCGATGACATGCTTTTTCGCTTGACAGAAATGAGCTATGGGATTATTTTCGACTATGCTAAGAGAATGCATGTAGGTCTTGCAGAGAAGTTGTCTCCTGGCGACAATATTCCACTGGAGTTTCAAAAGGATATACTGGAAAAAGCAGATCCACAAGGCTGTTCAGGTATTGGAATCACGGAAGGGTATATGCTGAACCCGCAGAAGTCTTCTGCCTTTATGTTCGGTGCCAATCCCGGGCAGCCTTTACACTTCGATGGTAAGCATCTGTGTTGTGCATGTCAGAACAAAAACTGTCTATGGAGAGAAGCATGATGAATATAATCGTTAAAACCGGAAAAGTCACCAAACAGATACTTGGAACGAAGGACAAATCCATATTAAATCTTCTACACGAGAATAATCTATACATCTCTGCCCTATGTGGGGGAAGGGGAACCTGTGGAAAATGCAAAATACGGGTTTTGAATGGGCGCCTTCCCATATCTCCAAAGGATGAGAGCTATTTTTCGAAAAGTAAACTGGATAAAGGCTTTAGACTTGCATGTGCTGCCTATCCCCAAGAAGATGTGGAGATCATGATTGAAGCTTCGGAGGAAGAATTTGAAGCTGTGACGGGATTTGAAGGAGAAGACGGGTGTATCGATAGTGGTTTTCGTGTTATGGACGTGGATTTAAGGGACATCAATTGGCAAAAAGTAAAAAGCATTCATTCGGCTATAGAATCAAAGCTGGATAAATCCTACACATTATCTTATAAGGCATTAAAAAATCTGTCGTTCCTTTTAAACAGCTATATGCAAGATGCTGATAAAAAGCCTCTGCAATTGCTGGTGAAAGGGACGACAGTCCTGGATGTGTTTTATGAAAGGGACATTGAGGCCTATGGGATTGCCATTGATATCGGGACCACGACCCTGGGATTTCATCTTGTTGATTTGCTGGCAGGAAGGATTAAGGGGAGCCATTCCCTGTTAAATACCCAAAGGATGCATGGTGCCGATGTCATAACAAGAATCCAAAACGCTGCATCCGGTGGGTTGGAACAGCTAAAGCATCTTATCATGCAGGACATTCTTGAAGGGATAAGTTGTTTGCTGGAAGACGGCGACTGTGACAACAGGTTTGTTTATTCCGTCACCACAGCTGGGAATACCACGATGATGCATTTGCTGTTGGGGCTTTCTCCGGAATCCTTGGGACAGTTTCCCTTTGCATCCACTACATTAAGCCTGATGGAGCAGCCTTTTGAAAAGCTGTTTGGAAGCAGCTTGTTGGACTGTGAGGTTATTGTTTTCCCCGGTATGGATGCCTATGTAGGTGCAGATATTGTGGCAGGAATCTTCCATCACCGGATGTTCAAGACAGATCAGGTAAATATGCTGATCGATATCGGCACAAATGGGGAAATTGTCATAGGAAATAGAGATCGTATCCTTGCAACTGCCACGGCTGCCGGACCTGCCTTCGAAGGAGGGAATATTTCCTGTGGAACCGGGTGCATTGCAGGGGCCATCGCCGCCCTAAGGTATAACAAAGATGCCTTTGACTATGAAGTAATTGGGAATCGAGAGCCCTTTGGTATCTGTGGCTCCGGCGTTATTGATACCATCGCTGAAGGACTGAAGATTGATTGGATTGATATGACCGGGCGGTTATCGGAAGCCTTTTCAAATGGGGAGATTCCAATCTATCAAAATGAAAGCGGCGTTTCCATAAAGCTATCACAAAAAGACATACGGGAAATACAACTGGCAAAATCCGCATTAAGATCAGGTGTAGAATGTCTGATCAAAGTCTATGGTATTGACTATGATGGGATAGATCATGTTTATTTAGCAGGAGGATTTGGAAGCAACTTAAGCATTGAAAATACCGTAAGAATCGGTCTGATTCCTGAAGAACTAAAAGATAAAATTGTGATCAGCGGCAATACCTGTCTTGGTGGTCTTGTCAAATATCTTCTTAATCAAGAGTATCAAAATGATTTGGAATCTATTTTTGATATAGCATCTGCTATAAATCTTTCCAATGACCCGGATTTTAATAGCTTGTTTATAGAGAATATGTATTTCTGATATAATCTACAAAAAGAAGCATAGGTTTGCCATAGAGGCAAGTTTATGTTTCTTTTTTGTTAAAACTTGACATATGAAAATAACAGCTATATAATCTAATCATAAGTAGACTAATCACGAGTAGCGTAGTTAAGAGAAGAGGGATTATATGTTTGTTGGACGGACAAATGAGTTAGCAGAATTAAACAGATTATACAACAAAGATAGTTTTGAAATGGCTGTAATATACGGGAGACGAAGAGTCGGAAAAACTTATTTAATTCATGAATTTTGTAAAGACAAAAAGAGTATTTTTTATGTAGCAATAGAACAAAATGACAAAGGTGCTCTAGAGAGCTTTTCTGAGAAAGTACTTGATGTATTTCCTGCTGCCCGTTCCTATATAGCTGTATTCGTAAGCTGGGAAAAAGCATTTGAGTATATAGCTAATCAAATCGGAGATCAACGTATTGTTTTAGTAATTGATGAGTATCCATACATTGCAACAGGAAATCCATCTATCTCGTCAGTGCTGCAAAAAATAATAGACACAAAGTTTTTGAATACAAAGTTATTTTTGATTCTATGTGGATCGTCCATGAGCTTTATGGAAAACCAGGTATTAGGCTATAAAAGTCCTCTTTATGGCAGAAGAACCGCACAATTTAAAATTGAACCTTTTGATTATTTGGATAGCAGCAAGTTTTTTAACCAATATTCTAAAGAAGAGCAACTTATTGCTTATGGTATTGTAGGCGGTGTGCCACAGTATTTAAGCAACCTAGCGAAAGAGGGAAGTCTTTTTGATAGCATGTATTATAATTTTTTTAGAAAAGATGGCCATTTATTCGAAGAACCGTCAAGTATTTTGAAACAGGAGCTTAGAGAACCGGCAACATACAACAGCATAATAACAGCGATAGCTTCCGGAGCGAGCAAAATAAATGAAATTTCAACAAAGACCGGTGAAGAAAGCAAAAAATGCTCAAAATATTTAAGTACTTTAATTGATCTACACATCGTAAAGAAGGAGCATCCGGTGGGCTTAAAAACAGGGCGTAATAGCCTATATAGCTTGAGAGATAATATGTTTAAATTCTGGTACAAATTTATACCGGAAAATATAACAAATATTGAAGCTGACATGGGAAAGATCATCATAGATAAAAAAGTAAATCCTCAAATGCCAGAATATATGGGTAGGATATTTGAAGACATATGCATTCAATATATGATTCGAAGAAATAAAAGACTTTCTCTTTTTATAATGTTCGATGAAATAGGAAGATGGTGGGGAAACAATCCCATGAAGAAAAGACAAGAAGAAATTGATGTATTAGCCCAATCAAGTAATGAAGCTATATTCGGAGAATGTAAATGGAGAAATGAACCAGTAGGCATAAAGGTATTGAATGCCTTAATTGATAAAAGCGAATTTCTAAATCAGTATGAGAATAAATACTATATGTTGTTTTCAAAATCCGGATTCACAAAAGATTTAGAAGATGCAGCTGCGAATATGGACAATGTGGAACTGGTGGATTTGGGTAAATTGTTTGAAGAAGTGGAATAGTTTACTATGGAAGAAATAATCAAGAATTGTGAGGCTGAGATTTATGGCATTGAATCGTAAAGATAAACATGTTGAAACCATAAACAAAGAATTGATTGTTATTTTTAAGCCTGATGGCTTGTTTGAATTTGACTGGCAAATAACCGAAGAACAGACGGATAAAAGTCAAATTATTCTCCAGCAGCAAATATATGAACGTTTCATAGAAAATAACTATGAAGCACTATTTTTTATGGGCTTCTTAGAGAAAAACGTACCTATGTCAGAATCTCTTAGCTACTTGAGATTTATTGCAGCTGCATTTGTAAAGAAGTTATCCATGAATCCTGATATCGAATTGCTTCGTGATAGAATTGTGATTGAAATAGAAGCGGAAAAAGTTTTAGATATCCTCCATAGTGCACCTTACTTGAGTGGTTCAGAATATCTTAATAATAATTGGATCGAAAAGGCATGGGAAAAGCTTAACCATACATTCTGTAAAATGATAAAGAACTACAAAGGAAGTGTTGAAGCGTTTATTACTTCGTTTAATTCAAATATTCATCCTGTGGGACGTGTAGTGTTTCACCTTGTTGAGAGTAAAAAGGAGGAATACCCTTTTGCTTTTTTAGCAACATATTCTACGGGTGTTTTCAAAGATGGCATATCAAAGCATCTTCCCCTAAAAAATGCGTTAATTGAATATGGAGAAGATAGCGAGAAGCTGCTGGATTTACTATCAACGGTAAATAAGGCATCCGAAAAAAGTACATTTGTTTCAGAACTTGTAGAATCAGGAGAAATATTTCATCCATTGGGACTTAGTGTTAATGAAGCATATACATTTCTTAAGGAAATACCTGCTTATGAGGAAGCAGGGATTTTGTGCCGAATGCCAAATTGGTGGAAAAATAAGTCGGATTCATTAAAGATGTCCATCAGTGTTGGGAACAAAACTCCTTCCAGACTGAATCTTGATGCGCTAGTAGATTTTAATACGGAACTGTTTCTGGGCGGAGAACCGATCGATGCTGTTGAACTCAAAAAGCTGCTTACGGAGGTAGAGGGATTGACTTTTATAAAAGGGAAGTGGATGGAGGTCAATCACGAAAAACTAAAGGAAATGCTTAAGGCTTATGAGCAGGCACAAAAACTGATGAATAAAAAAGATATCAGCATGCTTGAAGCATTGCGCTTTCAACTCACAGCTGAGAAAGTATTGAATATTTCGGAAGATATATGTGAACTCGAAGTAACGAATGGGGAATGGCTTGCGTCAATGGTTAACAAATTGACCGATCCGGATAAGATTGAACCTATTACATGTGGTGATGATTTCCATGCTAGTTTACGTGCTTATCAGGAACGGGGACTAGGCTGGCTTCACTTTATGAAAACTTTTGGGTTGGGTGCATGCCTTGCTGACGATATGGGTCTGGGAAAAACGGTTCAGGTTGTAGCGCTTTTGAATCATATCCGAACAAAGAAGCATGAAAAAACACTGCTGGTTGTACCCGCATCCCTTATCGGAAACTGGATGAATGAAATTGTGAAATTTGCACCAAGCTTAAAATATTATATTATTCATCCTTCCGAAAATAAAAACGTAAGTACGGATGATGGCATTTGCGCGGATGAATATGATCTTTTTATAACAACCTATGGCATGCTTTCAAAATATGAATGGCTAAAAAACATTACATGGGATTCGTTAATATTAGATGAGGCTCAAGCAATTAAAAATCCAGGAACCAAGCAAACAAAAATTGTTAAGCAATTAAAAGCAAATTATAGAATTGCAATGACGGGTACCCCTATAGAAAATCGTCTTTCTGACTTATGGTCATTATTTGATTTCTTGAACAAGGGACTGCTTGGAAGTAAAAAAGAGTTTGCTGATTTTACGAAGAAGCTAAAGGAGAGACAAGAGGGATATGACAGGCTGAAAAGAGTTGTAAGTCCCTTTATTCTTAGAAGATTAAAGACAGATAAAAATGTTATTTCAGATTTGCCAGAGAAAATTGAGATGAAAACCTATGCAACGCTTACCAAAAAACAGGTTATACTTTATAATAAACTGGTAAATGATCTTAAAGAAAAGCTGGAATCAGTTGAACCAGGTATAGAACGCAAAGGCCTGGTACTTTCAGCACTTATGAAATTTAAACAGATTTGCAATCATCCGGATCAATACCTTGGGCAGAATTATTATGCTGAGGATGAGAGTGGCAAATATGCAAGATTGCGTGAAATTTGTGAAACCGTTTATGAGAAAAGAGAACGTGTCATTGTATTTACACAGTTTAAAGAAATAACGAAACCACTAAGCGATTTTCTTGAAACCGTTTTTCAACACAAAGGACTGATACTCCATGGAGAAACTCCGGTAAATAAAAGAAAGGATATCGTAGATAAATTTCAGGGTCAAGAGTATGTGCCTTTTATGGTACTATCGATAAAAGCTGGTGGCGTGGGATTAAACCTCACATCAGCTAATCATGTTATTCATTTTGACAGGTGGTGGAATCCGGCGGTTGAGAATCAGGCTACTGACAGGGCATTTAGGATAGGTCAGATGAAGAATGTCGTCGTTCATAAATTCATCACTGAAGGTACAATTGAAGAAAAAATCAATCTTATGATTGAGGATAAAATTAAATTGTCTGAAGAGATCATTCCAGATATACAGGAAAGCTGGATTACTGAAATGGATAACAGGCAGCTCATGGATTTGTTTACATTATCACTATGATTTTATGGAGGCAATGGCATGTCATATTATGAGGGGTTTCCCGGATATATTTCTGCAGCGGAAAAAAGAAAAAAGGCACAGGAAAGTGTTGAAAAATTAAAAAAGAAGAATCCTGACATTTCTCCAGTGATTATTACAGGAAGAAAGATAGCGAAAACATGGTGGGGAAAGGCATGGAATGATAATCTTGAGAGCTATTCCGACTATTCAAATCGTATAGGCAGGGGACGAAGCTATGTCCGCAATGGAGCTGTATTGGATATTAAGATTGTGGAAGGCCATATAACAGCATTGGTTCAAGGGAGCCGTTCAAAGCCATATAATGTAAACGTTACGATTGATCCATTGCCAAAAACTGTATGGGAAGAAATTGTAAAGGATTGTATGGGAAAAATTGAATCCTTACAAGAACTGCTTGAAGGAAAGTTTCCTAAAGCACTTTCTGAATTATTTACTGCAAAGGGTAAAGGATTGTTTCCTGCACCAAAGGAAATAACATTAGCATGCAGCTGCCCTGATTGGGCAAATATGTGCAAGCATGTGGCTGCTGTCCTATATGGAGTAGGAGCAAAGCTTGATGAGCGACCAGCGTTGTTCTTTGTACTCAGAAATATAAATATGGAGGATATTATTTCGGAGACAATCAAACAAAAATCACAGACCCTGCTTGAGAAATCGAAAACAAAAAGTCGTAGAATGATTGATGAAACGGATATATCCAGTGTTTTTGGGATTGATATTGAAACGGAGACTAAAGCGGATGTAGAGGAAAACCAAAAGGTTACAAAAAAATGACAAGATATACCTATAATAGTATATACTTTCAATCGCTTTGTTGTTATAATTTTATTGTAATGTTTGTACGAATTTTATTAATATTTTGTTAAGTTTGATAATTCAAAAGCAAAATTGTTATGTCATTAAACTGGCAAGATATCATTTTTATTTCGTAGAAACATTATATAAAACACAAACAAGGAGGGATTGTATTGAAAAGAAGGTTTAAAGCAGTAACCTGTGCATTAGTAGCAGTATTGTCACTTTCAGTCGTGGTAGATGGTCCAAAGTTGGGACCCTTCGGTGTAGATGTTGTTTCAGCAGCTACAGGAGCGACTACGCCAGCTACTTCTAACACATCAACAAAGGGGGCCTACATACTTAAAATAGGGTCTAAGGGGAGTAATGTTAAGCTTATACAAACAATGCTTAACAATAAAGGGTACATGCTTGAAGTGGACGGTATCTTTGGAAACCTAACGCTAAATGCAGTAAAAGATTTCCAAAGTAAAAATGGCCTTACGGTTGACGGCGTTGTTGGTCCAAAGACTTATGAAAAGTTAAAGGCAGAGCCAACAGTACAACCTGAGCCACCTGCACAACCTGAACCAACTACACCACCTGCAGTACCTGAGCCAACTACGACACCTGATGTAGTATCATCAGCTTCAATCGTAGATAATGCAGCGGATTTTGAAAAGGCAATAAGCAAAGATGGAAAATGGATTATTGCTACCCTTAACGATTTAACTTTCGATAAAGAACTTGTTTTGGATGGCGAGTTTAAAAACGGTAAAAAAGATGCTGATGGTAACGATGTTATCCAGCGTAAAATAGGTCTTTACACACAGGATGAAAAACGAAATGTAACAGCCAGCTTCACGCTGACAGCGCCAAAATTAACGATTAATAGTCTAAATGCCAGAATTCAAAGTGGAACTTTCAAGGGTGATCTTTACGTTTCAGCAGCAAACTTTCAGCTAGTAAATGCTAAGGTTGAAGGAAACGTTTACTTCACTACACAAGAAGCGAAAGATACATTTAAGATGGACGAAAAAAGCTCTATAACAGGAAAGCAGGAGTTATTATTAGCAGATGTTGTAACAACAGCTTCAATCGTAGATAATGCAGTTGCTTTTGAAAAGGGAATAAGCAAAGACGGTAAGTGGATTATTTGTACCCTTAACGATCTTACTATCGATAAAGAGCTTGTTTTAGATGGTGAGTTTAAAAACGGTAAAAAAGATGCTAATGGTAACGATGTTATCCAGCGTAAAATAGCTCTTTACACGCAGGATGAGGATCATAATATAACAGCCAGTTTTTCCTTGACAGCACCAAAATTAACGATTAACAGTCCAAATGCTAGAATCCAAGGCGGAACTTTCAAGGGTGATCTTTACGTTTCAGCAGCAAACTTCCAGCTAGTAAAGGCTAAAGTTGAGGGAAACGTTTACTTCACTACACAAGAAGCCAAAGATACATTCAAAATGGATGATGTAAGTTCCATAACAGGAAAGCAAGAGTTAATGACTAACTAATCATTAGACAAGTTGTAGCTTTATTAAATCAGCCAGCTTAAAAAAGGAAACAGGGAATCCAAAATGAAATGGATAACCTGTAGAAAGTTTAACCAGGAACTATGTTCCTGGTTTTTTCGTCCTATTTATCTTTACTTAACATTGATGGCAAACTCCTTTTCTTCCTTGAGATGAATCATTTTCGCAGCTGTGCATGCATGCAAATCTTTTTTGATTTCGGTGAGCAGCGGGATATGATTCTTCAATGTAAATATTTCCACAATATCCAATTCAGTCTTTAACGATATATTTCTCTCCGATTTATATTTTCTTACCTCTGCCAATATTTGTTTTACGGTTTCGCCAAACTGAAGAATGCTTTTATCAGTTTCATCAGCTTTATACCAAGTGGTTTGATGAATAGAAACCGTGTTTTCATGCTGTCTGAAATAAGCCTGATAGATTTTCTCTACCATATGGGGAATGTAGATGGCATACATTTTAAGGATACCGAGAAAACTGTGGTAAAGTGCGAATTGAGCAGAAGCCCTGTTTTCCTTTCCGTGTATTTCAGGCTTGTAGAGTCTTTCTTTTACGATTTCAAGATAGTTATCACAATAATCTTTCCAAAAAAATTCGTCGATTTCATGTCGAGCAGCGCCAACCTCATACTGGCCCATGTATTCTGCTGCTTTCATTTCAACCTCCTTATACCTTTCTATGATCCACCGGTCCACCGGCAAGAGCTTTGCTTTTTTCTGCATCTCATAATCCTGTAAATGCATGAGGGTAAATTTCCCTGCATTCCAAAGCTTTGTCAAGAACCTGCTGGATGTCTGGAGATCCATTTCCGAAAACATGGTATCTGTGCCAAGCTTTGAACTGGCGGCCCAGTATCGAATACCGTCAGCGGAATATTTGTCAATAAGGGCATGGGGAGAAAGAGATGCGTTATCTTTGGACTTGCTGATTTTCTCACCCTTCTTTGCCATGACGAACCCGCAGATCATGATGTCCTTCCACGGTATTTGACCCGTATGGTATATACTCTTTACAATAGTATAGAATGCCCAGGTACGAATAATCTCATGGGCCTGGGTACGCATACTCATGGGTAAAAGCTTTTGGCTTATATCATCTCGTTCGCTCCATTTAGCATTGATCATAGGTGTTAATGATGAAGTGGCCCAAGTATCTAAAACAGCATCTTCAGGGATAAAGCTGCTGCTGCCACATGGGCAGGATTCCTTTGGAGTGCATTCCAATGGATTGACCGGTAAATCATCTTCCTTGGCATAGATGACAGAGCCACAACCCTTACAATACCATAATGGAAATGGAACACCAAAATACCTTTGCCTGGATATGCACCAGTCCCACTTTAGGTTTTCTACCCATATTTGATACCTTGTCTTCATAGAGGCTGGATACCAGTTGATTTTGTCGGCAGCTGCTAGAAATTTATCCTTATCCTGCAGTACATCGATGAACCACTGCTTCGATGGAATGATTTCTATTTCCTTACTACATCTTTCGTGTACTGACACTGCATGAAAAATTTGTTCACTTTTGATAAGGAGCCCTTCTTCACCTAATTTCTTAAGGATTGTTTCTCTGGCTTCCTTAACGCTGAGGCCATGAATAAGGGGCACATCTTTATGGATCGTTCCATCAGGATTGATAACTTTTTTATATGGAAGCTGATGAATATTGTACCATTCTAAATCGGTTGTATCCCCAAACGTTGCACACATAACGATACCTGTGCCTTTCTCTTGACTGACCTTAGTATCCGCTAAAATCGGTATGGAGAATTGATACAGTGGTACAATAGCTTCCTTACCTATATAGCTGTTGTAACGTTCATCCTCTGGATGGACGAAGAGGGCAATACACCCGTATAATAATTCCGGTCTTGTCGTAGCTACAACCAGTTCTTTGTCATTAACGAAGAAAGGGATCCAGTTAAATGTGGTCTTCTTTTCTGCAGATTCCAATTCAGCCTGGGCAATGGAGGTTTGGCAATGGGTACACCATAATACAGGTGTTTCCTTCAGGTATGCCTTTCCTTTCTTAGCAAGGTCAATAAATGATTTTTGAGAAATCCTCTGGGCAATGGGACTTATTGTTTCATATTGCAGGCTCCAATCAACGCTGAAGCCAAGGGACTGCCATAGCTCTTTAAATTCTGATTCGTATTTTTTTGTCGTGTTTACACATGTTTTAATAAATTCACTTCTCGGCATCCTGTGTGCCACAATACCCTCGTCCTTTTCTACCAGTCTTTCTGTAGGAAGACCATTGTCATCAAATCCGAAAGGGTAAAATACATTCTTACCCTGCATTCGTTGAAATCTTGCGATCATTTCGGCTTGGGTATAGGAAAAAATATGGCCTATATGCAACTTTCCACTTACGGTAGGTGGGGGTGTATCGATGGAATATATTTCTTTAGAGCTTTCAGGTTCATAATGATAGATGCCCTCCTCTTCCCAGAATTTCTGCAGACTGGGTTCTGCTTCATGAAAGTTATATTTTTTCTCCAACATTGAAAATCCTCCTTTAAATAAATTGATAGAACGAAAAAAGCCTTCGTCCTAATTAGGACGAAGGCTCAAGTCTCCGCGGTACCACCTATGTTTGTGTAAAATACACACGCTCTAATATAGTACGGGCAGGTCTGCCGATACTACTTCCCCCATAACGGTGGGATTCCGTTGAAGTCTACTCTCCCAAAAGATTTCGGTTCACAGCTCGGAGGCTACCTTCTATATATCCGTCATGGAGAATTTTCACCATCATCTCCTCTCTATATTTCAGGAATATATATACTCTTCCTCGTCATTGCATTTATCTATATAGTATAGTATATGCTGTTTTACGAATTTTACCATTTCCAAATACTGTTGTCAAGGTTCAGCTAGAATATTTACTCTTCTACCAGCGCAATGGCTCGGATGGGCGAACCGGAACCATCGCGGATTTTTAAAGGTAAACCAAAATAAAGGAAACGTTGATTAACAACTTTATCAAGGTTACATAAATTCTCTGTATTGGTAATATCATATTCTCCACATACCAAGTGGCCTGAAAAATCCAGGTCATCCGGATGGTCTATAGCTGGTGCGTCAACACCGATATTGACCACACCCTGCTCAGCCAGCCACTTTGCAGCTGCGTAGCTGAGACCGGAATAGGTAGTTTGCCACTTATCTGTTCCGAAATGACGATCATGGTGTCCTGTGTATAATAGGACGATATCGTCGTCCTGAATGGTTTGCCCGGATTTCTTTACGGCTTTCTCTAAATCTTCAGGTTCAATATAGCGTGTATAGGGAACATGGCTTACGTCAATGCAGATGGCACTGCCCCAAAAGTATTGTAAGGGCATTTTTTCAATGGTCAAACCGGAAGGCTTATATTCCCAGACAGCGTCACAATGGGTGCCGCCATGCTCACTGATCAGAAGGTTTCTTGCAGAAAAGCCCAATGTTTTGCTGCCGGTGGCTTTCATATTATCTTCGTGGGTCATGTTTGTCATGATAAAGGTATTTTGATGCATGGGAAATACAGACATGCCTTGAAATATTTCTTGTGACAGATCGATAAGCTTTAAACCCATAATACTACCCCTTTCCATTTCACATCAGAGCTTCATTGTCTAATCATTATAAATCTATTTGATATTATCCCGAAAATTCCTTCTAAAAACCCATAAAAGGCGAAGTCTCAAGAAGTCTGAAATAAAAGGTTTGAAAATTGTAAGAATATTGTAACGATAAGGGTTTCGATATATAAAAATGGATATAAATTGAAAGAATTTATGACGAATTTTGTAAGAATCACACAACGGACAAGGCAAAAAGATCCTATACAGACCAGGGCATTTTATATAAATAACACAAAGGGTTTTCCGTATATTTTAAGAATTCACCTAATAAACATGAAAAAGGAAAAATAGAAAAACCAACTAGAGGAGGAAACCCTTTATGAATGGAAAGCAGTACATTTTAGCAGTACCCAATTTTAGCGAAGGTAGAAGAACAGAAGTGATCGAAGCCATCGTAGATGCAGTAAGAAACGTGGAAGGTGTTAAACTGGTAAGCTATGAGCCGGAGCATGATTTCAATAGGACGGTTGTTACCCTAATCGGTGAACCACAGCCGCTGAAAAAGGCACTGATAGATCTGGCTGGCAAGAGCTATGAATTAATCGATATGAAAGAGCAAAAAGGTACCCATCCTAGAATCGGCTCACAGGATACCATTCCAATCTTTCCTTTCTTAAATATTTCACTGGATGAATGCAAAGGACTTATTGAAGAAATTGGTGCCGAGTTGTTTGAAAAATATCAGGTGCCTGTCTATTTTGCAGGAGAAAATGCTAGAACAGAAGATAAAAAGTCCATTTCCTTTATCAGAAAAGGACAATATGAAGGCTTAAAGGAGCTGCTAAAGGACAACGCACATCCTGATTATGAGGCAAGAAAGCCTGATCTTAGTGTAGACGGAAAACTAAGTGATCAATGGGGTGCTACCATAGTCAGTGCCGATGTGGAAGGATTGACAGCCTATAATGTGTTCCTTGGTACAGAAAATGTGGATATCGCAAAAGCTATAGCAAAAGGCGTAAGGGGCCCAAGCGGCGGCTTTTCTACCATTCGCGCAGTGGGCATTAAGTTCCCTGAAAGAGAAGGTGTCGTTGTTTCCATGAATATGTTTGATTGTGGTGCAACGCCTTTATACAGAGCTTTTAATTTTGTGAAGCAAGAGGCTGCCCGTTATGGTGTAGCCGTGACAGGCTCCGAAATCGTAGGGCCTGTGAAGCTGGATTATCTGTTGAATTCTTTGGAATACTACTTAGGATTGGAGAACTTTAGAAAAGACCAGATATTAGAAACTCATTTAATGAAATAAAAACGAAAAAAAGGGGGATTTTCAATGAAAGTTGACGTAATGATTAAAAATGCAAGAATACCTCAGGGCGATGACACCATTGTTACAAACATCCTGGTGAAAGATGAGAAAATTGCAGGATTTATCCAATGTATTGAGGGAATAGAAGCACAAGAAGTCATTGATGCTGAAGGACATTTAACATTACCGGGCTGTATCGATTCTCACACCCATATCAACGACCCCGGATTTACGCATCGGGAAAATTTCCTAACAGGAACATCAGCAGCAGCCAGTGGCGGTGTAACCATGATTATTGATATGCCATGCTGCTCTGTACCTTCTGTCAGAAGTGTAGACAATCTTGAACACAAATTAAATGCCATTAAGGATAAGGCTATTGTAGACTACGCCATGTGGGGCGGTGTTACGGGTGAAGATGTTCGAGAAGGCTGGCTGCACAATGTAAAAGAGCAGGCAGACTATGGCGTTGTGGCTTTCAAAGTATACATGACACCATCGGTGCCTACTTACCCAAGGGTAACGGATCCAGAAATGCTGGAAGCTTTCAGAGCAGTGGCTGAAACAGGACTACCAGTCGGTATCCACGCAGAAAACTTCGCAATGTGTGACTTTAATGTGAAGAAATTTCAAGCGGAAGGACGTATGGATGGGCCGGCCTGGGCGGAAGCCAGGAGTCACTTGGCAGAAAAAGTTGCCATTGAACTAGGTATCAGTTTTGCAGAGGAAACTGGAGCAAGACTACACATTGTTCATATGAGTACGGGTGTTGGTGCGCAATTAGTAGGAGAAGCGAAGAAAAAAGGATTAAATGTGACCGCAGAAACCTGTCCTCACTATTTGACATTAAACTATAAGGATGCTATGACAGAATTCATGCAATTCGCAAAAATCGCACCTCCTCTCAGATGCAAGGAAGATAATGCAATGCATTGGGAAGCATTAAAAGACGGAAGAATCGACTTTGTCGCAACAGATCATGCTCCATACGAAA
Source organism: Bacillota bacterium (assembly GCA_049324315.1). Lineage (GTDB taxonomy): Bacteria > Bacillota > Clostridia > Peptostreptococcales > Thermotaleaceae > JBMOKU01. Next base: position 189,686 of record JBMOKU010000032.1, on the reverse strand, counting down.
TCCCGACAGAAAAAGAAGCGGAGGGTATGCATATCTGGAATGCCTTCCCGGGAATCCCAGGGGTTGAAACAATGGTACCTGTTGTTGTCAGTGAAGGATACAACAAAGGAAGACTGTCATTAAGCAGATTGGTGGAAGTATTAAGTATTGCGCCAGCGAAGCACTACGGCGTTTATCCAAAGAAAGGCGCTATGTTCATCGGCTCCGATGCTGACTTTACAATCATCGATCTTGATAAGGAATGGACAATTGATAAGGATAAAATGTACACCATGGCAAAATACACACCATTCCATGGATATAAATTAAAAGGTAAGCCGGTGAAAACAATCGTTCGTGGTACTCTTGTATATGATGATAAGGAAGGAATCGTGGGTAAAGAAGGCTACGGACAATTCATCAGAAGACAAAGCATTCAAAAGCTGGATAGAGCGATCAAATTTTAGGTTTATTATTATATTTGGTTGTTAATGTAAACTGACGCTATTAATTTAACTTTAGTATAGATGCTCATCGTGTTAAACGTTAGAGGTTAGAAGTTAGAGGCATGTATGACGATAGCTTTAGGGTCCTTATGCTTTTAAGACTTACTGGATTGACCCTAATGCGTCTAACATCTAACATCTAACTTCTAACGAGATAGCGGGTGGAAATGTCTGCCTGCTATCCTATAAAATATTAAGAAAGTAAAGGGAGGATTTCAAATGCCAAGACATGCCATTCTTGTGATCGATATGTTAAATGATTTTGCAAATACAACAGGATCGTTATACTGCCCCGGTGCAGAAATCGTCACGCCACACCTTCAAAAGCTTTTTAACTGGGTTAGATCCAGGAACAATGATGATGTTCAGCTGGTACACATTCAGGAAGCCCATAGAAAAAATGATGCAGACTTCCGTGTAAGACCGGTTCATGCGGTAAAGGGAACCTGGGGTTCAGATTTTATCAAAGAATTGTATCCGGAAGGGGACGAATACATCGTTCAAAAGAGAAGACACAGCGGCTTTGCCCATACAGATCTGGACTTGTTCTTAAGAGAAGAAAATATCGATACCGTTGTGGTTACCGGTGTTTGGACAAACGTATGTGTAAGAAGTACGGCATCCGATGCCTTATATAATGCTTACAAAGTTATTACCTTAAGTGATGGATGTGCATCAAAAACAGAAGAAATGCACCGGTACGGACTTAATGACTTAAGTATTTTCACAAAGGTTATGACCATTGATGAGTATATTCAAGCTTGGGAAAATAGTGAAGATCCTTGGATAGGCGGAGGAGATGCCGAGAACAAGGTAAAATAGTGGTGAAAGAGGGAAAAACAAATGAAATTGATCGTGGCAATCACCGGAGGCAGTTGTGCAATATATGGCGTAGCGCTTTTAAAGGCTCTTGAAGAATTGGGCGTGGAAACCCACCTGGTGGTCTCAAGGATGGGAGAATACGTTGTTGAACACGAGTGTGGTATCCTGCTGGATGAATTAAAATCAATGGCTGCATACTATCATGAGAATGATAATTTGGCTGCACCGATTGCCAGTGGTTCTTTCAAATGCGATGGAATGATTGTTGCTCCTTGCTCCATGAATACCGTGGCTGCTATTGCCAGCGGCATATCTACCAACCTGGTTACCAGGGCTGCAGATGTTACGATTAAAGAAGGCAGAAAGCTGGTTCTGCTGCCAAGGGAAACACCGCTGAGTGTGATTCACTTGGAAAACATGCTGAAACTGGCAAAGATAGGCGTGAAGATTATGCCGGCAGCCCCGGGCTTTTATCATCAGCCCCAGACCATCGGAGACTTGGTGAATATTATGGTTGGAAGGATGCTGGATCAAGTCGGCATCGATCATAACCTGAGTCGAAGATGGGGGGACGAATAAGTCCTGAAAGGAGGGAGACGGCAGGATATGGAGAAACAAATGCTCCGTGCGAGCCTTGAACGGCTCAGACAGACGGGCGACTTAATGGTCTGCGAAGTACCGGTTGACCCAAAGTTTGAGCTAGGGGCAGTGCTTAAATATTTTAAAAATGAAAAACCCATATTGTTTACCAACGTGAAGGGAAGCAAAATGCCGGTGGCAGGCGGGCTTTTCGGTGATCGCAGGATTTATTATGATATGCTGAACATCTGTCATGAGGAAAGGATGATTCGGTTTGCCGACGCCATCGCCAACCCCAAAGGCGTTAAGTGGGTGGCAAACGGCCCGGTTAAAGAAAATATTATTACAAGAAATATTGATATACCCAAGATGTTTCCGATACCTACGTTTCATGAGCAGGATTCTTCCTGTTTTATCACCTCCGGCATTATGGTGGTCAAGGACCCGGAGACAGGAAGCCAATATATTTCAGTCCGTAGATTTCAGGTTAATGGTGGCAATCAAATCAGTGCCCTTATTGCATCGCCATTTTTAACCCGTCAGTTTGAGAGTTTGGAAGCTGAGAACAAACCCTTGGAAGTAGCCATTGTTTTAGGATATGACTACCCGTTCTTGCTGGCATCCCAAATCAGCAGTGAGACCTATGGTGTTGATAAATATGGTGTAGATAGTGCATTGCGGGGTGAACCCCTTGAATTGGTGAAATGCCATACGGTAGATTTGGATGTGCCGGCCCATGCCGAGATTGTCTTGGAGGGAATCATCCCACCTAAGAAAAGGGAATGGGAAGGACCCTTTGGTGAATTGATGGGCTACTATGGGCCAAAAGGTTCCCATCCGATTATTGAAGTGAAGACGGTGATGCATCGGAATGATCCTATCTTCCAGGTGGCCTTCCCTTGCCGGGAAGAGCACCTATCAAACGGAATGATTCGTGAGGTTGAGCTGTATAGCGATGTAAAGCGGCTGGTAGATATTAAGGATGTAAATGTCACCATTGCCGGCGGCTGTAGATTTCATGCTGTTGTTTCTATCAACAAAAAGTTCGAAGGCGACGGGAAAAGCGCGATCATTGGTGCATTAAGCAGCAGTAGGGATTTGAAGCACGTGGTTATTGTAGATAATGACGTTGATATTTTTAATCAAGATGACGTTGAATTGGCGCTGGCAACCCGTATGCAGGCGTCAAGGGATGTAGTGGTGATACCGGGAGCCTTGGGATCAGGCTTAGATCCATCCCATCATTTGAATGGTGTAACGGATAAAATGGGCATTGATGCGACAAAACCTATAGGTGAAGAAGGGAAACGCTTCAGCAGGGCAGTCATTCCCCAGTACGAGGACATAGATATCAAGAAATACTTTCCGAATATCGAAATATGAGCATAAAGGTGGTTAATGAGGATGAAACAAGCCTTAGGAATATTTGAAATCAGGAGTTTGGCAGCAGCAATAGAGGCAGCGGATGCCATGGTAAAAGCTGCAAATGTGAAAATTGCAGACTTCAATTATGTTGGTTCCGGCGTTATATCGGTCCTGGTAGAAGGTGAAGTGGCGGCAGTAAAAGCTGCTGTAGAAAGCGCCCGCCAGTCTGCCGGTCAGATGGCAGAAATCATATCCATCAATGTAATTCCTAGACCACACGATGAAGTCTCAAAAATACTAAAATAGGTTAATGGGGTGTTATGATGGCAAATCCATTGGCTAGGTCCATTATGGGAAATATAGTAAGCCGTATGAAGCAGGAAAACAGCGGCGAGACCGTTCGGGGAATCGATAGTAAGTATGAAACACTGCTGAAGGATATCCTTCATAAAAAAACAGACGGCAGCAAGCAGCAGGCAAAAACTTTGCAGCAGCCGGTGAAATGGAATGAAATCATGGACAATTATGAAAAGGGTCAGAAAAAATCAGAATCAAAGGGCTCGGTGTCGACGAAAAAAATGATAACATTGGAGGAATTAAGCCAAAATTGTAGAAATGAAGGGTAACAATAGGAATCATCTTCCAATGAAAAAATACCAGATACATAATGAAAACCACCAAAACGGATTGGTTGGAGGTGTAAAATGAGAGGTGCAGCATTAGGCTTGATAGAGGCAATCGGATTGGGCTCAGCGATTACTGCTCTGGATGCAGCCTGCAAAGCAGCGGATGTGACCTTAGTAGGGTATGAAAAGGTCATTGGCGCCGGAAAGTCCATTAGTGTGACGGTGCAAATTGTCGGTGAAGTGGCTGCAGTACAAGCGGCTGTCGACGCAGGAGTCACAGCAGCAGAAAGGGTGGGCAAGGTGTTATCTCACCGTGTGATTCCAAGACCCCATGAAGATGTGGATGAATTGATCAAACGATTCAGCCAAAACTTAAAACAGCAGGATGAAAAAACTGATGAGAAAAAGATAGACAGCAGGGGAAAGAAAATGTCTGAGCATGTTGAAGAAAAACAATAAATATAAGGAGGAATTATTATGAGTCAAGCATTAGGTATGATCGAAACAAAAGGCTTAGTTGGAGCAGTTGAGGCAGCGGATGCCATGGTTAAGGCTGCAAATGTAACCTTAGTAGGATATGAAAAAATAGGATTCGGCCTTGTAACCGTTATGGTCAGAGGTGATGTAGGCGCCGTAAAGGCTGCAACAGAAGCCGGTGCAGAAGCTGCAAGGTCTGTCGGAGAGCTTCATTCTGTACATGTAATTCCAAGACCGCACAGTGAAGTGGAACGAGTAATTTTGAAGAGTGAATAAAGGATAGATTAGTGCTAAAATTTGACCTGTAGAGTCAAAGTTAGTTGCTTTAGAAAATGTAAAGAATAGCGCTCGGTTCGCGGTTCGCGTTGTTCGATATCGGGGCCAATCTTTAGGGTCTTTTCCGTGTATCGTGTATCGTGCATCGCATATCGAAGTATGAAATCGAAAACTTATTTAGCATAAGACTTTCTTTATTTGTCAAACTTTAGCATTGGATACGTATAATCAATCCACAGCAAGGAGTGTTACCATGGACAATAACCTTCTTGTACAAGAAATTCTGAAAGGGATTACCCACAGGGTTGCAAAGGAAGGAACTATCGGACAGCAAGATGCAGAGAAAAAGCATGATCACAGAAAAGCCAATATCCTCATCGTTTTGTCTGATCCACGTGCTTTTACGGAAGAACGGATCAAACAGCTGAAGACCTTGAAAAGATACGGATATGAGCTTTACCTCGTGCTGACCCGGGATTTTGAGCGGGAAATCAACAAGGAGCAGTTGAAAAGAATTCTATACGCAAAGGTAACATACGCAGAAGATGAAAAAAAACAATGGCAGAGTCTTTGTGAAAAGACAGACCTGCTGTTTTGTCCTTTGCTTTCCCAAAATACCGGAGCCAAACTAAGAGCGGGCATCCATGATGAGGCTGAGTCCGGCTTGATTTGGGAATTTCTCTGGCTGGGAAAAACCGTGGTCGTAGACCCTGATAATCTCAGACGGAGGCATGGAAAAGCTGCAAACAATGGTGTCCTGGCAGGTATGGTAGAAGAAACAATCGAACATCTAAAAAAGATGGATGTTTGCTTCTTAGACGATATCAATTATTATACGGCTTTGAGCAAGATACTGCAGGATTCAAAAAAAGGAGAGAGCCAAACTATTTCCGTTGATCCATCAGATAATCAAAATGAAAGAAACAGTGGGAAAAAAGTGATTACAGAAAAGGACATTTTACAGCTTGTTGGCAAAACAAATCAGTTGTATCTGCAGAAAAATTGTATTATTACTCCTTTAGCTCGAGACAAAGCCAGAGAAAAAGGAATCGCGCTGATTCGGCGTTAATCTCCATATAGAGAGGAGAAAGCTTATGAAAATTGGAAAAATCATAGGAACGGTTGTAGCAACACGAAAAGACGAGAGATTGGTGGGTCATAAGCTTATGCTTACCCAGGAACTGGACTATAATAAGGATCCTGCAGGTGACGCACTGATTGCCGTTGACACAGTTGGTGCAGGGATTGGAGAGATCGTCCTGTTTACCACGGGGACATCGGCAAGATATGCTGCTGACAAGCCTCAGTCTCCCATAGATGCAGCCATTATAGCAATAGTTGATAACATCGATGTATATGAAGAACTGCTGAATAAAAAGGAGTAATAATCAGGGAAAGGAGGGAATAATGGTTGAAGGTTTCCGGAATTAAAAAAGCAATAGAATATCGAGAGTTGATTGATGTACTCATGGGGGATAAAGTCTTTGCGGATTATGTATTGCGCGGAGGGAATGTGATCAACGTACTGACGAGGGAAGCTTATATTGCGGATGTTGCAATCAAAGGGAAATATATTTTGATGGTCGGAGATGCATCGGATTTAATTGGTGAAGATACCATGATTATTGATGTAGAAGGAAAATATATTTCTCCAGGGTTTATTGACTCCCATATGCACTTCGAGAGCAGTATGCTGACAATATCGGAGTTTTCCAGACTTTCCATACCTTCCGGTACGACAACCTTGGTGGCAGATCCCCATGAAATTGGAAATGCACTGGGCGCTGTTGGCATCAAAGCCATGGCAGAAGAAGCCGGTGTCGTGCCAAATCATGTCCATCTGGTAGTTCCGGCCCTAACACCGGATTGTCCAAGCTTGGAAACCGCCGGGGTGGATATAACATCCAAGGATATGGAAGAGATTCTTAACTATCCGAATGTCATTGGTATCGGAGAACTCCAAGGATTTAGCAATGCGAAACATGTATATAGAAATACGCCGGAAATTATTACGGATTTAGTTGCATCCACCATCTATGCCACCAGTATTGGAAAAGTAGTAGATGGAAATGCACCGGAGCTGTTTGGTAAAGAACTGGCTGCTCATATTGTGGCCACGGGAGGAAAGTGTTCCTGCCATGAAACCACGACGAAGGAAGAATGTGTAGAAAAGCTGAGACAAGGGGTATATGTTTTCATGCGGGAAGGCTCTACACAAAAAAATATGGCAGAATGCATCCGTGCAGTGACGGAAGAAGGCTTGGATTCTCGGCGCTGTATTTTGGCAACAGACGATATGGTAGCTGAAGATTTGGAAAAGCTGGGACATATGAATGAAATCGTAAAAAGAACCATTGCCCAAGGGGTAGACCCTGTGGAGGCAATACAGATGGTAACCATTAACCCAGCTACTTATTTTGGGTTGTCTGACAGAGGATGCCTCGCTCCTGCAAAACTGGCAGATATTGCAATCATCAGTGACTTAAAGAGCATGAAGGTTGAGGGTGTTTTTCTAGAAGGAAAGCTGGCTGCTGTCAATGGAAAGCTGCTGCTGGATATACCTGCCTATACCTATCCGGATGCGGTGAAGCAATCGGTAAAAAGAAAGCCTTTGGTGGAAGAAGATCTGGCGATCAAAGCAGAAGGAAGCGCTGCTGTCGTAAGGTGTATCGGACTAATTCCAGATCAAAATTTATCAGAATCTTATGAATATGAAATGAGGGTACAAAATGGCAGTGTGTCATCGGACCTTCATAGAGATATATTAGAGATTGCTTGTATTGAGCGATATGGGAGAAATGGCGGCATTGGAAAAGCATTTGTTCAAGGCTTTGGCTTAAAATCCGGTGCTTTTGCCGAAAGCGTTGCCCATGATACCCACAATATTATTGTGGTAGGTACCAATACGAAGGATATGGTGGCTGCCGTTAACCAGGTGATTGAAATGGGTGGAGGCATTGCCATCACAAAAAATGGCAGAGTAATCAAGGATTTAAGGCTGCCGGTGGGTGGACTCATTACCGACGAACTTACAGGCTCTGAAGTAAGCCAGCGAATTGCGGAGCTGGAGGAAACCGTGAGAAAGGATCTGGGCGGGACCGTCCATGCACCCTTTATGCATTTATCTTTCTTGGCATTATCGACAAGTCCTAAGTGGAAAATCACGGATAAAGGATTGATCGATGTGAATAACTTTAAAGTCTTATCTGCGGTAAAGTAAGTACTAACATTCATCTTAGGGCAAAAGCTGTAAACCAAAAGGCGTAAGCTTTTGTCCATCTGTTATATCATTCATAGTGTTAAACGTTAGAGGTTAGAAGCTAGAGGCGTGCATGTCAATCTCTGTAGTTTGATACATATGAGTCCAACCCCAAAACGTCTAACTTCTAACCAGACAGTAATCTAATCTTTCGCAAGTAAAGATGTGTAAAGATAATAAAACGTTACTGTCACATATTAATGAAAAGGAGGGCAGAGGCTGGTTTATTAATTTAACTAAATTTTAAGGGGGTAAAATGAATGAGTACTCAGGCAAACGCTCAAAATTCAGGCTTTCTAGAGAAAACTTTTAAGCTGAAAGAGCATAAAACCGATGTGAAGACTGAAATCATGGCGGGTATCACAACTTTTATGACCATGGCCTACATTATCATCGTAAACCCAGGGATTTTAAGCGCAACAGGTATGGATGTGGGTGCATTATTTACAGCTACTTGCTTGGCTTCCGTAATTGCTACATTGATTATGGCACTCTATGCAAACTATCCATTTGCTCTGGCTCCCGGTATGGGATTAAATGCATTCTTTGCATTTACCGTTGTACTAGGCATGGGTTATTCATGGCAGTTTGCTTTGACAGCGGTATTGATTGAAGGGATTATTTTTATCCTTTTGACCTTCTTAAATGTACGCGAGGCAATTATTAACTGTATGCCAATCAATATCAAACACGCAGTAAGTGTAGGTATTGGTTTGTTTATTGCTTTTATTGGATTGTCTAATGCAGGTATTGTTGCAGCCAGTGAAGCTACAAAGGTAACATTGGGAGATATGTCAAGTCCTTCCGTACTATTAGCAATCATAGGTTTGATCATAACAGGCGTACTTTTAGCAAAAAACATAAAGGGAGCTCTTTTGATTGGTATTTTATTGACAACCGTCATCGGAATCCCCATGGGCGTAACGCCGATGCCCACAGGCTTTATCAGTGCTCCGCCGTCACTAAAGCCAATTTTGTTCCAATTTGACTTTTCAAGAATCATGTCTTTTGATATGCTAGTGATTATGTTTACCTTCCTTTTTGTTGACCTTTTCGATACTCTTGGCACATTGGTAGGGGTTGCTTCTAAAGCCGACATGCTGGATCATGAAGGCAAGCTTCCAAAAGCGAAGCAAGCATTGTTTGCAGATGCTGTAGGTACTACTTGCGGAGCTATGTTGGGAACCAGTACTGTTACTACATATGTAGAAAGTGCAGCAGGGGTTGCAGAAGGCGGAAGAACCGGTTTAACAGCATTAACAACAGCAGGACTATTCTTCCTTGCATTGTTCTTCTCACCCATTTTAACTATCGTACCTGGTGCAGCTACAGCACCGGCGCTAATTCTTGTAGGATTATTCATGATGTCGCCAATTATGAAAATCAACTTGGATGATTACACAGAATCTATTCCTGCTTTCTTAACCATCATCATGATGCCTTTAACCTATAGTATTGCAGAAGGTATTGTATTTGGTGTTCTTGCATATGTAATACTTAAGACATTAACAGGCAAGATGAAAGACGTATCCTATGTGATGTATATACTGGCGGTACTTTTTGTACTTAAGTTCATCCTGCACTAATCATTAGACATAAAGCGTATATTTCAAGCCCTATCCCTATAGGGATAGGGCTATCTATATATGTTGAACGATGATCAATAGAAGAAGTATTTCTATTAATGATCGATTTGCATATAAAAACAAGGAGGATTTATCATGAGCACGAAAACATTACTTATCAAAAATGGTACCGTTGTGACCATGAATAAAAAGAGAGAAGTTCTACATACAGATATCTTGGTGGAAGGAAATCGAATTAAGATGATGGCACCGAATCTGACTACAAAAGCAGATGAGGTGATTGATGCTGCAGACAAGATCGTTATTCCTGGCCTGATTCAGACCCATATCCATTTAACCCAAACCCTTTTTAAAGGGCAGGCAGACGATTTGGAATTACTGGACTGGTTGAGAAAGAGAATTTGGCCGTTGGAAGGAAGCCATACGGCAGAATCCAATTATATATCCGCCAAGCTTGGGATAGCAGAACTGATAAAAGGCGGTACCACAGCCATCATCGATATGGAAACTGTTAATCACACAGAGTCGGCCTTGAATGCTGTACTGGAAACAGGCTTCAGGGCCCATATCGGGAAATGCATGATGGATTATGGCAGTGGAGTGCCGGATACCCTGATGGAAGATACAGATGCCTCCATCAAAGAGAGCGAGAGATTGCTAAAGGAATGGCACCAAAAAGGAAACGGAAGAATTCAATATGCCTTTGCCCCAAGATTTGTGGTATCATGTACAGAAAAACTTCTTGTAAAAGTAAGGGATATGGCAAAGGAATATAGTGTAATGGTTCATACCCACGCTTCAGAAAATCGGGGAGAAATCGACTTTGTGGAGAAAGACCGGGGCATGAGAAATGTGGTGTATTTGCACAAACTGGGTATGACGGGAGAGCATTTGATATTGGCCCACTGCATATGGCTGGATGATGAAGAAATGAAGATACTGGCAGCCACCGGTACAAAGGTTGCCCACTGTCCTAATTCCAATCTAAAGCTGGCATCAGGCATTGCAAAGATACCGGAATTGTTGGAGCTGGGGGTCAATGTTTCGATTGCTGCTGACGGAGCTCCTTGTAATAATAACCTGGATATGTTTGCTGAGATGCGAAGTGCAGCTCTGATTCAGAAGGCCAGACTTCTAGAACCGACGACAATGCCTGCTCATAAAGTATTTGAATTGGCTACCATCGGTGGGGCTAAGGCCATGGGCATGGAGCACGAATTGGGCAGTATTGAAATAGGAAAGAAAGCAGATATAGCCATCATTGATCTCAGCGGCATTCATAATGCACCCCATACAAACGTGGATGTGGTGGCCCAGCTGGTTTACTCCGCTTCAGCCCATGACGTACAAACCACCGTCATAGATGGGAATGTGGTTATGCATAACCGACAATTGAGAACATTAAATGAAGCTGCTGTGATACAAGATGCCAACAGGATATTGAAGCAGCAAATTGATAAGGCGAGAATTTAGCATCGTGTATCGGGGATCGTGCATCGTTAATAGAGGACTTGGGGACTGTACCTGCTGTCGTACCTAAACGGAACGCCACAGGGGGCGTTCCCTACAAGTGTGACTGAGGAAGTATCCTCATGTTCTATACCAAGATTTCTTTTGATTTGCTGTATAAATAACACTAAGTATATTACAGTTAGTTACAAAGTAGCGAAGCCATGGGGACGGTTCGAGCGTTTCCGAAGCGTAGCGAAGGACCGAAGGGAAAACGATGGGACCGTCCCCGTGGCGTAGCTTTGAGCAGGAAGGGCAAGACTTGGGGACTGGTACGCTGTCCGATGTGTTTTTTGCCGGACTGGGGCCCTGTCCCCATGTGTTGCCCTGGACGAGGAAGTACATTTTCAATTTATTAAATGTTACTTAAATATTTATGCAATAAGGGGGATGAAGATATGAACATTGTGAAGTGTATCAGACCATCCACAGTAAAGGAAGTACTGGATATCCTGGAGCTGGAAAAAAGTAATATCCAGTTGATTGCCGGAGGTACGGATCTGGTGATTGATATTCGAAACCATCATAATCGTGGAAGCATTTTAGTGAATATCGCCAATTTGAAAGAACTGAGGTTCATAGATATAAAGGTCAATGAGGTTTTGATAGGAGCAGCAACAACCTTTACAGACATCGTGAATTGCGAAGAAATCCGTAAGTATTACAATGGGCTTTGGAAAGCCTGCAAATCCGTGGGTTCTCCACAGATTCGCAACGCCGGAACCATTGGAGGAAATATATGCAACGGTTCCCCGGCAGCAGACTCTGTTCCACCGCTACTGGCTTTAGAAGCGGAGGCTGTTATCAAAAGCAGTGAGAACAACAGGAGAATACCATTAAAGGATTTTTATCGGGATAAAGGAAAAGTGGACCTAAGGGATAATGAAATGCTGTATGCCGTTTCATTCCCCACAATGAAAGGGAATCAAGGACTTTCCTTTGAAAAAATCGGACTCAGAAAGGCACTGGCTATCTCTAGGATATCTTGTGCTGTTTTTGTAGCATTGGAGAATCCACAGAAGATCAAGGAAATCCGCGTGGGGATGGGTGCATTGGGCAGATATCCACAAAGAGAGATACCCTTGGAAGACCAGCTTCGAACGAAAGAAATTACTCAGGATACGATAAATGATGCTGCGACTTTCATTTGTGAAGAAGTCACTGCAAGGCTAAAAGGCAGAAGCTCCATGGCTTTTAAAAGTGAAGCGATAAAGGGATTGTTTATCCGAGCCTTGGAAGGTGCTGTAGGGGAGGCGAAGAAGTATGATCCCAATTAAATTGACGATAAACAATCAACATTATGAGGTTGAAGTTGAAGAAGATTTACGATTGTTGGACTTACTGAGAGACAAACTTCACTTGACTGGCACTAAGGAAGGCTGTGGTGAAGGGGAATGTGGCGCATGTACGGTTATTATGAACGGCAAGACGGTAAACTCCTGCATGGTGCTGGCATTCCAAGGGGACGGAAGCAGCATCACGACCATTGAAGGCGTAGCAGGAGAAGCTGGTTTGCATCCTATACAGAGAGCCTTTCTGGATGCAGGGGCTGTACAATGCGGCTTTTGTACTCCAGGGATGGTATTATCAGCAAAAGCTTTACTGGACGAAAAACCTGAACCTACTAGGGACGAAATTCGGGAAGCCATATCCGGTAATCTTTGTCGGTGTACCGGATATAACAAGATTGTCGATGCTGTTGAAAAGGCTTCCGGCTACTTAAAGGAGGAGAGATAATATGAAGCCTCTTAGTACTGTAGGATACCGGATTATAAGGGTTGATGGGGAAGCAAAGGTGACTGGCAAGGCTATATATCCTCAAGATATTTATATGGAGGGTATGCTTTATGGAAAGACGGTGAGATCAACCAAAGTCCATGCTTTGATCAAGATAGATATCGGTGAAGCGGAAAAACTGAATGGCGTTATAAAGGTACTGACCCATCGGGATGTCACAGGTCATAACAGCCATGGTGTGTTATTTAAGGATCATGAGGTATTTTGTTCTGAAAGGGTACGAAGAATCGGCGATCCCATCGCTTTTATTATTGCAGAGAGTGAAAAAATTGCTCAAAAAGCTGCTGACCTTGTTAAAATAGAATATACCGAAATCCCAGCTGTATTCGACCCCGTTGAAGCTATGAATGCGAATGCACCAAAGGTTCATGGCGATACAAATATCATTTACCATTATAAGTGTCGCACCGGCGATGTGGAAACAGCTTTTCAACAATGTGCTGTTGTAGTAGAACGGGAGTACAAAACCTCTATGGTGGATCATGCTTTTCTGCAGCCTGAAGCAGGGGTAGCTTATATGGAAGATGATATCATCCATGTAAGTGCTGCTACCCAGTATCCTCATTTCGACCAGATTGAAGTGGCTGAAGCTTTGGGGTTAGATTTAGAAAAAGTACGGATTATTAACCCTGCTGTTGGTGGTGCCTTTGGGGGTCGGGAAGATATTACCCTGCAGATTCATCTGGCATTAGGGGCATGTTTACTTAAAAAACCTATCAAGGCGGTTTTCTCTAGAGAAGAGTCCTTTTATGCCCACTCCAAAAGGCATCCCATAAGCATTCATATAAAAACAGGGGCTGATGCCCGAGGGAAACTGATGGCTCTGGAAGCCACACTGATTGGGGATACGGGTGCCTACGCATCTTGGGCTATTAATGTTATGAGAAAAGCCGGTGTTCATATAACAGGACCCTATGAAATACCAAACGTGAAAGTAGACAGCTATGCAGTTTACACAAATAATCCCTTCTGTGGTGCCATGAGGGGCTTTGGTGCTACCCAGGTGCCCGTTGCCACAGAACAGCAAATGGATATAATTGCTGAAGAATTAGGTATGTCACCTATAGAAATACGAATGAAGAACTGCTTCAAAGTCGGTAGTGTAACGGCCAACGGCCAGCTGCTGGAGGAAAGTGTACCCCTGGATCGGTGTATTGAAGCGGTCAAGGAACGATTGTTCCGGGAGGAAAAATCTATATCCGGTAAGAAAAGAGGAAAGGGCATTGCATCCACCTTTTATGGAACGGGATATGGCAACGGCTTTCCCGATGTATCAAAGGCTGTTGCAGAATTGAATCAAGATGGGCAAATCAGCATTTATGTTGGAGCAACAGAAGTGGGACAGGGAGCGAAGACGATCATGAGCCAGATTGCGGCAGAAGTACTGGGTGTTTCTGTCAAGGATATCCGGTTTGTCTGTGAGGATACGGCCTTAACACCGGACGCAGGTACAGCCGCTGCCAGCCGTCAAACCTATAATACCGGAAATGCCATCAAAAAGGCTGCTGAATCATTGAAGAGCGTACTTATAGATAAGGCTCAGAAACATCTACAGCTAAACAGTTCCTGGGGATTGGAAGTAAAAGACCAATGGATCTTCCTAAAGATACTGCCGGAAAAAAGAGTACACTTTCGTGAACTGATAAAAGATGAAACCATAAGGGTTGAAGAAGCATTTATTGCGCAAACTGTGAAAATGGACGATGAAACAGGTCAAGGGGCACCCTATTGGCCCTATACCTTTACCTGTTATGGAGTGGAAGTGGAAGTAGATACAGAAACTGGTGTAATTGAACTTGTAAATGGGGTTTGTGCCCAGGACGTAGGCAGGGCCGTTAATCCGGAAATGATTGAAGGTCAGATCGATGGGGGCTTTGCCATGGGCTATGGTTATGCTATTATGGAAGATATTCAATTGGTGAAAGGTGATATGAAGAATCATCGTTTTACCAATTATCTGATTCCAACCGCCATGGATATGCCGGATTTGGAGCGGATTATTATTGAAGATCCTTCTTCCTGCGGTCCTTTTGGTGCCAAAGGAATTGGGGAGCCCGTCATGGTAGCCGCAGCACCAGCTATACTGAATGCCATCTATGATGCCATTGGCATACGGTTCTATGAAATCCCCGTGACACCGGATAAAGTTTTAGCCGCATTGAAGGCCAGGGGTTAAGAGTTAAAGGGGCGAACAGCGTTCGTCCGCAGGCGTTACGGAAGACATTGGGATGGTTCGAGGCTTTCCTGTAGGTATTTTCTTTTGTAGGGGACGGTCTCCGTGCCGTCCCGCAGGACTTATATAGAGAAGGAAGTGATGGAATGAAAGAAAAACTGAAAAGAATGATTGACATAGCGGCAGGGAGAGAAAAAGCTTCTTTGGTTTTGAAGAACTGTCGTGTCGTCAATGTATTTACGGAAGAAATCATTGAAGGAGATATTGCCATTCATGAGGACACCATTGCAGGAATCGGCGAATATGAAGGTGTGGAAGAAATCGATATGGAGGGGAAATTCGTTGCTCCCGGTTTGATTGACGGTCACGTACATATTGAATCTGCCATGGTAACGCCGGGACAATATGCCAGGGCTGTAGTACCCAGAGGGACCACAAGCATCATTGCCGATCCCCATGAAATCGCCAATGTGTGTGGTTTGGAAGGCATCAGATACATGCTGGATGAAAGCGAAAAGCTGCCTTTAGATGTATATATTATGCTGCCCTCTTGTGTACCGGCCACTTCTTTTGAAAACTCCGGTGCAGTACTGGATGCAGAGAAACTTAGAGAATTGATTGATCATCCAAGGGTCCTCGGACTGGGAGAATTAATGGACTATCCGGCGGTTATCCATGGAGATGGGAAAGTCTTAGACAAAATCGGCATCGTGGGTAAAAAGCTTCTGGATGGCCATGGACCCATGATAGCGGATAAGGATTTGAATGCCTACGTAGCTGCAGGAATCAAAACAGAGCATGAGTGCTCTACCCTGGATGAAATGTTAGATCGTTTGAGACTTGGCATGTACATACAGATCAGGGAAGGATCAGCGGCAAGAAATCTTCAGACATTGATTCGAGGGGTCACAAAGGAAAACCTGAGACGATGTCTGTTCTGTACCGATGATAGACATCCTGAGGATATTTTAATACATGGTCATATCGATAATAATATCCGTCAAGCCATCAAGGGTGGATTTGATCCGATAGCCGCCATTCGATTGGCTACCTTAAATGCTGCTGAGTGTTACGGATTGAAGAAGGTAGGTGCCATTGCCCCTGGCTATTATGCAGATATGATTGTGATTGACGATCTTAAAAAATTCAATGTACTGCAGGTGTTCAAGGGCGGTAGATCCGTGGCAGAACGCGGTAAAGCTTTATTTAAGGTTGAAAGACATCATAATCCTGAGGTATTGAATACGGTAAACTTGACCTCTATCACAAAAGAAAAACTTCAAATCCACACAGCATCTGATATTGTCAATGTCATCAAAATATTACCCCACAGTCTTCTTACAGAAAAGGTTGTCAGGAAAATTGAAGTAGAGGATGGCAAGTTCAAGTACCATAAAAATCTTGATATTTTGAAAATGGCTGTTATAGAAAGACATAAAGGAACCGGAAACATTGGATTGGCATTGGTGGAAGACTTCAAGCTGAAAAATGGAGCCATTGCATCAACAGTGGCCCATGATTCCCATAATCTTGTTGTCATAGGCGATAATGACGACGATATGATTGCTGCTATTGAGGAAATCATCAAACATGGTGGGGGAATTACCGTTTGCTCTGGAGGAAAACCGCTAAAGACACTGCCCTTGCCTATCGGCGGGCTGATCTCTGATAAAAACATTGAAGAAGTAGATGAGCAATTGAAGGAAATGATGGAGATCGCCAATGGCTTGGGCGTCAATCAAAACATTGATCCCTTCATGACCTTATCCTTCCTGGCATTACCTGTTATACCTGCCATAAAACTAACGGATATGGGACTTTTCGATGTGACAAGTTTTAACTTTATGGACTTGAACGTAACAGAGTAAAGCACTTCATGTGAATAGCATAATTGTACTAGGGGCGAACGGTGTTCGCCCGCCTTATTCTTAAACTAAGGAGGGTTGGCCGTGGGCGGTCGAATGAATAAGCATGGTTTATATGTTTTCATTTTACAATGGATGGTAATTCTGATGGTTGCCTGTATTGTAAAGTATTTTACCAACTGGATGGCTGTCATCGGTGCTAGTTTTGCTGCGGCAATCATCGGCTATCTTGTACTGCATCGGGTGTATCAAGCTGGCCTTAAAGAGGTACAAGCAATTATTAAGCAAATTAATAATCATGACCTCATGTTTACCATCGATGAAGGAAAATACGGTATTGCTGGAGATCTAGCTAAAGAAATGAAGAAAATGCTGGAGTCACTGAAAGATAACTTCAGACAACAAGTAAATATCTCTACACAGATCAGTCAAATCAGCGGCAGCCTGAACGAAATCTCTGAAGAATCTGCAGGCAGTATGGAAAGTATTGCTGCAACAGCAGATATAACCTGCAAAAATAATGAAAAGCAGTTCTCCATGCTGCAAAAAATCCACAGCAATGCAGAGGTTATTGTGGAGACATTGGAGCATGTGGGGACTCAAATGCAAGAAACAGCCCAGTTTACCGCGGAATCCATTGGTGCCGCCAAAAAGAGCATCGATGCCACAGGTAATATTCAAAGCAGCATCCGGGATATTAGAGACTTGGTTACAAACAATGCAAAAGAAATCTTTGATTTGAAAAATTATTCAGAGGAAATTGTAAAGCTGGTGGATCTGATCCATCAAATTTCCAGTCAGACCAACATGTTGGCCCTCAATGCATCTATTGAGGCCGCCCGGGCGGGAGAACATGGAAAAGGCTTTGCCGTCGTGGCCAATGAAGTCGGTAAGCTGGCAAAGGAGACCAGTGAGGTTTCTGATAAAATTGAAGAAATGATTACATCCTTCCAAAAAAAAATCATATCCATTGTACAGGAGATGGAGCAGGGGACAAAGCAGGTTGAAAGCAGTTATTCTGTCATTGAACATACAGTTAACGATCTAAATATGATCAACAAATCCCTGGAAGGCTGCATCGAACGGGCAGAAAGAATGAATCACCAGATTATAAAAGTGAACCAAAGCGGTAAAGAGATTGCTGCCGCCATCAATGAAGCCACAAATCTATCGGAAGAATTGACTTCCCAAATGCAGGAAACAACTGCACAAGTAAATGTTCAGAATGAAAAGATCAATGACTTAAGCGGGATTAGCCAACAACTTGATAAAAACGCAGACTACTTGCAGCAGTATGTAACCAGTAAGGTCATGGAAGGAAAAATGCTGCGGGAAGTGAAGTATATCCAGCAGCAAACAAAGAATAAAACCATAGATGACCAGCTCCTTGATCGGTTGATCAGAGAAACAGGAATAGATGTTATTTATATTACGGATAAGAAGGGGATCATAAGATACTGTAATGAAAAAGGCGCCATCGGATTAGATTTACCAGCCGTTGACAAAAGCTATATATCGTTGATGGAGAGAAAAGTAGACTTTATTGCTACGCCCATCAAAAAAAGAGTAGAGGATGGAAGGCTCTTTAAATTTTTAGGAATCATTAATGAAGAAGGAATGATTTATCAAGTAGGATTATCTTTAGAAGCCTTATTGAAATTTTAAAAGAATGCCCGCATTTGTGGGCATTCTTTCTTATCCCACACGGGATAAGCCGATATTTGCTTCATCCTTTAGCTTTTCTGCAATAAACTTAAACTCTTGTTCTACAGCTAGAAAGCAATCGACGACTTCTTCATCAAATTGAGTTCCCCGGCCTTCTTTGATAATCTGAACGCACATATCATGGGGAAAAGGTTCTTTGTAGGGACGTTTAGTGGAAAGTGCGTCATAGACATCGCATAAGGCTGTAATTTTTGCTGCCAAAGGGATTTCATGATTCTTCAGGCCGAAAGGATACCCGGTTCCATCGGGCCGCTCATGATGATAAAAGGTGAGTTCTCTTGCTGTTTGCAGCATTTGGCGGAGATCCTGCTCTTCATCGATAATCGATTCCTCGATGCTTTGCAGAATATTTCCTCCGATGATCGTGTGTTTTTTCATGATTTCAAATTCTTCAAAGGTTAACTTGCCGGGTTTTTGAAGGATATAGTCAGGAATGGCCACCTTGCCGATGTCGTGAAAGGCAATGGACTGGATAATATCTTGCTTCATTTCTTGGGAAATATCCAACTGATTTAGCAGAATTTCAGCATAGTGAGCCAACCGCTCCAGATGTTTTCCCGTTGTGTCCGGATCCTTTGTCTCAGCCAGATTTAGCATGGCGTTAAAGGCTGAATGCTGAAATAAATTTAATTGATGGGTCTTTTTAATGAGCATATCCTGATTTTTTCGTATAGAATCCGTTGTTATTTTTACAAAAACTGCGACAACAATGAACATAAAAGATCGAAAGGTCCAACCAAAATGACTTTGCGTGGTTTGCTCAGCAACTGACAAAGGCATCATCCAGTAAGACATAAAAAAAGAAGAAAGTATAGCGGTAAATAGCGAAGTAAACCAGCTGCCGAACATGGAAGCAAATAATATAACAAAGTAAAAAAAGTGGGGATAGGGCTGCGTTGTACCACCGGTAAAATAAACGACTTTATAGAAAATGACGGACATCAATACAGACACAATAAAAACACCAACTTGATAGAAATTCCTCTTCATCTGTCATTACCTGCCTTTGCTGATTTCTTTCTTGATCGTTGTCAGGCATATTCCATTTTGCTGCAGTACAATAGATAATACGTATATTTGAAAATTCATAATATTATATAAAATGTCACTTTTTTAACATAATTCGATTTAATGTGCAAAAATCCTCCAAATTTTTCATGAATTTCAGTAAATACGAAAAAAGTCCCTGATCGTGATCAGAGACTTGGCTGTTACGATTTTCTTATTTTCAACCGATTGACGACTTTTCGCACCCCTTCAACCCCCATGGCGATTTCTTTTGCGGTCTCCATTTCCCGGCGGCTGTTGACAAATCCAGTTAGCATTACCTTGCCTCTATCTACGGTATGGACAATGTCTTTATAACTGAGATCCGTGGTACTCAGGGCTTGGGTAATACTGCTATTGATAGAAGCGTCATCGAAGCGGTCTGCATTGGCAACATTGGTATTATTGACTACATCTTTGATGCCTCGTACTTGGGAGGCAATGGACATGGCCTTATGAGCATCACTGAGAACTGGAACGGTGCCCATCAAGTTTGCTACACCATCTTCCACCTTTACACCTATGCCCCTTAAGTTTTCGCTGCCTCTGCCCTCATGCAATCTATTGATGACTTCTTTTTCCATGTGCTTATCCGATATATTGCTGTCCATGGCAATAGTGATTTTGTTTTCTAAACCCTGCACACCATCAATACTTCGAGCAATACCATCTGCTTTCCTTTTTTCAGCCAGTACATCAACGATGCCGGACATATGGACAAATCCATCCTTGCAAAACACATTGATATCCATGGCACTGGCCTGCATTTTTTCCTCCAGTTGATCCTTAATCTGGTCAACAATCACATCATCCTTGCTGGGAAGTTTATCATGCTTGATCATATTGCTGCGTTTATCATCCATTTTTATTCACCCTTTCACCAATCTATAAGTCTATTTTTCCACAAAAGATAAATAAACATGTAGGTGAAATAGTTTTTATTGAAAAACCAAAGATGTTGTGGAATAATAATGATAGTAACTTCAATATATTGGATATGTGTATATCAATTCGTTTATTTATGATGAATAAAAAGTGTTTTAAAGAATAATAATCATCTAATGTAAATTCCCTCTGAGAGGTGTTGTGCTTGAAAGAAGTAATAGAGATCTTTATGAATATCGGCGTACGAGACATTATTGATATGACCATTGTGGCCTTTGTTTTTTATAAGCTGTTTATGCTTATTCGGGAAACCAGGGCAGAACAATTGATCAAAGGGCTTTTGGTACTGCTCATTGCCACAAAGCTCAGTGAGTGGTCGAGGCTTTATGTAATCAACTGGATTTTAAGAAATACCATGACCTTAGGAATCATTGCCCTTTTGATTATTTTTCAACCTGAACTTAGAAGAGCTTTGGAATATATCGGGAGAAGCAAATTCCTCACCAAATCCATTGTAGAAATGGATGATGAAGAGTTGATGTACAATATTAATGAGATTGTGGAGACGGCCACAGCCCTGTCAAAGGATAAGATCGGCGCTTTATTGATCATTGAACGGGAAATAGGTCTGGGGGACTATATGGAGACGGGGATTCCTATCAATGGGGACATTTCCTCGGGATTACTTATCAACATATTTATACCGAATACCCCTCTCCATGACGGTGCTGTCATCATTCGGAAGAACAAGATACTATCGGCCGGATGTGTGCTGCCTTTGACAGAGAATCCAAATCTGAGCAAGGAATTGGGGACGAGACACAGAGCCGGTATTGGCATCACTGAAAGATCTGACGCCGTGGCTGTGATGGTTTCGGAAGAAACAGGAGCCATATCTATTTCCATAGATGGCAAGCTTTCTAGATTTTTGGATGGTAAGACATTGCGGCGTATTTTGAAAAATGCTTTTAAACAGGAAGATAAAAAGCCATTATTCAACTGGAAGTGGAGGCATAAGGATGAGTAACGGTGTGAAGAAATATATAGATATGACAGGTTTGTTTAATAGAAATCTAACAGCCAAAATCGTCTCTGTTGTTTTTGCTCTTGTGATGTGGCTGTATGTCATGGGCGAGGTTAACCCCCAAATGATTACGGAACTAACCAACGTAAAGGTTCAGCTATTAAACGTAGAAGAATTAAGGCAGTCGGGTTTGGTGCTTATGGGTCAAGAAGATTATACGGTTAATGTAAAGATTGAGGGAAGAAGAAACGATGTGTTTGGTATAAACCCTGACAGCATTGTGGTGCGGGCAGACCTCAGGGGTTTCAAGGCCGGTGTTAATAGTGTGGACTTAGAAATCAGCAGTCCTGCTAACGTAACCATCAAGGATATATCACCGAAACAAATCAAAGTAACCTTAGATGAAGTGGTCAAGCGGCAAAAACCCGTCAGCGTCAATATTATTGGAGCTGCTGCCGAAGGATATGAACCGGCGGATGCCACAACGGTTCCCAGCGAAGTGATCGTAGAAGGACCTCAAACCTTGGTAAATGCCGTGGCTGCCGTGGTGGCAGAAATCAATGTCAAAGATTCAGCTGTGGACCTTTCTGATAAACTTCCCCTCAAGCCTGTAAACAGTGAAGGAAAAGGGGTCAACGGCGTTGAGGTGAAGAGCAAATACGTTGAGGTAAGTTTGCCGATCCATAAAGTCGAAGAAGCCAAGATCGAATTAGATTTGCAGGGAGTGCCAAAGGAAGGTTATAAGATAACAGATATAGCGCTACAGCCGGAGAAAGTGGTGGTTAAGGGTCCTAAAGACAAGACTGCGGGTATTGCAACCATAAAAACCAGTCCTGTCAACATAGAAGGCATTCAAAAATCTGTAGACAAACCGCTTAATCTTTTGCTGCCGGATGGGGTAACGGTGCCTTATCTAGAAAAAAACCCCGTGGTTAAGATTACGGTGGAGCAAATTCTTTCAAAGGAATTTACCTTTAAGAAGGAAGATGTGGCCATCGATAACTTGAAAGAAAAACTGGCGGTTGATCTGAGCAAAACAAATGATACCATCAAAGTGAACGTGGAAGCCGTAGAGAGTATCATTAATTCCATTACAAAGGAAGATCTACAATTATATATTGATGCCAGTGGACTGACGGAAGGCAGGTATGAAGCCAGTATTGGCGTGTATACGCCGCTTAAGGTAGAAAAAATAACGGTTACACCGGTGCAAATGGAATTTGAAATCAAGCATGAACAAACAGCCAGTAACGGCAATGAAAACCAATAAGAGGGAAAAAGAACAGCCTGGATACGTATCCAGGCTGTTTTAAAAGGAGTGTGGATAGATGGAACGAGAACTGGAGGTCATACTGGATTCTACCCACGATGCCATGATAGCGGTGGACACACGGGGAATTATTACGCTTTTTAATAAAGCTGCGAAAAAACTGACCAAATTGGATAATGTTAATGTAGTGGGTCGGCATATTACTGAGGTGGTAGAGACTACCAGACTGCCATATATCTTGGAAACCGGCGAATCGGAGCTGAATAGGAAGCAGCCACTGGGAGATATCACCATTGTGACCAATCGAATGCCGGTAAAAGACGATGAAGGAAAGGTAATCGGTGCCGTGGCGGTATTTCGTGATATCACAGAAATACAAGAGCTGGCAGAGGAAATTACCAACCTGAGAGAAATGCAGAGTATGCTGCAGGCAATATTTCATTCCACGCAGGATGCCATATCCGTTGTGGATCAAAAGGGAATTGGTGTACTCATCAATCCTGCTTACACGAAGCTCACGGGATTATCGGAAAAGGACATTATCAATAAGCTGTGCACCGTTGATATAGCAGAAGGAGATAGTATCCACCTGGAGGTGCTGCGGACAAAAAAACCGGTGAAAAATGCAAGGTTAAAGGTAGGACCCAATAAAAAAGAAGTGCTGGCAGATGCAGCGCCCATGATTGTAGATGGAGAACTGAGGGGCAGTGTAGCCGTCCTTCATGACGTCACAGAAATCAAGCGGCTGACAAAGGAACTTGACCAGGCAAAACAGATCATTCGTAAGTTGGAAGCCAAATATACCTTTGATGATATTATTGGTGAAGATGAACAGCTGCAGCTGGCCATTGAAAAGGCGAAAAAAGCGGCAGTAACGCCGGCCACAGTGATCCTGAGAGGTGAGAGCGGAACAGGAAAGGAATTGTTTGCCCACGCTATTCATAATGCCAGCAATCGAAAATACAGTCAATTTGTAAGGGTCAATTGTGCAGCCATTAGTGAAAGCTTATTGGAAAGTGAGCTTTTTGGATATGAGGAAGGTGCCTTCACAGGCGCAAAAAAGGGTGGGAAAATCGGACTATTTGAAGAAGCCAACGGCGGCACACTGTTTCTTGATGAAATCGGAGAAATCAGTTTGAATACCCAGGCTAAGCTGCTGCGGGTGCTGCAAGAAAAAGAAATCCTCCGGGTAGGCGGGAATCGTTCCATCAATATTGATGTAAGGCTGATCGCTGCTACCAATATGGATCTGGAAAAGGCCGTAAAGGAAGGACGTTTTCGAGAGGATCTTTATTATCGCCTCAATGTCATCCCCATTTTTATTCCACCACTCAGGGAGCACAAACGGGATATCTATCAGTTAGTGCTCCACCTGATTACAAAATACAACCAGGAATACGGAAGATCTGTTCAGGACATATCCCAGGATGCATTTCAAATGATTGCGAACTATGATTGGCCCGGTAATGTGAGGGAATTAGAAAATTTTGTGGGTCGGGCCATGATTAATATGAAGTTTAATGAAGTAACCATCAAAGTTAATCACCTTCCCAGCTTTCAAATCAATAGACCGAGGCTCAATCATCTACCGTCTGGAGATATGACAGATGTGCCTCATCTCCATAAAACGCTGGAGGAAGTGGTTGAAGAAGTAGAAAAAAAATATATTGAAGCTGTACTGGCGGAACATGGCGGAAACCGTAACGAAACGGCCGAACAGCTTAATATTTCTATCAGAACCCTGTATTATAAGCTTAAAAAATACAATCTGGATAACTAAAGATCTACGCTCCAAAACCAGAATGTATTTTCTTTTGTAGGGGACGGTCTCCGTGCCGTCCCGCAGGACTAAATACCATTTTAACCGTCCCCGTGGCGAAGCGTAGATACAACTACAAATATCCAACTGCAAAAAACTGCACAAAATAATTTTTGTGCAGTTTTTTGCATGCAATAATTTGCACAAACACAATAAAGCTTCAAAACATAGTCCTAAGAAATTAAGGAAAAGCTATTGATGAAAAGTTATACAGCCACAGTCAAGTATTGACAATACGTTGAATCCTTAAAAATATTTGAGAAGTCTACAAATGAGGTTTGTAATTTTGGCACATATGTTGCATTGTTATGCAAAAGAAGAACATGATATGAGGTGATAAACAAAATGACAAGAGCGTATGTTTTGGTGATCAACCCCGGTTCAACATCGACGAAAGTAGCTATCTTCAAAGACGATGAAAACGTTATCCAAAAGACGTTGAACCATTTACCGGAAGATCTAGAACAATTTTCGAAGATTACAGATCAGTATGATTACAGAAAAAATATGATATTGGATTGGATGAAAGAGGAAGGTTTTGAAACATCTCAGTTAAAGGCTGTCGTCGGCAGGGGCGGACTTTTAAGACCTATGCCAAACGGAACCTATACTGTAACAGAAATGATGATTGAAGATTTAAAGATAGGTATTCAAGGAGAGCATGCTTCCAATTTGGGTGGCATTATCGCAAAAGCCATCGCAGATCAGGAAGGTATCCATTCGTATATTGTTGACCCTGTGGCCGTGGACGAGTTCGATGATATTGCAAGAATCTCCGGTATGCCCGAAGTACCGAGAAGATCTCTGCTGCATGCCTTAAATGTCAAGGCAGTAGCCCATCGCGTGGCGAAGGAAATGGGCAAGCAGGTTGATGACTTAAACCTGGTAGTAGCCCATCTGGGAGGCGGTATATCTGTTGTTCCCATGAGAAAGGGAAAAATGGTGGATGCTAATAACGCTAAGGAAATGGGACCATTTTCACCGGAGAGAACGGGAGGACTTCCCATTGGAGACTTAGCCAAGTTATGTTTTTCAGGTAAATACACCCATAATGACATCAAGAAGATGCTCAGCGGTAAAGGCGGCCTGGTGGCTTACCTAGGAACCAACGATGCAAGAGAAGCAGAAAAAATGATTCAAAATGGAGATCAAAAGGCCAAACTAGTCTATGAAGCCATGGGATATCAAATTGCCAAGGAAATCGGCGCCATGGCCACAGTGCTGGAAGGAAAGATCGATGCCATTATTTTAACAGGTGGTATGGCCTACTCAAAAATGCTGACTTCCTACATTATGGAGCGTGTAGAATTTATTGCACCGATCATCATCAAGCCCGGTGAAGACGAACTGCTGGCATTGAATGAAGGTGTACAAAGAGTTTTATCCGGAAAAGAAACAGCAAAGATTTACGATGAAGAGGTGAAGTAAATGATTAAGAGCTTTGATGATATACTCAGAATCGCCAAGGAACGTGGACCAAAGACCATCTCGGTAGCTGTGGCCCAGGACTTAGAGGTGCTGTTGGCGGTTAATGAAGCAAAAAAACGAGGAATTGCTGATGCGATTCTGGTTGGAGATAAGGAAAAAATTGAAGAGATCGCAGCGAAGAATCTTATTGATGTTTCCTTGTATGAAGTCATCGATATAAAAGATATGACAGAAGCTTCCAGAAAGGCTGTTGAACTGGTATCCAGCGGAAAAGCCCATATGGTGATGAAGGGATTGGTGGATACATCTGTTATTCTTAAGGCTGTATTAGACCCCGAAATCGGACTAAGAACCGGAAATGTACTGAGCCATACAGCGGTATTTGATGTACCGGGATATGACCGTCTGATCTTTGTAACAGACGCAGCTATGAATATCACACCGGATCTGAACGCGAAAAAGCAAATCATTGAAAATGCTGTAAAAGTAGCTCATGCCGTAGACATTGAGGAACCCAAGGTAGCAATGATTTGTGCAAAAGAAAAGGTAGATCCTAAGATGCCTGCTACCGTGGATGCTGCAAAACTTGAAGAAATGAACAAAAACGGAGAGATCACAGGCTGCATGGTGGGAGGACCTTTCGGTTTGGACAATGCGGTGTCTGAAGAAGCTGCTGCCCATAAGGGAATCGTTCATCCTGTGGCAGGTAAAGCGGATATCTTAGCGGTCCCAACTATCGAAGCCGGTAATGTATTGTATAAATCCTTGGTATTTTTCTCAGACACAAAAAATGCAGGCGTTATCGTAGGCGCTAAAGCACCGATCGTCTTGACATCTAGGGCAGACAGTGATGAAACAAAATTGAATTCTATTGCATTAGCCGTATTGATGGCTGCAAAGAATCAATAGGACAAGAAAGCGAGGGACAAAAGAATGACAGATGTATACAGAATTCTAACCATCAATCCTGGTTCTACATCGACAAAGATAGCGATCTTTGATAATGAAAAGCCAGTATTGGAAACAACACTGCGACATGCTACAGAAGAAATCAATAAATATGCAACCATATTTGAGCAATATGAATTCAGAAAGAATGTGATTTTAGATACCCTTAATGAGAATCAAATCAACCTTACCAAGTTAAGTGCCGTTGTGGGCAGAGGGGGATTATTGAAGCCTATTGCCGGTGGTACGTATCAGGTGAATGATAGAATGATTGAAGATTTAAAAGTTGGTGTATTAGGTGAGCATGCTTCAAACTTAGGTGGCATTATTGCCAGTGAAATCGCAAAGCAATTAAATATCCCGGCTTTCATCGTAGACCCTGTTGTGGTTGATGAAATGGACGAAGTAGCAAGAATCTCCGGTATGCCGGAACTGGCAAGAAAGAGCATCTTCCATGCCCTAAATCAAAAAGCAGTTGCCAGAAGAGCTGCAAGAGAAATGGGTAAGACATATGAAGAAGCCAATATCATCGTGGCCCATTTAGGCGGCGGTGTATCTGTAGGAGCCCATAGAATGGGAAGCGTTGTGGATGTAAACAATGCACTGGACGGAGAAGGACCATTTTCACCGGAAAGAGCAGGCGGCCTGCCAGTGGGAGATTTTGCAAAGCTGTGCTTCTCAGGTAAATATACCCATAATGACATTAAGAAAAAAATTAAGGGACAAGGCGGTTTAGTAGCATATCTTGGCACAAATGATGGACGAGACGTAGGAAAGATGATCGAAGCGGGAGATAAAAACGCTGAATTGATCTACCAAGCCATGGCTTACCAGGTTGCTAAAGAGATCGGCAGCTGTGCAGCCGTGTTAAAAGGTAAAGTTGATGCCGTTGTATTGACAGGCGGTATTGCTTATGACAAGCAGTTTACAAAGTGGATATCTGACCGCGTATCCTTCATTTCCCAGGTAATTGTATATCCTGGAGAAGACGAAATGATAGCCCTGGCAGAAGGCGGACTAAGAGTTCTTAGGAGAGAAGAAAGCGCAAAGAATTACGAATAAATATATGGTTGTCGGTGTACGGTACTGAGTTGGCAGTCGTTAAAGGCTTTGAAGTTAATAGCTTAACCTCTTTGTCTCTTAATGACTGCTAACGACTAACCGCTAACGGCTAACCGTATTCCGAAAGGTGATATTATGCTAAATGATAAAAGAATCCGCATCATCATCGGTCATTATGGCAGCGGAAAAACGGAATTTGCTGTGAATTATGCTGTCAAACTGGCGGAAAGTAAAAAGAATATCGCTTTGGCTGACCTGGATATCGTGAATCCTTACTTCCGAAGCAGAGAAAAGCAGGAGATGCTGGAGCGTCTGGGAATCAAAGTGATTGCCAGTGCCATTGGAAAGTCATTGGGTTCTGACTTACCGGCTGTCTCGGCCTCTGTACTAGGACCCATACAGGATGAAACCTGTGATGTTGTCCTTGATGTGGGAGGCGATGCTGTAGGGGCTAGGGCTTTGGCAAGATATAAGGCATATTTTGCAGAAGGCAATTATGATATGTTTTGCGTGATCAATGCCAACAGACCCGGTACACAGGATCTCGAAGGGGCTTTGGAGCATATAGCTGCCATCGAGAGAGTAGTAGGCGTAAAAGTGACAGGACTGGTCAACAACACCCATATGCTTCGAGAGACTACCATTGAAGATGTGCTAAGAGGCCAAGAACTGGTAAAGCAAGTATCACAGCATAAAGGAATACCGATCAAATATGTCAGTACATTGGAAAGGTTAATACCAGACCTTCCAAAGGACATGGAAGGAGAAACATTCTCCATCGAGATGTACATGCGGGAGGATTGGATGTAATAAATGAACCAATACTTTGAGGAGGGTTGAATCATGGCGAAGGCAAAAGGCAAGGTAATGTTCAAAGAGGACTTATGTAAAGGCTGTGAACTATGCACAGTTGTATGTCCTGTAAATATCATCGAAATGGATAGAAAGAGAATCAATATTAAAGGTTATCATCCAGCAGGCGTAAAAGAAATGGACAAATGCATCGGATGTGGAAACTGTGCCACAATCTGTCCGGATGTAGTGATTACCGTTGAAAGAGAAATCGAGAAATAGGGAGGGAAAAAGATATGGCAAAAATATTAATGAAGGGTAACGAAGCAATTGGTGCAGCCGCAATCAAAGCCGGATGTAAATATTTCTTTGGATATCCTATAACACCACAAAATGAGCTTCCAGAATTTATGGCAAGAGAGCTTCCTAAAATCAATGGATGTTTTGTACAGGCGGAAAGTGAAGTTTCTGCTATCAATATGGTATATGGTGCAGCAGGTGCAGGAGCTAGAGTAATGACTTCTTCATCATCACCGGGAATCGCGCTAAAGCAAGAAGGTATCTCCTATATTGCAGGAGCTGAACTTCCATGTGTTATCGTAAATATTTCCAGAGGTGGCCCTGGACTAGGCGGTATTCAACCATCACAGGCTGACTATTTCCAATCAACCAGAGGCGGCGGAAACGGCGACTATAGATTGTTAGTATATGCTCCAGCAACATTGCAAGAAGCGGTTGACTTAACGATGGAAGCATTCGAAGCAGCCGACTATTATAGAAATCCTGTTATGGTTATCGGTGACGGTATGATCGGTCAGATGATGGAACCCATTGAATTTAGGGAAGTAGCGAAGAGAGACCTTCCACCAAAGGATTGGGCAACAGTTGGAACAAATGGAGAAAGAGAGCCAAATATCATTAACTCCTTGGCATTGGACCCAGCAGAGCTTGAAAGACATAATATCCATCTTCAAGAAAAATACAAAGTGATGGAAGAAAATGAAGTGCGATACGAAATGTACAATATGGAAAATGCAGAAGTCGTTATGGTATCCTATGGAACCACTGCAAGGATCGCTAAAAATGCCATCGCTGCATTAAAAGAAGAGGGAATCAATGTAGGATTAATTCGTCCTATCACGTTATGGCCTTTCCCAACAAAAGCATTCGATGAAATACCACAAACAGCAAAAGCGTTATTATCTTTTGAAATGAGTATGGGACAAATGATTGACGATGTAAAGATCGCTAATAATGGCAGATTACCGGTACACTTCTACGGCAGAAGCGGCGGTATGATTCCGACTCCTGATGCTGTTGCTGATAAAGTAAAAGAGATCTTAGGGGGTGTGAAATAATGACAGTTGTATTCCAAAGAACAAACGGTTTAAGAGATGTACCCTTTCACTATTGTCCTGGATGTACCCATGGTGTTATTCATAGATTAGTAGGTGAAGTATTGGAAGAGCTAGGTGTATTAGGAAAGTCCATTGGTGTTGCACCGGTTGGGTGTTCTGTACTGGCATATGACTATTTTAACTGCGATATGCATGAAGCAGCTCATGGCCGTGCGCCTGCTGTTGCAACAGGTATCAAGCGGGTTCACCCGGATCATGTTGTATTTACGTATCAAGGTGATGGTGACTTAGCTTCTATTGGTACTGCAGAAATCGTCCATGCTGCCCACAGAAGTGAAAAGATTACAACCATCTTCGTTAACAATGCGATTTATGGCATGACAGGTGGACAAATGGCACCAACAACCTTAATTGGTCAAAAAGCCACTACTGCCCCTTATGGTAGAGATGCTGCCACAGCAGGTATGCCTTTAAGAATTTCAGAAATGCTGGCGACCATCACTGGTGCGGTATTTGTAGAAAGAGTAGCTGTCAATAACCCTGCAAATATCAGAAAAGCAAAAAAAGCCATCAAGAAAGCCTTCGAATTACAAATCGAAGGAAAAGGATTCGGTATTGTTGAAGTCCTTTCAACATGTCCGACGAACTGGGGCTTAACACCTGCGGAATCCTTAAAATGGTTGGAAGAAAACATGATGCCATACTATCCGTTAGGAAATTTCCGTACACCAGAGGAGGTTGAATAATATGGCAACACAACAAGTAATTTGTGCAGGATTTGGTGGTCAAGGGGTTATGTCCATGGGACAGCTGTTGACCTATGCCGGTATGATTGAAGAAAAAAATGTTTCCTGGCTGCCTTCCTATGGACCGGAAATGCGCGGCGGTACGGCGAACTGTGGTGTAATCGTGTCTGATAAACCGGTTGGGTCTCCTATCGTTACCCAAGCTACAGCAGCTATCGTGATGAATTTGCCTTCCCTAATCAAATTTGAAAAGGACCTTGTAAAAGACGGACTGCTGTTAATCAACAGCTCTCTGATCGAGAGAAAGGCATCCAGAGATGATGTGAGGGCTTACTATATCCCGGCTAATGAAATTGCCAATGAACTCGGAAACGGCAAAGTAGCCAACATGGTAATGTTAGGTGCATTCCTTGAATTGACAAAGACTGTTGATGTAGATTCTATCATCGCAGCATTAAAGAAAGTATTCGGAGCATCAAAAGAGCATTTAATCCCGATGAATAAAGAAGCCCTCGAAAGAGGCGCAGCAGCAGTAAGAGGATAAGACATAAAAATGACGCGTAGAAATATGCGTCATTTTTTTATGTCTTGTAAGTTGAAAGAAAATTTTTAAAAGATAAAAAACATCTTGAAAAAACGTTTTCATAATGATATACTGTAAACATGCTAAAAAAATGGAAAAAATTAATAAATACATGCACTGGAAGGGTTGTTGTAGGTAAAAAATACCGCTTTTTATTTTAAAATCCATAAAAACGTTTTTACAAACAGGTTTAGTAGCTCTCGCTAAAAGTGTGTTTTAAATTTCGTCATGAAATGACGAATTAATAAATAAAGGGGGAAAATATATGTCAAAAAAGATTATGGCGGTAGCACTTATTGTGATCTTACTCGTGGGTGCGTTGGCTGGCTGCACTTCTGGTAACAAAGAAGCATCACAGCCGACTGAGCAAGAGCAAGGAAAGAAATTTAAAACCGATGAAATCACACTGTATATCCGTATGATGGAAGAGCAGGACAAATGGTTTAGGGAAAACATCATAAGTTCCTTTGAGAAAGAGTATGGTGTTAAAGTAAATGTAAGGACCTTTGAATCAGAGATGGATCTAGAAAATGTCATGAAACTTGATCAAGATAAAAAGACGATAGGTCTGGTTAAAACCATGCATACGCAGCTGACACCCCTTGCTGAAAAAGGTTTGGTAATGGATTTAGAGCAGGCGGTAGGAGAAAAATATAAGGAAGACGTAAAAGAATATTCCGATGCAGCAATGAAAATGGGTACGATTAATGGAAAGGTATACTACATACCGAGAAAGCTTGAAACAAATACATTGCTGTATCTAAAATCTAAAGTTGAAGATGCAGTTGCGAATTGGTCAAAGTTTGAAAAACCAATCAATGATATGTTTAAGGCTGAGAATGGCGCAGGGCTCCCGGTAGGATACAAGCTTGAAGCAGATCCAAATGAATGGGATTGGTATGACTTAGCTGTTGTAGGGTATTATTGGTCAAACACAGAATATGATGGCAAGAAAGAACCAAGAATTGCTCATAGAGGCAAAAAATACGATGGTACGGTTGTAGAGCTTGTCACAAAAATTTATCAGGCTGGTGGTACTCCGGAAGATGCATTGGCGATGAACACAGACCCTGTGAAAGATACTTTTAAATGGGAAGTATTCTTCAAGGAGAACAATTTATACAATCCGGGCATGTGGGAAGAAGAGTGGTCCGGCGGCGGTATCTGGAAGGCTATGGCGGCCGGTAAAGTATACATGGCTTTCATGCATCAGATGGATGGATTCTTTATCCATGGCGGATCTACTCCAAGTATGACCGGTTACTTGACAGATCCTGATGATATGGCTGTAGCTGTTATGCCGAAGGGCGTTTCCCTTGAATTAAAAGACGGTAAACCGGTAAGAGAAGGTGTAAAAGGTTCTCAATTGGCCGGATGGTGGTGGGGAATTCCTACATCTACGCCTGATCCGGAACTATCCTATGAATTGGCCAGATGGATTACCAATGCGGAGAATCATAAAAAAGAAAGTCAAACATTTGGCATGATGCCTATTAGAAAAGACATTGTGGACAATTTATCGGATGCATTTAAGGAACCTTGGATGCAGGAAGTGTTCAATGTAGCACAAAGACAAATTGATGAGAATGTACAAGCGCTGCCAAGAGTGCAAGCTTGGCCGGAAGTAGGTCAAGTGTATCTGGACGCATGGTATGATATTGTCGTAGGTGGAAATAACAAGGATATTTCAAAGGTATTGGATGAAACATATGCACCTAAGGCTGCAGAACTGTTAAAATAATGAGGGGAAGAACATTCTTCCCCCCTTCTTCATTAAACAGATTAACGAAATGGAGGTTGAATGATGGACACTGCCGTTATCAGGCAAAGTAAATTTCAAAAACTATGGACAACAGCAAAAAAGAATGCCTTTTTGATTTGGACACTTCTGCCTGCCTTTTTATATATTACTGCTTTTTTCATAATCATTGCTTATTTTTTATTAAAGCTTTCCTTGACCACATATAGGGGTGGGATGGTTGAGAACAGTGCAACCATTGAAAACTATCTCAACTTGATTCAAAGCAAAGAATTTCAAAGTGCTTTCAGAAGAACACTTATGTTCGTCTTGATAGCAACGCCGCTCCAGTTAGTGACAGGTCTTGTGATGGCTGTTCTGATCAACCGAAAATTCAGAGGAAGAGGAATCATAAGAAGTATTTTTTTACTGCCCTTAGCAATTCCAACCATTGTAACAACCGCTACACTGCTCTTAATGTTTTCAAAAGGAGGGCATATGACCAGCCTGCTTATGGGCGATTATAGTTGGTTTCCGAAGATCGTCGATTATGAAATTGCATTTTTACATAAAGAATCATTGGCTATGGGGCTTGCAATCTTCGGAAAGGTGTGGAGAGATACACCGATTTCCATGTTGATTTTATTGGCCGGACTGCAATCTATCAGTAGTGATCAATATGAGGCTGCTAAAACCATGGGGTCAAATAGCATTCAAAACTTCTTTTATATAACGCTACCATTGTTGGTACCTGCTATTTCATCAGTTTTAGTACTTAGGTCCATCGAAGCCTGGAAGGAATTTATTTTTCCATATATTTTAGCGCCTTCCTACCCTGTGCTGGGGGTATTGATTGAAAAGTATTATGTTCAGTTGTTTGATCCAGGTACATCGGCAGCAATAGGCATCATATTGATTTTTGTAATTTTGATTGGAACGGTAACCCTGAATTGGCTTCTGAAAGAAATGAAAAACTTCCTGGTGAAAGTATAAGGAGGGGAAAAATGTCAAAAAGATGGAATGTTGAAAAGACGGTATGGCTTGTGTTGACCATTTTTTCGTTGATTATGGTGGCACTGCCAATTTATATTATGTTCAAATACTCAATAAGTGACAGGAGCAGTTGGATCACAGGTGGAAAGTATCCTGTACCTTGGTGGCCCTTCAAACCAACCTTTGAAGTATATAAATACTATTTATCAGATATGAGATTCTGGGAAAACGGGTGGCTGAGCCTCAAAATTGCACTTTTAACCGTGGCCCTCTCCATGTTGTTTGGTGCACCGGCGGCATATTCTTTGGCCAGGTATAAATTCAATGGAAAAGTTGTATTGTTATTCTTGATTTTATCGATCCGGCTGTTTCCCGATATATCTTCTGTGATTCCGGTAGCTACTGTTTTCAATATGGACTTTCTATATAAGCTGCCGATCATTGTGAAAGTGTCCTTGGCTCACTCGCTGCTGGGACTTCCTTACGTCATATTTATTGCCCAGGGGGTCTTTGAAACCATACCTGTTGATTTAGAAGAGCAGGCACGTATCATGGGAGCCAGCAGGTTCTATGCTTTTACGCGAATCATTTTACCTGTGGCGCTGCCGGGTTTAGCTGCAGGAGCAATCTACGTGTTTTTGCTGTCCTGGAATGAATTTGTATTTTCATATTTTATTACAGCTACGTCATCCGTAAGTACGATCCCGTTACCAGTGTATCTGAAGAGTCTTTTGGGAGCATTTACACCCAATCCGGTATCTATTGCAACCTTATCTTTATTAGTATCTTTACCGGTTATTTTGTTTACATTCTTCATACAGAAATACATGATTGCAGGTACTACCGCCGGCGCTGTAAAATAATTTGATAGGAAAGGAGTTTTTGCATGTCAGGTTTAAAGCTTATAAATATAAACAAAACCTATCCCAATGGATATGAGGCAGTCCAAAGCTTAAGCATAGATATTAAAAATGGAGAGTTTGTTTCATTGGTTGGTCCGTCCGGTTGTGGTAAATCAACAACCCTTAGAATGATTGCGGGATTAGAAGACATAACTGGTGGAGAACTGTGGATTGGAGATAAAATGGTGAACAATGTGGCACCAAAGGACAGGGGGATCGCCATGGTCTTTCAGAGCTATGCATTGTTTCCCCATATGAGTGTTGCAGCAAATATCGGATTTGGTCTAAAAATAAAAAAAGTTGATCCGAAGGTCAGAAAGCAAAAGATTGAATGGGCATTAGACCTACTGGATTTAAATGAACTTGGAGACCGGAAACCGTCAGAATTGTCCGGTGGGCAAAGACAAAGGGTAGCGTTAGGGAGAGCCTTGGTACTAGACCCGGAAGTACTGTTGCTGGACGAACCCCTCAGTAATCTGGATGCCAAATTGAGAATCAAGATGAGAACAGAACTGAAGAAAATCCATAAACAGTTGAAATCTACGATTATCTATGTAACCCATGACCAGGCAGAAGCCATGACCTTGAGCAATCGAATCGCTATTATGAAAAAAGGAGAATTGATGCAGATTGGGACGCCATTAGAGATTTACAACAATCCGGCCAATCAATTTGTAGCAGGGTTTATAGGAAGCCCACCGATGAATTTTATGGAGGGAGAGCTTATTCAGGAAGGCGAAGGATATGTAGTTAAGTATAAAACAGGTAGTTTTACGCTGCCAGATGGTATGAGGCATAAAATCAAAGAAAGTATTAACGGAAAAGAAGTTATTCTAGGCATTCGACCCGAAGATTTTGAAGTGAGTTTAATACCTCAAACCAACGGGATAAAAGGTGTGTCCGTCGTTACAGAAACCTTAGGCTCCGATGATTTTGTGGCTGTTGATGTTGCTGATGAGCTTTTTAGTGTAAGAATTGAACCCCAAAGCAGCTTTCCGTTGGATCAAGAAGTATTTTTACGACCAAAGGAAAACAAGATCCATATTTTCAATAAGTGATGCAGCTTGCCAAGAAATGGATGTTTGCTTATAATGAATGAAGAAGAAATCTTTTAAAATATCATTTGAAAGGAATAAGTGCAATGAAGGGGAACAAAGTATCAATCAGAGATGTAGCAAAGGAAGCGAATGTTTCGATTTCCACAGTTTCCAGGGTTATTAGAAAATATTCCAATGTACCGCCGGAAACAGAAGAAACCGTAATGAATGCTATTAAAAAATTGAAATACATACCCAATATTGCAGCGCAAAGCTTAAGTCAAGGTTCTATGCGCAATATAGGCATTGTATTTACGCGTTCTGCAGAAAATGCATTTTCCAACCCTTTCTTTGCTGATGTATTACGTGGTATCGGAAATGTAACGGAGAAGCAAGGTTATTACCTGCAGCTTATTTCCTATAGTGATTTGAACAGGGAGAAGGAAGAGTGCATCAAACTCTTGCGGAGCGGCCGTGTTGATGGGCTGATTTTATTGAGTGCCCGCATTCACGATCCTCTTATCTATGAATTATCATCCCAAGATCTGAAGTTTGTATTAAGCGGCAGAATCCTGGAAAACAGCTTGCTAAATGAAAGAATTCACAGTGTGAATACCAATAATTTAGGGGATAGCTATCATGCGGTTTGCCATCTTATTAGAATGGGGCATAAGAAGGTCGCCATTTTAAATGCACCCATGGAATATGTCGTAAGCCAGGATCGTTATGACGGATTTAGACAAGCACTTTTATGGGGAGGAATTGAATACGGCTCCGATTTAGAAATCAACGGAGGGTATACCCTGGAGGATGCAAAAAATGCGGTAAAGGAGAAACTGGCGAAAAGACGGGACATCACAGCCATATTTGCTACTGACGATTTAAAGGCAGTGGCTGCGATTCAAGCCATAAAAGAATTAGGTATGCAGGTGCCTGATGATATAGCCGTGATTGGATATAATGATTTCGAGGTAGCTACGATTGTAGAGCCTAATTTGACCACTGTGAGGGTACCTATTTTTGAATTGGGTAAAGAAGCTGCCACTATGTTGATACAATTGTTACAGCATGAAGAAATAGAAGAGAAAAATAAGATTATACCAACAGAATTCATTATCAGGGATTCCTGTGGATTTAAAAAGAAAGGGCAATATGCTCTTTAAAAAAATTTGCCCATTTGTAAAAACGTTTTTACAAAGAAATTTCGAGAAAATTTATGAGGTAGAGGAGCAGAAAACAATGAAGTCTATGATGATTTCGGAAGATATAAAAAAGGGAATGATGAATAAGCTGATTTATATCTATGGAGAAGAACATGGCGAAAAAATATATAACGAAATCAAGAACATGATCGAGGATTTTTTAGAAAAACGTCCCCCAAAAAACATGGAAAAGTGGATGGATGAGAAGGATATTGTTCTCATTACCTATGGGGATCAAATCAGAGAGGAAAAGAAAGATCCATTAGAAAGCTTGGGGGAATTCCTCCATGCATATGTAAAGGGATTTATTCGTTCTGTGCACCTTCTTCCCTTTTATCCATACTCTTCTGATGATGGTTTTTCTGTAATCGACTACTTTGAAGTAAATCCTGAACTTGGAAAATGGGAACACATAGAAAATTTATCAAAGGATTTTGAATTGATGCTTGATGCGGTCATCAATCATATTTCAGCCAAAAGCCAATGGTTCCAAGGCTATCTGCAGGGAACGGAAGCGTATAGGGATTTCTTTATTGAAACAGACCCAAATCTTGACTTTTCAAGGGTGACAAGACCCAGGGCACTGCCTCTCCTGACCAAATTTTACACCATTGAAGGGGAAAAGTACATTTGGACTACATTTAGTGACGATCAGATTGATTTGAACTATAAAAATGAAAAGGTGCTGCTGATGATCATTGCTTTACTTTTGTTTTATATAGAAAAAGGAGCAAAGATGATACGAATGGATGCCATCGGATACTTGTGGAAAGAGATTGGAACAAGCTGCATTCATCTAAAAGAGACACATAAAGTGGTTCAATTGTTTAGAGATATATTTGAAATTGCAGCACCTGAAACCATTATTATTACGGAAACCAATGTACCCCACAAAGATAATATCAGTTATTTTGGGAATGGCTACAATGAAGCCCATATGGTGTATCAATTTCCTCTACCACCGTTGACACTGCATGCTTTTCATACAGGCAATGCAAGGCATCTACTGGAATGGGCAGATGGACTTGAACCGATCTCCGGGAAAGTCACATTCTTTAATTTTCTTGCTTCCCACGATGGGATTGGTGTTATGCCAGCCAAAGGAATATTAAGTGAAGAAGAAGTGAGTGAAATGGCCAATAAGGTAAAAGCCCGGGGTGGATATATATCCTATAAAGACAATGGTGACGGGACAAGAAGTCCCTATGAACTAAACATCAATTATTTTGATGCCCTATCTAACCCTGAAGATGAAGAAGATCTGAAAATAAAACGGTTTATCTGTTCACAATCGATACTTTTAAGTTTGGCAGGTGTGCCGGGAATCTATGTCCACAGTTTATTAGGCTCTCGTAACTATCAAGAAGGTGTTGTAGAGACAGGGAGATATAGGAGTATCAATCGGGAAAAATTTGAAAGAGAAAGGCTTGAAGAGGAGATAAACAATCCAAATCACCTAAGACATAAAGTATTTACAAGATATAAAGAATTGATTAAAAAACGAACGGAAGAGAAAGGGTTTCATCCAAATGCAGGGCAGCAGATTATTTTCGGCAACGATCACGTTTTCGCGCTGCTTCGTAAGGCAGAAGATGGTTCAGACGAGATTGTATGTCTGCATAATGTATCCGATACATTACAAACGATGAGGATTGATCTGGATAAGGCGGACATTCGCGGCACAATTTTTCAGGATACTGTCTCAGGAAAAGTATTCGAAGAAAGGAAAGGTATTCTGGAAATCCAGTTGAGTCCCTATGAAATGATGTGGCTAAAGGCATGGGAAAAATAGCTGATACATCGTTCTGAACATTTCTATGATTCATCTGACATGAGGAGGAAGAAGAATGAAGAAAAAAAATGTTGCCCATATTATATCCCATACCCATTGGGATCGTGAATGGTATTTGAACAGCAAGTATACCAATGAATGGTTGGTGGAATTCTTTGATAGACTCTTTGAAATGCTGGAGAAGGAACAAGAATATGTCTTTGTTCTAGATGGACAGACAGCTATGATTGAGGACTATTTTGATGAACTGAAAAAGCAAGGAAAAGGAGTTACCATTTACAAAGAAAAGATAAAAAAATATGCCGGTGAAGGACGGCTTGCGGTTGGACCCTATTATCTTCAACCGGATTGGCAGCTTGTCAGTGATGAGGCATTGGTTAGAAATATGCTTATCGGGAACAAAACTGCTCGGGAATTCGGAAATACCATGAAAGTGGGATGGATGTTGGATAATTTCGGTCAGATCTCTCAAACTGCCCAGCTCCATAAGGGCTGTGGTATGAAAGGACTCTATGTATGGCGTGGTGTGGAAATGGACCCTGAAAACGTACAGTCAGAGTTTTTGTGGGAGGCTCCGGACGGTACACAATTGCCTTCGGTATACCTACTGAACAGCTATCGTAATGCCATGCGTTTAGCGGAATATCAGGAGATTATGAAACACAGAATCTATGATGAAGTAGAAAAGCTGCGTCCCTTTGCGATGACGCCAAATGTACTATTGATGAATGGATATGATCAGGAAATGATACCTGATGACTTACTCCCTTATATCAAAAACGGACAATTAGATTCAGAAGAGGTGAAAATCGTTCAAAGCAATCCGGAACGATATATGGACGAATTGATACAGCATAAGCCAGAGCTAAACGTCTTGAAGGGGGCTCTCTATAGTGGAAGATTTATTGCAGTCTTTCCAGGCGTATTATCTTCTAGAATGTACTTAAAGCTGCAAAATGACCGATGCCAAAAATCCCTGGAAAAATATGCAGAGCCCTTATCAATGCTCATATGGGCATTAGGGGGCGAGTATGAAGGGAACAATCTGGAGCAGGCCTGGAAAACCCTGTTGAAAAATCATCCCCACGATAGTATTTGCGGGGTAAGTATCGATGATGTTCACACAGACATGGAAGAACGTTTTAGAATCGTAGAAAAGATGACAATGCAGCAAATAGAAGCAAAGGCAAAGGAGCTTGCTGCTTTAATTGACACTTCTAAGGGCGGTGGTCAAGAAGCGTTTGTGATTTTCAATCCAAGTACTTATGTAAGAAATGAAGTTGTATCCATCGGTGAAAAAAGTCGTTGGATTAAAGACATCCCAGCATTAGGCTACAAAGTGGTCCATGGTGAGAAAGAAGAGGGGATTGAAAAGCCTGTTACTGCTGCTGATCATGTCATTGAGAATGGAAAGATCCGGGTAGAGATTTTAGACGATGGTTCCTTTAACCTGATCCATAAAGATACGGGAAAATCCTATGAGGGTTTGGGGATTTTCGAAGATAGCGGGGATGCTGGTGATGAATATAACTATTCTTATCCGAATATTGATAAGATTATTACCAGTAAGGGGAAGAAGGCTGAGATAGAATTTGTAGAAAAATGTGAGGAGAGAGTTAAGGTAAAAATCAAGACAGTCTTGGAGGTACCGGAAGCCCTAACGGAAGATCGCAAACAGAGAAGTGCCGGCATGAGAAAGCTTCCCATCGTAACGTATATAACCGTAGATGCCAATACACCATTTGTTGCTTGCAGAACAGAAGTGAAAAATACGGTAAAGGATCACCGATTGAGAGTGCTGTTTCCCACAAATATTAACACGGATGTTTCCTTTGCAGGTAGTGCTTTTGATGTTGTAGAAAGACCGATTTATATTGAGGGCTATGATGAGTCAACAATTCCCCAAAAAGTGAAAAAGGTTATTGTGGGAGCCAGGGAAGCAAAACCGAATACTATATTCCCGCAAAGAGAATTTGTTGATTTAAACGATTCAGATGGTGGGCTAGCCGTATTGAGTAAAGGTCTGCCGGAATATCAGATCATTCCTGAAGAGAATACCATTGCCCTTACGTTGTTTAGAAGTGTGGGCTGGATTACGGAAGAAATCAATACAAGAATCGGAGATGCCGGTCCCAAGATTTTTACCCCTGATGCCCAATGTTTGCGTCATATGGTATTTGAATATGCAGTATATCCCCATGAAGGTGACGTGGTGAAGGGAAGGGTGCCACGTACAGCGGATATCTTCAATACCAATTTATTGGTAGTAAAAACCACAGCCCATGCAGGTCTATTACCCCAGACCCATGGATTTTTGAACGTGGAAGATGAAAAACAGGTATTAAAAGTAACGACTGTTAAACGCTCAGAAGATGGAAAGGCAGTGCTTCTTCGATGCTATAATCCATCGGATGAAAGGGTAATGGGAAAGATTTATACTGATTTTACGATCGAAAAAGCAGCCTATGTGAACCTTCTTGAAGAATTACAAGAAGCTATTGAAAAAGTAGAAGGCCATAGAATTGAAATTGTCGTTCATCCAAGACAGATTGTAACCATTCGCCTAGAGATTCAGAGAAAGCAGATGGATGCCGACTCATATCATGGTATTGAGATTATGGATACAGAGTTTCCGGAGGATTTTCGTGAATACGAATCTCTCCCTTTGGTAACGAAAGAAGACATTACAAGTGAAATGGAAAGGGCCGAAGAATTGGAACGTGAATTGAATAATCCTATGGTCAGAAGAACAGCCCTGGAGGCCATGTTATCCGTGATCCTTACAAATAATAAGTTTACAGAAAATGAGATTCGTCAATTGGGATATAAATTAAATGCTGCCAGAGTGCAGCGAAGGGTATACGATTATATCATGGAATATTTCAAAAAGCAGTAATCATGGAGGGAAAAAGATGAAAATCGTGATTGCTTTAGATTCTTTTAAGGGCAGCTTAAGTTCAGCAGAAGCCGCAGCGGCAGCGGAAGAAGGGATCGAGAAGGCTTTCAGAAATCGAAGGGTAGAGGTGATAAAGGTACCTTTGGCCGATGGAGGAGAAGGAACTGTGGAGGCTTTGACAGTGGCTACAGGAGGGAAAATTCTTTGTACTACCGTCACAGGACCTCTAGGAAATACTGTAGATGCATTTTATGGAATTTTGGGAGATGGGAAGACAGCTGTCATTGAAATGGCAGCTGCTTCCGGACTATATCTCATATCGAAAGAGGAGAGAAATCCTCTAAAAACCACCACCTATGGCACGGGAGACCTGATTAAGGAAGCGTTAGAACAGGGGTGTAGGGAGTTTATCATCGGTATAGGAGGCAGTGCCACCAACGATGGTGGGGCCGGAATGCTGCAGGCTCTAGGCGTTCGATTATTAGATGAACATGGAAAAGACATTGCTCGTGGCGGTGCTGCTTTAAAGCAATTGAACAGGATTGATATTTCCAATCTGGATCCGCGAATCAAGGAAACGAAAATTACCGTGGCCTGTGATGTGGATAATCCTCTTTGCGGGGAAAAAGGGGCCTCAGCTGTTTATGGCCCACAAAAAGGTGCAACAGAGCAAATGGTAAAGATATTGGATGAGGCATTAGCACATTTTGCAAAAGTAATCCGAAGAGACCTTGGGAAAGATATACTTCATGTTCCCGGTGCTGGTGCTGCAGGGGGATTGGGCGGCGGATTGATGGCATTTCTAGAGGCAGGGCTGCAGCCTGGGATTGATCTGGTTATTGAAAAAGCTCAATTGAAGGAAAAGATGAAGGGTGCAGATTTTGTACTTACAGGTGAAGGGAAAATTGACAGTCAAACGGTCTTTGGCAAGGCGCCCATAGGCGTTGCGAAAGCAGCAAAAGAGTGTAACATTCCCGTTATTGGAATCGCTGGTGCTATTACAGATGATGGATCTATCGTCCATGAGCATGGCATCCATGCGTTATTTTCAATTATGCAGTATCCTATGGATGTAGAACATGCCATGGAGAAAGAAAGAGCCGGTTTTTTTGTAGAGAAAACGGTAGAAGAAATTTTTAGGCTGATTGCAGTTAGCGTGGGTAAACCTATGGCAAAACTCAACACGATGGGGGGAATGAAACGGTGAATATTGCATTGTGTCACTTTCGAGTCGGGGAAACCGACGGTGTATCCCTTGAGATGGAGAAATGGAAAGTTATTCTGGAGAGAATGGGGCATAAAGTCATATTTTTAGCTGGAAGCCAAGGCAGTGCTGAAGCCTATATTATACCAGAGCTATATTACTTACATGAAGAGAACAATAAATTTGTAAGAAATGCTTATGAAGCTTTGGTGGATTTTGAGGATGAAGCGGCGTTTAAAGCGGATGTTCTAGCCTATGCAC
This sequence comes from Bacillota bacterium, assembly GCA_049324315.1. Lineage (GTDB taxonomy): Bacteria > Bacillota > Clostridia > Peptostreptococcales > Thermotaleaceae > JBMOKU01. Next base: position 146,155 of record JBMOKU010000032.1, on the reverse strand, counting down.
ACAGGATAGAAGAAGGATTAAGACGATTTATCAAGCAATACAGCATAGACATTCTGGTGCCAAACAACATTTGGTCTTTAGGGTGGGGAATACCGGCGGCCATTGCTTTTGATAATATCGCAAGAGAGTATCAGATTCCATGTATTGCCCATCATCATGATTTTTACTGGGAGAGGGAGCGATATGCGAAGCCGACTTGTGACTTTGTAAAAGAGACTTTAGACAACTATTTCCCTCCTAAGCATGAGTTGGTGAAACATGTGGTTATTAACCGGATCGCAAGTAAAGAAATGAGAAAAAGGAAAGGCTTGGATACCGCCATCGTACCCAATGTATTTGATTTTGAAGCGCCGGAATGGACGATTGATGAATATAATGAGGATTTTAAAGAGAGTATTGGTTTAAAAGACAATGATATTCTTATTTTGCAGGCTACAAGAATTGATAGGAGAAAAGCTATTGAGCTGGCCATAGACGTGGTAGAGGCGTTAGGCAAAACTGAAAACAGAGAATGGCTGCAGCAGCGCAAGCTTTATGACGGGAGAAACTTTGCAAGGGATAGCAGGATTGTTTTGGTATTGGCTGGACTTCATGAGGCCACCGGAAATTACATTGAACAGCTAAAAGATAGAGCCATCCAAAAGGGAGTAGAACTGCTGTTTATCAATGATATTATTCGGCATTCCCGATGCAGTGTTTATGAACGTAAATGCTATTCCCTGTGGGATGCCTATGTATTTGCAGATTTGATTACCTATCCAAGCATTTTAGAAGGGTGGGGAAATCAACTACTAGAGGGCTTATTCGCGAAAAAACCTATGGTGGTTTATGAATATCCGGTATATGAGACAGATATCAAGGCAAAGAACTTTCAGATCATTTCCCTTGGCAAGGATCATACAGTCTCTAATGACGGCCTAGTATGTATAGAAGATGATGTCATAAAGACTGCAGCCAAAGACTGCATGGGAATGCTGACGGACAATCAGGAAAGAATGGGATCTGTAGAAAAGAATTTTCAGCTAAGCAAAGAATATTTTTCCTATGAAAGTTTGGAGCAAATTTTGTCACAAATATTCTAGGTGACTACCTTATATTCGTTATATTGAACAGAATACCAGAGGACGAGCAGAAAAATGCTCGTCTTTTGTCTTTGACAATAAGACAACGTATCATCCTATTCAAATCTTTTGTAAAATATTCGTTTTTTGGAATGTATACAAGAATTTCGTCATAGGCATTAGTAAGAGAAATTTTACCCAAAACCATTCATACATTAAATTTACCATTTCATGTACGATTTCTTGCAGTTCATTCGTAAGAACTTTAAAAATAGTCAGAAAATTCATAGAATAAATTTAATGGGAAAGCGTTTTGACATTAGGGATAAGGATAAGGTGGATAAGATGGAACGAAAAGCATACATCGATCGGTTATACAGCGGTTTGGAAAAAAACTTTGATATTGAACGAGACTATCTGTACAAGGGAACAGCGTTTGACATTTTCGGCAAATATTTTATAAGAAATGAGAGATATATTGCTACGAAGAAGGCGACCATCTACGGTTTTGAAAATAACGAATACTGCTTTGTAAAGGGATTGACAGAAGTAAATGAACCTGATGTTATTGATTATGCAGAGCTGCTGAAAAGGGCAGTTACGGACTGGGTAAATCCCCATGAAGAGCATATGTCCAGCATGATTACAGGAGTAATGGTTTTGGAGAAATGTCCCTGCAATGATGTGATTAAATTTGTGGAGAACTTTAAATTTCATAAAAGCTTTGCCTTCGGCTTCAGAGGTTGGGCTGACATCCGACTGGTTTTGGTTTTGCTGGATGAAGGTAAAGTGATTATCAATAAAAAAGGCAAGGAGGTGAAAAACTTTTATCAGTCCATTCTTCCAAAATAAATAAAAAGGAGGATATTTATGAACTCATTATGGTTAGTATTAGTTAGTAGTGTAATCTTTATCATCGCCTATGTAACTTATGGGGGATGGCTTGCAAAGCAGTGGGGTGTGGACCCTACAAGAAAAACACCTGCCTATACAAAGGGTGACGGTGTAGATTATGTGCCTGCAAAGGCTCCTGTATTATTGGGGCACCACTTTGCCTCTATTGCCGGTGCGGGACCTATTGTTGGCCCTATCGCAGCAGCAATTTTCGGCTGGGTACCTGTCATGCTGTGGATCATCGTCGGTGGTATCTTTTTCGGTGGCGTTCAGGACTTTGGTTCTCTCTTCGCATCTGTGAGACACGATGGAAAATCTATTGGTGAAATCATTGAAGTGAATATGGGAAGAACTGGAAAACGTCTGTTTGCTATCTTTGCTTGGCTGACATTGCTTTTAGTTGTTGCCGCGTTTACGAATATCGTTGCCAATACATTTGTTAGTGTACCTCAAGCAGCCAGTGCATCTATGATGTTTATCGTACTGGCAGTAGCCTTTGGATTCTTTGTATACAGAAAAGGGGCACCCCTTGGTATTTCCAGCATAATAGGTGTTGCCTTGTTGTTCGCATGTATTGCTCTTGGAAATATATTCCCATTGGCATTAAGCAAAAATGCTTGGGTTGGATTTCTATTAGTATACATCTTTGTAGCATCTGTAACTCCTGTGTGGATATTGCTCCAGCCACGTGATTACCTGAATTCATTCCTTTTATATGCCATGATCATCGGAGCGGTTTTAGGATTGTTTATTTCAAGACCAGAAATTCAGTTACCTGCATTTTCTGGATTTAACGTAGGAGGACAGTGGTTGTTCCCAATGCTGTTTGTTACCGTAGCCTGTGGTGCTATATCAGGTTTCCACTCTTTGGTTGGTTCCGGTACTTCTTCCAAACAGATGGATAATGAAGCCGATGCTCAGAAAATTGGCTATGGAGGTATGTTAATCGAGTGTGTGCTAGCCGTGATCGCTATCATTACTGCTGCCTATATTTCTGGAGACAAATTCAAGGAATTGGCAGGAGCAGGTGGTCCGGTTAACGTATTCTCTGATGGCATCGGTACCTTCATGACCAGCTTTGGTATACCATTTACAGTAGGTAAATCCTTTGTTGCTCTGGCTGTATCGGCATTTGCTTTAACCAGTTTGGATACTGCCACAAGACTTGGTAGATTTATCTTCCAAGAGTTCTTTGAAGATCCTGCCAAAGAAAAACAAAGTATTTTGACAAACCGTTACGTTTCAACATCTATTACCGTTGTAGTAGGTGGATGGCTAGCCCTTGGCAGCTGGTCCATCATATGGCCGGTATTCGGATCTGCAAACCAGCTCTTAGCTGCATTGGCACTGATCGCTGTCGCTGTATGGCTGAAAAATATTGGTAAGAATTATACCATGTTTGTTATCCCAATGATCTTCATGTTTGTTGCAACCGCATTGGCATTGATTTTATTAATCAAAACAAACATGGCAGCAGGAAATTACGTCCTTGTCTTCTTCCCAGTACTGCTGTTGATTCTGGCTGTTGTATTGGCATACCAGGCATATGTGGTCCTAAGCAAGAAAAATCCGGCAGAAAAGATAGAAGCATAGTTACATTGAGAAACATGGGTAAAAATAGCCCATGTTTCTTTATGTAAAATTATTTTGGCTATCGAAATTTTTTCCACCCTTATGAATATTCTCGTGATACAATAAAAATAGCAAAACGACCCAAATAGCGGAGCCGTGGGGATGGTTCGAACATTCCCTGTAGGGGCGCGCAGTGCCCGGCCGTTGCAAAAGGGAACTGTCCCCGTGGAGAAGCGGATGTAATATATTTAGCGTGATTTATACAGTGAAAGCGATTAAAATAAGATAAGACAAAGGATAAAAGGATGTGAAGGGATGAAGCAGTGGATTGATTTACGGTCGGATACGGTGACGCAGCCAACGGAAGAAATGAGAGAGGCTATGGCCCGGGCTGTGGTCGGTGATGATATTATGGGTGAAGATCCTACGGTAAAAGAACTGGAGGATATGTCTGCAGAAATGTTGGGCAAAGAAGCAGCCCTTTTTTTGACCTCAGGGACCTTAGCCAATCAAGTGGCAGTCATGACCTTTACCAACCGTGGAGAAGAAGTGATCTTAGGAGATACCTCCCATATTTACAACCTAGAGGTGGGCGGCCTGGCAGCGTTATCTCAGGTACAGACCAGACCCATTGCCGTATCCAACGGTGTATATGATATAGAAGGCATAGAAGAGCGCATCCAGGAAGCGGGCATCCAACGGGCAAGGACAGGACTGATCTGCATCGAAAATACCAACAATCTCAATGCAGGCATGGTAGTACCGCTGGAAAATATTCAACAGGTATGCAAGCTGGGGAAAAAATACAACATCCCTGTGTATATGGATGGGGCTAGACTCTTTAATGCAGCAGCAGCCTCAGGTGAATCTGCCAAAGACATTGTCAAGGATGTGGATGCCGTCATGTTCGCACTGACAAAGGGACTGAGTGCTCCCTTTGGTGCTGTTTTGGCAGGAACAAAGACATTTATCGAGGAAGCAAGATGGTACAAGCAGCGTCTGGGCGGAGGATTCCGACAGGCAGGGTTCATTGCGGCACCCGGTATCGTGGCACTGAAGACCATGATGCCCCAGATATCTATTGACCATAAGCATGCACAGATCCTAGGGAAGGGATTAGCTGAAATCAAAGGTCTGACAGTAGATACTTCAAGGGTACATACAAATATCGTAACCGGGTCAATCCAAGAACTGCCTATCACCATAGAAGATTTCTTAAATAGACTGCAAGACAGAGGAATAAAGGCAAAACCCATATCCAAAACTTCCTTCCGCATGGTAACCCATTATGGAATCGAAGAAAGTCATATCCGATATGTTATTGAAACTGTGCAAGATACCATTAAATCTATAGACATGGATTGAGAAAGCTGATCTATCCGCTGCAATCATTGTAGGGGTCGACGTCCTCGTCGTCCCGCAAAATCTACTCTAAAGTCGTAAACCTATATTAGGTCAGGAGGGAAAAACCATGGAAAGAAGAAAGTTTCTACAAATACCCGGACCCACCAATATACCGGACCGAATCTTAAGAAGCTTATCACAGCCTTTAATTAATCATAGAGGAAAGGCGTTTGAAGCACTGGTGGAGCAGTGCATAGAAGGCTTAAGAAAAGTATGTCGTACAAAGAATGACATACTGCTATTTCCCAGCTCAGGCAGTGGCGTACTGGAATCTGCCATTGTGAACCTGTTTTCTCCGGGAGACAAAATCCTAGCCGTGTCCATGGGTGTATTTAGTGAACGTATGGCCCAGATCGCAGAGCAGCATGGACTGCAGGTTATCCGCATTCAAAAGGAATGGGGACGCGTCGTTCAGCCGGAAGAAATACAAGAAATATTAAAAAAAGACACACAGCATGAAATCAAAGCTGTATGTCTGCCTCAAAACGAAACCACGACGGGCATTACCAATGATATCGAAGGTGCGGCGAAAGCCATAGCTAATACCAATCATCCGGCACTGCTGATTGTAGACGCCATCAGCTCATTGGCCTGTCTTCCTTTAGAAACGGATCGATGGGGAGTAGATGTAGTGATCAGTGCCTCACAAAAAGGACTTATGCTTCCTCCGGGGCTGGGCGTTGTCTCGATCAATCAAAAGGCCTGGGACAGTGTAGAGACCTCTACTATGCCGAAATGGTATTGGGATTACAGCGCTGTTAAGAACAAATTGAAAGAGTACCAAATGCCCTATACTCCACCAACAACACTGCTGTTTGGACTAAAAGAAGCGATAGATATATTAGAAGAGGAAGGCATTGAAACGGTGTGGGAACGACATGCACTCATGGCCAAGGCGGTAAGGAATGCCGTTAAAGATATGGGGTTACAATTATTATCTGATGAAGCCAGTGCTTCGGATACAGTAACAGCTGTAAAAATACCGTCAACTATTACATATAAAGAACTGGCACAGCTGCTTCAACAAAAGTATGATGTGATCATCGGCGGAGGACTGCAGCAGCTGCAAGGTAAGATATTTAGGATCGGTCACTTGGGAGCCATCCATCATATGGACATATATGCCGTCATGGGCGCCGTGGAAATGGCATTATATGAATTAGGCTATCCGGTAGAATTAGGTACAGCAGCCAAAGCTGTCAGTAAAACTTTCTTGAATGTCAATGAATAGGTATAGATCTACGCTTCAAAAATAGAATATATTTCCTTCCGTAGGGGTCGATGTCCTCGTCGACCCGAAAAACTATATAGCAAGGCATCTTTAACCATTTTTTGCATATATGCATAAAATGTAAGAAGGATGCTTTTATACGTATAACTTATATTTGATATCATAGTAGTTTTTTCCAAACAAATTGAACAAGCATAAATTATGTGATAAAATAGTATAGATTCACAAAAATTCATGTTTTCGTCGTAATAAAAGCTCTACAAATAGGATATTACGAGAGGAGTCAAGACACATGGGTAAGTTGTTTGGGACAGATGGTGTTCGCGGAATAGCAAATACAGAATTGACAGCTAATTTAGCATACAAGTTGGGAAGATTTGGTGCATACATACTAACAGCGGGAAAGAAAAAAGCGAAGATTGTTATCGGAAAGGACACTAGAGTGTCAGGGGACATGCTCGAGGCTGCATTAGTGGCTGGAATCCTATCCACTGGATCTGATGCACTATGTGTAGGTGTCGTACCAACCCCGGCCGTAGCTTATTTGACAAGACATTACGGCGCTGACGCAGGCGTGGTTATATCGGCTTCCCATAATCCGTTTGAGTATAATGGAATTAAGTTTTTTGATAAAGATGGATTTAAACTTCCGGACGAGCTGGAAGATAAAATCGAAGATTTTATATTGAATGATAAAGATGTGGATTTATATCCCACAGGCAGTGAACTAGGTAAAAAAGTGGAAATGGATGATGCTATCAAGCAGTATGCCAATTTCTTAAAGAGCACCATCAAAGTGGACTTAACGGGCATGAGGATTGCTGTAGACTGTGCTAATGGTGCGGCCTATGTGGCTGCTCCCTCAGTTTTGTCTGTTTTAGGTGCAGAAATCAAAATCATACATCATAAGCCGGATGGGGTTAATATCAATGTGGATTGTGGATCTACGCATCCTGAAGATGTACAGCGCCTGGTGGTAGACTGGGGTGCCGATGTGGGGCTGGCCTTTGATGGCGATGCAGATCGTTTGATCGCTGTAGATGAGAAGGGACAACTGGTAGACGGAGATAAGATCCTTACAGTTTGCGGAAGCTATCTGAAAGAAAAAGGATTGCTGCCCCATGATACAGTGGTGGCTACCGTCATGAGCAACATCGGTTTTGATATTGCCTTAAAAGATGCAGGCTGCAAGGTTGTTAAAACTACTGTAGGCGATAGATATGTTTTGGAAAAAATGAAAGAAGAAGGATATGTACTAGGCGGCGAACAGTCCGGACATATCATCTTTTTACAGCACAATACCACGGGAGACGGACTGCTCTCAGCACTACAGCTGCTTTCCGTTGTGAAGGAGAAAAAACAGTCACTATCAAAGCTTGCCAGTGCCATGAAGACATATCCCCAGGTACTGGTCAATGCAAAAGTAACCAATGGTCATAAATATACCTATATGGAAGATGATGTGATTGCGGCAGAAATCAAGAGACTGGAAGAATTGATGGACGGAGAGGGCAGGGTGCTTATCAGACCATCAGGAACAGAACCTTTGGTAAGAGTCATGTTAGAGGGCAAAGATGAAAGCCAACTGAAAGCATTGGCAGAAAGCTTAGCGAAATTAATGGAAGAGAGATTACAATAAAAAAGAAACTTTTCAAAATGAAAAGCATAGAGTATAATAGATAAGGACCCAGAAAGATCTGGGTCCCCTATATCGTATAGCCAGTATACAAAAATGTATTTTCTTTTGTAGGGGACGACGCCCTCGTCGTTCTGCAAAATTATATACAACTTTAAGGCATAAAGAGCAAGACTTGAGGAGCAAGACTTGGGGACTGGTCCACTGTCCGGTGCGCTTTTTGCCGGACTGGGGCCCTGTCCCTAAAAGGTTCGGGGACTGTACCTGCTGTTACACCCGTTTTTGGTGGAACAGAGGGCCTGTCCCCTTGTGTTCCACCAAATCTCTGAAAGGGGTGATGCGTAGGGGTAAGTGAAAGTAACAAATTCAAAAAATCAACACAAAGCGCCAGGACTTGAACCCAGATCGGACATAGGGATTCGAGTTGACGAGGACAGGGTTTATCGAAATTTCGGCGGATGCCCTGCGGTGTCTCACCACCGAGAACGCCTTACAAAGACTCCAAGCGATTGGAGGGACAAATAAGGACAGGTGAAACAACTGAAAAATGGAAATAGAATGCAGCAAAAATTTCGGGAGTGATGCTGCACTGGTATTTTATTGCCAATTTTCAGGAATATTAAAAATATTATTTCTGAAAGGAGACACATAAAATGTGCGGAATCGTTGGATATATAGGAGATAGAGAAGTAACATCAGTATTGGTTGAAGGTTTATCAAGACTAGAGTATAGAGGATATGACTCAGCGGGTATTGCTGTTCATGATGCTGGAGAAGTAAAGGTAAGAAAGTTTAAGGGAAGATTAAGTGTATTGGCAGACTACCTGAAAGAAGAACCTATGGCAGGGGTGGTAGGAATCGGTCACACAAGATGGGCAACCCATGGAGAACCATCAGACCGTAATGCCCATCCTCACACTAACGTGGCAGGCAATATTGCTGTCATTCACAATGGGATCATTGAAAACTATATGAAAATCAAAGAATGGTTAATCGAAGAAAAGGGAATCACCTTTAAGTCAGAGACCGATACTGAGGTTATCGCCCACTTAATTGACCATTTCTATGAAGGTGATATCTTAGCAGCTGTATTTAAGACCATTGAGAAGATGGAAGGTGCCTATGCACTAGGAGTAATATGCAAGGAAGAGCCTGATAAAATCGTAGCCGTTAGAAAGGACAGTCCGCTGATTGTAGGTTTGGGTGAAGGAGAAAACTTCATTGCTTCAGATATCCCGGCTATCTTAAAATATACAAGGGATATGTACCTCATCGAGAATGATGAAGTGGTACTATTAACAAAGGACGGCGTGAAGATTTTCAACGAATTGGGTCAGCAGATGGAAAGAGACGTATTCCACGTAACTTGGGATGCAGAATCAGCAGAAAAAGAAGGCTATGAGCACTTCATGATGAAGGAAATCCATGAGCAGCCAAAGGGTGTAGCAGATACCCTATTCAGAAGACTGGATAAAGAAGATAACATTACACTGGATGGTATCAAACTGACCAAGGAAGATCTGGAAAACATCAATAAAATCTATATCGTAGCTTGCGGTACTGCATATCATGCAGGTTTGGTAGGAAGATATGCTATCGAGAAATTTGCAAAAATCCCTGTAGAAGTAGACGTGGCATCAGAATTCAGATACAGAGATCCGTTTGTAGATAAAAACACCTTATTTATCGCTGTCACGCAGTCCGGTGAAACCTTAGATACCTTAGCAGCTCTGAGAGAAGCCAAGAGAAAGGGAGCAAGAATCCTATCCATCGTTAACGTGGTAGGCAGCTCTGTAGCCAGAGAATCAGATGATGTATTCTATACATGGGCAGGACCGGAGATTGCCGTAGCATCTACAAAAGCCTATACTACGCAAATGATGGCGTTCTATATGCTGGCACTGCATATGGCTACAACCAAAGGCACCATGGATCGTGAAAGATACATGGAAATCTTAGAAGAGTTAAAGACTATGCCTGAAAAGGTTCAAAAGATTTTAGACAACTATGAAAACATTCAACAATTGGCAGACTGCCAGTTTAACAATGAAAGTGTCTTCTTCATGGGTAGAGGCTTAGATGTCAATGTAGCCCATGAAGGATCACTGAAGCTAAAAGAAATCTCCTATATCAACTCCTTTGCCATCGCCGCAGGAGAACTAAAGCATGGTACCATCGCCTTGATCGAAGATGGAACCATGGTAGTAGCACTAGCTACACAAGACCATCTGTATGAAAAGATGCTTTCCAATATCCAAGAGGTAAAGGCAAGAGGAGCCTATGTGGTAGGAGTAGCCAAAGAAGGCAACAAGGAGATCGAGAAAACATCAGATGTGGTAATGTATGTACCGGATACCATGGATGAACTAACACCGATCCTCAGCGTTATTCCACTGCAGCTTATGGCGTACTACATCGCTGTAGCAAGAGGCTGCGATGTTGATAAGCCGAAAAATCTTGCAAAATCAGTGACCGTAGAATAATTTATTATATACATAAAACCCCTTTAGGCATTTCCAAAGGGGTTTTATGTCTTTCAAGAGATAAAGATGACTTTATCTCTTGAAAGACATAAAAAACTCACAAGTGTCATTGTTATCCGTTCAAAATAAACTCGTTCCATTACAAAAAAACTTGTACAGAGAAAGATAAAGTTGTTCAAAAAGTCAGAGAGAAAATCGGGAGAAAATGCCTGGTTTTCTCTTTTAATTTGATAAAAAAGATTGAGAAAAGGCATGAGAAAAAAGATTGATATCCCTGATTTACAATGGTTTGAGGGAATGTTTGAGAAAAAGATTGAGAGAAAAAATCGACTTGCTTGTCCCTTGAACCTTAATCCTTAATCCTTAATCCTTGATCCTAATTTCTTACAGATTTTATTTACAGGAAAAAATAGGATGTAGTGATTGGAAGGGTTACAACGTATGGTTCGGAACGAGTTTATTTGGAAATGACAACTCAATTAATTTTTTAAAAAATGCTTACGATAACTCCTTGACAAATTAATTTATCATTCGTACAATATATTTGACGGAAAATATATTGTGCATAAGTTAAATATATTGTTCACGAATGAGCGATTATTGCTAAACAGATTTTACAATATCTATGGAGGTGCGCTTTATGAAACTTATGAAAGATGTCACTGAAACAATTGGTAATACGCCAATGGTGAACCTGTCAAGAATTACAAAGGCATTTGGAGTAGAGGGAAACATTTTTGCTAAATTGGAATACTTGAACCCAGGTTTCAGCAAAAAAGATCGTGTTGCCTTGCAAATGATCATTGAGGCAGAAAATGCTGGTCTTCTTATTCCAGGGCAAGCAGTTGTTGAATTGACTAGCGGCAATACAGGAACTGGTTTAGCAATTGTCTGTGCGTGCAAAGGATATAAGTTTATTGCTTGCATGTCCAAAGGTAATTCTGTGGAGCGTGCCAGAATGATGAAAGCTTTGGGTGCAGAAGTAGTTCTTGTGGATCAAATGCCTGGTTCAATTCAGGGTCAGGTTTCTGGCGAAGATTTAGCTCTTGTGGAAGAACGAACTAAGCAAATTGTAAAAGATCTTAATGCTTTCAGAGCTGATCAATTCAGCTTAGAAGCCTGCAATCATGCACATGAATATTATACAGGTGAGGAAATGTGGGACCAAGCGGATGGAAATATCGATGTATTTGTGGACTTCCTTGGAAGTGGAAGCACTTTTGCAGGTTGCTCCAAAACACTGAAAAGGCATAATCCTGAAATACGATGCTACGTAGCAGAACCTGCAACTGCAGCAATTTATGCTGGCAAAGAAATCACGGATAAGGGTCATAAAGTACAAGGTGGTGGATATTGCATGGATCTGCCGCTGGTCGATAAGACACTTATCGACGGCTACGTGCAGATTACAAATGATGAGGCAAGAGATACTGCCAGAAAGCTTGCCAAATATGAGGCAATATTCGCAGGTTTTTCCTCCGGCGCAAACGTATGTGGCGCCCTTAAGTTATTAGCGACTACTGAAAAAGGAAAGAACATCGTAGTCACACTCAATGACAGTGGTTTAAAATATCTAAGCACAGATTTATTTCAGGAAATATAACAAGCATTTTATTTCTTATTTACTCCGATATCAATCAAACTGATATCATATTTGAAATATAATGCCAGACGTTCCATCACTGAAGTATATACAAATTTTTGTACTATAATATAATTTGATGATTGGAGGAAACTATAATGACAAATGCAATTACAAGAGACAAAGCCCTTGAGCTGCTTATGAAATACAATAAAGATCCATTCCATGTTTTACACGGATTAACCGTATCTGGTGTAATGATGTGGTACGCTGAAGCACTTGGATACGCTAATGAATCTGAATATTGGGGTATTGTAGGGTTGCTACACGATGTTGATTATGAAATGTTCCCAGACGAACATTGTGTTAAAGCTCAAGAATTACTGCGGGAAGCAAATATTAGCGAAGAAATGATTTATTCCATTTGTAGTCATGGACATGGTATATGTGTCGATATGAAGCCTAATCATTTGATGGAGAAAGTATTATATGCTACCGATGAGCTTACTGGCTTAATCGGTGCAGTGGTAAAAATGCGTCCTTCAAAAAGTTCTATGGATTTGGAACTGTCCAGTTTGAAGAAGAAATTTAAAGACAAAAAATTTGCAGCAGGTTGTTCTCGAGATATTATTGAAAAGGGAGCTGCGATGCTGGAATGGAGTTTAGATGAACTTCTCGAAAAAACAATATTAGCAATGAGGTCATGTGAAGAGTCTGTAAATAGTACAATGAATGATTTAAAACTAGTATAAATTTGATTTTGATACAGATTTCAGCCTTCAAGAAGTGCAAATTTTGTATAAATCAGATGCTTTATTTTTTTAGCATCTGATTTATTATAAGCGTGCAATGGATTCACCCGTCTTATAATTGTCATTCATTTTCTTTATAGAACAAAACACATCGTGTAAGTTGGAAACAAGTGAATGCAAAAACATTTAATTGATACTTTCTTATATTATACAATCACACATTTTTATTCTAATAGGAGGTTCTTAAATGAATTTGAACGCGACAATCGCGGCAAATCTGAAACGACTTCGTTTGGAAAGAAACCTTAGTTTAGGGCAGCTGGCAGAACTGTCAGGCGTCAGCAAAGTAATGCTGGGTCACATCGAAAAAGGAGATTCAAATCCAACAATCAACATGCTGTGGAAAATTGCCAACGGTCTAAAAGTGCCATACACTATGTTGATTGATGAGCAGGAAAATGATTCGGAATTCGTTTCACGTCACCAGAGAAAAGAACAACACGATTCAAATGGACATTACCGGATTTTTAGGTACTATAACAGCACTCCAAGGCGAAACTTCGAACTATTTATGATAGAGCTTGATGTTGGAACGGAGCATACTTCTGTAGGCCATTCTGAAAAATCTCAAGAATATCTTGTTGTTTTGGAAGGTAGTCTATGTCTGAAAACTGGTGAAAATGAATATCATTTGAAACAAGAAGATTCCATCTGTTTTTCCTCTGCAAATCCTCATACTTACGTTAATACAGGAGACTGTGTAATGAAGTCTATCTTAATTAATTACTATCCCAGCTAAATTGACTTCTATGGATTTGACGATATCGAGATATGAAATGAATCTACACGAATAACAAAATCACTCGGCTAAAAGGTAGAGTGATTTTTATCATTCGAGTAATAGCTAGATATTTGCAGACGAGGGGACAGGTGGGTTGTCTGGTAGTTTATATCCGTCATCGAACAGACGATGAATCTGTTTCCGCTCTTCGCAGAGCAGCCCTGTGTTTGGTTCCTTAAGACCTATGAAAAAGAAAAAGTGAGTAGAAATTCTGATATCTACTCACTTTAAGAATATCCATTGCTCATATAGCTTAGCGGTAATAGTATATACTTCCGATACCTCAAGTCTGACCTACTTGGCAGCTGTCGCCGCTTATAGCGTCCAGATGTGCAGTTACGTCTTCCGAACCTCCCCGGACTTCCATATCCATTATACCGGGGACTTTTTTATCGACTCCTCTATTCTAGCATTCTTATAAGGACGGGCAAGGGCCTATGGAGGCGTCGAAACGGTAAGCCTTTATATCCCATGAGGAACTTGTAAAGTGACCAAAGCAAAGGTTCCAGCGTTAGCCGGCACAAGGCATCGGTTCTAGTGGGGCGGGCGAAAGTGCCCCGGCATTTGACCGGATTGCATTTGATCTATCAACCAGCTTGCACCGAAGTATAAACAAACAAGTACGATTACTACAAAGATAATCACTGTTATAGCTTTTTTGTTTTTCATTGCTTTTCCCTCCTATAAGTATACGAGTGCTTCGCGAACGGTCAGCCGGGATGCCCGATTTGCGGGTGCCAATGTGGCCAACGCTGCGCCAAGAATAACCACGATTATCCAAATGACAACTCCCGATACCGAGATCTGGAAAGGAATTTTCACAGGCATAGGCATATTATCGACCATCGCTGCCGTGAGAAGAGGAACAGGAATAGCCGCAATCACGCAGCTTATCACAGCTATAAAGATGCCTTCGAGAATGACGAGGCGGCGCACAGTGGAGGCGGATGCCCCAATTGCGCTCATCACGCCGAACTCACGGGTCCGTTCAAGCACATTGGTGCTCATCGTTGAGGACAGCCCGGCAAACCCAACAACACCTATTGCAATGGAGAGTCCCAGGAAAACATAGATGAGGGGGGCCATGTGGCCGGCATCGGCGGCTTCGGAACGGCTGACAGACGTAGAAGATCGCACTACGATTCCCGCATCTGCAAGGACGTTGTCGACCGCTTGAGCCACGGCTGTCCGGGTCGCTTCATCATGGTTATCAGTCACGATTCGGAGCAGATTGGGCTGGCTTACACCGGTAACAGCCTTAAAACCTTCTTCGGTTATAAAGATGCCTCCGCCATGTCCTCCGGAATCAGCAATACCGACAACCTGCCAACTGGTGGGACGGCCGTCGATTGCCAGTTGAATTGTGTCTCCATAATTGACGCCGGGTAGGTCTTTTGTGAGCATATCCTGGCTGACCACAACGGTGCCTGCTTCACCCGAGCGCAGCCAGCGTCCTTCCAGGAGGGGTGGCGGATCTATGAGCGAGCTATTCGGTGGGACGACGGTTACGGCTATGCTGCCGTGCCCCTGGTCGGGATAGGTGCGTGTAATGCTGAACTGTTGTCCGGATGGAATAAAGCTCGTCTTAACGATGCTCAATCCCTCAACGAAGGCTACGTCAGGTATTTTTTCCACCAGGCTTGTCAATGTGCCTGCCGGAATCTGGTCGATAACAGCAAGCCGCACCTCGATGTCCCAATTGCGTGACTCCTTGTTTCGTTCTAAATATGCCTGGAAGCCGGCCATGGTGGACATTCCTGCAACGAACACGGCGCCGGCGCTGGCCAGGAGCCCGACGGACAGCAGAAACCGGGCCCGTCGCCGGAAGATGTTACGGAATGCCATAAGTACTATGCGGTTAAGTCCCCGCAGCCAGCCAAGTTCGGCATCAAAGCGTGCCGAGGTTTCCTTGCGGCGTTCAACGCCTCGATAGTCGAGTGCCTCCCGGACTGTCATACGGCTGGTCTTTACAAGCGACGCCAGAGAGAATATAAGCGGCGTGCCGACACCAGCAGCGATAACCACCACATACATCCACAATGGAGCCGTGAAGCTCACGACATCTATGCCCAGCAACGTAAGAACGATAGGAGCAAAAGTGCGGCTGATGAAGATACCAGGGACAAAAGCAAGGGCGGTAGACGTGAGGGATATCACCAGTGTCATCAGCAGGTACAACTGCAGCACCCGGCTGGATTTCGCACCGATGGCCTTCATAATACCAATATGAGGAATTTGCTGGGTAAACATCCCATTGAGCATGGTGGCAACAAGGATCGCGCTGAGCAGCAAGCCGGCAACGCCAAAAGCAAGAAGCCCAAGCAGAACCGAGTCCATTTGTGCTTGGTGAGGATGAGCATAAGGCGTTGGAACTTGAATCTCACGGACGTCCACGCCATAGTTTTGCTGCAGCCAGCCGGCAAGATCACGTGCTGCAGCTGCAATAACATCCCGGTTACGGCTTGGCACGGTTTGTCCCGGCTGGTCGGCGACCTGGATCTTAAGCGCGTCCATAGCAACGGGTACTCCCAGGACAGGCAGCGATGCTGTGGTAATAAAGCCATGAGCTTTCTGCTCCTGTTCTGAAGGCGCCAGAGCCGGATAGTATACTACCCCGCTGATACGAAGTGGTGTAGGTGTGCCGTTTGGAGCCTGAACAACCACAACATCTCCAACCTCCAGATTCAGCAAATCAAGGGAGGTGCGATTAAGCAGGATCTCTCCTGCACCCGGAGGCCAACTGCCTTGCTCAACCTTAAAGGATTCTATGTTCATCGGGTCATCAGGTGCCGAGACGAAGATTTGAAGCGGGTTCGCCCCCCACCCGCCGTCTTCTTTCTGTATCTGAAGTGTAAACTGGGTACGTGCGGCAGCATTGATGATGCCGGGTTGCTTGCGGGCTTCGGCTGCAATGGCTGCCATCTCTTCAGCGCTCAGCCCAGGTTCAAAGAGAATCGATGCCGACGCCGGATTAGTACCCAGATAGGCGCTAGAAGTATCCCGGCTAGAGATGCCCCATGTATATAACACCCCACTGAACATTACCAGCGTAATACTCAAGGCAAGGACCATCAGCACGATTCGCTCCCAAGTCCCTCGCATATCCCTGAGCAGCTTGACGAACAACAGCCGTGTCATGACCTCACCTCCTCTGACTTCAGATGATCCGCTTCCATCTGGACCTCATCAGCAATGCGGCCGTCCATCAACACCACCTGCCGCCTGATGGAACGCATGATATCCCGCTCATGGGTCACCATGAGGATGGTGCGCCCTTCGGCATTCAAGTCGGTGAACAGCTTCATAACCGCCTCGCCGGTCGCCGAGTCGAGATTGCCGGTCGGCTCGTCTGCCAGCAGGATCGGCGGATCATTGGCCAACGCCCGGGCAATGGCCGCTCGCTGTTGTTCTCCACCTGACAGGGTGGTAGGCAACTTGTTGGCTTTATCCCTGATACCGACCCTATCCAAAAGATCCAGGGCTTTGGATTGACGTTCAGTCGCAGGAACGATCTTTGCGAAGTCCATCGGCAGCATCACGTTCTCGACCACCGTCAAGGTCGGAAGCAACTGAAAGAACTGGAAAACCAGGCCGATTGTCCGACCTCTCCATTCCGCAAGCTGTGACTCCGACAGCGAATGCAGCTTTGTACCGGCAACTGTGATCGCTCCGCCGGTAGGCCGGTCGATGCCCGCCAGGAGGTTCATCAGCGTTGTCTTGCCGCTGCCGGATTTGCCAACCACGGCGACAAACTCCCCCTCCCGGATCTGCAGGTTGATGTCTTGAAGCGCGGTGAAAGGTTGAGATGAGAACTCGTAGGTCTTGACGACTTGATGCAGGTCGATTAATGGTTTTTTGTCTGCAAACTGCCCAGATATTTTCATTGCTTTTTCTCCCTTCTGAGATATAACTGTAGTTCAGATGACAATGATATATGTTTCTTCATCTGTTCTAATCAAATGATACAGGGCGAAGATAAAACGCTGATAAAAAGAAAATAAATATTTATAAAGCAAATATGAAAAATTATGAAGTGCTGAATAATAAGCTCAAACATAAAAAAAAGAGGTTGCCCTAAAGTGAAAACCTTTTGGGTCAGCCTCTTTTCCTTTTGATATCTCATTTAATTTATTTGTTTTAACAGCACCAATTTTTTATTCAGCAAGCGGAAGGATAAACCGGATTCCCAATCCACCATAATCTGAATGAAATGCACAAATTTCGCCGTCATGATGTTCAATAATGGATTTACAGCTTGCCAAGCCAAGTCCTGTACCACCGCTATTACTTTGCCTTGACTTATCAATAGTAAAAAACTTTAGAAACAAGGAAGGCAATTCATTGTCCGGCACGCCTACACCGTTGTCCTCTATCTGAAAATATGCGTAGTATCCACGCACA
Organism: Bacillota bacterium; assembly: GCA_049324315.1. Lineage (GTDB taxonomy): Bacteria > Bacillota > Clostridia > Peptostreptococcales > Thermotaleaceae > JBMOKU01. The sequence goes on along the minus strand of JBMOKU010000032.1, from coordinate 128,298 downwards.
TAGCCGCTCATATAGACTTTCAGATCTTTCTTTCCACCATATCTTACGGCATTGCTGAAAAGATTTCCGAAAACACGGCGTATCATGTGTTCGTTTATCATTATGAGCTGGTTTGCGCTGAAGGAATGTTCCCAGTTCAATTCATAATCAAGTCCGGATAATTCGATTTCATATTCTGCAGCGATGTTTTCAAACAGTTTCAATACCTCTATGGGTTTCATTTCTATCGTTTCCAATTCAAGCTCATCCTTGGTAAACGCAGAAAAACTGTTGATCAGTTCTGCAATATGCTTTGATTTCTTTAGGATTAGCTCATAATATTCCTGTTTTTCCCTTTCGGAAAGATTTTGCTGCATCGCCAGCAGTTCCACAAATCCAGTTATGGTAGTCAATGGCGTCTTTAGATCGTGAGCTATGGCTGCAATCATATCAATCTGCTCCTTGTGCGCCTGATGAAGCCTTTCCTCCATCTCATTAAAATGATTGTACAGTTCTCCGATTTCATCCTTCCTTTTTGAGTATAAGGAGGTAACCGTCCTTCTCATATTTACGCTTTTAAGCCTTATATTAAGTATCTGAATCGGTTTTGTTATATTAAAATGAAAATACACTGTTAAAATAGCAAATATAAGGCCTGCTACAACAAACAAAAAAAGAAGTATTTGCAAATGTTCCGAACCTGATACAGTTACAGGCTTTTCATGTACACTAAGTGTATTTAGATATAAACCACCGGAAACGACAATCAACAGAAACATCAGCAGAAACAGTAAAGGAAGTTTGACTTTTAGCTTCATATTCATTCCTTTCCTTCAACATATTTATATCCGACACCCCATATTGTTTTAATAAAATCATACTGACTTCCAAGCTTTCTTCGGATATTTTTTATATGCACCGTGACAGTATTTATCTCTCCGTATTCATCTTCCCAAACATTTTCGTATATCTGTTCCCGAGTTAAGACGTTATTGGGATGAGCTTTTAGAAAGGATAAAATCTGAAATTCCTTGGTTGATAAATCAATCTTTTGGTTATCTAAAAAGGCCTCAAAGGTCTTATCGTTTAAAACCAATGGTGAAACAGAAGTACTGGTATTTATATCAGAATTTGTCTTTAGTCCGTTCCATTCCTTGTACATGCGGTCAACCTTCCTGAAATGTGCTTTAATCCGTGAGGTAAGCTCTTGGATACTAAATGGTTTGGTCATATAGTCATCTGCGCCTATTTCTAATCCTATAATCTTATCAATGTCTCTGTCTCGTGCACTTAGAAATAGAATAGGAATATTATAATTGTTTCTGATATTCCTGCAGACTTCGAGACCGTCCATTTCTGGCATCATTATATCGAGTACGACAAAATCTATGTGATTTTCTTTCAGTATAGACAGAGCTTCTTTCCCGGAATAAGCCGGAATTGCTTCAAATTGTTCGAATCTTAAACTTTTTGTGATTAGCTTTACAATATCCTGATCGTCATCAACAACCAAAACGGTTTTCTCCATTATTTTCACCCACTTTGCTGCCTTTTTCATTATTATAACAAAAACATGTGAAGTAAAAATAAAATAAATATGAAAAATTATAAAGAGGTTCTCCTGGTTTAATAAGGAGAATATCACCTACCAACATTTAAGAGAGTTTTGTAAGCAAGTAACATCAACCATCCTAGTAGGTGAATAGAATGTCTATTACTAAGTCGTTAATACTACTGTTGCAATTCAAATGATGGAAGAGTATAATTTCATTATCCCCCCACGGGGGATAATTTAGCTAAGGGGGGGATATATTTAGATGGGACAGACAAATTCTATTATAAGACAATTCACAAAATACACTAGTATTAAAAGCATTATGTCATTAGCAATTCCTGCAATGATTGAAAACATTTTACAAGTTTTCATAGGTGTGGTAGATACTTATTTTGTAGGGAAGATAGGAACAGAAGCTATTGCAGGTGTTGGAATCACAAATTTAACGATGAATGTATATATTGCATTCTTTCTAGCTCTAGGGGTAGGAACAACTGCCGTTGTTTCAAGGCATATAGGTGCAGAAGATGAAGAAAAGGCAAATCATGCAGTTAAACAGTCATTGATATTGAGTATATTGATTGGGTTAGCGTTCGGAGGTATAAATCTGATTTTTTCAAGAAAAATTTTACTAGTCTTAGGAGCTGAGGAAGGCGTCATAGAATATGCCTTGCCATACTTTTTAACTGTAGCTGTACCCTCAGTATTTCTATGTGTGAATATGGTTTTGTCTAGCGCGCTAAGAGGATCTGGTGATACTAAGACTCCTATGAAAATTGCCATAGTAGCAAATATTGTTAATGCAATACTTGATTATATATTTATCTTTGGAATATTAAATTTCAATGGACTTGGGATATTAGGAGCAGGATTAGCTACTACCACTTCAAGGACAATAAGTGTTATTCTATTAATGAACAAAATAAACGGTAAAGAAACTAAATTAAATATTTTTATCTCTAAACAATGGAAAATTGATTTTAAAATGTTAAAATCTATTACAAGGATTAGTATACCTGCAGCAGTGGAAAAATTGATAATGAGATCAGGTCAACTTATTTATGGAGGGATGATTATTAAAATCGGTACTGAAGCCTATGCTGCCCATAATATAGCTGGAACAATAGAGACCTTCTCTTACTTGCCAGGTATGGGATTTGGAGTAGCAGCAGCTGCCTTAGTGGGTCAGAATTTAGGTAGAAAGAAAGAGGATGATGCACAAAGGTTTGGTTTAATGGCGTATTTATTAGCTACAGGTTTTATGGTCGTTGTAGGGATTATTTTTTATATTTTTGCACCATTTCTTGCTGGATTATTTACGAAAGATGTTAGTGTAATTAATCAGGTTGTTCAAGTATTGAGAATAATTGCTTTATTTCAACCCTTCTTATGTGTAACACTGGTTATAACTTCAGCATTACAAGGAGCAGGAGATACGAAGTTTCCCATGTATTCATCTCTTATAGGAATTTGGGGAATACGGGTATTAGGCGTATATATTCTATGCATGAGATTAGGATTCGGATTAGTAGGTGTTTGGATTGCCTATTCCATAGACATAACTGTGAGAGGTATAATTCTAATGATACGGTACTTAAAGGGCAAATGGAAAAGTATCAGTATATCATAATTTTTTTAAAAGGAGAGTAGCGTATGAAACAACATAAGCACCCTAACCAAAAACAAATTATTAATAGAATGGCTAGAATCGTTGGGCATGCAGATGCAATAAAAAGAATGTTAGAAGAAGAAAAAGAGTGCAGTGATATTCTAATACAGATTGCAGCTGTTAAATCTGCTTTAAATAATGTAGGAAAGTTAATTTTGAAAGACCACATTAACCATTGTATAGTAGAGGCTGTAGAGAATGAAGATGATAGTGCTATACAGAAATTAGATGAAGCTATTGATAGGTTCGTAAAGTAATGACATCTAGAGCATTTAGAAGAAAAATAATGAAATGCTGCATAGTACTTTATTGAAAGCATTTTGATATGAATTACTTTTATCACTTTTCAATTTTCAAACAGTTACTTTATTAAAAATAGACACTACATAAAAAATAGTTACTATATTAAGAAAAGTTAGTTAGATTTGAATAGCGTTAGGAGGAAAGAGAAATGAAATATGAACCAAAGCTTGAGAAAGAGATAATGTGTCCGATAGAATATGGTCTAAATATTTTTGGAGGTAAATGGAAATCCAGGATTATCTGTGTATTATCTTCAAAAGATGTTATGCGGTACAGTGAAATAAGAAAAGAGCTAAGCAATATTACCGATGCAGTGCTTGCTGCAATGTTAAAAGAATTAATTGCGGATAAAATTATTCAGCGGATACAATATAATGAGATTCCGCCAAAAGTAGAATACTCTCTCACAGAAGGTGGAAAATCGGTTCTCCCGATTCTTCAAAGTATCTGTCAATGGTCAAGAACCCATACGAATGAGGAAATAGACAAGAAATTGCCTCCGTGCAAGACCTGCGATCAATTATGATGAAATACTATGAAATTTAATAGCTACTTATAAATTTGTTAATATATTTACGCGTATAAGTTGCTCTGATATACTTCAGTCATGGTTGATCCATACAAATAAATTAAATTTAATGGAGGTTGATAACATGACTACAAAAGCATATTTAGAAATTACAATGGTGATTGACGAAGCAAACCGTCCGGCAGCAGCCAAGGTATATACTGATTATCGCCAACCTTTTCTGACACAAATAAAAGGTGCCGTTTCTAAGGAACTTCTTATTAGAGCTGAAGATGTTCAGGTGCTTCATGGATTTGATAGTGTTGAAAATGCAGAAGCTTATTTAAAAACTGAAATGTTTAATAATGATGTTGTGGTTGGTCTTAAGCCATTGTTGAGTGCTAATCCTGACGTGAAAATTTATAGTGTGGCATAATATTGAATAAAAAAGAAAACATAAAAAAAACGGCATTTGAAATTATCAATTATAATTTCAAGTGCCGTTTTACATATGATTATAAGTTCAATCAGATCAGGCGCCTTTGTTTTTCTTTTTCGTTATGTTACTGAAAGCATGTTATAAAGTTTCAGCAGACGAATATCTTCTCTTGAAATTTTAAGTTGTTTTACAAGGTTCTCATCTTCTTTCAGTATTTTTTTAGAAAAAAGCATTTTGACTGCAACCGGCATCATGGGTCGTGATGAAATTCCAAAGAATAACCCCCATTTGGTATCAGAATCCAAAAAGGAAGCCAGGATGCTGATGGTAATCTGTTCCATGGATGTATCCTTATTTCGCATGATGATATTTGTAAGAGCGTCGTAATGTTCGATATATCCCCAATAAGTGTTTTCGCAGTTTTGGTAATGGTCATAATCTTTAAAATTCATGTACATCATGATTTTGTATCTGGATTCCCCGGCTTCTGACAAAACGTCAAACACACATTTCATAATCTGATTTGTGCGGCCATCAAAGACATATGAATAAAACTGGGAAAGACCATTAAAAAATGCAGGATTTATACCGCTGGTTGTGATGGTCGTCCGCTCAGGTTTACAATATAGGAGTTGTTCGACATGGAGTTGGAGTGCATTGGCGATGTCATACAACGTTACAATATCCAATACAATTTCTCCTTTTTCATATTTGGATACCGTTGCTTTACTTTTACAGATCATCTGTGCTAATTCTTCGATTGTCATTTTTCGCTTCTTGCGGAAGTTTCTAATTCGCTTGCCAATTTCAATGCTGATTTCGGACATAAAACCACCTCGAAAGTTTATCTAAAATTGATTAATTAGTAAAAATGGGAGGCTAAATTTGATATTGATTATATTGTAACATTATGAATGCGAATATTCTATCTAGAGTAGAAAAAAATGCAAAAATGTTTATCGCGAAGAAACTTGTGTTGTTTTGACCAAGGGACATTTTACCAGTAAAATGAGTGTAATATATAAAGAGCACAAAAATATAAAAAAGGTGGGAGAATACCATGTATAATTTTGATGAAATTATTGACAGAAGAAATACAAATGCATTGAATACAGATGGTTTCCGTGACTATATATTTCATGCAGACGACTCAATGGCATTTCCTTACAAAGATGATGAGTTCATTCGGATGTGGGTAGCAGATATGGAGTTTGCAACGCCGCAGGTAATCATTGATGCAATTAAGGAACGTCTGGATAAAAGGATTTTTGGATATACCCGTGTATTCTCTGATTCTTACTATAATGCGTTTTTGGATTGGTGTACCAGAAGATACGGATGGGGCTTTGACAGAAAGCATCTTGTAATGTCTAATGGGATAATTCCGGCGTTATATGAACTTGTTGACTTTATTTGTGAGCCAGATGAAAAGGTGGTCTTTTTAACGCCATCTTATGCCTATTTCAAATATGCTGCCGATTTTAATCATCGAGAGAGTGTATGTTCAGATATTATAAATGACAACGGCCGCTTCAGTATTGACTTTGATGATTTGGAGAGAAAAGCTGCCGACGAAAAAGCAAAGCTCTTTATACTGTGTAATCCACATAATCCGACAGGTCGCGTCTGGACAGAAGAAGAGTTGAGTAAAATGGCAGATATCTGTGTAAGGAACGATATGTGGATCATATCCGATGAAATTCATTGCGATCTTCTTAGGGGAGGTAAACAACACATTCCGATGGGTAAAGTGCTTCCTGAGTACGACAAATTGGTGACCTGCATGGCACCAAGCAAGACTTTTAATCTAGCGGGGTTGATGATTTCAAACATCATTATTCCAAATGATACATTGAGAGATATTTGGCTTTCAAGACATTACAATTTTGATAATCCCTTAAGCATTGCCGGTGCCCAAGCCGCTTATGAAAAAGGAGAAAGCTGGCTAGAGGAACTTAGGGTGTATCTGGATGAAAATTTCTCTTTTACAAGAGATTATCTAGCAGAAAATTTGCCTAAAGCTGTCTTTGAAATCTCAGAAGCGACTTACCTGGCATGGGTGGATGTCGGTGCGTATTTCAGCAAAGACGAGAATCTGCCGTTATTCTTTGCCAATGAGGCAGGGGTTCTATTAGAAGGTGGAGGCATGTTTGTTCAGAATTCTGACAGTTTTATCAGGTTAAATTTGGCTTGCCCAAAATCGATTCTGTCTGAAGGGCTTCAAAGAATATGTGATGCTATCAATGCAAAAAAGTAAAAAACTCCAAAATCCTATACGGATGATAAATCGATTTATAAGATGAAATGAGTGTCTAAGCTTTCAAGGATAAAAAGCAAATGTTAACTAATAAGGAGGAAAATGAACATGAAAACAATCGAAACAGCACATGCACCAGGTGCGATTGGACCCTATTCACAAGGATATATTGTGAATGGTATGGTATATACTTCTGGACAAATTCCAGTAAACCCTGAAGATGGAACGATAGGAGATACAATTGAAGAGCAAACTGAGCAGAGTTGCCGCAGCGTGGGAGCCATTCTTGAAGAAGCTGGAAGTGGTTTTGAGCATGTATTTAAGACAACCTGTTTCCTGGCAGATATGAAATATTTTACAGCTTTTAATGAAGTCTATTCAAAGTATTTTGTGTCGAAACCAGCAAGAAGCTGTGTAGCTGTTAAAGAGCTTCCCAAAGGAGTTCTTTGTGAGATTGAAGCAATTGCTGTTTTGCCATAAAAGCTGTTTCAGAATCACATAAATCACGAGGATAGGTGTGTTGTCTAGTGTTGTATATTCGTTACTGAATAGACGATGTACCTGTCCACTGTCTTCACAGACCATCTCTGTGTTTGGTTCCTTAAGACCTTTGATTTTGAAAAATCAAAATGTCAGGCAAGGACAATAAGGAATAAAAAAAATAATTGTCGTTCCTTAAAATAGTCCCATAGTTTTTGAAAGACAGCAAACTAGTCTCATACTTTGTGATTGTCAGTCACATTCTTGTTGATAATTTACCTTGATAGAATATTTTCCCATAAGTAATTTGGATATCAAAGATTAGATAAAATATAAACGCTGATAGATAAAACTTCTATCAGCGTTTGGTTCTTAATCAGTATATTTTCTAGACAATTCTTCTCCAGCGCCATACGGTTTACTCTAATTCATTGTTTTAAACCGTGTTACAAGGGCTGTTAAATCAGATGCTAACCGGTGATTGGTTTCTGTTAATCGATTTACTTCATGTACAGCTGCTGTCTGCTCTTCTGTAGATGCAGAAATTTCTTCACAAGTAGCCGATAGATTTTCTGTTAGTTCTGCTAGAACATTTACAGCAGAAAGGATGGTTCCTTTACTGGTTCCAACTGCATCAGTGGTATCCATTACCCGATTCATGGCCTCAACCAACTCACGAATGGACCCTTGAATGCGGTCAAATATATCTAAGGTTTGCTTTAAGGTCTCCCGTTGGTGCGTTGTAACATCACTAATGGCCTTAATATTGTCTGCTGCAGCAGTTGTTTTATTCGAAATTTCTTCAATAATAACTTCCACTTGTTCTGTGGTTTGATTTGTTTCTTCTGCTAATTTCCGTATTTCATCAGCAACTACAGCGAAACCACGCCCAGCATCTCCTGCTCTTGCAGCCTCAATGGATGCGTTCAATGCTAACAGGTTGGTTTGTCCAGAAATTGATCTGATGCGTTCCATAAATTCCCGCATGTTTTTCACCGTATCTTCAACTTGTTGAATCCCATCAGCTACAGCGTCTGTCCGACCGAAGCTTTCCTTCGTTACTTTGGCAAGCTCCGTTATGATATGTTCACCCTGTGCACTTAGTTCATTTACCATACCAACACGACTGTTGGCTTCTTCGATACTTCCTTTTCCTTCGTCTACATTTTGCCCAAGGTGTTCTGCACTTGAAGATACCTTTTCAGCCTCTTCTGCTTGGTGTGACGCAGAAACTGCCAAAGCTTCGATCGCCTTTGCATTCTCTTCGATAGCCCGTGATGTCTCAAGCATAATCTCAGATAGCTGATCTGCACCTACTTCAACAGAGTAGGCATTTTTTTTAAGGTCATTCATGATTTGACTTAATTCCATTCGCATCTTTTGTACTGCTTTGGCGATCATACCTAATTCATCACTTTGATTCAATAATTTTTTATCCTGTTCAATGGTAAAATCACCTTGTGCTATATCATTAAGCTGTAGACTCAGCTTTTTAAGAGGAGCCACTAAACGGCTTATTACGAATACGCCTACTAAAATGGCAATAATACAGGTTATACCCGTTGTAATTAGTGAATTTAGCAAGTGCTTGGCCAATGCTTGCTCCATTCGTTCTAAGGAAATACCTATGGCAATCGAGCCTTTTACCTCTCCATTTTCAACATAAGGGATTTGAACATCGTATGATTTTTGTCCAGTATCTGGATCAATGTATTCTGCCGCACCCTCCTTGCCATTTTTTATAACATCTACTGTAAGGGCGTCTTGATAAGGTTCATCCTTTTTCATTTCCTCTGTACCGGCGATACCATAGCCTTCTGAATCTAGCAAAACAGCGTATGTGACTTGGTCATTCTCATCCAGTCTCTTTAACAACACATCGGGGCTGAATTCTTTTTTGATATCAGCAATAACCGTGGCCTTAATACCGATTTGAACATAATAACCGGGCGTATCAAGGGCCATACCCCCATATTTATTGAGTTCGCCTGTTATCAGATCACCCCGGATCTCTTCCATATAGGTCTTTTGCTGCCCATTAAAAACCGGATCCATTGGATGACCCGCCGGATATTCCCACCCTACATAATCAACGACATCTGAATATACAATCTTTCGATCTGGCCCTATAACATAAATCCCACCACTAACATTAATCTTAGGTGCAAGTTCGATGAGCTGTTCATTGGTCATCTTTTCAATAGATAATAAGTTAATAGCTGCACAGGCTTGTAGGATTCGCTCAGCCATTAGCTGATCCGTTCTCTCCTCAAAGCCTTTCGTGATCATCAGTTCTTTCTCTATTGATCGAGCCAGTGCAAAACCCTCACTTTTCATCTTTTCCTTATAGATGTTTTCAACTTCGTTTAAGTTGTGGTATGTAAGCCAAGAACTCGATAATAAGATAAGAATCAAGATCATTACAACCAACTTTGTTTGAAATTTCATACAGGAGCTCCTCCTTGTTGTAATCATATTTGTATTTCAATCATGTTTATTAATTAACATTATACAATTTTCGATATTTTCTTTCAATTATAAATTTCTCCATGATTCTATCAATCATTTCCATCATTCGTCCTATGGTGAACTTCGAACTGATCATAGACAGACGAGGGGATAGCAGGGGACAGGTGAGTTGTCTGGTGTTATATTGGTCAGGGGATAGACGATGCATCTGTCCCTTGTCTTCGCAGACTGGCCCTGTATTTGGTTCCTTGAGACCTTTGATTTTGAGGAAAAAATGTGAAGGTAAGGACAATAAGAATCAAAAATTAATTATAGCTACTTTAAACTAGTCCCATATATAAAAAGGGAAATGCAGGAAATGAAAAAGTGAGATTTCGGAACGAGTTTATTTGGAAATGACAGCTCGATAGACAATATTGACAAATCAACGTGAACAGAATATAATAAATATACTTTATAAAGTACATTTATTAATATAACGAGGTAATCTACCATGGACAAAAAGACAAATATTATTAAGGATATCAATTTAAACAAAGTTCGCAATGCATTAAAGGGAATGGAAGCGGCTACAAAACCACAGCTTGCAAAGAAAACCGAACTAAGTGTTGTAACAATCAATTCTCTGGTGAATACGCTGATCGAGGATGGTGAAATCATACCTCATGCAACCCTGGAATCTGAAGGAGGGCGGCCGGCAGCGACATTTGTTTATAATAACAAATTCCGCCTTGCATTAGTCATATATATGCTTGAATATCACGGAGAAGACACTGCATTTTATTGTGTTGTAGATTTGTGTGGGCAAGTCATTGAAAAAATAGAACAGAAGCTGGTTAACATTTCAATAGGGAGTTTTGACGACAATATAGAAAAGTTGGTTAATAAGTATCCTCAAATCAAAGTGATATGTTTTGGCGTACCGGGTGGAGAGGTTAATCAATGCCTTGTCATCAGTGACTATGAAAATCTCAGAGGAAAATCTCTTTCAGGTTATATTCATGAAAAGCATCATTTACCTGTCTTGGTTGAAAATGATATCAATGCTGCCGTAGTAGGCTATAGTCATCGGAATAATATTGACGCTTCTCAGTGTGTAATAGGACTTTATTTTCCGGAAAAATATCCTCCGGGTGCAGGCATCTATCTAAATGGAAATATTTTTAAAGGAAGAAACGGATTGGCCGGTGAAATCAAATACCTTCCGTTCGGTATTCATTGGGATTCATTTGATTACAACACAAAAGAAGTGGATGATTTTATCGTAAAAACAATTCAGGCTTTTCAGTGTACGTTTAATCCGAATGTGATCGTTCTCTATGGGGAAAAAACCGGAAATTATGCTCAACGCATACATGAAAAATGCGATACATCTGTTGCGAAAATGATGATACCTGAAATTGTCGCATCAGGGGACTTAAATGAGGATTTTGAAACAGGGATCAAACTGATTGCATTAAAAATGATTGAAAATTAAGATTCAACATTTATACATTCTGTAAAACGAAAGGGACAGGAATATGCCTATTTTACTTCTCATTATCATTTATTTGGCTTTTATTAGTCTTGGATTGCCGGATTCTTTGCTTGGCGTCTCCTGGCCGCTGGTATACAAAGAGTTTCACGTGCCTTATGAAGCAGCGGGTTGGATTTCTATTACGATTACCATTTGCACGACTATTTCGGCGCTAATGAGCGGGAATTTAAACCGTCGTTTAGGAACAAGCAAAATAGTCTTAATAAGCGGAGCCATGACTGCGTTCGCGTTATTAGGTTTCTCTTTTTCCCATTCTATTTACTTTTCAATTTTAATGGCTATTCCATTAGGGCTTGGGGCAGGCTCGGTTGACGCATCATTGAATAATTATGTGGCGCTACATTATAAAGCACATCATATGAGTTGGCTGCACTCCTTTTGGGGCGTAGGGGCAACGCTTGGCCCTATCATCATGGCAGCTTACATACGGGAAAGCGGTAGTTGGCGAAGTGGTTATATGACGATAGGTTTGATACAATGTAGTCTCGCAGTCATCCTGTTATTGTCACTTCCGCTTTGGAATAAGGTGGATCGGCTTAGAACAAAGACTGAATCACCACATGAATCGAATGAGCATATGGCAAAACCATTACCAGCATTTGAAATACTTAAACTCAAGGGTGTTCTATATGCATTGGGAGTATTTTTGTTTTATTGTGGAATAGAAGCAAGTATGGGTTTATGGGGAAGTAGTTTTCTGATCGAGATAAAGGGACTGACGCCAGCAACGGCGGCTTCGTTGGTATCCCTTTATTTTGGCGGAATAACCGTTGGCCGTATGGTTTCAGGTTTCATTACGATGAAACTTTCAAATAAAGAGATGATAAGATTAGGTCAAGCGTTAACGGTAATAGGCATCATCATTATACTTTTACCCCTTCCTTCGATTGGATCGATAGTCGGATTCCTTATGGTAGGAATTGGCCTTGCCCCCATTTTTCCTTGCATGATACATGAGACTCCGTCCAGATTCGGTAAGTTACATTCACAACAGATCATTGGATTTCAAATGGCTGCGGCATACACCGGTGTAACAGTTTTGCCACCGCTATTAGGTGTATTAGCTACAAGAACGACTATGAAGCTAATTCCTATTTCACTTTTGGGGTTCGTATTTTTTATGATTATAGCTTCTGAAAGCGTAAATAAGATAGTTGCAAAAGCACAAGTTCAATAGTACTAATTGGGCTTATTCGGAAATAAATACAATAGTAGGCGCTATGAGAAGAGCTGTCAACGTAGAATATAAATGTGGTAACTGAAGAAAGATTGTGAGTCTAGTGAATAGCAGACTCACAATCTTTTTACATCCTACCGTTATCCTTAAATAAATGCTTCCCAAAACCAAATCACTTCATTTTATAATTTTTTCTTTGATTTATAATTTATGAATTACGGTTGTATAAAAACTACATGCTTCAACGATTTTACTTACTTCGCAGTTTTCGTTTCGACAGTGAGCTAACTTATATACTCCTGGCCCAAATCCAATTGTAGGTATGCCCATACTTACTGTCGTTACTGCATTGGTACTAAAATCCCAATAATCATATTCCGGGATACTTCCAAAGTTCTCACGATATGACTCAATGCAGGCTTTTGAAAGTTCATGGTTTAAGTCAATTTCCCATGCTAAATGAAAAGGCTCATACTTTATATCCATTCCGGTCCAACTTTTCCTATAGATTGTTCCTATTTCCCATGATGCATTTTTACCCTCTATGATTTTATCCATTTCTATTTTGATTGTGTCTTCAGTCTCTCCTACTACCATTCTTCTATCCAAATATACTTCGCATTCAGACGGTACAGCATTTAAAGAAACACTTACCGATGAAATTTGTGACATTACAAGGGTCCTTCTTGGACCATCTTTTTTCATGAGTTCTTCATTCGTTTTTTCAACACGTTGAATGATTTCAGCCATTTCGTAGATTGCATTTTTACCCTTTTCGGGTGCTGAACCATGGGCAGAAATACCTTTTGTTTTGATGGAAATCTGTGCTTTACCCTTATGACCAGTAACAATTTTATTATCAGATGGCTCACAAGTAATAAAGTAGTCCGGTTTTATGTTACATTCTTTGAATAAATGCTTTAGATTTTCGCCATCACAATCTTCCTCAAATACAGTACAAGAAACAAAAATTGTCTTTCCAGAATCTAACCCTAACCTCTTGGCGATAGCACCAGCATATATTGAAGCAGCGGCTCCAGATTTCATGTCTACGGAACCTCTACCATAGAGTTTTCCATCCACAATCTCGCCGCTAAAAGGTGGAACATCCCACTTTTCTTCGTCCTTTACTTCGACAGTATCAATATGGGAGTCAAGCATAATCACCTTCTCACCAGTTCCAATTCTTCCGACAACATTACCCATAGCATCTATGATTACTTCATCATATCCGAGATCATTCATTTTTTTCGCTATAAATTTAACAATCTCTTCTTCATGACCAGAATAGCTTTTTATTCTAATCAAATCTTGAGTAAAATTCACCAATTCCTCTTTAGAAGCAGCTAGGGCTTCCGTAATTTGCTTTATCATAATCATGAACTCCCCTTTATATCATTTTTATTAAATAGATGAATACATACCATCCCACACGATTTCTCTATAACCTTCAGGATCTGTATCTCCTTCTGTACTTATAAGAAGTATCTTTGAATCTTTGTTTATATTTAACTTTTCCGCTATTTCTTTTAGCTGATTGTCTTGTAAGATTAAGCTTACAATTCCCAATCCCACTGCACCAGACTCTCCGGATATAACTTTAGGATCATCTGCCAATGGATTGCCAAGTATTCTCATCCCTCTTGCAGCTGCGTAATCTGGACAGGATATATACATATCGGCATAATCCCTTAATATCCCCCAGGCAACAGTGCTTGGCTCCCCACAAGCCAGTCCAGCCATAATCGTTGGCATATAACCTGTTACGGCATGGGGCTTTCCATCATTTTCTTTAACAGATTTATATATGCATGCAGCTTCATTTGGTTCAACGATAGTTGTAATGGGTCTATCTTCTCCAAATACAGCTTCTAAATATCCTAATACACTTCCGGCAAAAGAACCAACTCCCGCTTGAAGGAATACATGGGTGGGTTTACCTTTATCTTCAGCCTTTATCTGCTCTATGGCTTCGTCAATAAGCGTAGCATATCCTTGCATGATCCAAGTTGGAATTTCTTCATAATCGTCCCAAGCACTATCTTGTACCAGTACGCCATGGTGTTCTTCAGCGTATTTACTAGCCAGTCTTACAGCATCGTCATAATTCAAATCTGTTATCGTAGCTTCTGCTCCCTCATTTTTTATATTGTTTAATCTTATCATTGAAGACCCTTTCGGCATAAATACCACTGCTTTTTGTCCTAATTGTCTTGCAGCCCAAGCAATTCCTCTTCCGTGATTGCCATCTGTTGCTGTAACAAAAGTAATCTCTCCAAGCCGTTCCTTTATCTCTTTAGATTTTAATTTTTCAAAGGAAAGTTCTGAAATGTCCATATTTAGTTTTTCTGCCAAATATTTACCTACAGCATAAGACCCTCCCAATACTTTAAATGCATTGAGCCCAAATCTATAGGATTCATCCTTCACCCATATACTACTAACACCTAATTTCTTAGCCAGTTGATTTAAGCTTTGAAGCGGGGTTACCTTATACTCTGTAAAACGCTTATGAAAGCTCCTGATCTTGTCAACCACTTCCTTATCTATAAATTCTACAGATGTTTTCTCCATATTTTTCTTTCTTGCATTTTCATTGACAATATACTCAATTGCACTTATATCTCTCATGCCTACCATCTCCTAAACAATGTTTTATAATTATGTTATTATTATAGAGTAGCCCAAATGGGTTTTCTATCAATTTATTGCCAAATAATATCGCAATATTGATGTAAGGGAGGGAAATCTATTGCAGGTATTTGATATTCAGATTACGAATGACTTACAGGAAATAACTATGCATGGGAATCCATCATTTCCAATTGGAGTGTACAAAACTCAGTTAAGTCGAAATGTACATGGATATGTTCCTTTGCACTGGCATGATGAAATACAATTTGTTCTTGTCATAAAAGGCTGTGTAAGTTTTAATGTAAATCAATCCACATATTATATTGAAGAAAGAAATGGTATTTTTATTAATTCCAGTTGTCTTCATTCTGCAAGATCCTACAATTCAGAAGATAGTGAATATATATGCTTCGATATAAATCCAAGTTTTCTTGCCCCTTCTTCTGAAAGCATTATTTATCAAAAATATGTAGAACCTTTCGTAAAATCAAATTCAAATTCAGCTATTACGCTAAGCACTTTAGTTCCTTGGCAACAAATAATTTTAGATGATTTAGATAATCTATTTGAACTTTATATAAAACGTGAGTTTGGATTTGAGTTAAATATGCACGCAATATTGTTAAGGGTATGGCACTCAATCATTACCCATAACCCTGATTATATTACTGAAGTCGATACAAATACTTTTGCTGAAGATCAACGAATTAAGCAAATGCTATCGTTCATTCACCAAAACTTTAAAGAAAAGGTCACACTAGAAGATATAGCAAAAGCTGCAAATATCAGCCGTTCTGAATGTTGTAGGTTTTTTAAACAAATGACCAAATCAACTCCATTTGAATATCTAATCTCTTATCGTATCAACCAGAGCATGCTACTATTAAGAAAAAGTAATTTGTCTATTACCGAAATTGCTGATGAAGTTGGCTTTGGCAGTGTAAGTTATTATATTGAAAGATTTAGAAACCAAACAAATTATACCCCAAAAGAATTTAGAAACTATTGTACTACATTATCTGAGAATATGGATTAATCTACCTTTTTGGTTAGCAACCAGATGAGGGAAACCAGACGAGGGGACAGGTGAGTTGTCTGGTGCTTTGTATTCGCCATCGAACAGACGCTGCATCTGTCCCCTGTCTTTGGTTGCTTGAGACCTGTATAGGATATGCCTAATGGAATCGCCTAAGCAGAAGATTTCTGGTATATTTTGGAAGAACAAGGAGGAAATCAACGTGGATTCGATTACACATACTTTATTAGGATTAACCACATATGGCACTGTCAAGAAAAAAGAGATGGAGCCAGAAATGAAAAAGGCACTATGGACTGCGGCTGTTATAGGGAGTCAGATTCCTGATATTGATGCGGTGATGCAGTTAACGGAAAAAGGTAGTGTTATGTACCAAATGTGGCATAGAGGATTAAGTCATTCCATATTCATGGCACCCATTTGGGCATCGATCATCTATTTTGCCTGTTATATAATCTGGAGAAAGAAAGATAAAAGTATTTTTTATTTGGCGCTACTCAATGTGTCGATCCATATTGGTTCTGATTCGTTGAATGCGTGGGGAACAGGACTATTGGAACCTTTTTCTTCGATCAGGGTAACCTTAGGGGTAATTCCAATCGTTGATTTGGTCATTTGGGGAGTCATCCTCATTGGTTTTTTAGTAACTAAGCTCAAAAAACACTTCCCTCGATATAAAGTTTGGAGAATGGTGTGGACGGTAATCCTGCTGCATGTGACACTTCAAAGCATACAGGGATATATTGTCCATCAAGAAGCAAAAGCCTACTATAAAGAAACAGCTATGTCTGCCAGCTTTGTTCCTTGGCATTTTTCAGTGATCGGTAAAAACAATGCTGTCATTGATATTTATGAAAAAACCATATGGGGTAAGAAGATCATAAAAAATACGTTATACTCCAGGGAAGAAGCCGATTTGAAGCCATTGTTTTCAGAAAACCCAAGGGCGGAGGTATTACTGCAGTGGGCTCCCTTTGTTGTCATTGTAGATGATGATGAAAGGCTAGGCATATATGATCCTCGATTCTATCGAAATGGCGAATCATTTTTATTCCAATATATTAACAAAAATGAGGGGGAAAGATGAGAAAAAGGAATAATGATTTAACTAAATTATAATAAAGTTGTTGGAAAAATTGTGGATAGATTGCAGATTTTATGCTGCATCTGTTCACAATTTTTTCTTTTCGAAGGAAAATTAACAGAAGAAAAGCAGAAATGATGGAAGGAAAATATACTGATAAAATGCTTATAGAACAAGGCTTTCAGTTATATGAAGATTATTGAGGGTAAGGACGTTTTTCTAAAGATTTTATTTGTTGGATACGCCATCTGACATTTTTTTATTGATCCGACACGTTTTGACAAGCAGTAAGTAGTTTTGATTGTAGAATATCACTATAAGGGCTTTCTAAATAAGATATGAGTTCATTTATAGATTATAGCTATAAATCAGTCAGATAAAAATAACAAAACCAGGCACCTAAATCTTAGGAGAGAGTGTATGAAATGAAAAAAAATACAGAATTAACTTTCACAAGAATTCTTTATATATTATTTGTATTTGGAACTATAATTTTACTTTGGATGGCTTATAAAGATTTGGACAGCAGCTTTGCTTTCAAATTTGGAATAGGGTATCTTGCTTTAACTCTTTTTTTACTTCTGTATACTCCTTTTGTTACCATTTTAAATTCAAGAAAGTTAAAATGGATTGAGATAAGGAAACGGCTGTTTAAGTTTGTTGCTTTGTTTATTTTGTTTGGTACTATAAATTATATCTTTGATTATTTTATTAGGCCTACAAACATAGATTTATTCAGAGAATTATTGATCGCTTTGGGCTCAGCTTTTGGCATATCCTTTATCGATGTTACACTTTTAGAAAAGAAAGAGTCAATAGAATAGAACTGAATGTCGTCGAGGAAAATATCCGGGGGATCCAGTTATATAAAAAATACGGATTTCTGATAGAAGGTAAGAAGATAAAAGATCATCATATTGGAGACGGGATATATCTCAATACCCTGATAATGGGGAAGTTATTGAATGATTAAGAAGAAAGTCTGTTTAAATGGTATGACAGAAATCTGGTTACAATAAAATTACATGAATGAAAAATACGAAAACAGGCTGTGATACAATTGGTTGTTTTTAATCGTTATAGACATATGAATAGGTACAGGCAGATTATTTTAGTATTCGTAAAGCATGGCTTTGGTACGCTTATGGACCAGCTTGGGATTTTTGATTATATCAATATCAAGAAAAGGATTGAGAAAGACAATGACGAGGGTATTAAGGAAAAGCTGTCCATCGGTGAGCGTCTGAGACTTTCCCTGGAGGAACTCGGCCCCACCTTTGTAAAGCTGGGTCAGATTATAAGTACAAGGCCGGACATTCTGCCAGCTGATGTTATTGCGGAGCTTGAAAAGCTGCAGGACGCCGTTCCTCCCTTCCCCTTTGAAGATGTAAAGTCCATGATAGAAAGTGAATTTAATGACAAACTTCAGAATATCTTTAGGGAATTCAGCGAGATACCTCTGGCAGCTGCATCCATGGCACAGGTACATCTTGCCCGGTTAAAATCAGGTAGAAAAGTAGTCGTAAAGGTACAAAGACCGGGGATTGAAAGAAATATATACTTGGACTTAAAAGTACTGGAAGACCTTGCATCCTTTCTGGATAAACATACCAAGTACGGAGAATTCTATGATTTTAGTAAAATGGTGCAGGAATTTGAAAACACCTTAAAAAATGAACTGGATTTCAGAGTAGAAGGTGAACACGCAGAAACGTTCAAGGAAAATTTTTGTAAGGATAGGGGTATTAAAGTCCCGGATATAAGCTGGATTCATACCACAAGACGCGTGATTACAATGGAGCATATCGATGGAATACGGCTCAATGATTTTACTGCATTGGATCATGCTGGGTTGAACCGCAAAGTAATTGCCAGAAACCTTGCAGAGTCAATCATTAACCAGATTTTAAGGGACGGCTTTTTTCATGGAGATCCACATCCGGGAAACATTATGATTTTGCCTGATAACACAATTGTATTCCTCGATCTGGGAATGATAGGTAAGCTAAATGAAGCGCGCAAGACCCAATTTTTGAAAATGCTCATGGGTGTCGTATTTAAAAATAGTAGGTTGATTATCCAGGCTATCATTGGTTTGGATGCTATGGACCATCATATAAATATGAAAAAACTTGAAAAAGAAATCGATTTTTTGCGGGATAAATACCTGTCAGTACCGCTAAATGAAATAAAAGTGGGTGAAGTGTTCAACGAAATTTTCACCCTTGCATTTTCATATAATATTGTGATTCCCAGTGAGTTTACAATGCTAGCCAAATCCCTTGTTACCCTGGAGGGATTGGTTAAAAAACTTGACCCGGAATTGAATGTCCTGGAAATCGCACAACCTATTGCAAGAAAGCTTATGTTCAGGACACTTTCCCTCGAAAAAATGGGCAATGAGTTTTTTGGCGGCGTATTGGATTATGGAAGCTTAATAAAAGAACTTCCTTCGTTTATACTAAATTTTTCGAGGAAAATGGAAGCCGATGGATTCACCATGCAGTTTAAGTTTAAAGATATTGAGCGTGTCGAAAGACGTATGGATAGAATTTTCAGCAGGATTTCATTCAGTATCATCCTGCTGGCTGTCAGCATAATCATTGCGGGGATTATCGTGAGGTCGGGTATGAGCACACATACCGGTGCAGAAATATTTTTTCTTGATATAATCGTTTTAAGAACAAGCCTGGTTATTGCAGGGACCATTATTGTAGGGCTGACGCTTTCCATGTTTCGGTCTAACCGTTTTTAATGCCGACATCGAAGCAGATATCTAGTAAGAAGATCTTGTAATAATTTCCATAACGATGTAAGATAAAAATAATTCACTGTGAGTCGCTACAATGGGAATATAAATAACAATTTTAAAGGGGGGAGAACCATGATGCGCGTGGATGTAGAATTGAATTCAATAAGGATAAGAAACACCCAAGAATCTGATTTGGATTTTGTAATTCATTCTGAGAGGGACCCTTATAATTCTCAATTTGTTAATCAATGGACAAAAGAGGAGCATAAAAACTCATTATTTCAAGAGGATATTTTACATGTAATCGTTGAGGATACGGCTGCAGATAGGCCCGTTGGCTATGGCATTATAGCGGGTCTTACAAGTCTTGATCGAAGTATTGAATTAAAAAGAATTGTTATAGTGGAGAAAGGAAAAGGCTTTGGGAGAGAAACGTTAAAAGCAGTCAAAAAAATTGCTTTTGACCAGTTACATGCACATAGGTTGTGGCTGGATGTCCGATATAAAAATCATAGAGCACAAAATCTATATAAAGACGAAGGCTTTATTGAAGAAGGCGTATTGAGAGAATGTATTTTATATGACGGCAGCTATGAGTCTCTCATTGTCATGTCTATCTTGGAAAGCGAATATGATAAAGCTGCTAATACATGATTTGGGCTCATATGAAATGGTCAAGATTTTACCAGAGAGGAGTTTATGCTTATGAAAATCGTTGTTTTGGACGGGTATACCTTAAATCCGGGAGACATAAGCTGGAGGGAACTGGAGAAGCTGGGAGAGCTTACAGTCTATGACAGGACTCCGGAAGAAAAAATTCCAGAAAGAATACAAGATGCAGAAATTGTCTTCGTCAATAAGGTACCCCTTTCAAAGGAAACCCTAAGTAAAGCTCCAAAATTAAGATTTGTAGGAGTACTGGCCACCGGCTATAATATCGTAGACACTGATGCAGCCAAAGAACTGGGAATCCTTGTTTCAAACATTCCTACCTACGGCACAATGGCTGTGGCACAATTTGTCTTTGCCTTATTGCTGGAAATCTGCCATCATGTTGGGGTACACAGCGAAGAGGTTAAGAAAGGTGCCTGGACCAATTGTCCGGATTGGTGCTTCTGGAACTATCCTCTCATAGAGTTGGCCGGAAAAACCATAGGTGTCATTGGATTTGGAAGAATCGGGCAGGCTACGGGACAAATTGCCCAGGCCTTAGGGATGAAAGTATTGGCTTATGATCAGCATCCGAATAAAGCACTGGAAACGGATACTTTAAAATATGTGAAACTGGATGAACTGCTGGCAGAATCCGATGTGATCAGTTTGCACTGCCCCCTGTTTGAAAGTACAAAGGGAATGATTAATAAGCATACCATTGCCAAAATGAAGGATGGTGTAATTATTATCAATACCTCCAGAGGCCCGTTGATTGTGGAAGAAGATCTGGCAGAAGCATTAAACAGTGGAAAAGTATATACGGCAGCGGTGGATGTAGTATCCACAGAGCCTATCAAAATGGACAATCCGTTGATGCGTGCCAAAAACTGCATCATCACGCCTCATATTGCCTGGGCGCCAACGGAATCCAGGATACGACTGATGGATATTGCAGTAAACAATTTAAAGGCATTCTTAGAAGGAGCGCCTGTCAATATCGTTAATAAATAACATCCATACGTTTTAGACACAGTGCTAAATCAATAGTATTTCTTATGGGAGCCGGTGAGGATAACTTTGCTGGCTCCCATATGGCATTTCAACATACATTGAGAAATAGTAAGAATATATTCAGTTATATAAATCACACTAAGCATATTACAGTTAGTCACAACGTGGCGTAGCGGATGCAGGAAGAAAAGCTTAGAACTGTGTAACTTTACTTAATGAACGTCAATAAAAGGGGGATAAGTATGAGAATTATAATCGCACCAGACTCCTTTAAAGGCGCACTATCTTCCATAAAGATAGCCAACGCCATGGAAGAAGGCATAAAAAAAGCATTAGAAGATGCAGAAATAATAAAAGTACCCATGGCTGACGGAGGCGAGGGTACTGTAGAAGCTATGGTGGAAGCCACGGGAGGTCGAATGGTAAATATTGAAGTAACAGGGCCTTTAGGGGATAAGGTTCATTCCTTTTATGGTATTCTCGGAGATGGGGAGACTGCAGTAATAGAAATGGCTGCTGCTTCCGGGCTTCCCTTAGTTCCTATGGACAAAAGAAATCCTCTCTATACGACTACCTACGGAACAGGAGAGTTGATAAAACATGCCATTGAGAATAAATGTACAAAGCTTATGATGGGGATTGGTGGAAGTGCCACAAATGATGGTGGCATGGGCATGGCACAGGCATTGGGCGTCAGATTTCTAGACAAAGAGGGCAATATATTGGGCCTGGGTGGAAAAGAGCTTGAGAGAATACACCAAATTGATATGTCTGCCCTAAATCCCAATATAGAGGGTGTACAAATACAGGTTGCCTGTGATGTAACAAACCCACTATGCGGGGAGAGGGGAGCTGCCTACGTTTTTGGACCTCAAAAGGGAGCTGCGCCCGAAATCGTTGAGAGACTTGATAAAGGTCTTAGACACTTTGCTTTCGTCATTCAAAAGGAACTGGGTAAAGAAATAGAGGATTTACCCGGAGCCGGTGCTGCCGGAGGTCTAGGAGGAGGGTTAGTCGCTTTTTTGAATGCAAGATTAGAAAGTGGAGTCCAGATGGTTATAAAATCCGGCAATCTAGAAGAAAAAATTAAAAACGCAGATCTCGTTATAACCGGAGAAGGTAAAACCGATGAGCAAACAGCCTTTGGAAAGGTTCCCTTTGGTGTTGCTCAGATAGCTAAGGAGTACAATGTTCCGGTTGTCTGTCTTTCGGGGGCTGTGACTGACGGAGCAGAGAAGCTGTATGATCATGGAATAACGGCCCTTTTCAGTGCGGTTAATAAGACCATGAGCCTGGAAGAAGCCATGGATAATACCTATGAGCTGGTTAAACATGCATCTGAGAATATAATGCGGTTGTTAAGAGTCTCAATTTTTAAATAGTCTGGAAGAATGAATAAGAACTGGTATAGATTTATAGGAATTGATCGGATATTATCAGTATCGAAGCGATACTGCATATGTAAAAATTACTCATTTTAAGTAATAAAAAGATTTAGCAAAACTTTTAAAAAAGCATGTTATATGAATTATTATCCTGTATGGAATATTAAATTCTACAAATAATATTAGTGGTAGTAAATATTTTTATACAGGAGGATTAATAAATGAAAGTACAAAAAATGAATCATCCGAATGAAGGAATCAAGTGTGTTGTTAATACTTGTCACTATTATATGAATGGTGACCATTGTGCAGCACAGAGGATAGAAGTTCAACATAGAAATGCTAGTACTTCTCAAGAAACAGACTGTGCAACATTTGTGCCACATGGCCAAGCGTAATAAGGTGATAGGTTACGCAGCTCATTAAAATGAAATATGAAACACTTAATTATTCAATCACAAAAAGCTAAAAACAAATAAGAAGTATAGAAAAAACCTGTAAGTGTTTAAAGAGAAATCCTTTTTACATTTACAGGGCATTTTTATTGCTGCATTTGCTGTATATACAGATGGTAGGAGATATCGCGGCTGTATATAAAGAATAGTAAACTGTGTTTTGTCTTTCTGCTTTGCTTTATGCGGATTCCTATATGAAGTAAAGGTAAATTGCAATATATTACAATTTATGTTAGAATATATTCGTAAACTAAAAATACAGCCAGTACAGGAGGACTATACGATGAAAAAGTATGTATCGAATGTACCGGCAGATGGCCGTGGCCTGAGCTCCCTATAATGACCAATGCTAAATAATCGGTGAGCGTTGTACGGAGCTAAAGCCAGTAGTAGCCGATGCCGGAAATTAAAAGTCAAAAAGGTTTGAAACATGTTAGATAGTTAAACATTGTTTTTCTGTTGGAGAAATACTATTCCCAATGGTCTTTTTGCTGTACTTTTAAAATTCCCGGTGTGGCTGGCAGTCAGATATACTGTTTGTGTAGGTATATTTGGCGTTTTTTGATGGCGGTATGCGTGCTATCCTTTTTTGAGATATGCATGATATTTGTTGTTAAATATAGCTGTGGACAATATCACTGTCCACGGCTTTTTATATTTATTCGGGCATTTGGAAAATCATCTCCCTTTAAACGAATAAGGGCCGTGGTATGCTGCGGTCTTTTTGTTTTGCTTAAAAGCCTATTGATAATGAAGTTTAAAGGAGGAAATGAAAATGAGTTTATTAGTACTTGAAAATATAGTGAAAGAATATAGAAATCAACGGGTGCTAGATGGTGTAAGTTTAAGAGTTGAAAGAGGCGAGCGGGTGGCACTGGTAGGTCCTAACGGCGCTGGAAAAACCACTCTGATCAAAATTGCTATGGGCTTTGAAAATAGTGATGGAGGCAGTGTAGTCACAGCCCGGAATATAAAGGTGGGATATCTCAGTCAGGATTTGAAGGATGTGGAATCCAGTGAAAAGAGCAGCGAAACGGTCCTTCATTATGAAAAAGTCTACAAGCTTGAGAAAAAGCTTAGGGAACTTGAAGTACAAATGGCTGAACAAAGCTGTGACGCAGGTTCGGATGCATACAAGAATCTGATGAATGCGTATTCAAGGATTCTTACCAGATACGAGGCCATGGATGGATACACAATTGAAACGAAAATAAAGAAGATACTTCTTGGTCTTGGCTTGCGTCAAGAAACCCTAAGTACGCCCCTCAGCAAGCTAAGCGGAGGAGAAAAAATGCGGGTTTCAGTGGCAAGGATTCTTTTAGAGGAGCCGGACTTGCTTATACTTGATGAGCCTACCAATCATCTTGATATCCATGCTACGGAATGGTTTGAAAGCTTCCTTAAGAAGTTTGAAGGTGGGATACTCTTTGTATCCCATGATAGATACTTTCTTGACAGGGTTGCAACCAGAGTTGCAGAACTTGAACAGGGCAGCCTTTGTGTAAGAAGCGGCAACTATTCAAACTATATTGCCCATAAAAATCAGCTGAGCCAGTTTGTATTGAATGAGCAAAAACGTTTAAGATGGACGATAAGAAATACAAATGAAACCGTACAGGGGCTTAAGAGCAGGGGCAGGATCAAGGCATCAAAAAGCAGGGAAAAGGAGATGAAAAAGCTCAATGATGAGCTGAAAATAAGCCTTCAAGCAGCTAAAAACCAGGAGCATCTTTTCAAAGCAGATGGTCCAAAGATAAAATTCAAAAAGATCAGGCATGTTAGCAAAGACATAGCATGGGCTGATAACCTGAGGAAAAGCTTTGGGGATGTAACTTTGTTTTCAGGTGCAACCTTCCACATAAGGGGAGGAGAAAGGGTAGGTATCATCGGCCCCAATGGATGTGGAAAATCAACATTGATTCATATGCTGCTTGGAAACGACAAAAGCTACGAAGGCTTCCTAAGGCTCGGTGAATGGGTAAAATACTCCTATATGGGACAGGAAGTATTATTTCAGAATGACGATATGACAATACTTCAGCTTATTGCCTCCAAAAGAGGAACGCAGGAGAGAGAAGCACGGGACTATCTTGCGCGGTTTCAGTTTTATGGTGATGAGGTGGACAAAAGGATAAAGGTCTTAAGCGGCGGAGAACGTGTAAGGCTTTACCTGGCATGTGTGATGCTTGAGGATACAGATTGCCTGATACTTGATGAACCTACAAACCATCTGGATATGCCGGCAAGAGATGCCGTTGAAGCAGCATTAAAGGAATTTAAGGGAACCATTATCGCAGTTACCCATGACAGATACTACCTAACCCATTGTGTGGAAAAAATACTGGAAATCGAAAATGGAAAGATAAACACCTATGAAGGCAACTATGATTTCTACAAACAGATTAAATACGGCATTGATGAGGATAATCATGAAGTGAAGGATACCAAAGCAGGAGAAGGGTTCCGTAAAAATTCTAATGACAAAAAATATAATCGTGCTAAAGATGAAAACCCGGAAAAAGATAGGCAAGAGCTGGAGGATCAAATAATAAGCCTTGAGGAGAAGATCAAAGAAATGGAAGGATTATTTGATACATCCACACCAGCGGAAAAATATAAAGAATATGACGCATTGTTAAAAGAGATTGGCAGGCTGTATAGCAAGTGGGATGATCTGATAATCTAAATTGAAAGTCATAGGATCTAAAACCCTAGAGATAAAATATTGAGGCTTGATAAATTGACAAAGGTGTTAAAAAGCTGCGTCAATTTGTCAAGCCGGTGTTTTTTTCACATGTCATCCTGAGCCGTAGCGAAGGATCTTCTTTTATATCCAAGATCCTTCGACTTCGTTTCACTCTGCTCAGGATGACAAATTATGATTTGCGTTATTGTGAATGACCAGCTATTTTAATTACATGAACTTGGAGTAACCCCAATAAACATTTTCTAATACCCTAATTCTTCTCCAACAACCAAAACATGGATATCTGATGCGGACGGACGCTTATGCATCACAGTCGTTACATTACATATACGGGTAGGACCTTGACAGTCCATACATCGGCCGGTGCTAACACAGGGATTGGGGCGGTTTAGCCTTTTGTTGTTAAGGGGTGCGGCTGTCGTGCCGATACGCTCTTCTGCCTCATCAAGATCTTTTACGATTTTGTTTGCTCCAGCAATAACAATAACCTTTTTAGGACCGAAAATCATGGCTGCAACCCTGTTACCTGTACCATCTGTATTGACGAGTCTGCCATCTTGCGTGATGGCATTGGTACTTGTCAGGAACACATCACAGGTTAGCTGCTTACGACGTACTTCCAAAACTTCTTCCGGACTTAGTCTAGGTTTGTGATGACAGAGAACTGTGTTTCCCCGAGCTTCAAGTTTCTCCACCAGGCCAAGCTGCTGCAACGTCCAAGAACCGCCAATCCCAACACTTGCATCATGGGGAATCATGGATAAAAGCTGTTCTAAGGCTTCTTGGGCTGTTTTATGAAATACAGCATTGAATCTGTTTTTCTGCAATGCTTCAACTACTTCTAATCCCAGTTCTTCAAAAGATAAATTCATATTTACATTCCTCCTCATCTTTTCACTTAACCAATATATTTAGTAGGGTATTGGATAGATTAAAGCCCTTTTGTCTATTGATATATTAAATGTATCATGACAACATGCATTTGTAAAATTGAAGATTAAAATCAAAACGCTAGAAAAATTTGTCCAACAAAAAATTATGAACGGGACGGATTATTGCTTTATAAAACGATAACCCTGTCTATCTTTTTTAGGCGAAATAGAGGTGTATGGAAGCTTCTGTAAATATCTAGCCCATGACGGCTGAAAAATCATTCTGATATTGTTGCTTTGCAGATTCAATCTCTTTTAGAAATAGAGGAATAGAAGGATTCATATTTGTTTTTTTCCAAGCAGCCACCAGGTCATACTCATTTTTATCACCTTCGATATCTACAAAACGAAGACTAGGGCTGGAATAAAGCTGAAGACTTTTTGGTAAAATAGCGATTCCCATTCCCCCGTCCACTAATAGTAACACGGTATGAAGAAGTCGGGGCTCACGGACGATGTTTGGTGAAAAGCCGCTATTTCCGCAGATCAATAATGTTTGATTGAATCCTTGAGGAGATTCTTCTCTATTAAGTACAATAAAATGCTCCTGGGCTAAGTCGCTGATACGGATGCTCGTACTATTGGCAAGAGGGTGATCGCAATGCATTACGATGGAAATGGTCTCGGTGAATATGCTGCTGCTTTCAAGTCCGCCAATGGTATCAAGACCGAAAGAAAAAGTGAATCCGATATCCAATTCACCGGCATCCAAGGCTTCCGTCAGCATGCCATGGTTATATTGATCTAACTGCAAATCTACCTTTGGATGATTGCGGCGAAACTGTCTGATTAAATAAGGTAAGAAATTCTTTTCAGAATAGCCTAAAAATCCTATTTTTAGACTCCCGATAATGCCCAAATCCGCTTGTCGGGTTTTTTCTATGGCTTCTTCGGATTTATTGACAAGATTAATTGCCTCTTTAAGAAGGACAGTCCCAGCACTCGTTAATCTGACGGAGCGCTTATCTCGAATAAACAGCTGGACACCAATTTTTTTCTCCAAATCTGCGATCTGCTGACTTACGGCGGATTGTGCTACAAATAGATGCTTAGATGCTTCCGTAAAGTTTAAATGCTCTGCAACGGCTATAAAGTAGCGTAGTTGTCGTATGTCCATGTGGATTCCTCCAATCCTTTGGTTAACATCTAATGGCATATGAGACAAATGTTAATCAGTTTTACTTATTACTGCCATAGGATTTTAGTATTTCACAGCAGGTTTAATATTCTATATTCTATTATTATAGTTGAAATGTTCAACTATTTGTTGAAAAATTTAAAACAAAAATAAAAAATTAATATAGCGGTATAGACGATAACCGCTGCCAAGCGGAGTTATGGGGACGGTTCGTCTGGCACATATGTTTTTTATGTGCCTGAGGAACTATCCCCGTGGCGTAGCGGATGCGAAGAACGTAATGATTAACGTTAGTATATGCAATTTTTTTTCAAACTAAAGGATAACGTTATCCAGCTGCGAGCTTACGAAGAAAGGGATCGCACTTACTCAAAAAAATTGTTGAAAGCACCATAATTTCACATCCTTGATAGGCTAAGAAATGAAAATCATGTAAGGAGGGATTGGTATGGCAAAGGTTCATGTATTGGACAAGTACTGCAAGAGTTGTGGTCTTTGTATTGAAGTATGTCCTAAACAGATTTTAGCTATAGGAGATAAAACAAACCAGAAGGGATATTTTACAGTGGTTTGCACGGATCAAGAAAAATGTATAGGGTGTAAGCTGTGTGCAACTGTTTGTCCTGATGTAGCAATAGAGGTCTATAAATAAAGATAGGGAAGGGAGCTGATACGAGATGGAAAGAATACTCATGAAGGGTAATGAAATTATTGGCGAAGCTGCTATTCGCTCAGGCTGTAAATTGTTCTTTGGTTATCCGATTACACCGTCTACGGAGGTAATAGAATACTTATCCGCACATCTTCCGCAACATGGTGGTACCGTCGTACAGGCAGAGGATGAAATTGGTGCTATTTATATGTGTTATGGTGCTGCTTGTACAGGAAATAGAGTTATGACTGCATCATCAAGCCCTGGAATCAGTTTGAAGCAGGAGGGAATTTCCTATAGTGCAGCCGTAGAACTGCCTATGGTTATTGTTAACGTAAATCGTTGTGGACCAGGGTTGGGAGGATTAGGACCTGCCCAGTCAGACTATTTCCAGTCAACAAAAGGTGGCGGGCATGGAGACTACCGTGTCATTGTATTGGCACCATCCAAAGCTCAAGAGCTTTATGATTTTACAATGGAAGCCTTTGATATAGCTGATAAATATCGTAATCCTGTTTTAATCTTATCCGATGGTTTCTTAGGCCAGACCATGGAGCCTGTCATCTTAAAGGATAGACCTGAGGCACCTGAATTTGACAGAAGCTGGGTAGTCGATGGCTGTAAAGATAGAGAAAAGCGTATATTGGCCAGCTATTCTTTAACCAATGAAATCGGTGAAGCCAATAACCTGCTATGGGAAGCAAAATATAAAGAAATCCAAGAAAAAGAGCAGCGATGGGAAGAGTTCTATACAGAGGATGCAGAGTACTTACTTGTAAGCTATGGAACAACAGGTAGGATATGCAAAAGCACTGTTCTAGATGCCCGGGCAAAAGGAATAAAATTAGGTTTGATACGTCCTATTACCCTATGGCCTTACCCTGAAAAAGCTTTTATTCCTTATAAGGATAGCGTGAAGGGGATTGTAACCGTTGAGTTGAACACCGGACAAATGATTGAGGACGTGAAATTGGCAGTAGAATGCAAGGTTCCGGTACATCTTTATCGAAGACAGGGTGGTATGCTGCCAACGGAAAATGAAATATTAGACTATGTTGAAAATATATTCGAACTATCAGCAGTAGAGGAGGTATAGACCATGGAAAAAATATTTGGTAGAACGAAGGGATTGACAGATGTACCTTTTTCATTCTGTCCAGGATGTACCCATGGAATTATCATGAGACTAATTGCTGAGGTGCTGGAAGAGTTAGATATCATTGAAGATACTATAGGGATTTCTCCTGTAGGATGTGCGGGGTTCTGTCAGGACTTTTTTAGCTGTGACTTTGTAGGAGCTGCCCATGGTAGAGCACAGGCAGTAGGGACCGGTGTGAAAAGAGCACTGCCTGACAAGATCGTTTTTACCTATCAAGGAGATGGAGATATCGCAGCCATAGGAACACAGCATGCGATTCACACAGCAGCCAGAGGGGAAAAAATCACTTCCATTATGGTGAATAATGCTATTTTTGGAATGACTGGGGGCCAGATGGCACCTACCACATTGGAGGGCATGAAGACAGCTACCAGTCCTTATGGAAGAAATATAGATATTAACGGTTATCCAATAGATTTGCCGACACTGATTGCAAATCTTGAAGGCGCAGTATATGTGGCTTCTGTCTCCGTAGACTCACCAAAGAATATAAACCTGGCTAAAAAAGCCATTAAAAAGGCGTTCCAGGTTCAACAGGCAGGGCTAGGGTTTGCATTTGTAAGCGTCTTGTCAACCTGTCCAACGAACTGGGGTATGTCACCTTCAGATAGCTTAAAGTGGCTGCGGGAAAATATGATGCCTGTTTACAAAATGGGTGAATTAAAGGTGACCGAGGAGGTAAAGAGCTTATGATGGATAAAGTAATACTTGCCGGATTTGGTGGTCAGGGTGTCATGTTCTTAGGTAAGGTTTTGGCGTATGCTGGAATGGGTTCTGACTTAGAACTTTGTTGGATTCCATCCTATGGACCGGAAATGCGTGGAGGTACTGCCAACTGTTCTGTAATACTATCAGACGAGGAAATTAACTCACCCGTGATTGCTTTTGCAGATGCCGCTATTGTATTAAATAAACCGGCTTATGATAAATTTGCTGCCCGTGTAAAACCAGGTGGAGTTTTAGTGGTAAACTCTTCTCTAGCAAAGTTAGATGAAATGAGAGATGACATAACCATCATTGAAATTCCTGCTACAGACATTGCCAATGAGCTAGGCAATCCTAGTATTGCGAATATGGTCTGTTTAGGGGCTTTACTGCCAAATCTAAAGCTAATTGACCTTGGGAAAATAGAAAAGGCTATGGGCAAATTAACAAAGAAAAAGCCGGAATTACTGGAGACCAACCTCAATGCAATCAATAAAGGCATAGCGTACGCAAATCGTTAAAAATAGAAACAAAATATTAGGGTCAGGCCTGATAAATTGATGTCAACTGTGTCAATTCGTCAAGCCTGACTCTTTTGTTTTATATGAGGATAAGGAACCTTTTAGAAGTTTGTACATATTATACTAGTGCAAAGAGATAAGTCTATAAGGGGGTGAAACTCATATGGTACCAGAATATGACAATAGCTTTGCGTATTCCTTTAATAAAGCAGTACTATCTGAAGATCAAATGAAAGAAATTGATACGTATATGCAAGCGTATGCAAACGTACCTGATCAATATATCCTGAGAGATATCATGCGTGTAAAATCCCAAGTGACACCGGATATCTTGAATCAGCATATAAAGAACCTTGACCATTTATCTCAAATGGAGGGTTTCGTTACAGAAGATACGAAAGAGAGAATAGACAGGGTAAAAAGAATATTAACAAGAACTTCAGGTAGATCCAGCAAGATACAGCAATCAAATCCTGAAAGTCAAATTTTCTTTGGTGGCGCTGGTTTGCTTTTATGGTTCCTTCTATTAACAGCCATTTGGAGAACACCATATTATGGTTATCCGTGGGGATTTGGATGTTGTTAAAAATTTAGATATTTCTTGAGTGATAATAAAGTAAACGAGAGGGCAGTATCATGTCTAGATAGAAAGAATAGCAGGCATGATACTGTCCTTCCGTTATTTAGAAGAGGGTCACACCTTTGTTTATAAAAATGAAAAATTTTTTGTTGAAGTTAGATAACTAATAACCGAAGGGCTGTTTTTTATACACGACCCACGTTATAATCTGGAAAATCCAAGTCTACGTGGATTTAGCAAATATAGATCCCACATGATGTGGACGCTATTGTTGTCGTTTTCTCCACCGAGAGAGTTGTGAATTTATTTAAAGCATTATTGACAATAATACTAATTAGTGATATATTGAAAGCATGAATAATAAAAAAATTGATTATGGAAAAGAGAACAACATAAATCTAAAGCTAGATATTGGATTATCCCGATCTTATAGGGCTCTTTGCAGGAGTACCCAAAGACTGATGTCTAACTATAATCTTACAATGGCTCAATTTGGAGTATTGGAGGTTTTGTATCATTTGGGAGAGTTGAAGATTTGTGAGATTATTCAGAAGACGTTATCTACCAGTGGCAATATGACTGTAGTAATAAAAAATCTTGAAAAAGAAGGTTTAGTTAGTAGAAATCAATCGAAAGAGGATACTCGTGCATCTATTGTTGGGATTACACAAAAGGGGAAAGAGCTAATTGAGCGTATTTTCCCAGATCACATGGAGAACATTGACAAAAGGTTAATGCGATTAAATTATGATGAGAAATCAGAACTTTTAAGGCTATTAAAGAAAATGAATGGAGTTGATTAATCATAAGATTAAATCAACTTTCATTTTAGTGATATACAACTAATTAGTAATATATTTCATAACGTTTAATATGAGGAGGTGCGTAGTAGCAAATATTTTTTTAGGGATATAGTACTAATTAGCAGCAAAAATTTTTAAGGATATAGTACTAGTTAGTAATAAAAAATGTTTTAGAGATAATTTTTTCAAGACCTATAGAGGTGAAAGCAAATACACATCTCGATGTAGCAAAAAAAGATTTAGAGAAAGGATCGACAATATGAAAAAAATATTAAGTATTAGCTTGATATTTGTAGAGTATTTATGATTAATCATCAACTAATATGTGCATAGATGCTAAATTTCTATGAGATAACAAAGAACCATAAATTATGAAGTATTACAGAAAAACTATGAGGAAGGTAATTCCTGATGGCTAATCTGTATGGATTTAACAATTATAAATCCCAAGTGATGTGAATGTTAGTGTTGTATCTTATGGAAAAAGTAATCGATAAGACGAATAGGGTTATTTGAAACAAGCTTCCCTGGAATAAATAGGAATCCAGTAGAAATGGAGATGTTAGAAATTCTAGGGTAATATTCAATAGGCTAAATAATATCATATATAGTTTTAGGATAACAATATTTATTCAAAGTAAAAAGAAAAAACTGTTGAAGATGGGTGAGTTATAAATGGATTATTTTGAAAAAGTAGAAGCAAGTTTAAGTGAGTTATGTGAAGAATGTGTTAACTACGCTACTGACAGATGCGTCAAATCAAAATGCTATATAGGTTTTGCTGCGAATGCGATTAGAGCTGCAAAGGTTAATGGTGAAAAAGTAATAACAGATGGGAGTAAATTAATCCCTAAAGAAGATATGAAGTTTTATGAAAAAAGTAGTATTTCTAAAAGTATCGCTAATGTCTGTAGGTTATGTAAAGAGTGTAAGGAAAATCATAGTGAAGATTGCATCATATCATTGACACGACGATCCTTAGAAAGCACTCACTTGCAGGAAGCTGTAGCATATCCGGGCAATGTATTAATGTACTTAGTCAATGTAGCAAAACAAAATGTCGATTTTGCTGATAACATTAAAAATCAGTATATGCAGTTAGGATGGAATCTACCAATAATATCCAAGCTGTAAATCATGTAATTATTCGGAAAAGTATTATTCAGATTAGTATGTCAAAATGATTGAATCTACTATAAACAGGTATATAATAAGCAAATGATAAGAAAAGGAGGAAGATTTATATGACAAAAGATTTTAATACCGCTGTAAAAGAAAGAAGAACGATATATGGAATTAGTAAGGAAACAACTGTTTCAGATGAAAGAATCCAGGAAGTAATAAAAGATGCCGTAAAATATACTCCTTCGGCATTTAATTCCCAAAGTGCAAGAGTCATCGTTCTATTCGGAGAGAATCATAATAAACTATGGGATATAACAAAAGAGGCTCTAAGAAAGATTGTTCCAGAAGGTTCATTTGCCTCTACTGAAGAAAAAATCAATTCGTTCCGCGGTGGCTATGGTACAGTTTTGTTCTTTGAAGATAATAGTGTCATTGAATCGCTGCAACAACAGTTTGCCCTTTATAAAGACAATTTTCCGGTTTGGTCGCAACAATCAAATGGGATGCTGCAATATATTGTATGGACTTCCCTAGAAATCGAAGGTCTCGGAGCATCATTGCAGCATTATAACGAGGTTATTGATGAAGATGTAAAGAAACAGTGGAATATACCAAGTGATTGGAAGCTAATTGCACAGATGCCGTTTGGTAAACCGACTGCTCCTGCCGGTGAAAAGGAATTTATGCCTTTAGAAGAGAGAGTAAAGATATTCAGATAATTTAATTGTGAGACAGGTATGCAAGCCTATGATTAAAAGCATACCTGTTTCTTTTATGTCCTATAATTATTTTTCAGAAAAAACATGAGCTATATCAGCTACAATTTTAGCGTCTATCAACTTATCTTCAGCCATTCCATTCAAAACTACCATGGCATCCTTATGTGATACAGAACTTCTATAGGGTCTGACCTCAGTAAGTGCTTGATAGATATCCAGACAAGCTACCAACCTTGAATAAAAATCGATTTGATTTCCGGATAACCCTCGTGGATAGCCTGATCCGTTTAGCCTTTCATGATGATTGCATGCCCATTCTGTAATATCTTCAAAACCTCTAATTTCTTGTAGACACGTCCTTGTATATGCAGCGTGTTTTTTTATTTCTTCAAATTCTTCCTTGGATAACCGCCCCGGCTTATCCAAGATTTCGTTTTTAATAGCCAGTTTCCCAAGATCGTGTAGATCGGCGGCAATTAATAATTTTAAGGTAACCTCTTCAGCAAAATCATAGAACAATGCCATTCTCTCAAGTTTCTCTGCCAGGCCGCTGGAATGCTGCTGGGTAAACTGTGATTTAGCGTCAATAATTCTAGAGAAAGTTTTTGTGATATCATGTATCTCAGCATATGTAAAATCCATATTGTAGGAAGGTGTATAAGTTATTAATACGTCATCGATAGATGCATCAGACAATCCGATCCAAAAGTTGTCTAAAGGTACGATCTCAAGAAATGCGTTTACTAAAACAGGAGAAAAATATTTGTTTTGCTGTTGACATACAAAATTTATAACGTTGTCCTTTAGCTTATCTTCTTTATGAATATTCTTAAGATCGAAATGCAGGTCCAGTGTATCGGAAAAGCTAATGATTTGTGCCATCAGCGGAATAGCTTCTCCCGATAAGTTAAAAAAACCAGAGCCATCATATCTTTCATGATGATATTTGATAACATCTTTAGGATGTGTCAAAAAAGGATAGACAGTCACATTTTCTTCACCGATCAAGCAGTGTTCCTGCATACTTTCCAGCATGTCCAGCTTTTCTTTTGCACTGCCTCTTAATCTATCATGTAAAACTTTTAAACTGGCACCATTGTCGTGAAGAATAGACAGTGAAACAAGATCAAATATTTCATGACCGGTCAGATTAAGTTCGTTTGCAATCATTAAAGAAATGTAAGCAATTCTTTTGGAGTGGTTGGAAGATACTCCGAATATGTCGGCTTCTATAACATCTAATGTATTGGATACTGCTCTTAAAAAATCATTTAGATTGAATAACATAGTTACTATCACCACCCTTACTATATGTGTAGAATTTTGTGATAATATGTAATATTCCGTTTTAAAACGAAATATCCTCCTATTTTTCTGTTGGTTTTCTTGTTATTAAACTTTTGTTGCCAAATGAAAGTACTTATGATATCATATAGCTTGAAATTCAAACTATATTAATTTCAAAATATAACATGATCAAACAATATGATCTAAAAAGGAGATGCTGGTTGCCATGGAATTTTCCAATGAATTTATTAAAGAGCTAACCGATGAACTGCTGTATTTTTTCAATGGGTTTTCATCTTGGGAAAGCTCTGTAATCAAAAGCAGTGAAATGACCGTCTCTGAAGCCCATGCTATTGAGATACTAGGTCAGTACGGGAAGATGAATATGAAAGACTTAGCTGGGAAGCTAGGTGTAACAACCGGAACAACCACTGTAACCGTAGACAGACTGGAAAAAAAGGATTATGCCCAGCGAGAGCCGATAAAGGAAGATAGACGGGTTCTTCTAATTAGCTTGACCGAAAAAGGAGCTGAAGCTGCCAAGGAACATCATAAATATCATATTGATCTAACAGAACAAATGATGTCTTCGCTTACAGAAGATGAAACCCATCAGTTCTTTAATATTCTTAAAAAAATAAATACGGATACCTTTTAATAAAGTAAGATGCAGCGGTATAAATAAAATAATTAGTGGGTGAGGAAATATGGAAAATTTTACGATTAGAAAGTATTTTTCTGAAGGGGAGCATCGAACCATTGCTTTAACATGTTTATCAGGTATATTTCTTGTAGTCAGTTGGTTTGGATGGCTTAAAGACATATTACCATTTGATGTTGCTTGGATCAGTATCTTTATTAGCGGAACGCCTATTGTCCGTGGAGCGGTGATTGGCCTTTTCACAAGATTTGATATAAAGGCCGGAGTACTTGTCAGTATAGCACTGATAGCATCTGTGATCATAGGCGAATATTTTGCAGCAGGTGAAATAGCATTCATCATGATGGTAGGTGAGATACTAGAGGATAGAACAGTTAGAAAAGCACAGGAAGGTATAAAAAAGCTAATCCAACTATCCCCAGAGATTGGAAGAATCAGAACCACTTCGGGGGAAAAGAAGGTTTCCGTAGATGAAATAAAGGTGGGAGATATTCTTCTTATTAAACCTGGAGAAGCCATTCCCATAGATGGCGTAATCATCAGCGGTAAATCAACCATTAACCAATCCATCATAACTGGAGAATCCATGCCCGTCGATAAAGGCGTGGGTGACGAAGTTTTTGTGGGTACATTGAACCAATTAGGTGTTATTGAAGTAAGAGCAACCAAAGTAGGAAAAGATACTTCCTTATCAAAATTAATCAGGCTTGTAAGAGAGGCTGAAAATAAGAAGGCACCTGTAGTTAGGTTAGCAGATAAAATGGCTACGGTCATTGTTCCTTTAGCCCTGATATTGTCTATCATTACCTATATCGTCACAGGTGATATTACAAGGGCGGTCACGATTCTGGTGGTATTTTGTCCATGTGCATTAGTATTGGCAACGCCTACTGCTATCATGGCAGGCATCGGAAATGCAGCAAGAAATGGGATTCTCATAAAGAGTGGAGAAGTTATGGAGAATATCGGGAAAATTGACACCATAACCTTCGACAAAACGGGAACCATTACTTATGGTAAACCGGAGGTTACGGATGTAATAAGTCTCCGTGAAGATTATTCAGATGACCTGGTACTGCAGCTTGCAGCAACGGCCGAAAAATTCTCCGAGCATCCCCTTGGCAAAGCTGTTTATCAAAAAGCAAAAGAAAAATCACTAGATATTACGGATCCACAGGAATTCAATATTCAATTAGGTCAAGGGGTAGTTTCTAAAGTTGATGGCAACAAAGTAATCGTAGGGAATCAAAAATTACTTGAAGAAAGCAATATAGAAATAACAAAGGAGTACATAGAAAAAATAGAAGCATACGAACGTCAAGGCAAAACGGTGATGATCGTAGCTGTTGAAAGTACAATTATTGGTCTTATAAATGTAGCAGATAGAATCAAGAGCAACGTATCAGAATCTATCAACAATATAAAGAAGATGGGCATTAAAAATATTCTCCTCCTAACAGGAGACAACAAAAATACCGCTTCTTGGGTAGCAGGCAGCGTTGGAATTGAAAAAGTCTATGCTGAACAGCTTCCGGAAGGGAAAGTAGAAGTCATTGAATCCCAACTAAGAGATAACAAAAAAGTATGTATGATAGGAGACGGTATCAATGATGCGCCTGCTTTAGCAAGATCCGATGTGGGAATAGCCATGGGCGCATTAGGTGCAGATGTTGCTGTAGAAACTGCCGACATCGCCTTGATGTCTGATGATATAAGCAAAATTCCAGAATTATTTACATTGGCTAGAAAAGTACTTCGTACAATAAAATTTAATATCGGTTTATCCTTGGTAATTAATTTTGCTGCCATCTTACTGGCTGCCCTAGGCATGATCGATCCGATAATTGGCGCATTAATACATAACCTAGGTTCCATACTGGTGGTAATGAGCTCTGCAACATTGATAAAATATAAAGTGACGGTATGAAAAAGTCGTAAATATGCTAATACGGTTTTCTAATAAAAAATAAGTTTAATGAATTGAAAATGTTTGGCAAATAAAAGAAAACACGATGGTTCCCCATATATGTTCATAAGAGAAATCTTAAGAGCATATATGGGGTTTTTACGTTCAAGAAAATAGTTCATAGTAAAGGATGTGGCAATATTTACTATGTGTATTAAGAGATCTTGAAACTGCTGGAAAGCGGTAAATAAGAGCACTCTGTTAAAAAGTAAACAATGAAAAATTTCAAGAATCTATTGACGAAATCTTGGAGATACTATATAGTTATTTGTGTGATATATCAGTAGTATATCAGTAATATATCACTGATAATCATTTAACAATACACTTAAGATCCGTGGCTTCAATGTATATGTATGAATTTTGAATAAGAAAGGAACCCTAATTAGTCAAGTTTGAGTGCAGAACATGACGGATGTGAAAACGTTTGACGAATTAGGTTTTTAATGAAAAGCAATAGTAAGGTGTTTTATGTGCATTTGCACAAAATATATAAGAGGGAAGGTAGATAAGGATGAAAAAAAGAATTACGGTGGTAATGGTGGCTTTAATGGTATTGTCTTTATTAGCTGCATGTGGGGCTCCCGCAGCACCACAAGGAGGTAACGAAAGCCAAGTTACAGAAGAGACAAAACCGGTTGTTATCCAAATAGGCTATGAAAACAACCCCGGCGAACCTATTGATTTGGCAGTGAATGAGTGGAAAAAGTTAATCGAAGAAAGAAGTAACGGAAGTATGAAAGTTGAGATTTTCCCATCAAGTCAGCTTGGATCAAAGAATGATCTAATCGACCAAATGATGGCTGGAGATTCCGTGATCACATTGGCTGATGGCGCTTTCTACGCAGACCGTGGTGTGCCTGATTTTGGAATCGTATTTGGACCCTATCTTTTTGAAAGCTGGGAAGATAGCTGGAAGCTTATCGAGAGTGACTGGTACAAAGAGCAATCTGCCAAGCTAGAAGAAAAAGGCTTAAAGCTAATCACATCCAACTGGATCTACGGGGATCGCCACACCCTTACAACAAAGCCTGTAAGATCAGTGGCAGACCTGAAAGGTATGAAAATCCGTGTTCCAAACAATACCATTCAGATTAAAGGTTTTGAAGTTTTAGGAGCGACACCGACGCCTATGGCATTAGGGGAAGTGTATACATCTCTTCAACAAGGTACCATCGATGGCCTAGAGAATCCGCTACCGGTTCTTTATAATGGAAAATTCCATGAAGTTGCAAAATACTTAACATTGGATGGACACGTTAAAAACTTTACAACTTGGATTTCCGGTACAATATTCTTTGACAGTTTGACAGAAGAACAGCAGAAAATATTAATCGAAACAGGTAATGAAGCCGGTCTATACAATAATGAAATTCAGGAAAAGGTTACCCAAGAAACATTGGAAAAACTAAAAGCTGAAGGGGTAGAAGTCATAGAGGTAGATACTGCAGCGTTCCAAAAAGCCGCAGAGGGTTTCTATTCACTTCCAGAATTTACTTCTCAGTGGACAGACGGTTTATATGATACTGTGAAAGCGAATATGAAGTAAGCTCTCTCTGTATTTAAAAAAACAGTCTTTTATACCCGGAGGCAATTTTGCCTCCGGTTTATAACACATAGGAATAGTGAACATCTAAGAATTTCGGATAATTTACGTTATGTGTTTTATAGATATATGCTTCTAGAATAGTTTTGTAGGGGACGGTCTCCGTGCCGTCCCGAAACGATTACATAATATTTTAAGGAGCGTAATTCTATATATAAAGAGAGGAGTGAGTAGATGAAGCTAGAGAAGAAGACACTAAATTACCTATTGAATATGGACATGTTCATAGCTGGTGCTTCATTGATTGTTCTTATTGTTGTTACATTTTTTGGCGTTTTAATGCGTTATCTTTTCAATAGTCCATTTGTGTGGCAAGAGGAAGTTCAGCTTTGGTGCTTTGTATGGGTTGTATTTTTTGGAGGCAGCGCAGCTTTTCGCAGCGGCAGCCATGTAGCCATCGAGGTATTGGTAGAACGTATGCCCCCTATGTTAAAAAAGATGGTTGAAGGTTTGATTTATATTGTGGTCATGATTGTTCTCAGCTATTTTACAGTTCATGGGTCAAGACTTGTGGAACAGCTATCTCGTACGGGCAGGATGACCAATATATTGGATATACCCTATCCGGTAATCTATGCAGCTTTTCCCATAGGATGTATCCTGATGATGATCAATTTTACCATGATCACGGCAATACCATGGTTATCTAAAGATGTCGATCGTAAAGGTGGTGTTTAAAAATGGGTATAAGTGTTGTTGGTCTTGCGGCTGTTGTTATGATGGTACTTCTATTTTTAAAAATCCCGGTGTTTGCTTCGGTATTTGCCGGTTCCATCGTGTACTTTGCGTTAACACCCAATGTGCCTACTCAAATTATAGCACAGCGGGTTATTGCAGGGATTGAGAGTATACCCCTTCTGGCAGTTCCTTTCTTCATTTGTGCCGGTGTATATATGAATTATTCTGGTGTAACAAAGCGGGTGATGAACTTTGCTGAGGCTCTTACAGGGCACATGTCCGGAGGTCTTGCGCAGGTGAATGTACTGTTATCTACCCTTATGGGAGGATTGTCAGGGTCCAACCTTGCAGATGCTGCCATGCAGTCAAAAATGCTGGTTCCCGAGATGGAAAAGAAAGGCTTTTCGAAGGAATTTTCATCGGTGGTTACCGCAGCTTCTGCCATGATAACACCATTGATTCCACCTGGTATAGCTATGATTATCTATGGCTCCATAGCCAATGTGTCCATCGGAAAGCTATTTATAGCGGGTATCGGTCCGGGGCTGTTATTATGTGTTTCCATGATGGTACTGGTCTCTATCATTTCGAAAAAACGAGGATATAAGCCCGTGCGAGAGACCTGGATAAAGCCTAAAGAATTCATGGCGGCTTTGGGAAATGCTGCATTACCGCTGTGTTTACCGGTGATCATTATTGGTGGTATTCGCCTTGGTATTTTCACACCTACAGAAGCAGGGGCTGTGGCCATCGTATATTCCCTCATCCTTGGCATTGTTTATCGAGAGATGAAATTCGCCGATGTGGTTAATGGGCTGAAAGAAACCATCACCAGTACGGCCTCTATCATGCTAATCGTTGGGGCGGCCTCTGCTTTTGCATGGATACTGACAAAAGAACGTATCCCACAGCAAATCACTGAGGTGATTGTCAACATGATCTCCAATAAGTATGTGTTCCTCATGGTTGTCAATATATTCCTGATCTTTGTAGGTATGTTCATCGAAGGGAATGCATCCATGATTGTACTGGTACCATTATTAGCACCGGTTGCGAAGGCATATGGCATTGACGAGATCCAATTCGCCATGATATTCATATTTAACAGCGCCATTGGCTGCCTTACACCGCCTATGGGGACCCTGATGTTTGTAACATGCGGGATAACAAAGTGTAAGATCAATGCTTTTATTAAAGAAGCGGTACCGTTTTATATACTACTATTTATATGTTTGATGCTGTTGACTTTCGTTCCGGTATTTTCAACGGGTATTGTGAATCTCTTTTACTAAAGGTAATGATGTTAATTATTACTAGGATTTGGTAGAATATTATCGAGGTCTTATGACTTGATTTCTATAGGATTGCGGTGACGCAGTTTAAATTATAGTAGCTAGGTGGGATCATGATTTGAAAAAAGAAGATCAAAAACAATTGCCATTGAAAGAAAAAGCGTACAATTTAATCAAAGATAAAATTATTAAATGTGAATTCATGCCAGGGAGCGACCTTTCAGAGGATCAGATTGCAAAAGAACTTGGAATCAGTAGAACACCGGTCCGAGAGGCTATCTTGCGTCTTAACCAGGAGAAATTTGTAACCATATACCCCCGCAAAGGCATGATTGTTACACCCATAACGGTTAAAGATATCCATGAAGTATTTCAAGTGAGAGAAATGATAGAGCCCCAGATTGCCAAAATTGCCTGTAAAAATATGTCAAAGGAATATTTACTCAGTTTAAAGGAAAAATTTGAAAGGATTAATTTGGTTCACAGGGGCCCTGATGATATAAAGTATTTTGACTTGGATATTGAGTTTCATAAATTTATTATTCAAAGCGGAAACAATAGTCATTTAATAAGGTTTACCAATGAGATATTTGATTTAGATTATAGGATTCGTGTCTTATCCACATTAGAAGCAGAGGACATAGAAAAAAGATCAAGACCGGAGCATTTTGCCATCATCGATGCATTGATTGCCCAAGATGCAGAACGAATAGAACAAGCATTGCGGGAACATATAGCAAATGCCCGTGAAGCAGCATTAAGGAGAATCTATTAAGTAAAACCGGATATTCGACCGTGCGTAAAACTGTTTAATGGCTTTGCACCAATAGATGCAGGATGTTTTTTGATAATAAATCAGGAGGTTACAAACGATGGAGTTAATGAAAGCTGTTCATATAAAAGAATCCGGTAAAATCGAAATTGTAGAGATAGATAGACCCATCCCCAAAAAAGGAGAAGCTTTATTAAAAATAAAATACTGCGGCATCTGCGGGTCAGATATTGCCACCTATACAGGAAACCAGCCCTTTGCCACATATCCCAGGATCCCGGGACATGAGTTTTCTGCAGAAATCGTAGAAATTGAAGAAAATGATCTGGGACTTAAGAAGGGTATGACGGTAACGGCAAATCCATACTTTAATTGCGGAGAATGTTACCCGTGCCAGAAAGGAAAGGTAAACTGCTGCGAGTCAAACCAGACCATGGGTGTTCAGCGAGATGGTTCCTTTGCAGAGTATATAATCATGCCCATCGAAAGAATTTATGATGGGAAAGGATTATCTGCCAAGACACTGGCTTTAATTGAGCCCTTTTCCATCAGCTACCATGCTATCAATAGAGGAGATGTTCAAAAAGATGATAATGTCCTAATCTTTGGAGCCGGAGCCATTGGCATGTTTGCCATGATTTCTGCAAAATTAAGAGGTGCCAAGGCCTACATTGCCGATGTATTTGATGGTAGATTGGAGCATGCAAAGCAGATGGGCG
The DNA here is from genome assembly GCA_049324315.1 of Bacillota bacterium. Lineage (GTDB taxonomy): Bacteria > Bacillota > Clostridia > Peptostreptococcales > Thermotaleaceae > JBMOKU01. The sequence goes on along the minus strand of JBMOKU010000032.1, from coordinate 84,892 downwards.
CTGATGGGGTCATCAACGTAGCAAAAGAGGATGTAGGGAAAAAGGTGGCAGAGATTACGAATAATAATGGTATGGATGTGTGTATCGAAGCGGCAGGACTTCCACAGACTTTCTTACATTGTATCGATTATGCATCCTTTGGTGGAAAGATCATCCTCATAGGCAATGGAAAAAAAGAGACCACATTTAATCACTCTGTCCTGTTGAAAAAGGAATTGGATGTGTATGGTTCAAGAAACAGTCTCCATGATTTTGTACCGCTTATTGATTTAGTATCCGGCGGAGCTGTGGATATCGATAAAATGGTAACCGATGTGTTTGAACTGGATGATGTGATCGATGCCTTTGAGGTATTGAAAAATAACGATGGTTCTAAGATGAAGGTCTTAGTAAAATTTGACTAAGGAGGAGTTCTCGGTGAGACTATCTAAAGAAGTCCATAAACATAGAAAATATCCAGAGAGAATACTGCAGTTTGGAGAAGGAAATTTCTTAAGGGCATTTTCCGACTGGATCATCCATCGAATGAATCAAGAAGCTGATTTTCAATCAAGCATCGCGGTGGTGCAGCCCATTGAACAAGGACTTGTCCAATTATTAAATGAGCAGGATGGGCTGTATACTTTATACATGAATGGCATCAAGGATGGTGAGGCCGTAAGGGAAAAAACCGTCATAGAAACCATTAGCAGAGGGATTGATCCCTATGAAAGCTATGATGAATATATGGAGATATCCCAAAACCCTGAATTGCGATTTGTCATATCCAACACAACGGAAGCTGGCATTGTCTTTGACGAGAATGACAAATTGGAAAACAAGCCGCAAAAGAGCTTTCCCGGTAAACTGACGGCTTTACTGTATGCCCGCTATAAGCATTTCCATGGAAATATAGACAAGGGACTCATTATTATTCCTTGTGAACTTATCGATAAAAACGGTGAAAATCTTAAAAAGGCTATATTACAATATGCCAATATGTGGGGATTGGAAGAAGGGTTTGCCCAATGGATTAATGAGGGCAATACCTTCTGCAATAGTTTAGTAGATAGAATTGTCCCCGGTTTTCCAAGAGATACCATTGATGAAATAACACAAGAATTGGGATATGAAGACAAATTGGTCGTGGAAGCAGAACAATTTCATCTATGGGTAATTGAAGGCCCTGAATTCGTAAAAGAAGAATTTCCAGCGGATCAGATAGGATTAAATGTTATGTTTGTCAAGGATCTGACGCCTTATCGAACCAGAAAAGTAAGGATACTCAATGGTGCCCATACAAGTATGGTGCCTGTATCCCTATTGTATGGACTGGAAACGGTAAGAGAAACCGTTGAAGATCCCAATATGGGCCGATTCGTGAGAGATGCTATATTCGAAGAAATTGTGCCTACCTTAGATTTGCCGAAAGAAGAATTGGATTACTTTGCCAATGCCGTCATCGATAGATTCAGAAATCCATTTATCAAGCACTTTCTAATAAGCATTGCTTTAAATTCCAATTTCAAATTTGAAACCAGAGTATTACCGTCACTGCTGGAATATAAAAATAGAACAGGTACCCTTCCTAAAAAATTGGTGTTCTCCTTGGCTTCCTTAATAAGACTTTACAAAAATGAGATTGATGGAAAAGCCTTGGATATCAAGGATAATCAAGACATATTGGATATGTACCAAAACCTGTGGGGCCAGTATGATGGAACAGAGGAGAGTGTGAGGAATATAGCAGCAAAAGTACTGGCGGAAGAAAAAATATGGAAGATGGATTTAAATATGGTAGATGGTCTGACCGATCAGGTCTGCAAAGATTTGATGAAGATCCAGCAACTCGGTATGGATAAAGCCTTGAATGAGGTGATGGGGTGAAAGCATATATCAGGATTCATAATCAGGATAATGTAGCTGTAGCCCTTCAAGACTTAGCCAAAGATACCGTGATTGATATAGATGGAAATGAAATTATTTTAAAAGAAGATATGAAAACAGGTCATAAATTTGCTACTGAAGATATAGCTCATGATGATTATGTCATAAAATACGGCTATCCCATAGGCCATGCCATCCAAGATATAAAATCCGGCCAATGGGTCCATACCCATAATGTAAAGACGAATTTATCAGGAATTCAGGATTACGGATTTTATCAAGACTTGCAGAAGCTCCATATAGAAAATAGAAATATGACTTTTCAAGGATATAGACGGGAAGATGGCAAAGCAGGTATTAGAAATGAGCTTTGGATCGTACCGACGGTTGGCTGCGTCAACGGGATCGGAGAGATGATCATGAAAAAATTTAAGGAAGAGGTACAGCCGGAAGGAATTGACGCCATGGAAGTGTTTAAGCACAACTATGGATGTTCTCAGTTGGGGCAGGACCATGAAAATACCAGAACCATACTGGGGAATATGGTGAAGCACCCCAATTGCGGTGGAGTTCTGGTGCTGGGATTAGGCTGTGAGAACAACTATGTATCAGCCTTCAAAGAATCTCTTGGAGAATACAATGAAAAGCGTGTAAGATTCCTGGTGGCCCAAGATGTCAATGATGAAATTTCCGAGGGTGTCAATGCCCTTAAAGAATTGCATGAAATCATGCAAAAAGATAAGCGGGAAGCGATCCCCATCAGTGAGCTCGTAATAGGGCTGAAATGCGGCGGCTCCGACGGTTTTTCAGGAATAACGGCAAATCCCCTGCTGGGGGCCTTTTCAGACTTCTTGACAGCCCAAGGAGGAAGTACCATTTTAACGGAAGTGCCGGAAATGTTTGGTGCAGAAACCATATTGATGAATCGCTGCATCAACGAAGAGGTATTCAACAAGACGGTACATCTGATCAATGATTTCAAAGAATACTTTACAAGCTATGACCAGCCCATCTATGAAAACCCGTCACCGGGAAACAAAGAGGGAGGGATCACCACCCTGGAAGACAAGTCCTTGGGATGCACACAAAAGGGCGGTAATGCACCGGTGGTGGATGTGCTAAAATATGGAGAAATTGTTCAAAATAAAGGATTAAATCTGCTGAATGCACCGGGAAATGACCTGGTGGCAGCGACTGCTTTGGCCGCCTCGGGCTGTCACATGGTGTTGTTTACGACCGGCAGGGGAACGCCATTCGGCAGCTTTGTTCCCACTATGAAAATCTCCACCAACACCAGACTGTATAAACTGAAGCCCCATTGGATTGACTTTGACGCCGGGGATCTGATCAAGGATGTATCCATGGAAGAGATGTTGGAAAGATTTACAGAATATATCCTTCGTGTGGCCGGTGGAGAGTTTGTTAATAATGAAAAGAATAACTTCAGAGAGATCGCCATATTCAAAACGGGTGTAACGCTTTAGTAAAGGCTCGGAATCAGAATTGACCAATTAATATAAGATGAAAGCAGTAAAAACATAAAAGCCTGTATTTTGATAAATCATCCGAAATACAGGCTTTAAGTCTGTTGTTTTTGGACAACACATGGGGACAGGGCCGCAGTCCGGCAAAAACGCGCCGGACAGCAGACCAGTCCCCAAGTCTTGCCCCAGATTTTTGTCATTCGGAAGGCGGAGTCATGGGGACGGTTCGTCTGGCACATATGTTTTTTATGTGCCTGAGGAACCGTCCCCGTGGCGTAGCGGATGTAGTAATTTAAAAGATGGTTTCTCTATTTTTCTACTAAAATATGTATTGACAGAATAATATTATCCATATATTATAATAACTGAACGTTCATTCATTAATTTGTACTGATTTACGAATAGAAAAGAGGCATTTTATGGCCAGAGTTACCGATCCTCAAAAAATTGAAAATGTGAAGAGAGCTGCCATGGAAATTATTGTAGAATATGGTTACCGTGGTGCATCCATTGCTGCCATTGCGAAAAAAGCAGACGTATCCGTAGGCTATTTATATTGCTATTATAGCAGTAAAGAAGAGCTGCTTGATGATTTAATGAATACAAACTTTGATGAATTTAAAAATGAGATTGTCGGAAGCTTAGTGAAGAGCAATACAATCTATGAATTTGTTTGTAATTTGGTTCATACGGTGTTCAAATTGGCAAAGGAAGATCCTGTTTATGTACAAATGATGGCTACGTTAGCCCTTGATACAGATGTTGAAAAAATAATGTGCGAAAAAGACAGAACTTTTAAAAACCAAACGATAAAAAGGATTCTTGAGTTAGGAAGACGTACAGGGGAACTCTGTGAGCATATTAGTGAAGATGATATTATTTTAATATTGATGACCATACCGTTTAGATATGTGCTATTGAAATTGAATGAAGATCATCATGAACGGTTTTTTCAGGCTGAAGATGCAGCTAGAATTGCAAAGATTTGTTTTAACGCGCTAAGATGGAGAGAGTAATTATAATTGCATATAAAAATGAATGAATAATCATTTATTAAAGTACGAATGAAATTTAACCCGCATTCGTTATTTATTTATAAATAAATGAATAAAGATTCATTCAATAATTCAAATTGAACCAATATTTTATCATCGAAAGGATGGATATGTCGTGAAAAGAATGACTGTATTAATTGTTTTGCTAATGATGATGGCTTCCTTGGCAGGATGCGCAAATGCGGATCAGCAGGATAAACTTGAGGAGAGAGCGGCAGCTGTGAAGGTTTTAAAAATAGAAGAAAGTCAGAAGCCTGTGGAAATACAATACATAGGAACAGTGGATGCAAAGGAGGTTGTCAATTATAGCTTTAAAGTAGGTGGAAAATTAAAAAGGATCTATGTAAAGAAGGGAGATAGAATAACACCTGGAGATCTCTTGGCGGAGATTGATACACAAGATTTAGGGTTCCAAGTGACTGCTGCTAAGGCTGCTATGGATACAGCAGAACTTAACATCAAAAAAGCCGAGGACTCGCTGCGTTATAATAAAGATTTGTTTGAAAAAATGGATAGCTTATATGCCGCAGGTGCAATATCAAAAGACCAGTATGATCAAGTAAAACTGCAGATGGATGTATCGGAGACCAGCTATCAGCAAGCAAAGGCGCAATTTGACGGGGCCAAAACAGATTATGCGTATAAAACGACACTGGTAGAAGATGCAAAACTCTATGCGGAACAGGAAGGTACAGTGGTGGATGTCTTGTTTGAAGAGAATGAGATGATAGGTCAAGGAACACCTATTGTTATCGTTAGAAGTGGCAAACAGGTTATTAATGTGGGAATTCCTCAACAAGATCTGAAGAGCGTCCATATAGGTGCTAAAGTAACGGTTGATGTAGATGGGGAAAAGGCCGAAGGTATGATCACTTATATAGCAGAAGCACCGGATGCAACCACAAGGACATACCAGGCTGAGATTGAAGTGTCGGAGAAAGCGTTCAGGCTAGGATCGATTGCTAACGCATCTGTAGCGGTAGGAGAGCAAAAAGGCGTATGGATTCCCATGACAGCGATCTTCTCCAATGGAGAAGATTATGTGTATATTGTAAAGGAAGATAGGGCATTCAAAAGAACGGTAGAACTGCTAAATGTCAGTGACGATAAAATCATGGTAAAAGGAATCAAACCAGGAGAACTACTGGCTGTCAATGGAATGAAGAACCTGAATGACGGCTCTAAAGTCAGCATCGTAAAGTAGGGAGATGAGAGACATGAACAAACTGATACAGCAGTTGATTAAGGAAAGACGGGTTACTTTGTTTTTGGCAGTTGTCATTGCAGTCATGGGTGCATTTAGCTATTATGTGCTGCCAAGGCAAGAGAGCCCCGATGTTTCAGCACCCTTTGCCATGATCATTACGGTTTATCCCGGTGCGTCACCAAAGGATGTAAAGGACCTGGTAACAAGTAAAATTGAGGATGAATTGGTGGAGCTGGACGGCTATGACGAGAGCAACGGTATATCAAAAGAAGGCTTATCTATTGTAACAGTTGCATTTCAAGATCATGTGGATAGTGATAAAGCACTTCAAGACGTGCGGAATGCCGTTGCGGATGTACAGGCGGATTTACCGGATGGGTGCCTGCCAAGTCAGGTAAAAACGGACTTGATAGAAACAGCAGGTATTATCATCAGTCTTTCAGGCGGAGATTATACCTACGAGCAATTGGCTTCCTTTGGAGAGCTTTTTGAAGATAAACTGGCCTCCATAGAAGGGATTTCAAAATTTAGCATAGAAGGAAAATTGGATAAGGAAGTAAAGGTAGATGTAGATATAGCAAGGTTGAATCAATTGGGCGTATCGATTGCTGATATCAGACAAATTCTTCAGGTACAAAATGTAGAAATACCTTCAGGAAGCATTGACTATGAAGATGCGAAGATTACGGTGAAGACTCCAGGTATCTATACTTCCATAGATGATATTCGTGATATTATTATTGGTATTTCCCCGGAAACAGGAGCGGTCACGAAGCTATCCGATACGGCCGATATCTATATGGACTTGGAAGAAGATGTGGAAAAATACAAGCAGAATGGAAAGAATGCTGTACTGCTTACAGGATATTTTCAAAAAAGCAAAAATGTTGTTATTGTCGGCAAGGATGTAAGAAAGGCCATTGACGAGGTAAAAGCCACATTACCCAAGGATTTGATCGTGGAAGAAGTTATCTATCAGCCCGATGATGTAGCCGAGTCAGTAAATGATTTTATGATGAATCTGGTAGAAGGCATCATCCTGGTCATTATTGTCGTTTTCCTTGGCATGGGATTAAGAAATGCTCTGGTGGTCTCTACTGCTATTCCCCTGTCTGTACTCATAACCTTTGGTGCCATGTATCTAATGGGGATTGAAATTCATCAAATGTCTTTAACAGCCCTTATCGTTGCTCTAGGTGTTTTAGTGGATAATGCCATCGTAATCAGCGATACCATACAAGTAAGGATAGATGGTGGAGAAGAAAGGCTGGAAGCAGCTTATAATGGAACAACGATGTCCTCCATTCCTATTTTTACAGCAACGCTAACGACAATCGCAGCCTTTTCACCTTTACTTGGATTGCCGGGAGCAGCCGGGAAGTTTCTAGGTGCAATCCCCACGGTATTAATTATTTCCATCATTGCAGCCTACATTGTCTCCATGTTTGTCACACCGGCCATGGCTGCTGTATTGTTCAAAAAAAGCAAGGTCAAGGAGAGCAAGGATAACAGAATAAGACGTTTCTTCCATGACACGTTAAAAAGTGCTTTGCATCGGAAAGGAGTGGCTGTAGGAGTAACTTTGGTGCTGTTTATATTTACGATCACAGTATTAATGCCCCAGCTGCCTTCGCAGTTTTTTCCCTATGCCGATAAAAACCTTTTCTATGTGGAAATAACTTCAGAAATTCCGGGTAATATTGAAGCTACGGAAAAGCTTACAGATGAGGTAGTAAACCTTTTATCCAAGGAGCCGGAGATTACAAGTTATACTGTGGCTGTAGGGACAGGGATGCCTAAATTCTATATTACCATGGCACCTGCTACGCCTTCTTCAGATTTTGGCCAGCTGGTATGTAAGTTTGATCTTGGAGATAAAAAGACAAGAAGATTTAAAGATAATGTGGCGTTTATTGACTATATCCAAAAACAATTGGATGAGAATATAGCAAAGGGCAAAGCTTCAGCGAAGCTTCTGGCAAATGCAAGGCCCGCTGATGCCAAGGTGATTGTTAGAATCTCGGGAGACAACCTGGATAGGCTGCGAGAGGTGGCCAACACATTGAAGGAAGAGGTAGCAAAGATTCCTGGAACTGTCAACGTAAGACATAATATGAAGGATAAGACTTTTCAGTTAGAGGTAAACGTAGATAAGGATAAGGCCAGCAGTTTTGGCATCACCCAATATGATATTCAGAATCAAATCAATATGGCACTGTACGGCACTGATGCGTCAGTATATCGTAGAGAAGGAAAAGAATACAATATCCGGTTGAAGAGTAACATCAGCGATGTGGCTATGCTGGAAAACCTTGAAATCAAATCATCTGTGACCGGAAATAAGATAGCGCTGAAACAGTTTGCATCGGTGGAATTCGGCAAAAAAGTAGACCAAATTAATACGTATAAAAGAAAACAAACGGTTGAGCTTCTAGCCAATGAACTCTCCGGCTATGATCCCGTAGAGATAGAGAACATCATTGAAACGGAGATACTTCCGAAGATTGATACATCCGGTACAACCATAAGCTTTGCAGGAGAGAGGGAAGACATTAATGATAATTTTGGCATTGTGAGTATTTTGGCCGTACTCTGTATTTTCATTATCTATATTATTTTGTTGATACAATTTAACTCTTTTATACAACCTGTGGTCATACTCCTTACCGTACCTTTGTCCCTCATCGGGTCAGTAGCAGGCTTGTATCTATTCGGTAATCCTTTGTCCCTAACGGCATTCTTGGGAATTATCGCCCTTATTGGACTGGTGGTGAAGAATGGAATACTGCTGATAGAATATATCAATGATGCAAGAAAACAGGGATGCAGTATAGAGGAGGCTTGTATAGATGCTGTGGATAAGCGGTTCAATGCCATTATCTTAAGTGCAGCAACGACTGTAATAGGTTTGGTGCCTTTAGCCCTTTCAGGCAGCAGCTTGTTTGGACCTATGGCTATCGCATTGATGTTTGGATTAACGGTCTCCACATTTTTAACGATGGTGGTAATACCTGTTGTGTACAGCATATTTGAAGGTTTCATAGAAAAATGGAAAAGCAGTAGGAAAGTACAGCTTGAAGTAACGGCAGAGTAAAACTTAAATAAGAAGCATAAGCCAATATTTTGGCTGACAGCGTATAAAAAAGCCTGTATTCTGGAGTAATTCAAAATACAGGCTTTAAGCATATCCGTTTAACAAATTTGTTCTTACTGATCCTGAATAATCAATTGACTTTGCTCATTAAAAAAAGTCTTATACCCCAACTGGACAAATAAGATCACCGTCAGTGCCACGCTTCCCAGTATACCCAGCATGATGGCGATCTGGTATTCTATGGCGGCGATAGGGGATGTGCCGGAGAGTATTTGTCCTGTCATCATTCCCGGTAAGAATACGACACCCATTCCCAGCATGGAATTAATCGTCGGTAAGATGGCGGAATCAAAGGCGTTATCTACAATTTCTTTTGAAGCCATTTTTGGGGTTGCCCCCAACATAAGTGCAGACTCTATCAAGTGCTTTTGCACGGTCATTCCATCTACCAGCCTGCTTACCCCTAGAGAGATCCCTGTCATAGAGTTTCCTATAAGCATTCCGGCGATGGGAATAAAGTATCTTGGATCATACCAAGGAGACAAATTGATGACCACAGCAATAAAATAGAGAAGGGTTGCTGTTGTACCGGTTACCATAGAAATGGCTATGATCTTTTTAAGTTGCGGAGAAAGAGGTGTTTTAACCCGCGTAAAGATATTATGCACTGCAAATATTTCCATGATGGCGATGACTAAAACCGTAAGGGCCGGGTGACTGTTTTGAAAAAGATACATAAGAATGTATCCGATTAAAATCAGCTGAAGGGTCATTCGTATAGAAGAAATGATAATATCTTTTTCCCTGGGAATACCTCTACGTCTGACAATAAATAATAGAATGACAATAAAAACATAGGCTGCTGCCATCTGCCAAAACTGAAGATTGATTACACCTTCCACGATTTACACCTCCTTTTGGTTTACGACGCTGCCGTTCTTTATTTCAATGATATGATCCGAAAAGTGATGAGCCACTTTTTTTGAATGGGTAACCATAATAAGGGTTTTGCCATTTTCTTTTGTGTAATTTACCAGTGCTTCAATAATCAAATGCTCCGTGTCTTCATCCAGTGCGGAAGAAGGCTCATCCAGCAGCAAAACTTCAGGCTGTAAAAGGATCACCCTGCCAAGGGCTACTCTTTGCTTTTCGCCACCGGATAACTTCTCAGCACCTTCACTTAGTTTTTTGTCCAAACGTACCAGCTTTAATACTTCAGACAATCTGTCATCGGAAACCATAGGCTTCTCAGCAAATTTCAATCCTATCAGCAGGTTTTCTTTAATGGTGCCGTTGAATATAGCCGGAGATTGCGGCAGCATCACGACAGCTCTTCTTAATTGAACAGCGTCCATATGCTGTAAAGGTTGATTGTCATAAAAGATTTCTCCACTATTGCAGCTGATTAATTTATTGAGCAGTCGTAAAAGTGTGGTTTTACCGCTTCCACTTTCACCTACAATACAAGTTATGGTGTGTTTCTCAATGCAGAGATCTTTAATATCAAGAATATCTTTGTATTTCACGTTTTTAAGTGAAAACATAAATGTCCTGCCCCCTTTGCTGTTAGTCTTTAATCTCTTTGAATAGTTCATAGGCTTTCTTTCTTGCTTCATCTAAAATTTCGCTGCCCATCTTCGTTATTTTATAATATTTTCTGATTTTCCCTTCCACAGTTCTTTCTTCCATTGCTAAAAGCCCCTTAGATTCAAGGCTGTGAAGTATGGGGTAAAGTGTACCGGGACTCATATCATATCCATGCTCTTGAAGTTCTTCAATCATCCAGGAGCCGTAAAAAGGCTCTTTTTTGGCATGATGAAGGATGTGAATCTGGATAAAGCCCAGGAAAAATTTCCTTAAAATTTGATCTTGCATTTTTTATCACCTCGAGTATACAATCTATATATCAACAAACGATATCGAATTACGATATAAGTATAACAGAATAATTTCCTATCATCAATAGGTTTTCACCTTGAACTTATTATATGGAAAATGCTAAATTCTAAAGCTAAAGTAAAACGATATTCACAACGAACAAAAAAACGAAACAAAAATAATGAGCGAGGTGTTTTATGAAAGAAATCATTTCATATTTTCTTAAAATCGGTTTATTCGGCTTTGGTGGTCCCATGGCCCATATTGCCATGATGGATGAGGAACTGGTAGAGAAACGAAAATGGGCTTCCAAAGAAGAGTTTTTAGACGGATTGGCAGTATGTAACATGCTGCCTGGACCGGCCTCTACACAGCTAGGGATCTATATGGGGTATATAAGAGGAGGGGTATTGGGAGGTATTCTGGCAGGAATATCCTTTATATTCCCGGCCTTTGTCATCATAACCTTATTGAGCTATATGTACTTCAACTATGGTTCAATCCCTGAAATCAAAGGAATTTTATACGGTGTAAACGCAGTGGTGATTGCCCTTATCAGTACTTCCCTCTATAAAATGGGTAAAAAATCCATCGATGATGCAATGGGTGTTGCCATATTTGTGTTTAGTGCCATGGCTGTATATTTACTGAAAGTGAATATGATGATTGTACTAATTATCGGAGGGTTACTAGGCATATTCATTTACTATAAAAGACCGACGATGAAAAAGAACTATATGATAGCCATACCATTTTTGGCAGCAGATACGATGCTTATGAAGCTATTTACCTTTTTCATAAAAGTAGGATCGTTTATTTATGGTGGAGGATTGGTCATTATACCGTTTATCGAACAGGAAGTGGTGGAAAGATTGGGATGGATGACCCAGCAAGAGTTTCTAACGGGAATTTCATTTGGGCAGGTAACCCCGGGACCGGTGGTCATTACTTCCGCCTTTATCGGATATAAAGTATATGGCGTTTTAGGCGCTTTGGTTGCAGCATTGGCTATATTCTCGCCATCATTTGCCTTTATATTGATTGCAGCACCATATCTTAAAAGAGTAAAGAATATACCGTGGGTAAAGGGCTTCTTAAAAGGAATCAATGCGGCAGTAATCGGTACGATCTTAGCATCGATATTATCACTGATTCCCAATGCCCTTGTAGACATATGGACAATATTCATCGCAATTGGCGGATTTGTTGCTTTATGGAAGTACAAGGTTAATGTTTTTTATTGCGTAGGTGTTTCTGGATTATTGGGTATAGCAATTACTTTCTTAATATAAATTTAGTTTTTCAAAAAAAGTCTTCCTTCAAATGTTACAATGGAAGACTTTTTATTTGCAAATCATGTCGGATTTTGCGGTCGATTCATGTATGGGTTTCGGTATTTTTTGGAAGGGAAGAAAGTGTTTTGTGTGGAATAATCATTTAAATTGCAGATACAAGGTTAGACGGGAATCGGAATTGATAGGGAATAGCTGTACAAGCTAAGACGGGAATCGGAATTGATAGGGAATAGCTGTACAAGCTAAGACGGGAGCAAACAAAACATCCTGTTCCCGATTTTGATAAGAAAAGGTGGCAAAAGATGAATAGGAACAGATACAGTTTCATTAAAAATTCGCGGTTAAGCTTGATCGTAGTGATTTTATTAATAGGAGTATCAGGCATATTACTTTTGGTCGGTATGAAAAAGAAACCTATACGTATTGGTCTTGCCGCCCAATTAACCGGCAAGCAGGCTGAGCTGGGGGTTCAAGAACGGAATGGTGCATTATTGGCAGTAGAGACGATCAATGTATCCGGTGGTATTGATGGACGTAAAATTCAATTGGTCATTCGCGATGATTTTGGTATACCTGAACAGGCCAAATTAGCCGATCGTGAACTGATTGAGTCCGGAGTTGCTGCCATCATTGGACATGCAACCAGTGAACAGACCCTGGCAGGCTTGGAGGTAACAAATCCTGCCAACATTGTAATGATTGGCGCCACTGCATCTACCCCGGAACTGAGTGGTTTGGATGATTACTTTTTCCGGGTGTATCCTTCCTTTAAGGAAAGCGCCCAAACTTTTGCCCAATATATTTATCAACAAAGCGGCATAAAACGGATGGCTATTATTTACGATGATGATAATACTGCTTATGCAAAAACTTATAGTGCTATCTTTACTGATAAATTTCAGTACCTGGGCGGTGAGATAGTCGGTGAAATCAGCTTTTCTTCTGTGACCCAGCCGGATTTTCAACCATTACTATTGAAGCTGCACGAAGACAATGTGGACGGACTGCTCATCATTGCTTCAGACATTGATACGGCCCTTATCGCGCAAAGGACTTGCCTTATGGGGTGGCAAATTCCCTTGTTTTCTTCACATTGGGCACAGACAGAGACCCTGATCAATAATGGTGGCCAGGCCGTGGAAGGAATGAAAATGGAACAATCCTATACATTTATTAGCCAATCACCAACTTTTATAGATTTTCAATCCCGTTATCAAGTGAGGTTTGGTAATGCCCCCTCATTTGGTGCAGCCCTTGCTTATGACGCTGTCATGGTATTGAGAGAGGGTCTGGAAAAGACGGAAGGAGGATCAGAGGGATTGAAACAGGCATTGCTTCAAATCCAAAATTTTCAAGGGTTGACAGACACATTCTCTTTTGATGAATTTGGAGATGTAAGGAGGCCTTTTAGTTTATGTTCCATACGTAACGGAAAATTTGTTATCCTTGATCCGTTTACTTCAAACAGATTAGGAGGCGAGTAAAAATGACAATCGTTAAGAAGTCTCCTTTCCTCCGCCAAGTTATTTTGCGATTGATACTCCTCCGCCTGTTACTTCCTCTACTGGTCTTGGGATTGATAGCAACTGCGGGCGTAGGTTATTTAGGGAAAAAGAATCTTGAAATTCAGCAATACAAGGTTGCGCAATCGATAGCCCATACCGTAGACTATCATCTTGAACATGGGGGGCGAATCCTTGATGCAGTAGCGCGGACCGCTGAGAGTTCCGGAATAGAAAGCTTATCCACTTTTATGGAAAACACATGGGAAGCTTACGGATACTTTGATACCTTGTACTACTTGGATGGAGAAAACAAAATCAAGATTTTGATACCTTATGATCCACGCTATACAGGCTTGGATATGTCTAACATGCCGGACTTAAAGCAAGTGGGAAAAAAGAAAAAGCTTATCATTTCCCGTCCCTTTGTTTCACTGCGTACAGGTGAACCAACGGTTTACTTGATCAGACCTCTTTCACAAAGGGGCTGTGTGGTGGGAGAACTGAACCTGGGATCACTCCAGAAAGAGATAACCAAAACGAGAAGTATGTCAGATAAGAGCTCAGTTTTCATCATGGATCAATTCGGAAAGTTGTTAGCTCATCCGTGTGTTGATCTGGTCCAACAGCAAGCCAATTTGAGCAATTTGGAAATATTTCAGCGTGGTATGAGCGGAGAGGCCCATGCTGTTTATCCGTACAACAAGACCTGGGTCCTGGGAAGCGCCGTACGGATAGAAAGAACCGGATGGATTATTGTGGATCAAGTACCAGTGTCTGTTTTTTTGAGTACATATGCATGGACAATAGGATTAATATTTTTTGTGTCACTGATTATCTGGCTAACGCTGGTATGGGATCTTCGTAAACAACTCCATCGATCTGTAATTACTCCGCTGGAACAGCTCAACCGGGGGACCAATGCGCTGACCGTGGGAGATTTCAGCCAGGTTAATTCTTTAGCTGCTATTCCTGCTGCCTTTGCTGAATTAAATGAACTTACAAAGAACTTCCTGTTTATGAGCAGCAGTCTGCAGATGCGCGAAGCTAAGATCAAACAACAACAAGAACTTCTTCTAGAAGGAGAACAAGAGCGACGGGCGGTCCTTGAAAAAGAACTTATTATGAAGGACGAATTCATATCGTTGATTAGTCATGAATTCAAAACCCCATTAAATGTTATTTATTCTGCTATTCAATTAATTGAGGGCATTTATTTTAATGAGATACCGGAGCGTGTGAAAGAACTCATTGGAAATATAAAGCAAAATACATTTCGGCAGTTGAGGCTGGCAAATAATTTATTAGATATTACAAGGTTAAATTCAGGACAATATAAGTTAAATATGAAAAATATTGATATTGTGTTTTTAACAAAAGTTATCACAGAATCAGTGAAACTGTATGCAAATCAAAAGAATATAGCGTTATCATTTGAATCCGATATGCAATGCAAGCATATTTACATTGATGACGAAAAATACGAACGGATCATATTAAATCTCCTTTCAAATGCTATAAAATTTACGGATCAAGAAGGAAAAATTACGGTGATACTCAATGAAATCGGAAGACCCGATATGGTGCAGATTAAGATAAAGGATACAGGGATTGGTATCCCAAAGGATAAGCAAGAGATAATATTTGAGAGATTTGGACAAGTGGACAGCAACTTATCCAGACGGGCAGAGGGCACAGGTATCGGCTTATCCCTTGTAAAACTATTGGTGGATGTTTTAGAGGGTACAATAGAAGTGGAAAGTGAACCAGGTACAGGTAGTACCTTCACGATAACACTGCCCGTAAAAGAAGTAGAAACAGAAAATGAATGTGCAGCGTGTCAGGATGTGGATAATAGGTTAGTAAGTGAAATCCGTATCCAGTTTTCGGATATCTATTTTTGATGATATCCAACACATTTTATTTTACAGGGATTAGTGGACGCGGAATGCGCGCCCCTACATTATATATCCACAGTAATTTTACGCAAACTATTTTCTTAAGCATGAAAAAAGCACCCATTGCTGGATGCCTTGCTATTAACTATTTACTTGCATTCGTTATGGTAACGACCATACTTACTTCTCCGCCAACATTCTCAGCTTCAGTGAACATTGCTTCTAAGCTTCCGAATATTTCAGCCTTTGTTCCTGTTAAATGCGTATTCATAGAGTTTACAGTATAGCTTACAGTACTATCCTTCAATGTTCTGATTGAGTTATCGATCACATTGGTAGCATGGGAAGTTTTTAACGGATAGATCGCAACTTCTGCACTAATCATATTCATTCACCTCTTTTGTTATTTTTAGATGCCCATTAGTAGTATGTTAATGGATAAAAAATAATATACGCTGCCAGTATTCTAATAAGCAAAAAATACCCATTGATGCAGGAGTATGCGGTCAAATTATATGTAATATTAAAATAGGCACGATTTTTAGGGAGGATTGGCTGATGGAAGAATATCATGATAAGCTGCTATTACTTAATGAAAAAATCGAAATCTTAAATGGATTATTTCAAACCATCTCTGTCGGTATCATGATTGTTGACGAAAACAGAAATATAAAGGATGTAAATCGTGTTATTGAGGACATGACATTTGAAGAAAAAAGTGAAATCATCGGGAAAAAAGGGGGCAGAGGATTAAGGTGCTACAGCAGTTTATATATTGAGGAATGCGGCTCTGGTAGTATCTGTGTTACTTGTCCGTTCTTAAACTCAGTTGAAGCCGTTCTAAAATACGGGAATCCTATACTGGATTTAGAGATTAGGCCGGAATTGCTCATAAATGACGAATTGAAAAAACCATTTCTACGGGTGAATTTTCTTCCGGTAATGCTTAGCGGAAAAAGGCATGTTCTATTAATCATTGAAGATATAACAAAAGAAAAGGCGAATAGCAGCCCCGAAGCAGTCGAAGAAAACGAATCAGCTTTAAATGAACGAAGAGAAAATGATGAATTAAAAAATCAATTTATTACAAACATGTCCCATGAGCTTAGAACGCCTCTCAATGTTATTCTAGGAACTTTGCAACTATTTGAAAAGACATGTATAGAGCATTCGGTTAAAGATGATCTTGTGACATATCAAAAGTTTCTAAACATAATGAAACAGAATAGCTATAGATTGATGAAACTGGTGAATAATTTGATTGAAGTCAGCAACCTGGATTCTGGGCTATTAAAATTAAACTGCAAGCGTCAGGATATCGTGAATATTGTTGAAAACATCACGTTATCAGCAGTAAACTATGCAAATGACAGGGAGATAGATCTTGTTTTTGATACAGACATAGAAGAAAAAATTATGGCTTGTGATGTCGAGCAAATCGAAAGAGCTATACTTAATATTCTTTCGAATGCAATAAAATTTAACAGGAAGCATGGGAAGATTGAAGTAAACATATATGACAAAATCGAAAACATCATGATATCCGTGAGAGATACAGGAATCGGCATTCCCCAAAATATGCTGGAAGAAATTTTTGGAAGATATAAACAGGTAGATGCAGCTACGACAAGAAGGAAAGAAGGAAGCGGTATAGGCCTATTTATAGCAAAATCAATCATAGAGGGACATAGTGGAAAGATCGAAGTTAAAAGCAAACTAGGAGAAGGCAGCGAATTTATTGTCACACTGCCTGTAGGCTTAGGCGGCGAATATAACAATTCTCGTGATACAGCTGACATGCCAAAAGAAATAAATGTTGAAAAGGCAGCTATTGAATTTTCAGATATATATGTAAATGAATAAAAAAGGACAGGATACGGAAATGGATATTGAGAAAAAGATATCAGGTATTTATAGAAGTTGACATACTGCTGTCATGTTATCCTTGGTAATATATTCTTAACAGATGCCCGTCATACAGCGATAAAGAACAAATGGAATCAATAAATGTGTATAATTATTGAGGAGTGAAATAGGATGAGAGAACTGGAAAAGGCGCCTAATATAGGCAAGATAGCGGCTGAAAAACTGGAGCAGGTGGGTATATCCAATATTGAGGAACTAAGAGAAGTAGGGAGCAGAGAGGCTTTCCTGCGACTGAAGTTTACTGATCCCACCACCTGAATCAATACCCTTTGTGCCCTGGAAGGAGCTATTCAAAATATCAGGTGGCACCACCTGGATAAGGAGACGAAAGAAGAATTAAAGGCGTTTTATAGGGAGGTATCTGATGATGGCGTATCATAATAAAATATCTTCAGGGAGATGATAAAATGCCAGTGAAATATGTATGCTCTGAATGCGGAGAAAAGTATGATCCAACAGTACAGCTCTTTAGATGTGAATGCGGTGGGCTATTTGATCTGGAAAAATTTGATTTTACCTTTTCAAAGAATGATATCTTACATGATCAGTGGAGTTTGTTCAGGTATTTGAAAGCGCTTCCATTTGATGAGGGTTTTCAGTTATGGAAGGACATTACCATGGGTGAAGGAATGACGCCCATTGTACCTCTTGAAAAAGAGAATCCGGATTTATTGGTAAAAGTTGATTATATGATGCCGACCCTATCCTTTAAGGACAGGGGTGCTGCAGTACTGATTGCGAAAGCCAAGGAATTGGGCGTAAAAAAAGTTATCCAGGACAGCAGCGGCAATGCCGGAAATTCCATTGCGGCTTATGCAGGCAGGGCGGGAATGGCATGTGATATCTATGTTCCTGAAGGGACTTCAGAAAAGAAGATCAAACAGATTTTTGCCCATGGTGCAAAGGTGTGCATTGTCAAAGGGACCAGGGAAGACACGGCAAAGGAAGCATTAAGAGCGGCAGAAAGAGGAGATGGCTTTTATGCCAGCCATGTCTACAATCCCTTTTTCTATCAGGGCACCAAAACCTATGCTTATGAAATCTACGAGCAGCTCAATGGAGATATGCCGGAAGCATTGGTTATACCTGTGGGAAACGGCACTTTGCTTTTGGGCGCCTACTATGGATGTAAAGAACTGCTGCATCTAAACTTGATAGAAAAGCTACCTAGAATCATTGCTGTACAAACAGAGGGCTGCAACCCAATCTATAAAGCTTTCATGGAAGGAAAAGATGTTGTTGAGGAAGTGGAAAATACAGGGACCATAGCAGAAGGGATCGCCATCGCAAAGCCCATGAGAGGAAAGCAGATATTGGAGGCCATCCGGAATACAGCAGGTGAAATGATTACGGCTCCGGAAGAGAGAATCATGGAAACACAAAAGGACTTAGCACAAAAAGGATTTTATGTAGAACCCACTACGGCAGCCACTTTTGCGGCGTACTTCCAGTATTGTGAGGAAGGCAAGAATGCTATAAAAGGCAAAGTGCTCATCCCTCTTTGCGGTGCAGGGCTTAAATCCAAATAGCTAGAAATGTAGAAGTAAGGTTAAAGAAATAAAAAGAGAACATGATGATCTGCCGCTCGGTATAAAGGGGGACCAAAATACCTGGCCATCATATTCTCTACGATGATATTATGGCCACATATGCAGATATTATACATATATTATGAGACTGTTCAAAAAAACATGGAGACTAAATGCTTTCCTATGATATCTGTAAGTAAGAAACAATGGAAAGGTCTTGGAAAAATTTCCATAAAGTTGTAAGATAAAAAAGTTACGAATGTGATGTGATGTCATGTTAGTAACTTTTCTTTATTGAGAGCGTAAGCTAAACAAAGCATATAGATGGAGGTCGGAAAAGTGGATTTGTTTAATAAGTTGATACGATTTAGGCATATAATTTCAGTTTTAGGAATTTACCTGTTTTTATCATTTGCAGGATGTGTAATGGTAGTAGTTCGAATGCTATATACGGGCAAGCTGGGCTATATCTTTTTAATTTGGAATCTTTTTCTTACATGGATTCCCTTAGGGTTTTCATTGATAATAAATTATTTATACGCTTTTTATAGACGCAGTCTGATGAGAACATTACTTATGATGGGTGCAGGAGCCATATGGCTTGCTTTTTATCCCAATGCGCCTTACATAATCACGGACTTTATTCATTTAAGTCAAATGAAGTTCTATTTTAGCAATCACGGATATAATATGTCTTTTCTTGTATGGTACGATTTTATCATGATGTCATTATTTATCCTAACGGGGTTTTTGCTTGGATTTGTTTCCCTATACTTGATCCAAAGATTACTTGCAGAACGCTTTAATAGATTTATTGGATGGGTTTTTGTAGGGAGTATATTGTTCTTAAGCAGTTTTGGAATATATCTAGGAAGATTCATTCGATGGAACAGCTGGGATATTATTTCTAATCCGGGAGCACTGATGCAAAGTATTTTAGAGAGCTTCCATCTCCATGCAGCTGCTTTCACCATTACCTTTGGACTGTTCTTAATACTCATATATTTTGCACTCTATTATTTAACACGTTTGAATGAATATAAGGTGGTTTTTCATTATAAGGTATGATAATATAAATGCTTTTAAGGAGCTGGCTAAATGAAATACGTGTCCTAGAAGATATAAAAGAATGGATAAAAAAGCATAAAGCGACTCAAAACTAATAGGTTCTGGATATCTCCAGAGCCTTTAAAAATGACTTTTATCATCGGAACATAAAGATTGAGAAAATCGATGAAGAATTGTTAGAGTATTAATGGTATAATATGGTAGTGGTAACATTATATATGGCTTCTACTGAGGGGGATATCATGAACTACGAGACAGTTAATATTATGATTATATTCATTGAATTACTGGATCATATAATGGGTTCTGATTAGAATCCTAGAACATGTTAAAAAGGGAGGTCAGATCATGAGCAAATATAATTATAGGGTAAGTATTACACCGAGAGAGGTATTTCATGTAGTTAAGGAAAACCAAAATGCAGACTTGGTGCACGAAGAGTTTTTTGATCTGGGAGAGGGTAAAGCCATTGGCACACTAATTTTTGAAAAGTACTATTTCAGAGCATCCAACAGAGCTGCACTAGTTGTGATTATTGATAATTTGCAAGGTTTTACAGAAGTCAGGTCAATAGCTACAGGTAGTTCCCAAGGATGGCTCTTTAACTTTGATTGGGGAGCAGCAGATGATTTTGCCGGCAGCGTGGAGAATGGTTTAAGAGGCTATTTCATTGATTAAAGCAGGTTTAAGGTCATCCAGATAGCGGATGCGCAGGATGGATCTAGCGGTAATCATTCAAGAGTAGAAGAAATCAACAATTATAGTGAAGGCTTAAAAGGTAGGAGGGTAAATATGAAAATATTCTATTTTACTGGAACTGGAAACAATTTATATGTGGCAAAGAGAATTGGCTGTGAATATTACTCTATTCCGAAGTTACTAAAAGAAGGACGATTTGAATTTGAAGATGAAAAAATAGGCATCGTATTTCCAGTTTATTTTCTTAGTGTTCCCAAAATCGTGGAAGAATTTTTAAATAAAGTGAAGCTGAAAAGTAAGTATATTTTTGCAGTAGCAACTTATGGCGGTTTTTCCGGGGCAGCTACAAGACACCTTTTGGAAATCGGGAAAAGGAATGGAATCGAATTCTCTTATATCAATGAAATACTTATGGTTGACAACTATCTTCCCATGTATGATATAAATGAGGAACTAAAAAAAGAACCAAAGAAAAAGATAGAAGAAAATCTTGCACAAATCATTAAGGATATTGAGGCTGAAAAGAAATATATTAATAAACGATCTGCTGTGATGAAAATTATTAGATTTTTAGCGCAGAGTCAGAATAAAGGACAATTTGAAAAGAACTTTTATGTGGAAAACAATTGTAACGGATGCAGCGTGTGTGAAAAAGTCTGTCCTGTAGATAATATAAAAGTGGATGAGAAACCTATTTTCAAAAACAATTGCCAAACCTGTCTGGCATGTATTCATCTGTGCCCACAGAATGCAATAAGACTTAAAAAGGAAAAAAGTAAGGCTCGATTTATGAATAAAAATGTTTCCTTGAAGGAAATCATAGAAGCCAATGATTGATTTTGTTTATCATTGAATCTAAATATATACACTTCTAGAACAGAATGTATTATCTCTTGTAGGGGACGCCGCCCTCGGCGTACCGCAGCGATTATAGAATGCTTTAAAAGTGTAAATTTATAGAAAAACAAAGAATAAATTTCATATTAAAGTTTCTTCATCATAAATGTACAACTAGAAAAGGAGAATTATCATGAAAAACATTAAAACAGTATTATTTGATCTAGACGGAACATTATTACCAATGGACGCTGATCGATTCACCTCCATCTATTTTGATGAGATGGGAGCTCATTTTAAAGCACACACCCATCCGGACATCGTAAAGAAAAATATTTGGCAGGCAACAAAAGCGATGGTAATGAGTACCGATAAGGTTTCAAATGAAAAAGTATTTTGGAAAGCATTCAAAGAGATTACAAATAATGACCCCAATTTCAGCGAGGAGCATTTTGAAGCTTTCTACGAAACTGGCTATCAAAAAACAAAGGATGCAACATCAGTGAGTCAAGCTATGATAGAAGCCGTCAGAAAACTCAAAGAGAAAAATATTGAAGTGGTAGTAGCTACGAACCCATTGTTTCCAAGAAAAGCAATACATGATCGTATTCAATGGGCAGGCTTTGAGCCCAGTGACTTTACATACATTACTTCTTTTGAAGAAAGCAACTACTGCAAGCCCCAAATTTTCTTCTATCAAGAGCTGCTGGAAATCATGAATAGAAATCCGGAAGAATGTCTCATGGTAGGGAACGATTGTCAAGAGGACCTGATTGCAGGTAAACTGGGCATCAAGACTTGGCTTATCACAGACTGCATAATCAACAGAGAAGAAGGAGAGCCAAAGGCAGACTATAAAGGTACTGCAGAAGACTTTTTAGCGTTTGCAGAAAAGATGTAACAATACTATAGGTCTGAGATCGTTTCCAAGTTATAGATCATCTGGCAATATGGTTATATGAACTAATTCTAACCAAAATACGTTGATGAAATGAATAATAACTCGAACGTAGCAAAATAGGGAGATAAGGGACGATTCTATAAAAAGGAGTCGGCTCTTATTTTATTTACGGAATGTCAATAGCCCTGTCATCGAGACTTTACCCGAGGACATTTATTAAATATAATTAGGCAGGATAAATTAGCATTTGACTTATATCTATAACTGCATTTGCTTTTGTAAGAAAATCCATACCAATTATTGCGTTGATGTTAAAACCGTAGTTCATTGCGCCTACATCAATTCTAAAATTAGGAATGATGGTATTTTCCTTTATATATAGTTTAATTGTAACCCTCTCACTCCTGCACATCTACGTTCTTTAATATCTAGCTCAGGACGTGAAGTATGAACAACATACAACTCTCTTTCAGGATGTATCTTGTGTAGTTCTACATACTTGCTAAGTGCTCCGTTGTTGTCATCATTAAATACATCTACAACGGTTATTTGATCAACAATTCTCTTATTGCCTTCAGTTTTGGCTTCAATTGCTTCAATAATCACCCATTGACTCGGGTATGTTTTTTTAACATCTTCCCAACGCATAATATAGCCTCCTTGTCTGTGCATTAAGTATGAGGTGTTTTATATTTAAATTATACCTATTATTAGGAATTAGTACAACTTACAACTTTTCCAGGTGGACTAGGGGTCAACTCTTAAGTCTACTATCATCATTTTTGAATCTATTATATTACAGCCAGCCACAAAAGTAGCGGAGTCATGGGGACGGTTCGAGCGTTTCCGAAGCGCAGCGAAGGACCGAAGGGAAACGATGGAACCGTCCCCGTGGCGTAGCGGATGTAACGCACTTAGTGTGACTTATCTAAGCGTATGGCATCCGTTTGGAAGCCATCCATAGTCTCCAGATAAATACTGTATTTTAGATGGTTCTCCAGATATTTTTGATTGATGGATATAATCTGAGCATCGGTGCGAGAAGGAATACCAGTGATAAAAATCTGATCATCAAATGTCTTTATGCTCTTTATATCGAAATCATACACAAGTAGGCCAATCTGCCTTTCATCAATAGGCTGAAATTTTTCGAAGAAGGCCAAATTTCCTAAGAAATCCGCCTGTTTCTCTTTATCAGTCGGAACTATAAAGAGATTATGCAGTGCATCACATACTTTTCGAGGTACATAAGCCCAACCTTGCCTGTAATTCTTTTTCCAAGCAGGATGATAAATAGGTCGTTTGTATTGGAGATTCGAATAATGAATAGTAAACGGAATATCTATTCTTTTCCCCAGAATATCCTTTGGGATATCTCCATTTCTTGAAATCACATCAAATGAACGATCTGGACAGTCTTCCTCCGTAATTCTCATTTCATCTTCTAATGGCACATAATAAGACAGTTCTTTTCTGAGCAATGTATTTTCTTTCTTTAATTCATCCAATGACGGATCATCTTGGCCTTGGGCAAGGGCGGAAGTTGAAACTGGTTCGATTTTCTTCAAATAGTCGCTTCGGCCATAGTCTCCATATAGATAGTCCATTTCATATCCCGCTGGGGTAGATAGCTGAAATAAAAAATTCTTAGAATCAATTTCTTTAGGAAGCACGTCATTCACTCTAACTGCCACAATCTGTGCACCCATTAGCTGAGGCTCACCAATCAAAACGATCTGGTGATCCAATAGTTTTATTTCTTTGACACTAAAATCATAAACCAAGAAGTTAATATTTCTGTGATAATCTATATCGGCTTTAATGTTTAAACTCTGTTCTCCATAGAAATCAAATAGACTGCTTGCACCACCATAAAAAACAAAAAGGTTATGGCGTGCATCGCAGATCCTATATGGAAGATAGGCCCACCTTCTAAAATAGGCATCTTTCCAATAAGAATCATAAATAGGCCGTAGATAATGAGGATCATGAGCCAACATTTTAAACGACAGTGACTTTCCTTTGAATAGTACTTGCGCCAATGGAACGGCTTCAAAGGTAGACTCAAAGTAGTGCCTTGGCTCACAATCATTTTCAAATAGAGGTTTTTCTACATTAGGTAATATGCTTTCTAAAGTGCCCCTCAATCTTTCATTTTCTTCTTTCAAAGCTTCTGCATCGTCATCAGTCAAAATGGTAAATGCATCAAAAATATCTGGATTTATAGAAGTGAGAACGATGCAGGATATGATGAAGAGCATAAGGAACGCACAAAAAATCAGACACATTTTAAGCCTCTGTAGAGAAACGATGATAATGACTTTTTTCACATAAATCATCTCCATTCAATGAAATGAATATTCATAAGATGCTAGGGATATGTTGGAAATTTGATGTTTATTTCATTGTCTTCATATTAAGTTGTAAATCTACTAGGATATATAATTATGATCTCTATATAATATTTTTGGTAGAATGCAAGAGTGTAGAAATGAAAAAGAGGATGATATGAATAAATGTAGAAATAGTTTTCAAGACATTGGATTTTGAGGTGAAATCATGTTAAAAGAAGGCATATACGAAGAAATCATCAATAAAAAAATAATGGGGGAGCTTGATACATTAGGTGTAGACTGCTATGAGATCCAAAAAGAACGTTTAGATGTGGAAGAAGCGAGGAAAGTATTGGCATCTTATATCTCTTTTGTCACAAGAAGGGCATTACGGTATGTGAGAGAAGACGAGTCAGATGATGAAGAAGCCTTATTGAAGCAAATTAAAACTTGTAACGATATCATTTCTATATTATGTGAACGACTGGATCAAGAAGAATTTGAAGCTTTAAAAATTGGTGAAAAAGGAGAAATATTGACATCGATATATTCCAAGATGAATAGCATCAAGAGCATTAGAAAAGAGAAAATAAGTAGACCTATTACTTCGATTGCCCAAAGCACTTTGTTTACAGGATCCCATTATGAACCGAGCATGTTAGAAGAAATAAAAAGAGAAATACTTTCTTCTGATTCAATAGATATGTTAGTATCCTTTATTAAGTGGAGTGGTTTAAGATGTATCATGGAAGAGCTTAAAGAGTTTGCAGAAAATAGAGGAGGAAAGCTGAGAGTTATTACTACCTCGTATATGGAAGCAACAGATTATAAAGCTATTTTAGAATTAAGTAAGCTTAAAAATGCGAAGATTAAAATATCTTACGATGTTGATCGAACAAGACTCCACGCAAAGTCCTATATGTTTAAAAGAGAAACAGGTTTTAGTACTGCTTATATAGGATCTTCAAATTTATCTAATCCTGCGCTTACATCGGGCTTAGAATGGAATATCAAGATAACAGAAAAAGATTCCCTTGATATTCTTAGGAAAATCGAAGCTACTTTTGAAAGCTACTGGAATGACGGAGAGTTCAAATATTTTGATGGAGAAAATGAGCAAGAGAAGGAAAGCTTAAAAAATGCATTGAGTAGCAAAAATCAAGGTGAGAATCTTGATATCTATTTTCCTTTTGATATTCAACCATATTATTATCAAAAGGAAATTCTAGAAAAACTCCAAGTTGAAAGAGAGGTTTTTGGAAGGAATAAAAATCTACTGGTAGCTGCAACTGGAGTGGGAAAGACTGTGATCGCAGCCTTTGATTATAAAAGATTCAAAGCAAAAAATAGGCATTCAGCAAGACTTCTTTTTGTTGCCCATAGAGAAGAAATCCTTAAACAAAGTATACATACATTCAGAGGGATCGTAAGAGATTATAATTTTGGAGATTTGATGGTTGGAGGCAATAATCCAAATTCTCTAAACCATTTGTTTATCAGCATCCAAAGCTTCAATTGTACAAAGCTCTATGAAAAAACATCAAGTGAATTTTATGATTTTATTATTATAGATGAATTCCATCATGCAGCAGCGGATTCATATCAAAAACTCTTAAACTATTATCAACCTAAAATACTATTAGGTTTGACAGCTACACCGGAAAGAATGGACGGAAAAAATGTACTGGAATACTTTGAAAATACAATTGCCAGTGAGATGAGATTACCAGAAGCTATTGATAGGAAGCTATTGTGTCCTTTTCAATATTTTTGCGTTACAGATACCGTTGACTTATCAAAGCTGAAGTGGAGTAGAGCCAGCTACGATATAAAAGAATTGGAGAACGTGTATACTTCAAACAAAATAAGAAGTCAACAGATTGTAAACAGCTTAGATCGGTATGTAGCAGATATCAATGAAGTAAAGGGACTGGGGTTTTGCGTAAGTATCGATCATGCAAAATACATGGCAAGCTTTTTCAATAGTATAGATATACCTTCGGTGGCTTTGTACGCAGGAATGGATCGAAGGGAAAGAGAAAATGTGAAGAGTAAGCTTGTCCAGGGAGAAATTAAATTTATATTTGTCGTCGATTTATATAATGAAGGAGTAGATATTCCGGAGATTAATACTGTATTATTTCTAAGACCGACAGAGAGCTTGACTGTGTTTGTACAGCAGTTAGGAAGAGGATTAAGGTTATCCGAGGGTAAAGAATGCCTCACGGTGCTAGATTTTGTAGGACAAGCTCATAAGAACTATAATTTTGAGGAAAAATTTATTGCTCTAGTAGGAAGATCAAAACATTCAATAAGGCATTATGTGGAGAACGGCTTTTTTAATCTACCCAAGGGGTGTTTTATCCAGCTAGAAAAGCAGGCGAAAGAATACATATTGAGAAATATAAAAGAAAGTGCAAATACAAGGAAAAATCTTGTCAGCAGAATGAAATATTTTGAAAACGATACAGGATTAGAATTGACCCTGCAAAATTTCCTGAAGTATTATCATTTATCCTTATATGATTTTTATGGGAAAAGTGGTGACAGAACTTTTAGAAGAATGATGATAGAGGCAGGATTAAAGGAAGATTTTACTTATCCTAATGAAACGTTGATTACCAAGAAATTGCCAAGTCTATTTCATATTAACTCAAGGAAACTTATCAAGTTTATGATTGATTATCTAAAAGATGGATTCATAGTCAACAACGAGGAAGAGAAACTTATGCTTTCTATGTTTTACTATTCATTCTATCATGCAGAGCCTAGAAAGGAAGAATTTTTAACAATAGAAGAGGGCGTTCGTCATATTATTGAGAATCACGAAATGAAGGAAGAGATTTTAGAGATATTACAATTCAATTATGACAACATTGACTTTTTAGAAATTGAAAATGATTTTATTTTCCCATGTCCTTTGGGCGTACATGGTAGCTATTCAACATCTCAAGTATTGGCGGGCTTAGGATATTTTAGTGAAGAAAGCAGTCCATCATTTAGAGAAGGTGTAAAGTATTTTAGAGATAAAGAGTTGGACATTTTCTTTATTACCCTTAACAAATCGGAAAAAGACTTTTCTCCGTCTACTCTCTACGAGGATTATGCCATAAATGAAAGACTCTTTCATTGGCAGACCCAAAGTAAAGTTTCAGAAGAAAGCAGTACAGCCCAGCGATATATTCATCATAGGAGAACAGGAAACAAAATTGCTCTCTTTGTAAGAGAGTATAAAACAGAGAACGGATACACCGCACCTTTTGTATTCTTAGGGTCTTGTGAATATGTGAGTCATTCCGGTAATAAACCAATGAGCTTTATCTGGCGATTGAAGGAAGAAATGCCATCTATGTTTGTTCCAAAGGCCAATAAGAGTATATTATAGAAAAATAGGAAGTGAAATGATGATAGATGTAGTGGCTGCAATACTACTAAATAAAGAAGGACAAGTCCTTATAGCTAGGCGAAAGAGAGGAAAAGCTCTAGAAGGATATTGGGAATTCCCCGGGGGGAAGGTAGAAAAAGGAGAAAGCCCTGAGCAGAGTCTAACAAGAGAATTAAAAGAAGAAATGAATATTGACATAGAAGTAACGGAGTATGTAGGAGAGAATATCCATAGTTATGAAATAGGAGTTATTCGATTACTTGCATTCAAAGGAAAAATAGTAAGAGGAGATATAAGTCTAATAGATCATGACGAGTATACGTGGGTAGATATAGATAAATTGTTGGACTTTAAACTAGCACCAGCGGATATTCCTATTGTTGAACTGCTGATATCAAAGCAGAAAGCGTAATTTGAAATTCCACGTTTTAAACCAAATCAAGGACAATGATGCTGCTGATAAAGAATTTTATTCAAGAAAGAGGTTGATCGTGATATGCCTGTTTATAACAAATTAGTCAGAGATAAAATATCAAATATAATAGAGTCAGAAGGAAAAAGGGCGATTACAACCGTCTTGCCTAAGGATGAGTACTACAAAGCCCTTGTGACAAAACTTCATGAAGAAGTACAAGAATTTGCTGAAAGTGACAGCATAGAAGAGATTGCGGATATTTTAGAGGTAATCGATGCGCTTATTGCAGCTAAGGGTGTTACGAAGGAACAGGTATGTATGATTCAGGAGCGAAAACGAACTGAAAGAGGCGGCTTTGAAAAAAAGATACTGCTTCGTGAGGTTTTATAGTAAAGCGATGAAAGCAAAAACGAAACCATTTAATATGGATGCTTTTTATGCAGTAGTAAAGTACTTTTTGTATATCTCATAACTTATGTGGCACCAATTGATAAAAAATCCTGATATATATAGAACATATCGGGATTTTTTATTTGGTATTAAAGATATGCGTATGAAAACTATTGAAAATAAATAGTTTCATGATATAATGTTCTAATAAAGAACATTATATCGAACTATTCTTCAATATCAAGAAGCCAAGATATACTGACTTTTAGTATTTTACTTAAAGCCATCAGTTCATAGTCCGTAACGATTCTTTTTTGCTGCTCAAGCTTAGAGATACTTGCCCTGTCAATATATATGGCCATGGTTTCAAGTTTTACTGAAAGCTGCTCTTGTGTAAGGTTATTTTTTACTCTTGCTTCTTTGACTCGTGAGCCAATCAAATTCTTATTTTTATTATCTATTATGATTCTCATATCAATCACCTTTGTGTTTTATTAGAACATTTTTATCATATGACATTTTTTGCAAAATCATGTTCTAATAAAGAACAAAGGTGTAGAGTTTAACGGGAGGATGTTTTCATGATTGAAAATACATATAAAGCAAACTCAGGCTGTATACTCATGGATGACCACGGTGAGGTTTTATATGTCAGTGGCAGTTGCAACGTTGAAATCAACATCTTTTTAGATAAGATAGGAGCTTTTGAGAGAATAAGGACAGGAGATTTCGGTACTGAAATGTGTGGTACGTTTAAGGTCTCTATTGAGAGAATACATGTAAAAAATCAAACAATATATGTGGTGGAGTTTACGGATACTGCCCATAGGGATAGACTTTCCCGTATTGCATATAAGGACCTTATGAGCGGATTATATAATCGAAATATGTGGGAACATATGCTGAAGAATAGGTGTAAAGAATCGTGTTATCCATTCAATGCTTTGGTAATCGTTGATATTGATAACTTGAAAGAAGCAAATGACAGGAATGGACATGCTGTAGGAGACAGGATGATTAGGGTCGTAGCGGACTCCATTAAGGAATCTATTAGATCAAAAGACATTGCTTTCCGGTATGGTGGAGATGAGTTTGTGATCCTACTGCATGATGTAAAGGATAATGATATCCATAAATTTATGGATAGAATAAGAAGAAAGATTCGTAAGAATTCCAAGGATGATGAAATCTACGTCAGTATGGGTGCAGCTACTTTTGATGATTTGTCAGATTTGCAGACAGCATTCCAAGAAGCTGACCGCCATTTGTATGAGGAAAAGCAATATAAAAAATCGCGAACCAGTGATGAAAGATATGATGAGCTGGCAGTGCTAAAAGAGAACATAGAAGAAACGAGAGAAAGGTTGAATGATTTGGTTGTTGTAGAACAAAATCACCTAAGCGAGGATATTTTGGATGTAAGCAGGGAATTGGATGATATGATTTATAGGTATTTGGCTTTGGAAGCGGATCTGAAATCGAAGGCATGAATAAAATTCTTGTGCTATTAATTACGCTTTTAAAATGATATTTTGTTTTGCGGGACGGCACAGAGACCGTCCCCTACGAAAGAAAATACATTCTATTTTGAAGCGTATATCCATAAGATGAAATACTGTTGTTACATTGATTTTTGAATACCCATGTTAGTTGTATTTGCTTATAAGGAGTTATCACAATGATGGCTCTTTTTTTATTCTTGACAAAGGAGGTCTACAACGGTAGACTTGAAGTGTGAAGTCTACCGTTGTAGACCGAGGAGGTGTGATGATGGAGCATTTAAAGCTTTGTGAGAGTGAATACCGTTTTGCCACCATCGTGTGGGAAAATGAGCCTATTGGGTCCGGGGAACTGGTGGCTCTTTGTGAGAAACATTTGGGCTGGAAAAAATCCACTACCTACACCATATTAAAAAGGCTCTGTGAACGGGGTGTTTTAAAGAATGAAAATACCATTGTTACGGCCCTTATAAAGCGGGAGCAGGTACAAAAATTTGAAAGTGAACAGTTTATCAAGCGCACTTTTGGCGGCTCGCTGCCGCAGTTTATTACTGCATTTATGAGTGACAAGAAGTTAAACAAACAAGAAGCTGACCAGCTTAAAAAGCTTATTGACAGTTATGAGGAGAAATGATGATGGAGCGAGCATTTCTCACTGTCTTAAATATGAGCATTACCGCAAGTTATGTAATAAGGAAATGTTGAAAATGATTTGCGGGGACAAATTATGATGCGGCTTTGCATAGAGCTTTTAGGGGAAAGGAGTAATGTTACCGATAAAGCTTTGTCTCCTACGGAGTGGTTTGGTCAACTTTCTATAAGGCAAAAAGTAGAACTGCCGGACTTTGCCTATGATGGAAATGATCCTATCCAAAGGCTTGTATATTCAGCGGAAATCGAAAAAAACAAAGGTCGTAGGGGTGAGTTTACCATTGTTGCACCCCATATTTTTGGCAGCTATGAAGAAGGTGACAAGCTTAAGGTTTTTGCAACCACCTTTAGCAAACAGTATTTCTTGTATGATAAAACCCTTTCAGCTGAGGGAGGGAGTATTGTCCCTGTTGCAATTACCTACGTTAAAAATGCGGATGGGAATTATAGACTTGAAAAGTATGAGCAGGCCAGGGATGGTTCAGAATTTACAAAGTCCATAAGAGAATTTTGTGTAATGCCTTTGTCTGGAAGAAAGATTGATAATCTGGCAGATAAAATACTTAACCATTATGGCAACTATCATGACATAATAGAGCTAGAACGTGAAAATTTGATAAAGCATTTAAAGAAAAATAATCAATATGGTGTTTTTCTCCATCAGAAACATTATCAGAAACCCGATGAGCGAATACCTATCACGTAAGAGGATAAGCATTATTTTTTGAAGTGAGTATGTTTGAGATTAATGGTAAAGGGAGATATCAGTCTAATTGATCATGACGGATATGTATGGGTGTATATAGATAGATTAACGGAATTTGTGCCTGCGCCAGTAGATATTCCTATTGTTGAACTGTTGATATTAAATCAGAAGGTGTAATCTGCGTTTTCCTGTTTTGAACACGGCTTCGAATTATGATGATGTTGATAAAGAATTTTATTCATGAAAAGTAAAGGAGGATTGCAATATGCCTGTTTATAATAAATTGGTTAGAGATAAAATACCGGATATAATAGAAGCAGAGGGAAAAAAGGCGGTTACTACCGTATTGTCGAAGGATGAGTATTACAAAGCCCTTGTGACGAAGCTTCAAGAAGAAGTGCAGGAGTTTGCTGAAAGTGACAGCATTGAAGAGATTGCGGATATTTTAGAAGTAATTGATGCTATTATTGCCGCTAAAGGTGCTATGAAGGAACAGGTATGTATGATTCAGAAGCAAAAGAGAGCGGAAAGAGGCGGCTTTGAAAAGAGAATAATGCTTCGTGAGGTTCTATAATAAAGTGATAGGTACAAAATCATGTCTTATAAAGAAATCCGTGGCCTCTAATTCTAGTAAAGGTTGTAGTTAAAATATGGAGAAAAGAGATGATTTCTTTATTTGGAAGGGCACAAAAGAGCTGTTAATACGAAAACCTGTCAGGATATATGGTTATGATTTCCATATATCTTTTTTTATGCTAGAATGAAGGAAGAAATGAAAAATTGCCTGATGATAAATGTAATAATTCAATAAGATATGAATTGACAAGGGAACTAGGTAAAGGCTTCTAGGATTCAAACCTTCAGTATATGCGAAGGTTCTATTTAGAATATTAAAAACAACAGACACTGTCTGTTAAATTGAGTTGATCACATTACTGTGGGATATTGAATGTTTCTGATAAAATGCTAGAGATTTTTATGAGCAGGAAGCTATTAATTCCAATTGATCTGTAAGGAATTAAAGAGACAGATTTAGAACCATAGGGACAGTTTTCTCGACTTACGTAAAGATTATTTATGAATGAAATAGAAAAGCAATGTTAGGAGAAATCGAAAATGACGGATTTAAGTAAAGATTTTATTAAGGTGGTTGATTTAATACAAAACGCAAGAGAAAATGCTCTTCGTAAAGTTAATGAAGAGTTGATTTTGCTATATTGGAATGTAGGAAAATATATTTCAGAACAAATGCAAAGTCAAAAATGGGGCAGTTCATATATCGATGAAATGTCAAAATTTATATCGGAAAACTGTCATGGGATCAAAGGATTCAATCGCCGAGGACTTTATAGAATGAAGCAATTTTATGAAACCTATAAAGATAGTGAATTTGTGTCAACACTGTTGACACAAATTAGCTGGTCCAATCATCTTGCGATTTTATCAGCTTCCAAGTCAATAAGTGAAAGAGAATTCTATATTAAACTGTGCATCAAAGAGAATTATTCGGCAAGAGAACTCCAAAGGCAGTTAGACAGTGGGTACTATGAAAGATATATGTTGTCAACTGAAAAATTAGAGCCTGTATCGGTATCAAAAGAAATTAAGAATAATTTTCTGGATACCTATGTTCTTGAGTTTTTAAATTTACCTGAGCGATTTTCCGAACATGACTTCAAAAAAGCGATTATCCGAAACTTAAAGAATTTCATCTTGGAAATTGGGAGAGATTTCACTTTTATTGGTGAGGAGTATAGGGTTTCGGTTGGTAACAGCGACTATTATATTGATCTTCTGTTTTACCACAGAGGTCTTACGTGTTTAGTAGCTTTTGAATTAAAAATAGGTACATTTAAGCCTGAACATTTAGGTAAGATGAATTTTTATTTGGAAGCACTTGATAGAGAGCATAAAAAGCAAAGCGAAAACCCAAGTGTTGGGGTTATACTTTGTGCCAATAAAGATGACGAAGTGGTGGAATTTGCATTATCAAGAAGCTTGTCGCCCACTTTGATTTCTGAATACACATTTAATCTCATTGATAAGAATCTATTAAAACAGAAGCTGCATGAATTAACTGAGATAGCGGAAATGCAGCAGTTAAGTGAAGGTGAGTAAGTAGAGGTGAAATGAAGAGAATTAAGTGCAATTTAAATTTCTCCGTTGCTAAACTAAGTCAAGGTCTATAATGATGATCGTTTAGAATTAGTACGATTCAGGAGAAAGAGAGAGCTGAAAGAGGCGCTTTTGAAGAAAAGATTTTGCTGATTGAGGTCATATAGCAAAACACCGCAAACAGAAATGGGGACAGGTGCATCGTCTGATTGGTTATCAATCAAAAAAACAAGATAGTGGACCTGCCCCCATGCTTCAATCAAGAGATCAAGTGATTGAACCTACTTGCACTTGTTTTTGACTACTAATGCTGTCTTTGGGATCTGCAGTAATAAAAAGTATGTATTTTACGGACACATAAAGAACCATGATTACTGACCACGCTTCAAGAAACTTTATGAAATATCCTAATGGGGATATTTCATATCCGGCTTTCGTCAAAAATGCATTTGTACCCTTCATGGCAATGCCGGTAATGACAAAGGGAAATGTAAAGGCTGAATAGCTGGGATAAAATTTCAATTTTAGCATTTTAGGCATCTGTGTCATTACAAAAATAAACATGATCAATGACAGAATACCTAAAAATCCAATCATTATTGTATTTTTGTCTTGGAAAGCGTTTAAATATCCGGCTAAGCACAGACTGGCAGGGGCTGCAAAGATAGCAATTGTTGGCATAGACGGTTCGGGTATTTCTTTTACTTTTAAAACTCTATAGAATACGAAAGGCAGCAAAATCAAATAGGAAACAAAGCCGAACCAGAAAATGGACTGCCCCAGACCAGCTAAACCGAAGGCCGGTGCCGTTACACTTCCGCAGACAATTCCAACATAAACGATAAAATAGCTTGGAAAAACTTTTTTTATATTAAAGTTGAAAATGTATTTTTGTGTGAAGTACATTAACAAAAAAACATGAATGACTAAGCCAAGAATCCATACTACATAAGCACCGGAAGGCAAATAAGGCTTAAGATAAGTGGATAAAAGCATCAACCCCATGGAAAATGTAGGCATAACGCTGGCTATAACAGGATTTTCAAAACCTTCACCCAATGATTTTGGCATAGAAACTAATTTGATCGTAAGTAGAATAAGGAAAATAGCAGATACAATTCCAAAGGAATTTCTAAAGATGCTCCCATAGGATAATAACAGGTTGCCTGTTGCGGCAAGAGCCAGTATTAACCCAGCCATAGGAACTGGTATTTTTTTAATCATATTATTCATGGTTGACTCCTTATTATCTATCAAGATTTTAAGTGATTAAATCCATATATCCTAATATACCTATAAGTAATGAAACCAGCTATTATTTTCTTGCCATTTCTATTTTTTCTGCAATATCCGGGTCTTCAAGCAATCTCTCAGCAATCCATGCAGCTACTTCGCCGGTTATTTGAACACAATGGGCTTTTCTTTCAGGGCTGGCAAATTCATAGTTTTTTACAAGAACACGACAGCATGTACTTTTATAGACATCTTTTATATGATCGTGTAAGGCAGCAGCAATAGGAAACATTTTTTCGTTCATGGGTTCGCCGTGTTTTCTTCCATAAGCCATACCCAACGCTGCAGCACCACCGCTGACAGCTCCACAGAGACAGCCGGATTTACCTAACCCGATTGGAAAAGCAGAAGCCAATTTGACAACCTCTTCAGGAAATGGCCAGTTAAGCAACTCGTTAATTGTATGAACAACAGCTTCAGAACAGAAAAATTCCCCTCTCTCAAAATACCCTTCTGCTTTTTTACGAACAGATTCAATTGTTAAATTCTTTTCCATTTAAGAGCACCTCCAAATCTTATATATACAATAATTCACATATAATATATTTAATAATAGGCAATAATTCAAATAGAAAAAAATTATGGGCTGAATAAACTTGATAGATAATCATAATACAAATTGGATAAGGATAGGTAGATTAGAACCACTATCTATGAAAGGGAAGTGATCACTATCATAAAAATTTATACCTTCTGTGTTAGTTTGAGTTTGTTACACTGAAAATCATATTTTAATTGCTGTAGGTGATCATAGGTTCTCAATAGAGCAGATTTATCTTAAAAATATTTTTGGAAACGCTGACAGGTTTATGTCAGCGTTTCTTTGTTAGAATACCCATAGATAAATAAAGAAAAGGAAGTGTCAATATGATCTATACAGTAAATGGCCCGATAGCTAAAGAGGAAATGCAAGCTGCTTTATGCCACGAACATTTTAAATGGGAGACTGATGAAAATTATGCTAATCAACTTTACTTTGACAAAAAGTACGATGATGCAAAAATTGAAGAAGCCTTTCAAGCATTACTGCCGGTTTTACAAAAACTATATGCTTCCGGCTGTAGAACCATGGTAGAAGCTTCGCCTCCCATTGGAGGACAGGATATTAAGCTCTTAAGAAAACTCTCTCTAGCTTCTAATATGAATATCATTCCCTGTACCGGGCCTCATTTGCCTAAGTATGTTTATAGGATTCACAGTGAAAAGTATGCTGAACAACTGGCTGCACAGTGGATTAAAGATTTTGAATCAGGACTGGATACCATTGATGGTGTTACGGTCAAGCCTGGGCATATAAAATTGCTTCTTAATAAAGGGAAATTGTCCGATGTGGACAGAGAAATGCTTCGGGCTGCGGTGATGACAAATAAAAAGACCGGAATTCCTATTCATTGTCATATTCTTGAAGCAGCCATGGCGGAAGAAGTTATGGATTTACTTGAAAGGGAAGAGGCTGACTTTGGAAAATTTCTTTGGTCTCATACCCTTAACGATAAAAATGATGAAGTGATAAATCGCGCTCTAAAACTGGGGATGTGGCTAGGCTTGGACATGATTAAGAAAAATGCCTATGAGAAAAATATGAATTTTATCAAAGAGGCAATAACAGGGGGGGTTGAAAATCGAATTTTACTTTCTCAAGATTATGAACTTTATGATGAAAGCATCGCTCATGGTGAGGATCATCCCTGTGCATCGTTTTTTACTGATTTCATCCCATATTGTATAGCGAATGATATTTCTGCGGATACCCTGGAGAGGATCATCAGTAAAAATCCTGCGGAGTTTTATGATTTTTAATGGGAAGTCATCATAGAACTTGATAGAATCAAGAAAAACACCCTAGATCCTGTAATGTGAGGATTCAGGGTGTTTTCTCATAGAGATTGATATATAATAATAGGTACAGAATCATCTTACGGTAGAAAAGGGGTTGTAACCATGAGTTTGGAGAGTGTAAAGAAATTTTTTATCGAAAAGGAATTGGATCTAGAAGTCATTGAATTTGACGAGAGTACAGCTACTGTTGAACTTGCAGCAAAGGCGGTGGGGGTTGAGCCGGCGCTGATTGCTAAGACCATGGCCTTTCGATTAAAGGATGAAAATATTTTGGTGATTACCAAGGGCGATAGCAGGATCGATAACAGAAAATTCAAAGATACCTTTGAAACAAAGGTAAAAATGTTAAGCCCGGAAGAAGTATTGGCGGTGACTGGACATCCTGTGGGTGGTGTATGCCCATTTGGACTGAATAATCCTTTGAATATATATCTGGATATTTCTCTAAAAAGCTTCGAATATGTTTATCCCGCTGCAGGATCGAAAAACTCAGCTGTGAAAATATCTCCAGATTACTTACAGGAAATTACGGATGGAAAATGGGTAGATGTGTGCAAATAGGGCAATTTTGTGGAGGAAGCTAGAAGCAAGATCCTCGGAGCATACATACTATTGTAAATTCTTTGCAATTCATGGATTATTACATAAGTAAGGGGGAAGCAAACGTGATAGAGCCATCAAAAGTAAAAGAAGCTTTTCAAAAAGTAGAAAATGAGAATTACTCTTTTCGAGTATATTTAAAGAACCATGCAGATGTAGATGAATTAGATGAGCAGTTTTTGGAATTACACAATGAGCTATTTTCCAGTTACGATTGTAGTAAATGTAGAAATTGCTGTAAAGCTTATTCAGCCAGCTTTGAGGAGGATGAGATAGAGCCAGTTGCAACCTTTCTTAAGATGACGGAAAAGGACTTTATAGATCAGCATATAGAAACAACTGTTGATGGATATGAGATAAATATAAAACCGTGCTGTTTCCTAGGTGCAGATGGTGAGTGTCAAATTGAGGCATGCAAGCCTGCCAGCTGCAAAGACTACCCGTTTACAGACAAACCAGAAAGACTGTTTAGCTTGTATAGCATCCTTGACTCTGCAATGATATGTCCGGTTGTTTTTGAGATGTTTGAAAGATTGAAAAAAATATACCGTTTTAAAAGGAGAAAAAGATATTAAAATTTTTTGCGTGGACAATTTGCTGGAGTGGGAAGATGGGGCAAAATGTTCTAGTAACTCTATGAATAAGGTTAGAAGTGATGATTTGGAATTATCATTGCAATCAATATGGATCACGAAAGATTCCTCGCCATCATCTTTTGTTATGTATATAATTTAATCATGGACAGCCTATACCATAAAGCTTATGAGGGGTTGAACGTCAAGGTCATTAAAAATTATAAAGAAATGAGGGATACATTTCATGTATAGGATATTTGTTGAAAGTTATCCCAATGTTATGAACTCATTTGAAAAAACAGATATAAGATATACGTATGTTGAATATATGGATATTTTGTGTGATCCGGGAAAATATGAAGAACATGCCCGGCAGTATAGTGAAAAATATTTAAAGATATGCAATTTATTAAGTTATATTAAAAACAACATCGATGAGTACCATAGACTGAAAGTTTTACTATATGAGCTAGAATGTTTAGGAATCGTTCCTGAAAAAACGGAACAAATCTTGACAGAAGAAGAACAGGAAGAAGGGGCTAAGATTTTAAAGACCATTGTTAAATTGAACTATTGGCAATAATATCGAAAGAGATAAGGTTGAGGTTTCGTTTGCCTTACAGAAATCACACCATGCATTCCATGTTATAACGTGGAATGCATGGTGTTTCTTTTTGTCAAGTAATCCAGTAACGGATTGAAAAGTGAAAAAGGGGAAGAGCAGATTGGGGGATATATCTTTATGGCTTATCCGAATTTTTATGCTTATGAGGACGGAACCATGTAACGATGTAGTTTTAATAGACATATGATATCGTAGGGGACAACCCTGAAGGAAGGTGAGTTTATGGGATTCGAAGGTTTAACAGGTAAAGTGATAAGACCGTTTGATCCCGGTTATGAAAAAGCCAGACAGGAGTATAACAGAGCTATCAATGAATACCCGATAGCCATCGTATACTGCAGGGACAATGAGGATGTAGCCAATGCCATCCGATGGTCAAGGAAAAACCGTATAGAGCCCCGCATCCGCTCGGGCGGGCATAACTATGAAGGATATTCCACCGGTACAGGCAAGTTGGTCATTGACACGACACTTATGAGTAAGGTGGAAGTCGATACTACAAAGGATATTGTAAAAGTACAAGCCGGAACCAGGCTAAGAAAATTATATGAAGTACTGTACGAACATGGATATGCTTTTCCGGGAGGT
Organism: Bacillota bacterium; assembly: GCA_049324315.1. Lineage (GTDB taxonomy): Bacteria > Bacillota > Clostridia > Peptostreptococcales > Thermotaleaceae > JBMOKU01. The sequence goes on along the minus strand of JBMOKU010000032.1, from coordinate 45,639 downwards.
ACTTGTCCGACAGTAGCTATTTCAGGCCTGGTTTTGGGCGGCGGTATCGGTTTATCTGCCCGTTATCTGGGGCTAACAACTGACAGCTTGATTGAAGCAGAAATGGTTGATGCCGAAGGTAATGTATTGATAGCAAACAAACGTTGTAATCCAGATCTGTTTTGGGCCTTGAGAGGAGCAGGGGGAGGAAACTTTGGCGTTGTTACTTGGTACAAGTTCAGATTGAAAAAGAAGGTGGACCAAATAACCCTTATTCAACTGAGATGGGACAAGAATAAACCGGCCAGATTCAGATTCCTAAGTGTATGGCAGGAATGGCTGAAAAACTTGGACAGAAGGATCAGTGCATTCGGTGGAATATATAATCAAGGGGCTTTTCTGAATGCTTTCTTCTATGGAGAACCTGAGGAAGCAGAGATAATATTAAAACCGATACTGGATATACCGGATATAACCTTTGAAAGAATTGAGTATGTTGATTTTATAGATGCCGTAAATGCCGTAGGAGAAATATATCCGAAATCTGAAAAATTTAAAGACACAGGTAGGTTTGTATATAAGGATCTATCCCAGGATGAATTATGTACTATAATAAGCATTTTGGATGAAGCTCCTACCGAGGACAATTCATACTTTAAAGTCTATTCTCTGGGCGGAGCCGTAAAAGCCGTGGCTGTGGATAAAACTGCGTTTTTCTATAGACAGGCAAACTATATTATGGCAGTCTCGTCAACCTGGGAAGAGGATGCGGAAGCACCTATTCATAAGGAATGGGTGGCAAAAGGCTTCGATTATATAAAGCATCTTACTACCGGTTCTTATGTAAACTTTCCGTATAGCAAATTGAGAGATTATGAAAGGGCTTATTATGGTGAGTATGTGGAACGCTTGCGAAGCATCAAGGAAGAATATGACCCATGCAATGTGTTCAATTTCCCTCAAAGTATCAGGCCTTATTGGTGCTGAGCAAACAGTGACGGAGCTTGACTCGCTGTATAAGTACGACACCTAAGACCCAGTAATGAGAAACAACTCCTCCTTGGCATTCGTTTTGCCAAAGAGGAGTTGTTTTTTGTCTTGACGTTGAAACGGTATAGCGCACGACTGAAATATCTGCGGCATTGGTCTGCGCCTAGCGATGGAAACCATCGAATTTGCAGATTAAGGGTTTATTGATGTTGGTGATGTTCTGGGGGTGCTACCCTGCAGCCTTTTCTAATGCAAACTTTTACGATATCCTTTTCCACAAATTTATAAGCTAACGGCTTATCTGTAAGAGGATGTGTCCCAAAATTTTTGGTATGAGCAAAAACTTCACATAATAGGGCTGCACCTGTGATCGTAAATTCATCACCTTCATTAGCATCTTCCCGGTCAATTACACACTGGAAGGGAATATCATCCACGATTTCTTTTTCCTGTTCAATACCACTGTCCAAGACTGCAATATAGGTGATCGTCCTACGGATAAAACCGCTGATAATAACATTTTCAGGGCACACCTTTTCAATTTCCGCATGGACAGCATTCTGATGAACAATAGGCGCATCCTTTAGGGCAGGCGGGACCAACTGGGTACTCCCCTCCACCATAACCTGGCAGCAAGTCTGAGGATTCGCTACAGGAAGAGGACAAGATATAACTTTAAGCGGTCTCATCATTTCATTGTCTTCATGGTCTATGATATGACAATGCCATACATATCCGGGACCGAAGGTAGGGTCAAATGGAAATAAATTAACTCCAGGCTTCACTTTTTCAGGATCTGCATCCTGTGGTGCAAAGCGAAGTTTAAGTCTGGTAACTTTTCCAGGGAGCATTAGTACAGTATCTTTCCATCCCCGTTCATTTAAAGGCGGATCAATGGGATTACCTATTAGGAACGGCTCTACAGGCAGTGGTATGGTTGGATGCTGCAGGGGAGGCTCACCATTAAGCTTGATCCATGCGTCACGGTATTTTGCTGTATCAAAGTCCTGAAGATTTGCAATTTGGAACTGTATCAAGTGTATGTGGATGGGATGTGCACCATTGGTAAGGTTGACAATTTCCCACTCCACCGTTGATCCTACGATAGGCAATTCTGATGTTGGAGCCGCCCACATCTGCCCATCCAATAGTAATTCAGTGGGAGCGCCGGCGGTACCGACTACATTTAGGGTCAAGATTTTTTTTGGCACATCCGGTATTAGTACAGGTATCTTATTCAATTCTGACGGAAGCTTAGCTGGTGGTACTACGGGTGTATCAAGTACAGTGAACTGCATGATTTGTCCGACCGTATCCGGATCCGGTGGCCTGCCATTTGGAAAAGGAGCATTGGCATTGTTCGTGAGAATAATCGTTGCTCCAGGCTTTAATGTGGAAAAATCAATCAAGATGTCAGCTCGTTCTCCCGGCGCAATCAGTAGTTCTGTTAGCGTCACGGGAAAAGGCAGGAAACCTCCGTCAGTACCGATCTGAATAAAGGGCTGATTATTTGAAAGCTTCAGATTGTAGGTCCGGGCATTTGACCCGTTAAGAACCCTAAACCGATACTGCCTGCGCTCTACGTTCAAATTAGGCCATACCTTGCCGTTGACCATAATCGCATTACCTATAAATGCGGATCTCCAATAGGGATGAATAGCAGGATTGACGCCATTGCTTGGAAAGAATAATGAACCATCCTCATTGAATGAACGGTCTTGGATGGCTAAAGGAATATCAAAAGGACCCCTTGGAAGTAGTGGGGATATTTTATTATCGGGATCTTCTATTAAATAAAACCCTGCTAGGCCTGCATACACACCAAGACGTGTGGTTCCCAGGGCATGATCATGATACCAAAGGGTTGTCGGCTCCTGTGTATTGGGATAGGTATAACGGGACTTTAAAAATGCAGGCCCCTTTTTTTCTTCTCCTGCTGTAAACCAAGCTTCCGGATTACCGTCGGAATCAGACCTAACCTCTGCCCCATGCAGGTGTACAACCAAAGGAACCGGGCTCTGGGCCAAAGGATATCCCGGAGGAAAAGGCAGGAATGGTGGATCCGGTACCGGCATATTGTTAGGATTTGCCCAATGTAAAGTAGGATCGACTGCAAACATATTTGGTTCAGTAATATTATTTACCCATTGTACATTGACAGGTGTTCCTCGAACAGCTTTAAAGGTAGCCCCAGGTGAACTGCGAAAACAAGAAATTTCACCTGTACGAGGATCTTCAACATTTCCTTCAAACCCCCAGACTGCTGTCTTCGGAAACTTAGGAGGAAGGATCTGCTGCGCAAATTGAGTCATGCTGATGGTATAGTTATGACTTGTCTCTTTACCCGTAATCGGGTCTTTTACAATGACCGGCTTAAATACAGGGGGAATAAACAATTGATTGACATATTTGGGGATGCACTTTGGATCTAATGGCTTTGTCATCCCGGTTGCCTCCTTTTTTTATAAAATCATAGCAAGAGTAGATTGTCTCCTCTCACTTATATCTTATGAGGCTTGGCCTCAAACGTGTTTCATTAACTACAAAAGATGGGCATTCTGAAGAAATTACTTGAGATAATACTTCGCAGCTATCGACGACCAGACAAAGCACCGTTTTAAATCATAAAGGAACAAGCTGGAAAAATCCATATAGAAAGATAAAAGAGAAAAAAACCAAGTCCCCTTGGTTTTTTTAATCATAGTATACGAATTTGATTTCAGAATGATAGAGTCGTTTGTATAATCTATATTCTTCTTGAAGTTCTCTGCGGGTAATAAAAATATTGGTGAAGAATTCCCATAGAAATACCCATCCGCCTATAAATATTCCTTCATGGAGAACATTGATGACGAGGATGTTCGATTCCCCTCTAAAGAAAAAGGAACCTATGCTTAGGAGAAAGATGGAAAACAGAAGATAAAAAGTAATTTTTTTGTACAAGGTAGATTTTGCCTTGTTGAGTCTTTCGATGGCATAGGCGTAGTAGTTTTCGTAGGCTGATAGTAAAGTGGATTCCTTCTGAGGATCTTTTTTTGAAGCAGGTAAATAAAGAACAATATTTAAGTCAAAATTAAAGGGAATATCCTGTGAAGAATTTAAAACAAAATCATTGAATTCATCTTCAATATCTCTTTTTTTAAAGGGAGAAGCATCCCAATCGTCATAAACGTCATCATAATTATCAAGAGATACTTCGATCAAATAAGCTTTACTTTCTTCGTCAAATTTATAGAGCTTTTGGAAATATCTTTTTTTCCTCATTTTATCATCCTCAATAATACGTTTTAAAAAAGTATATGAATCCCTATAAGTAAATAGTCCATGGATGTAGTTTTGGGTAGTATTAGTATGAATACAATCCTCAAAACATAAACACTATGGGCATTATTCTGAGTTTGTTGTGTACGATGGGGTCATCAGTAAAGCAAGTCTAATCGTTCTTCTGCAACGGCGTATCAGAATGATATTTTTGCTTGATAAACTCTATATATGCATCTATTTGTTTAATTGCTTCTTCCGGCAATCCTGCTTTGTCGAAATTATAAGAAGAGGGTGTTTCAAAGAAATACGCTTTTTCTACAGTTTCATCTTTATCATAAGGTTTTTTTATTTCAGTTCTTCCCAGGAGGTAGTCAACTGAAACATTGAAAAAATCAGCCAGTTTCTCAAGCATCGTTGAATCAGGAGACCTTTTTCCAAGTTCATATTGTGAGATTGTTGATTTTGCCAGGTTGAATTTTTGTCCCAATTCCTCTTGACTTAAGTTAAGGGCTTTTCTGAGATTACGAAGTCTATTTCCAAAATCAGCCATGAAAACACCTCCTTATGTGATATTATAATACACATTTTGTGAACTTTAGCAAGAAAAATATAAAGTAGTCAAAATGACTAAAACATATTAACATTTAGCTATAATTATGATAGTATATAACTATAAAGTTCACTTTGTGACGACTTCGCTGATGGAGGTGATGATTTTGTATGAAAAATTAAAGGATTTAAGGTTAAAAAAAGGGATTACACAGGAGGAGATGGCTGTGAAACTCGGATATAAGTATACGAGTGGATATAACCAACTTGAAAAGGGGAAGCGAAAAATTGACATAGAAACAGCCAGAAAAATATCGTTGATACTTGAGGCGTCTATAGAGGAAATTTTTTTTGACAAAGAGGTAGTCAATGTGAATACTTGTGACAATAAAGAGTTATCGGAACTAAAAAAGACCATGGATGAAACGAGAGATAAGTTAAATGAATTGGCTGCAGTAGAACAGAATCATCAAAACGAAGAGGTATTAGACTTGAGTAGAAAATTAGACAATTTGATTTATAGATATATGACTTTGGAAAGGGATTTGAAGTTAAAAGCCTAGACAAATTTGTTATTTATTATGATAAAATATATTAGAAGGGGTGAACTGCTTATGGAGGAAAAAGTTTTTGAGATGCTGTCAAAGATGTATGGTGAGATGCAAGAAGGTTTTAGAGCGGTAAGACAAGATATTAAAGGACTTGATGGCAAAGTGGAAAGACTCGAAGGCAGCGTAGAAAGACTCGAAGGCAGCGTAGAAAGACTTGAAGGCAGAGTAGAAAGAATTGAAAGCAGAGTAGAAAGAATTGAAAGCAGAGTAGAAAGAATTGAAGGAAATATGGTAAGATTGGAAAATAAAATAGATGAAAATCATAAAGCCTTGTATGATGGATATAAACAGAGCATCGAAGGTATCAATGTATTGAATGTAAAAGTAGACAATCTAACGGAGCAAGTAGCCCATCAAGAAATCAAGCTGCAAGTGATCAACGGTTCTAAATAAAATTATCTCTGTCTTGTACAATTTAAATATGCAAAGCATCCTGATACGATACAGGATGCTTTTTATTTTTATTCTATAGGTTTTGCTATCGGAGATGAAGTTAATGTTAAAGTTATTGTTGAACTTTAAACCATCAGAAAGAAAAAAAGTAGAGATGTATCGTAGAGAGATTAGATTGGAATAAGGTGCGTGGAAAACTGCCAAAACTATGCTTAGTAATGTTGAAAACATCTAATTTGATGTTTTCAGTTCAAGTAGAATACTGTCAAAATATTGATTAAGAACAGATATGTCAGAATCAGACAAGTCTTCACCTTTATTGAATTTTGAGTAGATGAATTCATATACGGCATTGATCAATTCACTAGCTTTTCTAGACATTTTACAACACCTCACTAAAATGATTGATATCAATATCATATATGAATAAGTCATCGAAGGCGTTATAAGAATGTTAATTTCATGCAAATTTCTGATAAAAGATATCAAATAAAGCCCTTTAAGATACATTTGCTTAATAAAGATAAGCCCAGAAAACTGACAGCCTTACTGGAGATGTCCAGCTTGCCTCCACCATACGACCTTGATTATTTGGAGAATTTGAAATACAATAGTATGAAAGTAGAACTTTCTAACAGTTTGAAAACAAAAAAGAGGTGTGAGGGGGAATACTATGTGTGGTATAATTGGTTATTACGGAGAAAATGCTTCTAAGAAAAGTCTGGCAATAGACAGTATTGGTCACAGGGGACCTGATGGTAACGGTCAAGTTTGTGGGGTAAATTTTAAATTCGGTCATACGCGCCTTGCCATTCTTGATGTAGAAGGCGGTGTACAGCCCATGACCAATGAGGACACGTCCATGTGGATTACCTTTAATGGTGAGATCTATAACCATGAAGATATTCGAAATAGCTTAAAGCATGATCACCATTACAGAACCACCAGTGACACGGAAGTTATTCTTCATTTAATGGAGGAAGAAGGATGGAAGGGCTTGAAAAGGCTTGATGGCATGTTTGCCCTGGCTGTGGCATCCCGTGATTCCTTCACGGTGGCCCGGGACCCATTGGGTATCAAGCCCCTTTATTATATGAAAGCAGAAGATGGCTTATACTTTGGTTCAGAGATCAAGAGTTTTCAAGGCAAAAAAGGGAAGATCGAGTTATTTCCTCCCGGTCATATTTATACTTCCGAAAAGGGTTTTGAAAGATATTATGAACTGCCTACAAAATATAGTGAAGAAATGGACTGGGATGAGACTTTAGAGGAAATAAGGAATAGGCTGCGATTCGCTGTTGAAAAAAGGCTTATGGCAGATGTTCCTGTGGGAAGCTTTTTGAGTGGAGGTCTGGATTCCAGCCTTGTGTCAGCGTTGATCAAAGATATGAAGGAAGACGATGTACATACTTTCAGTGTGGCATTAGAAAACAGCAGCGATCGATATTATTCTCAAATGGCATCAAAATATTTAGGGACAATTCACCATGAATATCTATTAACTCCGGAAGAAATGTGGAATACTTTACCTGAAGTGATTTATCATCTGGAGTCATTTGACCGTTCCCTTGTGAGAAGTGCCGTGGCCAATTACTTTTTAGCGAAGATTGCATCTGAGCATGTCAAGGTAGCTCTTTCAGGGGAAGGCGCCGACGAATTATTTGCCGGCTATGAATATCTAAACCAGTTTGGTGATAGGGCATTACAAAAAGAACTGGTGGAGATTACGTCCGAGCTTCATAATACGAATCTTCAAAGAAATGACAGAATGACCATGGCCCATGGTTTGGAGGGAAGAGTACCATTTCTTGATGTGGACATGATCTCACTAGGACTTCGTATACCGCCTAAGTTCAAACGGGATCAGGAAACTGGGGCGGTCAAATGGTGCCTGAGAGAAGCCTTTGCTGACCAAGGGATACTTCCTGATGAAATCATCCACAGGGGGAAAGAGAAGTTTTCCGAAGGTACAGGCGTTGCGGATATTTTGGAGGCTATGGCTGAAGAAAAGATTTCGGATAGGGATTTTCAACAAGAGCTTGCGAAGGGAACACCATTAAAATCTAAAGAAGAATACTACTATTACAAACTCTTCGAATCATCTTTCGGGAGTGAAAGCTATAAGGATTTAGTAGGAAGAAGTAGATCATAGGATGTAGGAGGTTAAAAAGCTGCTATGATTGTAGAGCTAAAAAACAAATCCCAGGTTACGATACCCAAAGAGCTGGTGACAAAGCTTGACCTTAAAGTCGGAGATCAGCTGCATATTGAGGAGAAGGATGGGAAAATCGTTATTACACCTGTAGTTGTTATACCCAAAGACCAGGATTGGTATTATGCACGAAGATGGATTGATATGGAAAAAGAGGTTGATCGACAAATAGAAGAAAAAAAGATTCATTCAGCGGATGATACTGAGACGCTGTTCAAGGATTTGGAGATCGACGAATGAGGATAAGGTATTCTGATAATTTTGCTAGAGCTAGTAAGCTGCTCTCTCATGAAACAAAAAAGATATTAAAAGAAAAGCTTGAAATCATGGCAGTCAACCTACAGGATTCATCACTTCATAGTAAAAAAATCCAAGGGCAAGAAGATATTTATGAGATTCATATCACGGAAAACATCCGTATGACATGGCAGCATACAGAGGATGGGATTTTCTTGAGAAATATCGGCAACATTGAATAAGAAATCAAGCTGCAAATGATTAAAGGTCTAGAAAAGAAATGTGCTTATTTTAAATAATCTTAGCGTGTTAAGCATCCTATACAGGGTGCTTTTTTCGTTCTGTGCGTTTTAATAACATAGATGAAGTTAATGTTAAAGTTCATGTTATCGTTGAACTTCAATTCACCGGTTTTTCCGGCAATTTTGATTGTATCATTAAAACGAATTCTATCAATAAATCAAGAGAATCATTTAAGTGCATTATATGAAAGTATTTTTAAAATTTGGTTATACTAAAGGACAACATACATTAGACGAAGGAGAGGAATGCATGAGGAAATCTCTTCTATTTATTATGATAGCCATGGTGATAACAACTGTCCTATTGTTGACCAATTGCGCAAAAAAAGATGTACCGGAACCACAGCCTGTCCCTGAAGAAACCGGAGACCAAATTCCATCTCCAGATAAGATGATTTTATCTGCTGAAAGCTGGAAAGAAAAATATCCTATGATTTATGAGTCTTTTATAAGAACGTCCCGGGCAAGAGATGACGTTGCTGAAGACTCCGACCTCGGTGGCCAGCATGCCATTGATTATTTGAAAAAGTATCCCAATATTAAGATTTTATACGAAGGAATGGGATTCTCCAAAGAATACTATCAAGCCCGTGGGCACTATTATGCGTTGGAGGATGTTATTAACACTGCCCGTCCCAAATCCGGAGCTTCCTGCTTGGCCTGTAAGACTGCGGAGTATGAAAAATTATTTGTACAGAATGGCAGTGATTTATTTGCCATGGACTTCCAGAAGACCGTTCAGGATCTGGAGTATAGCATCAGCTGCTACAACTGCCACCGAAATCAGCCGGGTGAAGGTGTTCAAATTACAGCACCACATCTTGCTGAAGGTGTAAAGAAATTGGCAAGTCAGCCTGCCGCTGGAACACTTGCCTGTGTCCAGTGTCATGTTGAGTATTTTATCGACCCCCAAACCAAAGCAGTGGTGCTTCCATGGGATAATGGAACCGGTATCGAACAGATAGAAGCTTTCTATGATGAAAAGAATTTTGCTGATTGGGTACATCCTAGAACAGGTACACCATTGATTAAAGTACAACATCCTGAGTTCGAGATGTTTACCGGAAGTTTTCATCAAGTCAGCAAAGTAACTTGTGCCCACTGCCATATGCCGACGGTGGAAGAAAATGGACAGGAATACAAATCCCACTGGGCAAAGAGTCCGTTAAAAACTGCAGAGGAATCCTGTGGCCGCTGTCACGGGGAGGAAGTAGATCGAGTGACTGCTGTCGTGGAATCTGTACAGAAAGATATTGAAAGTCGTGAGGCGGAAGTAAGCAATATGCTGGTTAAGCTGGTTGAAGATTTTGCAGCTGCAATCGAGACAAAAACATTGGATGATCAAACGATAGAACAGATAAGGGCCTTACATAGAAAAGCCCAATACCGTTGGGACTTTGTGTTTGTAGAAAACAGCAATGGTTTTCATAATGAAACGAAAGCTCGTAAGGCACTGGATGAGGCAAAGGACTACGCACAGCAAGCCTTAAACATTTTAAACCCACAGTAAAGTACAGTCTATCTCAAAATTACAACCGTCCAAAGACGGTTGTAATTTTCGTTAAAGTATCATGCAGAGGAAGTGAAGAAAAATGAAAAAAAATGTATTGTTTAAAAAATGCTATCTTTTCCTTAAGTCAATGAAATTCGGCTTAATCCTTTTAGGCATTTTAGGTATTATGTCGGCTGTAGGTTCTTTAATTCCCCAAGGCAGGGAAATATCCTTTTATTCTAAAAACTTTTCTCCTATTAAGGCTAAAATCATTCTCTCATTAAAGTTGGATAACCTTTATCATTCTCCGTTTTTTATGATTCTTTTTTCAGCACTATGTCTAAATCTATTTTTATGCAGTGTTTCCCGGGTTGGAACTATACTGAAAAACCTTAAAAATATGCCCGGTTATGAAACAATGAAAAAACTGCAAAGCTGTGATCTTAAAAAAAGAGACGTGGACAACAATACAATGCAAGGAATATTTGAGGAATATGGTTTCAAAAGCTTTTCCGTAAAAGCAGAGGGTGATAAAAAAATATACTCAGGTAGAAAAAGTCCTGCAGGCTATTTGGGTTCTTGGCTTATTCACCTGGGAATCCTTGTGGTCATACTTTTCTATGCTTACGGTCAGTCCACCTACTTTACAACAGCAGTTTATGGAACAGTGGGGATAAGTTCCCGTATAGAGGGGACCGAGTTGGAAGCAAAAATTAATAGTTTTCATATCCGGTATAGGGCAGATGGGTCGGTGGAACAGTATGTTACAAATCTGGATTTGTTAAAAAAGGATCATACAGTTTTAAAATCCGCTGACATAAGTGTGAATAAGCCGATGAATTACAAAGGTTATAACTTCTATCAAACCAGCACAGGTTGGACAGCAGCAGTAAGACTTCTAAAAAATAATAAGCTTCTGACAGAACAGCTTTTGTATGAAGGTGAAGTAATTGAAGTACCGGAAGAAAATATTGCTGTTCAGTTCTCTAAATTTTACCCCGATTTTTCAGTATCTCAAGTGGGCTTTTATTCAAAATCCGACGAACCAAACAATCCTATCGTACTTTATACTCTGTTCTACAGAGGAAGACGCGTAGGCATGGACATAGTAGCCCCCGGCAGCCAAGCTGCATGGAATGAATACCAAATTTTATTTGAGAAGCCCCAAAGGTACACCTACCTACAGGTGAATAAGATGAACGGCAAACTGGGTGCCCTGGCCGGTGCTTTGCTTATGACAGCAGGTCTGGTTTTCGCTTTCTATTTGAAGCCCCAGGAACTGGTCATTGTAGAACATATGGATAAAATACATATCTATGGAAAAAACATCAATAAGTCTTTCGTACAAAAAACAAGCATCATGCAGAACCCAACATTTACAGATTATCCTTTACAGCAGTAACCGGTGCATCAAAAATTCTTTGTGGTATACGGTTTATATAGCAAATTATTGGAGGAGAGATTGTTATGTTTATTGAAAATTACAGCTTTATCACTGCGCTATCCCTATATTCTCTATCCACATTGGCATATTTTATTTTTTTCTTATTCAGAAAAGAGAAATATGCTTCCTATGGAGGGTGGCTGGTGAGATCGGGGTTGGTTTTTCATACGGCAGCCCTGGTATCAAGGACGACTGAAGCTACATTTTTGCCATTAACCAATCAATATGAATTTGCTACTAGTTTCGCATGGGGAATCGCATTGTGTTATGTAGGGGTTGAGTGGAAGTATAAATTTAGGGTATTAGGTACATTTGCCACGCCCTTGATTCTTGTCATCGCCTTTTATGCTGCTTTGCAAACAAAAGAAATAAAGCCCCTAATGCCTGCACTGCAAAGCAACTGGCTCTATTTCCATGTCAGTACGGCGATTTTGAGTTATGGTGCTTTTGCTGTGGCTTGTTCCGTATCGGTTATGTATCTGATTCGTGACCATTTAAAAGAGGACAGCTTTATAGGCAGTCATATGCCCAGTTTTGAGATGATGGATGAAATAAGCTACAGGTCAATTTCTTTAGGATTCATTATGCTAACGGTGGTGATTATAACCGGTGCCATCTGGGCAGAAAAGGCATGGGGCCGGTACTGGCAGTGGGACCCAAAAGAAACCTGGTCTTTTATTACCTGGATCATTTACGCCATCTATTTACATATACGACTATCCAGAGGATGGAAAAATAAAAAAGCTGCATGGTATGCCATCCTAGGGTTTATCTCCATCATATTTACATACATAGGAGTAAACACACTGTTATCCGGATATCATTCCTATGGGTTATTTGTAATACGCCTCATCTATATATAGCGCAATAAAGAAATTACATTTTATCTTGTAGGGGCTGCTGCCTACAGCAGCCCGGTTCAGCCCATACGTCGCAATGGGTCGCTGTAGGCAGCGACCCCTACAATGTAAAATATTTAATGCGCTATATATAGTAATCGAATTTCTAAATACAGATGAACAAAAACACACCGGAAGCAATCCCTTATATGGAGAATGTATTGTTTACGATCATGTAAGAATATGGATGAGGAACTTTTTTTTCTGGCTTTCGTCTCATTATTAGTAACAGCAATTTAAACTTGGAAGAAGGGATGAAAGAGATGAAAAAAAGATTTTCTACGGCTTTAGTTATCGTAGTGAGTGGATTAGTACTATTTGGTTGCGCTCAAGCTAACACTGAGGTTCCAACTCAGCCGGATCAAAACAACAATGCGGCAGGAATTGTTTTGGAAGGGGCAGACCAGCAAAAGAATATCAGGCAGGAGAATGTGAAGTCTATCCAGCTCTATGATCTTGACGGAAAGTCAGTAGAGCGTGAGTTTGATGAAGAGGAAATCAGCGATATTGTTAAAGCATTTAATGACAGTATGATCGATGATACAGCCTATATTGAAATGATCGCAGGATACACGATGATTATAAGCTTGAATAATGATGCTGAGATCAGGATCACAAGCTATGGAAATGAAGAGAGGATTATTGCTACAGTAAATAGCATCACATATCATTTGATAAGTCCTGAGATTGGAAAGATTCTTTTGGGTAAATAGGGAAAGTATAAAAGAAATTCATAGTGCAAAAAACTGTATGAAAAGCCGTGGCGAAATAAGGTGAGAACCTTGTTGTAACCACGGCTTTTCATATTATATAAATAATAAGAAAATGATAAGAAAATGATTTTGATGTAGATGGATTAGTAATTATTGGTATGAATAGAATATTATGATATAATCTGTAATGAAGTGGAAATATAAAAGATTTAGAATGTTAGAACATATTTTATAGAAATGTTGGTCATTTTTCAATTTTTACTCAATAAAATGAAAAAGGAATAGGCGTGCTAAATTTATCCGACTGTAGGTGATAAAGTGTCAAGATATGAAACCTTAGCCAGTAAAACCCAAGATGAGATAAGGGATATGTTGTCTGCGGAAAACTATGTTCACAGGCCATGGCAGTTGGTGGATTATAGTGTAGAAATAAATACATTAAAGATCCCTATGGATGAAATTGAAGTATTATATAAAACACCCGCATATCTTCGACCGGGATTCCATGTTGAGAATGGGACGGTATATATTCCTAACTTATTTATAAAATGGTCGGGAGATCATTCTGCTGTATTAGAGATATTCAAAGAAGAGTCCACAAGCAAAGAACAAAGGGTTATCTATCAATCAATGGATGAAATTAACGGTAAGGAACATCGACTTTATCATAATATCAAGACCAAGATAGAAGATGTATTAAATGATGAAGGCCTATTGGATAAAGAAAAGCTGTATAAGTCAGATATATACAAATACTTATACGTAAGGAAATCGTATCAGGATATTATTGTTGATAAGATCAATTTTATACTTAAGAATAAAGCGTGTATATTTAAAGAGAATGTAGATACCAGAAACGATGATAAAATAATCAACACTCTGTTACATATCGATAGGCGATTAATTTCATTATTTCATCATTTTGACTTTCAATATGAGGTTCCCAGCGTCATCATATATGATGAAGAACACAAGCCGTTCAGTGACCAAAATGCATATATTCTGGCGCTGTTGCATTTCTTAGGCCTGGATATTATCATTATTTCTCCAGTCAGTAATGTTAACGTTGAAAACATAATAAATGAAGAGCTTTTTACTGTTTATGATCCTCAGTCGGTAGAAAATAAGGGGAGCAATGAAGAATTGACGAAAGAGACCGACAGGCCTAAAAAAAGGAAGACTATCCTATGGGCTGCCACCATCATACTGCTATTTGGCTTTTTTAGCTATGTTGCCTTCAATTCATCCAATGAAGAAAGTGTAAAAAGTGCCACAAATAATGCTGGAAATAGTACTTCTTTTATGCAAGTCCTTGGCGGAAAAACACTGAAGCCAATTACCATAGAATACTCAGATAAAGATGTCTATGAAGGAGAAACGCTTAATGGAAAAAGGCATGGCCATGGAACCATGAACTTTAAAAAAGGATACAAATATGTGGGAGAGTGGCAAAATGATGGGATTCATGGAGTTGGTACTATGTATTTTCCTTCCAACGGAAACAGATATGAAGGAGAATGGGTTAATAATGAAATGAGAGGAGAAGGCACCATGTACTTTGGTGCCGGAGACAAATATGTTGGACAGTGGAAAGGAAATAAGAGGGAAGGTAAAGGAATACATTACTTTATTGACGGCAGTGTATATGAAGGTGAATGGAAAGATGACCGAATGCATGGTAAAGCAATATTTACATTTGATAAAGGGTCGTACAAAGGAGAATTTTCTAATAATATGATTAACGGGAAGGGGGTACTAACCTACAAAGGATGTATATATGAAGGTGAGTTTACCGATTTATGGCTTAATGGACTGGGGAAAATAACTTATTCTGATGGCGAAAGATATGAAGGAGAACTTGTAAGATATCGAAGAGAAGGTCTTGGGACATACTATTTTTCCGATGGTACTAAGTATATAGGTGAGTTTAAGCATGATGAATTCACCGGGAGAGGAAAGCTCATTGATCAACAAGGAAATGTTACGGCAGAGGGGGAGTGGATTGACGGAACTTTACAGAATTAGATAATGATTGGAGCTACGATCCAATATCTGTGTTATAGGTTAAGAAAACCAGATGAAATAAGGATGCAAGTCAAGTGATAGGAAAGGTATTTTTTAAGTATATAGATTCTTACTTAGTGTAGGTGATAAAATGTCCAGATATGAAACGGTAGCCAGTAAAGCCCAAGATGAGATAAGAAAGATGCTTTCTCCAGAGGATCACGTATTTAGGCCATGGCAAGTGGTTGACTATGATTTGGAAAAAAATACGTTAAAAACCACCATTGATGAAGTTGGATTATTATATGAAAAACCGGCATATCTCCGCCCGGGATTTTATGTTGAGAATGAAACGGTATACGTACCCAATCTGTTTATTAAATTGTCGGGAAAGCATTTTGATATATTGCATATGTTTAGCGAGGAATCTTCCAGCAAAAAACACAGGGCGATTTATAATTCCATTGAAGAATTCAGCAGTCAAGAGCATCAACGGTATCACAAAACCAACAGCAAAATCGATGATGTACTGACGGAGGGGTTGTTGGATAAAGAGAAGCTGTATGGGTCAGACATATATAAATATGTTTTCGTAAAGAAACAGTATCAGGATATTATTGTAGATAAGATCAACTTTATAGTTAAGAATAAAGAATCTATCTTTAAAAAAAATGTAGACACAAGGAATAAGTATAAAATGATCAATGCCTTGCTAAGTATTGACGAGCAATTGATATTATTATTTCATGATTTTGACTTTCAATATGGAATTCCCAGTGTAATTATATATGATGAAGAATATAAATCTTTCACCGATAAGGATGCATACGTTTTAGCATTGTTAAACCTACTGGGGCTGGATATTATCATCATTTCTCAAAATGGCTATGCCAATATTGAAAATATACTGAATGAAGACCTGTTTACCATCTATTATCCGGAAAAGATAGATAATAGTAGAGAAATAGAGAAAAAACCTAAAAAGAAGCAGGAAATAGAACAGAAATCGAAAAAGAAACAAGAAATGGAACAGAAGCCGGAAGAAAAGAAAAAGATTGTTTTTGGATTTACACAATTCTTAATGCTATGGGTAGTTGTATTTATTATCGGTGCTCTTTGGTCCGGTATTAGTCCCGGAGAGGATAGTTATGGATATGGGATAGGGTTAGATCCCGATCCGGTCATTGAATGGATAGATCATGAGGTGCAATACGGAGATCCCAGCAAGGATAAATATCAGGGAGAATGGTTGAATGAGAAAAGGGATGGCTATGGAATAATGCTCTTTGCCAATGGGGATCGATATGCGGGACAATGGGAAAATGACATGATCAATGGCAGCGGTACCATGTACTTTAGGAACGGAGATATTTATGAAGGTCAGTGGGTAAACAATGTGATGCATGGAGAAGGAAAAATCATATTTCATAAAAACGGAGACATCTATGAAGGGGAGTTTCAAAACAACCGTGCCAATGGAACAGGTAAATATACGCTGGCTGATGGGGATATGTATGAAGGGACTTTTGAAGATAACAAACCTCATGGTATTTGTACGGCTTACTATAATAATGGAGAAAAGCCCGGAACAAAATACGAAGGTGAATGGGTAAATGGAATAAAGGAAGGAAAGGGTAAATTGTATATGTCCTCAGGGCAAACGTACGAAGGCGATTTTGGGGATGGCAGCATAAACGGTTTTGGAATATGGACCGGTGAAGAAGGCGAACTCTGGTATGAAGGCCAATGGGTATATGATATGTTAGAAGGCTATGGAAAAGTATATTTTTCCGATGGAGAACGATATGAAGGCGAATTGAAGGATGGATTCTTCCATGGGAGAGGGACCTACTATAATCAGCAGGGCGAAATAATACAAGAGGGAATTTGGGAGAGAGGAGATTTTAAAGGACAACAGTAGGGTAGAAATACAAAATCTTATAGGATGAGAGGGATGAGGATGGAAAGTGTTCTAAATACAAAAACCAGTGAATATGAAGTAGATTTCAACCTGGAAAAGACTGTGCATGAAATCATGATAAACGTAAAAGAATCTCCACAAGTATTGGCGCTAGTGGAAAAAATTGATATGAACAATCTTGAGACGGTTATGAACTTTGGGCAGGATGCTACGGAAGAAATATCAAAATTTGCAGATCGGATACTGAATTCCGTAGAGACCACTAAAGTTGAGGATTCGGGACAGCTTCTGAACCAGCTTAACAAAATAATGGATAAATTTGATATCAAAGACTTTGAAGAGAAACCCCAGGGAATTTTTCAGAAAGTATTCAATAGAGCGAAAAACTCGGTGGATCATCTGTTTGAAAAATATCATACAATGGGCAACGAAATAGATAAGCTTTATATTCATCTTAAAGAATATGAAACTTCTATAAAAGATGCAAATCTTATGTTAGAAGAGATGTTTCAAAATAATATAGCGTATTATGAGGCGCTGGAGAAACATATTCATGCCGGTAAGCTAATGACTAGCAACCTGAAAGAAGAGATTATTCCAAAACTGGAACAACAGGCTGGTGAATCTAAGGATTTCATGGTTCAAGTTAGCCTGTCTAACGCCCATCAAGTTTTGGATATGCTGGAACAGCGGATTCATGATTTGCAGCTGGCACGAACCATTGCCCTCCAGACCATGCCGCAAGTAAAGATGATTCAAAATGGTAATTATAATTTGGTTCGAAAGATTAATTCTGCTTTTATCATTACCATTCCCATATTTAAACAGTCTTTAACCCAGGCAATAACCCTGAAGAGACAAGCCATACAAGCAAAAGCCATAGCTGCTTTGGATGAAAAAACAAATGAGTTATTAATAAGAAATGCTGAGAATACGGCTTTACAGTCTAAGATTACAGCTCAGCTGGCTTCGGGGAGCTCAATTAAGATAGAAACATTAGAAAAAACTTGGAATACGATCATGCAGGGAATTGTTGAAACAAAGGAAATACATAATCAAGAAAAAGAAAAACGAAAATATGAGGCAAAAAGACTTGAAGAAATAAAAAAGGAATATCAAAATAGAACGAAGTAAATAAACTGAAAATGTGAGTATGAAAAGCAATCATGAAACACTTCATGATTGCTTTTCCGTCTCTATGGTCCTATTTTACTTCAAAGCCTGGGACTACGCCACCCTTATATTGTTCTTTCATGAATTCTACCATTTCCTTAGATTGAAGCAGGTCAAGGAGGATTTGGAGACGTTCATCATCTTTCAATTCGCTTCTTGTGGCAAGTACATTAGGGAATTCTGAGCGCGTGTCTTCTAAGACCAATGCTTCGTCCAGGGGAGACATGCCTGCACCCAGTGCATAATTTCCGGTCACAATTGCCAAATCCACATCATCTAAAGATCTTGGCAGCTGGGCAGCTTCTATAAGCTTAAATTCAAACCCGTGTGGATTTTCTGTAACATCACCAACTCCAGCTTTTAGACCTACGCCTTCTCTAAGCTTTAGTAAACCATTTACTGCTAGGAATTGTAAGGCTCTTGCTTCATTGATGGGATCATTAGGCAATGCCAAACTAGAGCCTTTTTGAATATCTTTAAGATCTGCAATTTTGTTGGAATACAGTCCCATTGGGTTTAAATTCACTCTCCCTAATGCCACCAAGTCCATATCATGCTCTTTTGAAAAATTTTCCATATAGGGTAAGTGTTGAAATAAGTTGGCATCTGTGCTTCCCTCAGCCAAGGATATATTAGGTGTTACATAATCATTAAACTCTACAATCTCAAGCTTTATTCCTTGTTCATTTAACTTTGGTTCAACGAATTTAAGCAAATCAACGTGGGGTACTGGTGTAGCCCCTATTCTCAGTATTTTTTCCTCTTTTTTTACAGTACAACCTGTAAGAAGCATAGCAAATACGATGAATAGGCTAAGAATTTTTACTGCTAATTTTGTCATGGCTTTTCCTCCTCATGGGTTAAAACTTTTTCTGTATTTCTTGAAACGATATAGGTTTTGAATCGCGATTCAACTAAAATAGCAAATAAAAAAACCTCTTTCAAAATGAAAGAGGACACGGCCGTGTAATCATCCTCTCACATCTTTCAGTAACTAAATACTGCAGGAATTGGCACCGCTGCTTTATAAAAAGTCGGTTGCCGGGTTTCATAGGGCCAGCCCCTCCACCTCTCTGGATATGAGTTTACTATTTAGTTTTCTAATAAAATTAAATATATGACATTTTTAGACATGTGTCAAGTAAGAAAATTATGGAAAAATTTTTCACTATGGAAAAGTTATATCCGCTTCAAAAATATAACCTACTCCTCTGACAGACTTTATATAGGTTTGATCTTTTTCCTCACCTTTAATCTTCTCTCTCAATCTTTTCACATAAGTCGTGACCGTATTTTCATCATAGTGCTCACTTTCCCATACATCAGCCAATATCTGCTTTCTGGTCAGCACTTGATCAGCATTATCTAAAAAATAAAGAAGTAGCCTAAATTCGGTGGAAGACAGGTAGATTTCTTCATCATTTCGTATCAGTTTATAAGCATTTCTATGAACAGTAAATTCATCAAAGCTGATTACTTTACTCGTTGATCGTCTTTTATTATATTGTTCAGATCTTCGAATATGTGCATTCACTCTGGCAATAAGTTCTAAAGGATCAAATGGCTTCGTAATATAATCGTCTGCTCCAACGCCTAGGCCAAGGATCTTGTCATATTGTGTGGCATTGCCACTCAAAAAAAGGATAGGGGTATTATATTTTCGTCGAATCATTTTACAGACTTCAACGCCGTTTAATGAATCCATGTTGATATCCAAAATAATGAGTTGTATGGATTCATCTAATAGTTCCAGGGCTTGTTGACCACTAAAAGCCTGTACAACTTTCATATTATGAATCTTCATGAATTCCGTAATCATGTTCACGATCTTTTTGTCGTCATCGACAACCATTATTCTATGCATGTATAGTCCTCCTTCCATTTGACATTGATAATGAAAAAACAATGGATAATATGCCACCCAAATTTTCTCACAAGCTTTTTCTTCTATAGGATATCCTATCGTGTTTTTTATGCTATAGCAAGATCATAGAATCGATTGAATATCAATTATCATTATGACAATTTGGTGACAGACTTGTTGTAATATTGTGAATTTTTAAATATTGAATCATTAGGATGCTATAATGAGACTAAATTTTTCTTAAAACAATCTTATGATGTGAGGAGGAGAAAAAATGGAAAAGAGTACAGTACAGCAGCCGTCCCAATTCAACACAACAGAAAATGTATGTAAGCTGCTATTTTTCAGTGTAATTGGTATTTTTATGTTCTTCATTCCCATTAGTATTGGAGGCAAATCAACAATCCCCCTGGATCATCTCGTGACAGCGGCAAGAAGTGCGTTTGGTGGCTTCGCTCCGGTTTATGCGCTTATTGTCATTGTCCTAGGTGGTATAAGACCATTTATTATTAAGACATGGAGAAAGGATATGGTAACCACAGTCTTTTCTATCTTTAAAGTATTAGGGATTGCTGTTGCATTCATGGCCTATTTTCAGTTTGGACCAAGTACACTTTTTGAGCCGGATATGATTCCTTTTCTATTTGACAAACTGGTTATTCCGGTGGGGTTGATCGTACCCATTGGCTCAGTTTTTTTAGCATTTCTTGTTGGTTATGGACTGCTGGAGTTTATTGGTGTTATCGTACAGCCGATTATGCGGCCTATCTGGAAAACACCCGGCAGGTCTGCTGTAGATGCGGTAGCTTCCTTTGTTGGAAGTTATTCTATAGGGCTATTAATAACAAACAGAGTTTTTAAAGAAGGCAAATATACTGTTAAAGAAGCTTCTATTATTGCAACCGGTTTCTCAACGGTTTCTGCCACTTTTATGATTGTTGTGGCAAAGACCCTTGGCATAATGGATCATTGGAATATTTATTTCTGGTCAACTTTGGTCATTACCTTTATTGTTACAGCGATTACTGTTCGAATATATCCGCTAAGTAAAAAAAGTGATTCTTACATCACGGAAACTGGAGATCCAGAGCCTCTATTAAAGGGAAATATATTCAAAAATGCAATGAATGAAGGCCTAAAAGCTGCATCGCATTCCCTTCCTATCGTAAAAAACGTTACAGATAATCTTAAAGACGGTTTTATTATGGCCATGGGCATATTGCCAACCATTCTTTCCGTAGGTTTGTTAGGATTATTACTGGCTAAGTATACTCCCATATTCGATGTTATTGGATATATCTTCTATCCCATTACACTATTGTTGAAAATTCCGGAACCGATGCTGGCAGCAAAGGCATCTGCTTTAGAAGTTGCAGAAATGTTCTTACCTGCATTACTGGTCGTGAATGCACCGATCATTACAAAATTCATTATCGCCATTGTTTCTGTATCATCCATACTGTTCTTTTCTGCTTCTATTCCATGTATTTTATCAACAGAGATTCCTATCAGTCTTACTGAAATCCTTATCATTTGGATTGAGAGAACGGTCCTTACATTGATACTAGCTGCGTCTGTTGCATTCTTGATCTTCTAGATTCAATAGGGATGGATAATTATTCAAGAAATATGAACAAGTACCATTTATTATGTTAAAATAGAAGTGTCTATATTTATAGTATTTTTTTTGCTCTGGATATAGACACTTTTTGAATTTCACATAAGTGGTGGTGCCTATGAGCTTAAAGCGACGAATTACATTAACAATCTGTTCAATTATTATCCTATTGATAATCCTGATTAGTTATATTATCTATATTAAATCCGCCTCAATTATTAATCGGGATGCAGAAGCTTATATGGAGTCACAGCTAGATAGAGCCAGAGAGAACATCGATTTGTTGATAGAAATTACGCAATTGGAAACAGAAAAGCTGGCATTAGACTTGAAAGTCAAAAGTTTCCTAGAACACAAAACCAGCACATCCAGCCTTAATCGATATTTAGTCAAGGTGATGAAAGACAAGAACGCCATGAGCAATCACTATATGGATTTATTTATCCTTAATAAAGATGGTTATATTGTTGCTACTACTATGCCCGAAGCTATGGACTTGGACCTTTCTACGAGACAATACTTTCAAGAATCCAAGAAATCGAATAAAACCGTTACCAGTGATATTTTGATTGCTAGATCTGACGGTTCCCTCATAGTCATCACGGTCAGTCCAATTTTTGACGTGTCCAATCATGTCCTTGCGTATGCGGGGACAGCAATATATGCAGAATTTCTTTCAGATTTTATCAATTCTTTTAAATTAGGTACGACAGGTTATTACGTCATCATAGACTCAAATAATCTTGTCTTATCTCATCCCAACAAAAACCTTATTGCGACAAAGACAACCTATGATATTCCAGACGAATTCAGACATCAAAAACAAATAAATGCCAGCAATACCATAGACAGAAAAAAAGTGATCAATAGCAATGGATTAAAAGAGCTGCAGATGTATAAGCTCATAGAAAGCAACAACTGGGCTCTAATCGCTATATTACCTGAATCTGAAGTGCAAGAAAAATCATGGGGCCTATTGGTCTATGTTATTGTTATAGGAATTTTTGCAACCCTTTTAGCCGTCTTTGTTGGGACTTATATTTCTAACAAGATTTCTGCCCCTATTACTGCGATTACGCAGTATATTGACCATGCTGCCCAAGGCAGTCTGCTAATTTCAAAATCTATTTCAGATTCTATAAATGAATTGAAAGATTTACAAGACCCTATCATGCAAGATCATGATGATCATTCCATTGAATCAAATGATGAAATAGGCAATTTAAAGAAATCGCTAAAGAACTTAAAAAAATACCTTGCCTCTATTGGGCATCAGTTTAACGATGAAAGTCAACAACTTATCAAGAATTCTCAGGAATTGTCCTATACAATTGAAGCAACCAGCAGTAGAACTGCAAAGTTTATCTCGTTGTTATCTCATGACTTGAAAACCTCCATTACATTAATTAAAGGATACGCAAAGGGTATTCTTTCAGGAATTGTAGAGGACGAAGAATTGAAGAAGAAATTTATGGATGAGATCTATCGTAGTGCTGAAGATATTGAAAGAATTACATGTGATATTCTAGACTCGGCATATGAGGCCCAACATACACCGAAGCTTCATCGAGAAAAGATTGACAGCAAAAGATTGACAGCAAAGTTATTTGAAACTGCCAAGCAATATATCCTAGGTTCCCAAAGAGAATTTGTGGGACGATATGAATGTGGCAAAGGGAAGCTTGATATAGATCCCATCAAAATTAGCCGTGTATGGAACAATTTGCTAAGTAACGCAACAAAATTTTCTGATGAAGGGAGTACAATCCAAATCCATATCATTCAGAAGGATAGAACGATAACGTTTAAAATTATCGATGAAGGTATAGGAATCGCACCGGATGATATAGACAGAGTTTTTGACATGTTTTATACGGGTCATCATAATAACAAACAAGGATACGGATTAGGTCTGTTTATTGCAAAATCGTTTGTAGAGGCACATGATTCTAAGCTCCATTTCGATTCACAATACCAAAAAGGCTCATCATTTTGGTTTGATTTAAACATTTGTGAAAACTAAAGGGCTTATGCAGTAAACACAAAAAACTGCATAAGCTCTTTTCAAATTTGAAGAGGTATATTTCCAAACGTATGTCATGCAAGAAAGTCGTAGAAATCCTTAGAAAAACGAAAAATTAGGGCAGCGGCAGATTTGACAAAATTTGAAATTCGCGTATAATTGTATCAAAACTCATTTGTTTGGGGAAAGGATCGGAGTTGGATATATGGATGTCTTTTTATTTATTTTGACGAATAACATTGTTCCCATATTTACACTCATAGCTTTAGGATATTTCATGAGTAAAAGATTTGATTTGGATATATTTACCTTGACGAAATTGAATTTTTATATTTTTGTCCCATCATTTACTTTTGTAAATTTATATACCACGGAGATTCCTCTTGAAATGGCAAAAGTGGTTTTGATTGCATTTGTTATTTTACTGTTTAATATATTCGTGTCTTGGATCGTTTCGAGGATTCGTGGTTATGATGAAGGACTTAAAAATGCCTTTGCCAATTCAATACTGTTTTTCAATTCGGGAAATATAGGGGTACCTTTGATTACTCTGGTATTTAGCAGTGCACCCTTTGTCATCAATGGGGAAACTCCTTATCTTGATATTGCCCTTACTGCGCAAATTGTAATCTTGGTGTCACAAAATATTATGACCAACACCCTGGGGTTTCTCAATGCAGGCCGAGCCAAAACACATTGGAAAGAATCTGTTCTCAAAGTTTTCAGGATGCCGACGGTTTATGCAATACCTTTGGCCTTTGTTTTAAAAATGATATCCTATGACTTTACGGAGATACCCATTTGGCCTGCCCTCAACTATGCGAAAAACGCCTTGGTGCCTATTGCTCTTTTAACCTTAGGTGTGCAGCTTTCCCGTACGGCCTTTGAGTTTAAGAATAAGGATGTATATCTGTCAACGGCAATAAGACTTTTGGGTGGACCGATGCTTGTACTGCCGCTCATTTATTTTCTGGGTATGGAGGGTATCATTGCCCAGGTTGTGATGATTGCCTCAGCACTGCCCACTGCAGTAAATACTGCTCTTATCGCTGTTGAATATGATAACTACCCGGATTTCGCTTCCCAGACGGTCATGACTTCTACGCTGCTGAGTGGTGTGAGTCTTGTATTTGTGATTTATATGGCCAATGTATTGTTTCCGATATTATAGATATAGAGCAGTAAAGTTTCATTTTTCTTTAAATATGTTTATTTGCGGAGGGTAGACTTCTATTTGGTTAGAAGTTAGAGGTTAGAAGTTTCAGGGTCGATCTTCTAAGCTTTTAAATTCTTAAAGACCCCAAAGATAGACATGAAGCCTCTAACATCTAACTTCTAGCGTCTAACCATATGAATCACTATTCTCTGATAGAAAAAGAAATCCCATAAGCCATACAAAGCTTATCGGGATTTCTTTTTTTATCCGTGTGTCATTTCTTCGAGACCTTTCCCTGCCAGTACCACGGGGCTGACCAAATCGTCCGCACTGATAGGACATTCAATGATGGTAAATTTATTGTTAGAGAGGGCCTCTTGTAGGATTTTTGGAGCATCTGCCGTATTGGTGATGCGGTAGCCTTCAGCACCAAAGGCTTTACCTAGGGTGACAAAATCTACGGGCTTTTGAAATTGCACACCGCTGTATCGTTTATTTGAGTAGTAGTATTGCAGCTGCCGGACCATGCCCAATATTTGATTGTTAAATACCAATATTTTTATAGGCAGTCCCAGCTCAGCAATGGTTCCCAGTTCTGACATGCCCATCTGAAAGCTTCCATCACCGGTTATTACGACAGTGAGTGTATCAGGCTTTGCGATTTGTACGCCTAAGGCAGCCGGTATACCGTAGCCCATGGTGCCCAAGCCACCGGATGAAATCAATGTTCTAGGACGGTTAAACGGATAGCATGTTGCTGTCCACATTTGATGCTGTCCTACATCTGTGGTGATGATCATATCTTGAGGAGCTGCTTCATACAGTTTCTGCAACACCCAAGGAACAGTTAAAGCTTCTTCAAGTGTTGGAGATACTTTGTTTGTCTTTATTTTTTGAGAGATCGGCTTTGAGTCCTTACTTAGGAGTCTGATCATATCCTTGAGGATATTTTTCACATCACCTACGATCGGAATATCCGAGTTTATATTTTTTCCGATTTCTGCAGGGTCAATATCAATATGAATGATGGTGGCATGGGGTGCAAACTTATCCGGATTACTTATGGCACGGTCATCAAATCGCATACCCAATGCTAAAAAACAGTCACATTGCTGAACCACTTCGTTGGCTGATTGATTGCCATAGGTGCCCAGCATTCCATGAAAAGATGGGCTTTCAGCAGGATAAGCACCTAACCCCATGAGCGTAGAAACCACCTGGCCGTTGGTTAACTCCACGAAGGTATGCAGTTCTTCCGAGGCATCGGCATGGATAACACCTCCGCCAACACAGATTACAAGGTCTTTGGATTCTTGGATTTTCTTCACGGCTCTTTTTACCATGGCAGGATGACCTTGGGTTGTGGGCTTGTAGCCCCGTATATTGATGGTTTTATAGGGCTCATATTCTGCTGTGGACATGGAAATATCTCTCGGTATATCGATCAGTACCGGGCCAGGTCTGCCGGATTTGGCGATATGAAAGGCTTCTGCCACAACCCGGGGCAAGTCCTTGATATCCTGAAGCAAATAGTTGTGCTTTGTGATGGGTGAAGTTATACCCGTAATATCTACCTCTTGAAAGGAATCGGTCCCTACAACGGCTGTAGGCACCTGGCCGGTAAAGAATACAACAGGGATAGAATCCATAAATGCTGTGGCGATACCCGTGACCAGATTTGTGGCTCCGGGACCGGATGTTGCTAAGCAAACGCCGACATTTCCTGTTGCCCGCGCATATCCGCTGGCTGCATGGGCCGCTCCCTGCTCGTGTCTCACGAGAATATGCTCTATGGGACTGTCCAGTAAAGCATCATAGATTTCCAAAACGGTTCCGCCCGGGTACCCAAAGATATATTCGACACCCTGCTCTTCTAAGATTCTTATTAACGTCTGTCCGCCGTTTAATTTCATTCTTCTCACCTCATTTTCCGAAATCTAGCAATCTAGCATAGGTTTCTTGTCATACTTTGCTGTCATTTTCCCCTCAGCATGGAGATCGTACCGGTTTTCACCATTTCTTTGATGCCAAAGGGCTTTAGTGCCTTGATAATAGCTTCAATTTTTGATTCATCGCCGGTAGCTTCGATGGTTAAAGATTTGTTTCCGATATCAATAATTCTAGCTCTAAAAATATCCATAAGTTGAATGATTTCGATTTTGCTGGAGCTGTCTGCTGTGACACGTATTAAGAGCAATTGACGATTAACGGTATCCTGTGATGTAACATCATGAACTTTAAGAACGTCAATGAGTTTGTGCAGCTGCTTGGTTACTTGTTCGATG
The DNA here is from genome assembly GCA_049324315.1 of Bacillota bacterium. Taxonomy (GTDB): domain Bacteria; phylum Bacillota; class Clostridia; order Peptostreptococcales; family Thermotaleaceae; genus JBMOKU01. The sequence continues at coordinate 18,510 of JBMOKU010000032.1, read as the reverse complement.
ATTCTGTCGTCACCGTCTACCACGATGGTCATCCGTGAAACTCTGCGGTCATCGGTTTCACTAACGACCAAACTTTCGATATTGTATCCCCTTCTTCCAAAGAGGCCTGCTACCTTAGCCAGTACACCCGGTGTATTTTCCACTAAAACGATTAGTGTATGCTTCATTACTTATAACCTCCCTTCATATAAAAAAACACATGCATCCTAAAAAGGGACGAATGTGTTTATCCGCGGTACCACCCTACTAGAATCATTCATTTGATGAATCATTCCGCTCAGCCCTATAACGTCAGGGATACGGTAAGACCTACTGTATGCAGTCTGCCTGTTCAGTCTTACAGTTCAGGAAGGAGTTTCGTTATGTCCACCAGCTAGTTCACACCAGCCACTAGCTCTCTGCATGATTTTCATAACTACTGATTTCCATCATTACTGATTTCGTATGCAAAGGTAATTAGAATACATTATACATACCCTTATGATCATATACAAAGTCCATTTATTGTAATAAGAGCAAATTAGCGTTGAATATCAAAGCGTTACTGGCTATTTCTTAATTTTCTGAATTATTTCACAAATAATTAAAAAAGAGTCAACGGTTGACGGATATTGACTCTTTTCTTGCAAAATCAGTTGTGTTTTAAGACTGAAAATGCGCTGGCTATTTTCCCGATGACAGTTTCATTCAGCCGATACTCACTGGCTTTTGTTCCCTTAATGAAGCGGGTAGCCATGCGATCAAAAAAGCCGAGTTTTTCCAGACAAAGCTCATAACCCACGGCTTCCTTTATTCTTGCGTGCTGAAGCAGCTCAGGAGGGAAGGAATCTGTCAGCTCCTTCTCCAGCGTTTCGCCTTCTTGGGCTGCGCATATGTACAGTCCTACGTTCTTTGCCAGTAGTGTTTGCAGATTGGCTAAGATATAGTCTGAAAGTTCTTTCTGAATCTTACCCACATAGATTGAACCGCCCAAAATGATATTATCATAGGGGGTCAGGGCGGGGGGGATTTCCTTTTTCACATTAACCAGTGCTACGTCTCCGCCGATTTTTTTCTTTAACATGTTCGCTGCCTTCTCCACGCTGCCATACTTGGTAGAATAGATGATGATGGTTTTCATAATATCCTCCTCACGTGCACATCTCCATCATGATCAATGATGATAGATGATGATTTAAGCATGCAATGTTAAAAACTGGAATAGTTCTCAATACCATCATACTACTGCAAGTACGGTGAAGTCAATGCTTGTATAAGGAATATGATATGGTTATGAATAGGATATATCCTAATGGCACAATGGGGGGATAATGCTCGTGTAATTTTTTATGTATTATAAAAATTATAAGGAAAGGGCAATGTTTTCCCATGAAAAAGCTGGGTATTCAACTAATATCTAGTACAAAGGAGAATACGTGCAGCACAGCGGAGGAGGCGTGGCAGCTTATGAAACGAATTATTACAAGCGTGATTGTTCTGGTTATCGCTTCAACGACGGTATGTTCAACATATGCAGAAGAACTGTCATTTTCATTTAACGAATTATTTGAAAAGCATGGCTCGGTTATGCTTATTATTGATGTCGAGTCCGGGAAGATTATAGAGGCAAATCAAGCTGCCGCGGCTTTCTATGGATATTCCCATGAAAAATTAATCACCATGCGTATTGATGAAATAAATATGCTTTCGCCAGCAGAGGTTGCAGCGGAACGCAAAGCAGCATCCAGGGAAGAACGCAACTATTTTCTATTTTCTCACAGGCTTGCAAACGGTGAAATAAGGACAGTAGAAGTCTATTCTTATCCCTTTGAAACAGAAGGTAAAGTATTGCTTTATTCGATCATTTATGACATTACATTGAAGAAGCAATTGGAAGAGTCTTTGAAAACGCGTAATCTGGTCATTTACATAATTTTGTTTACCTTCATCTTTCTTCAGCTCATCTGGATACTTTTACTTACGAAAAGCGTAAAAACCAATAAGATCATCCAGAAAGAGCTAAATGAAGAGAAGGAAAAATATCAGACGCTCTTTAACAATATGGTGGAGGGATTTGCACTGCATGAGATTATTTGTGATGATGCGGGAAATCCCGTTGATTATCGATTTCTTGATGTGAATAAAGCTTTTGAGAATATTACCGGATTGAAGGGCGAAGAGATAAAGAATAAAACGGTTTTAGAGGTTCTCCCTGAAACGGAAGATTATTGGATTGAGAAGTATGGAGAGGTTGCCTTAAACGGAAAAACCATGAGTTTTGAAGACTTTCCAAAAGAAATGGGAAGGTATTTTTACGTAAATGTCTTTAGTCCCGAAAAAGGAAAGTTTGCAGTCATCTTCTTTGACACAACAGAAGAAAAACAAAGACAAGAGAAAATTGAGTATTTAAGTTACCATGATCAACTGACAGGATTGTATAACCGTAGATATTTTGAGGAAGAGCTTAAGAGATTGGATAGTCAAAGAAATCTTCCTATTTCCATTATTATGGCGGATGTTAATGGATTAAAGCTGACCAATGATGCATTTGGACATGCCATGGGGGATAAGCTGCTTAAGGAAGCCGCAGATATTATGGAAAAGGCTTGCCGTTGTGACGATATTGTTGCCAGAATAGGAGGCGATGAATTTGTCATACTATTGCCGAAGACAGACGCAGAAGAAACAGAGAGAATTATACAAAGAATAAAAGATGCCAGCGCAAATGTAAGTTTAGACTCTGTGGTTTTATCTATTTCTCTTGGTTGGGCGGTCAAACGAAGTGTTGATGAAGATATGAGAGAAACATTTAAAAAAGCAGAAGATCATATGTATAAAAACAAATTATCCGAAAGTCCCAGTATGAGAGGTAAAACAATACGTGTGATTATTAATACATTACACCAAAAGGATAAAGAAGAGGAACGACATGCTACAAGGGTAAGTATAATGTGTGAAAAGCTCGGGAGGGAGATGGGCTTAACCGATATAAAAGTGAATGAACTGAAAACTTTAGGGTTACTGCATGACATAGGAAAGATTGCCGTTAATGAAAAGATATTGAATAAAAAGGGGTTGCTAACAGATGAAGAGTGGGAAGAAATTAAACGCCATTCAGAAATTGGGTATCGAATAATAAGCTCGGTAAACAATACAGCGGAATTAGCAGAATATATACTGGCGCACCACGAGCGATGGGATGGAGCCGGTTATCCAAAGGGTTTAAAAGGAGAAGAAATCCCGTTACACGCCAGAATTTTGACTATTGTGGATGCCTATGATGCTATGACCAGTAATAGACCATATCGCAGCGCCCTATCTGAAGGGTATGCAGTAGAGGAAATCAAGAAAAAAGCAGGAACTCAGTTTGATCCTATGCTGGCCCGAATATTTGTTGAAAAAGTATTGGGAAAATCATGGTAGTCATTCACATACAAAGAAAAACCGATCGTTTGTTCGGTTTTTCTTTGTGAAACGGTATAAATACTGCTATACTAAGAGTATAGATGTGGAATCGTAAAGTTTCATTTCCGTTTAAAGATGCTCATTGTCGAGAGTTAGACTTCAATTTGGTTAGAAGTTAGAGGTTAGAAGTTCCAGGGTCGATCTTATAAGCTTAAGGACTCCAAAGATAGACATAAAGCCTCTAATGTCTAACTTCTAACGTCTAACCATATGTGCTATGTGCCTGAGGAACTGTCCGCGTGGCATAGCGGATGTAACATATCTATTATAACTTATATAGAAGAGGTGAGTTCACCTTGAGGTCTATTTTACATGTGGATTTGGATGCTTTTTTTGCCTCAGTAGAACAAATTGATAATCCCAGATTATTAGGAAAACCTGTGGTTGTAGGCGGTACAGGGGATCGCGGTGTGGTGGCCACTTGCTCCTATGAAGCAAGGCGCTATGGTATCCATTCAGCCATGCCTACCTATTTAGCCAAGCAGCGATGTCCCAATGCCATATTTTTACCCACCAGGCATGACCGGTATGAAGAAGTATCCAGAGAGGTCTTTAGTATTTTCTATGAACTGACGGACCAGGTTGAGCCTTTGTCTATCGATGAGGCGTACATAGATGTTACATATTTGCCGGAAGATCCTATAGATATAGGAACGTACATTAAAAATGAGGTGTTAAAGAGGACAAAACTGACCATTTCTGTAGGTGTGTCCTATAATAAGTTTTTAGCAAAGTTGGCTTCGGATTGGAACAAACCGGATGGATTTATGGTGATCACAGAGGATATGATACCTGATTTGTTAAAGCCATTGCCTATAAGAAAGGTCTATGGCATTGGGGCAAAATCTGCTGCCAGATTAAATAGGATTGGGATATTTACCATAGAAGATATTATGAAACTGCCAAAGGAATATTTGATAGATTTCTTTGGAAAATATGGTATTGAAGTCTATGATAGAGTTAGAGGGGTTGATCACAGACCTGTAGCGTCAAGCAGAGAAAGAAAATCAATAGGTCGTGAGACGACGCTGGCAGAAGATACTCGAGATAAAGAGATACTGCGAAAGCATTTGCTGGAATTTGCCGAAGAGATTTCCTTCTATTTATTAGAGCATAAGATATCGGCCAAGACCGTCACCATAAAGATTAAAACGGGAGATTTTGAAAACCACACCAAGAGGAAGACGATCCCTGAATCTATCTGTCTTTACGAAGATATATATCGAGTGGCATCGGATATTCTGGACAGTATTGAGATTGAAAAAGGGATAAGACTCATTGGCCTAACGGTATCAAATCTTACGGAACAGAATAGGATAGAGCAGTTATCGTTCTTTACTCCAGGTGCATCCTATTTCCATGAGTGAGCTGCCCACTAACTGTTGGATCTTCAAATTATTTATGTGCTTTGTAGTGTGTATGGAAAGGGTGAATCCTATAGATGACGATCCTTTTATGCAGCAGGTAATATATAATCCACAAAATTGAGATTACTGTGAAAATAAAAGGGATTTTCACATGATGTAGAAACGCCGGCATGGGTATATTTAGAAGAATGAATACTGGCATAATAAGTGGTAAGCCACAATGCAGCAAATGCCATAGAATAGTAAATATCGACAAGATGAAGCCTACTAGAAGGCCTTTTTCTTTAGTGGGCTTTTCTTGTGTATGGCAAGTATTTCTATAAAATTTCATATTGTATCCTCCTTGAAAATGCTTAGTATTACTATATATTATTGAGAGACAAGGTTGTCTTATTACTAAAAAATATAGTATTTATATCGGAATAGTTATATTTGCTTTAAAATGTATACCTATGAAGAGGGAATATAAAGAAATAACGAAGACAATCGCAAAAAGAACACCACCAATCTTATTTTTACGTGATCGGTGGTGTTCTTTTTTCTACAACAATTGTAAAGGAGACTTGTCTTGAAGAGGCTATATTAATATGAGGAACGACAGATGATTTGATATATGAATACAAAATACTTGTATGACAAGCTTGGGTAAAAAATGATGTTTTGTGTAGGTTGTAATACAACTGATGCTGAAAAATTAAAGCGACAGAGTACGAGTTTGATGCGATGAAACTCTGTAAAACAAAAGGATTGACTAATTGAATAAAAATTTAGAATATATATTGACGCGTATAAGATGTTGCTATATAATCAAATTAGTTGTAATACAACTTATGTTTAAACAGGGGTGTGAATAAATGGAGAATAAAAAAGTGAATGCCAGTGAACTTGTCTATAAAACTATAGAGGAAAGAATACTCAACAAGGAATGGACACCGGGTATGAAAATTGCTTCAGAGAATCAACTGGCGCAGGAGTTGGGTGTAAGTAGGATTTCTGTAAGAGAAGCCATCGAAAAATTGGTAGCACTAAATGTACTTTCGAAAAAACAAGGGGAAGGTACCTTTGTCAATGAACTATCGCCATCCATGTATCTAAACAGCCTCATTCCCATGATTCTCCTGGAAAAGGATAACTTGTTAGATATTTTAGAGTTTAGAAAAATGATGGAAGTGGATAGCGCACGGATTTGTGCAGAAAGATGCAGCAGCGATACCATTGAGCATCTTGAGAGATGCTATCAAGATATGTGTACTTATAAAGATGAGCCTCAAAAGTTTACTTATGCCGATTATGACTTTCATATGAGTATTGCAAAAGGAACAGGTAACTCCTTGATTATTAAAGTAAATAGCATACTAACGGACCTGTGGAAATTCCACCAAAGAGAGATTAATAAATATTTAGGACCTAAAGGTGGTCTCTATGAACATAAGAAAATCATCGATGCCATTAAAGAGAGAGATGCTGAGCTGGCTGCGTTGTTTATGAAGCGGCACATTGAAAGAACCATCAATGAAATTAAGAGCATTAAAGAAAAGCAAGAGACTTTACCGGAATCTACTGATGTGGAGGGTGAAGAGTCATGAAAAATGTAACGGTGAGATTTCCTCATTATACAGTTGGAGAAAACGTTTTAGAGAACATAGGCAGCGTAGTAAAATCATATGGAAGCAAGACACTCATCATAGGTGGAAAGACTGCACTGGAAAAAGCCAGCTCGAAGATAACGGCATCTCTGGCAGCGACTGGAATAGACGTTGTAGAAGTGGCGTGGTATGGTGGAGAATGCACGTTCAAGAATATTGAAGAGTTATGCAGTAAGGCCTTGCAGCAAAAAGCGGAAAGCATTATAGGGGTAGGTGGTGGTAAGGCCATCGATACGGCTAAAGCAGTTTCTGAACGAACCAAGCTGCCGATCATTACTGTGCCTACCATTGCGGCAACGTGTGCAGCGACGACTGCGCTGTCCATTGTATACTCCGAAAAAGGTGATTTTGATTCTTTATATCAGCTTACAAGACCGCCTGTACATATTCTGATAGATAGCGACGTTATTGCCAAAGCTCCAACGAAGTATTTATGGGCTGGCATCGGAGATACCCTTGCAAAGTATTATGAGGTTCATGTAACGACCAAAGGAAAACGATTGGCCCATAGCGCTGCCATGGCCAAGTCCCTAAGTATAATGTGTGCAGAACCGCTTATTCAGTATGGCGGGGAAGCTATGGATGATAGCGAGAAAAGCGAAAGCTCATTTGCATTGGAACAAATTATCCTAAACAATATCATCAGCACAGGGATTGTTGCCATGCTGGTAGGAGATGAGAATAACGGGGCAGCAGCCCATGGACTATTCTATGGACTTACGTTACTGGAAGAAATTGAAAGGTTCCATCTTCATGGAGAAGTAGTAGCTTATGGTGTATTGGTATTGTTGACTATGAATAATCAGCTGGAAGAATTAGATAAGCTATATCCATTCTATAAAGCGGTGAAATTGCCAACATGCTTGGAAGATATAGATGTTAAGAATGACAGAGAATATCTTGAACCAGTATTGGAAAAAGCAGTCAATGCTCCGGATATGTTGAAGATGCCTTATAAAGTATCGAAAGATATGCTGTTTGATGCGATACAAAAATTAGAGAAGTATAACCATGAAAGATTATAAGTAAGTCAATCTACGATACCATAGTATGAGGTGTCAAATATTCTTAAGTGTGGGTTGTCTTATTCTATAATGTAAAAAATGATCATTATTTAGGGAGGGATTTGTGTGTTAAAAAGGACTTTATCAATCGTATTAACACTAATACTGGTAGTGGGGTTATTTGCAGGGTGCACACCAAAAGAGCAAGCACCTGCTGATAGCAGCAATACACCGGAAAGTCAGTCGGTTGAAAAGAGAGTTATGAGAATTGGTATAGGGCTAAACGAAGACCATCCACAGTTCAAAGGGTTAGAGAAATTCAAGGAAGAGCTAAACAAGAGGGTAGATACGATTGACGTCCAATTATTTGCCAATAGCGCATTGGGCGATGACCGTGCCATGATGGAAGGACTTCAACTTGGAACCCAAGAAGGCACATGTCCTTCTACTGCGCCGATTGGTAACTTTGTAGAAGAATTTAAAGTATTTGACTTCCCATATCTATTCCCGGATGAAGCGGCAGCAGATAGGATCTTGGATGGCCCTATTGGGCAAGAATTGCTTGATTCATTATCGGCTAAAGGAATGAAAGGCTTGGTTTACTGGGAAAATGGATTTAGAAACTTAACCAATAGAGAGGTAGAAGTAAGAAAGCCTGAAGATATGAAAGGCTTAAAGGTAAGAACTATGGAAAACCCAATTCACTTGGCAGCCTTTAGAGCATTTGGTGCAAACCCAACACCAATGGCATTTGGTGAATTGTTTACAGCATTACAACAAAAAACAGTAGATGGACAAGAAAACCCAATAGCTACAATCTATTACAACAAGTTCTACGAAGTGCAAGGGTATACATCATTAACAAAGCATTTATATTCACCATTTGTATTTATGATCAGTCAAAAATTCTGGGATGAATCAACACCGGAAGAGCAAGAAGCTATCATGGAAGCAGCTAAGATTGCAAGAGATCATGAGAGAAAATTAAATAGAGAAGCAAATGCAACACTGGCAAAAGAACTGGAAGCCAACGGAATGAAAGTAATCGAATTAACACCGGAAGAACAGAAAGCATTCCAAGAAAAAGCACAAAGTATCTATGGAGAGTTTGCAAAGGGAAAAATTGCTGAATATCTTGATAGAGTTCAAAAAGAGCTAGCGAAGTAACTTTTAGCATGAAAGAAAAAATGGGTTGGATATGATATGATATTCAACCCATTCATATCATTACAGATAATTGGTATATTGTGTAATAGACATAGTGGTAAGGAGAGATAAAATGAATCTATTAAGGCGTTTGGATGACAAGTTTGAAGAGTATCTGGCTGCCATACTTCTAACGTTTATGACCATCTTTATATTCTTTCAAGTTTTATCCAGATTTATTTTTAATGCGCCTTTGGCGTGGTCTGAAGAGGCGGCTAGATTTATATTTGTTTGGACGATTTATATATCGGCAGCCCTTGCTGTTAAGAAAAGAGAGCACATAAGTGTGGAAGTAGGCATCATGTTTCTAAAGGGAAAAGCGAAAAAAGCGGCACATATTCTGGGAGATTTGATTTTCCTTGGTTTTACCTTTGTCTTACTAAAGGATGGTATCTACTTAGTGGAGCACTTAAGTGCAAATCAACAGGTATCACCGGCGATAGGAATTCCTATGAATATGGTATATACGACTATTCCATTAGGTTATGGATTAATGATGTTCAGACTGCTCCAGAGGATTGCTGCTGATATTAAACATTTTCATGATCCGGATAAAGATCATGAAAGCTTAGAATCTTAGAGAAGGGAATGAAATTATGTCAATATCAATCGTACTATTCGGTAGCTTAACGATTTTTTTACTCTTAGGTGTACCTATTGCGATTTCCATAGGTTTAGCGTCATTATTCGGACTTATATTTAGTAATATGCCTACCGTATATTTGGCCCAAGGATCCTTCGTAGCCGTAGATTCTTTCCCGTTGATGGCAGTCCCGTTCTTTATTCTTGCAGGAAATTTGATGGAGACAGGCGGTTTGTCCAAAAGATTGGTAAGGGTTGCCAATGTATTAATGGGGTCGTATACAGGAGGCTTAGCCACCGTAACCATCATAGCCTGTGCCTTTTTTGCAGCCATATCCGGTTCCGGTCCTGCTACGGTTGCAGCCATTGGATCCATTATGATTCCGGCAATGATTAAGAAGGGCTACAGTAAGGATTTTGCATCTGCAGTTGCAGCTTCCGGTGGTGCATTGGGAATCTTAATTCCCCCCAGTATTGTTATGGTGGTCTATGGGGTTGTAGGCAGTGTCTCTATTGGAGATTTATTTATCGCCGGGATTATGCCCGGTATTGTTATCTCTGCTGTCTTGATAGCCGTAGGCTACGTCATCGCCAAAAAGAATAGGTATAAAGGTTCAGAAGAGAAGTTCACAGTAAGAGAATTTATGATTGCACTAAAGGACGCATTTTGGGCGCTCTTGGCACCGGTAATTATTCTAGGTGGAATTTACGGCGGTATTTTTACGCCTACAGAGGCCGCTGTGGTTGCAGTGGTGTATGGTTTTGTTGTTGGTGCTTTTATATACAGAGAATTAAAATTTGAACAAATCTATAACTCATTATATAAAACAGCAATTACAGTGGGATCTGTCATGATCATTATTGGCGTTGCAACAACCTTTGGCCGATTAATGACGATGTATCAAATACCGCATAAAATGGCAATATTTCTATCCAACGTTTCTCAAAATAAATTTGTCATTTTAATGCTTATCAACTTCTTCTTATTGTTTATAGGGATGTTTATGGAAACATTAGCGACAGTTATTATTTTGACACCATTATTACTACCAGTAGTTACAAACCTGGGCGTTGATCCTATTCATTTCGGTATATTGTTGGTTGTAAATTCAGAAATCGGATTTTTAACACCTCCATTAGGGGTAAACCTGTTTGTTGCTTCAAATATTTCAAAGATTTCCATAGAGAAAATCACAAGAGCTATTTTACCGTTTATCATCGCTTTATTCGCTGCAGTTACGCTGCTAACCTTCATACCACAAATTTCAACTTTTTTACCAAATTTATTAAAGTAATGATCTAAGCAGTGAAAGGCTGTGTAGCGGAGTCATGGAGACGGTTCGAGCATCGTAGGGGTGGCTGCCACAGCCACCCGGGGAAAGCTATATAATTTTGATTTGTCCATTAGATATATCGAAATCATCTTTATGAGATTAGCAGCATTTAGATGACATGTCGTGGCAAATTAGGTAGGAGGATATAGAGATGTTAAAAAGTCAGAAAATGAGAAGTGTAGCCGTAGAGATGGATGCACTAAAAATGGGAATGGGCTGGACAGCAGAAGATTTGGATAAACCCCAGATTTTTCTTCAGAGCACCTGGGGAGATAGCCATCCTGGAAGTGTACATTTGGATAAATTGGTTTTTGCAGCTGAGAGAAAGTTGGACCAACTGGGTGCAAAGCCGGCAAAATATACGACGACAGATATTTGTGATGGCATTGCCCAGGGGCATGATGGAATGAATTATTCCCTGCTGTCCCGGGAAATGATTGCAAATATGATTGAAATACAAGGTCTGGCTACACCCTTCGATGGAGGCATGTTTATATGCAGCTGTGACAAAGGAGTGCCGGCACATTTAAAAGCAATTGCCCGATTGGATATGCCATCGATTATCTTTACAGGCGGGGTCATGAAGGCAGGGCCTGAAATGCTAACATTAGAACAGATTGGAACGTATAGTGTAAGATTGAAAAGAGGGGAAATCACGGAAGCTGAATTTAAAGAAAAACAGCATATGGCATGTGCATCATGTGGAGCATGTGCCTTTATGGGTACTGCAGCTACCATGCAAGTCATGAGTGAAGCGTTGGGGATGGCCTTGCCGGGGACTGCTGTTATGCCCGCTACTTTTGATGAAATAGAAAATGAAGTTCAAAGGGCAGCCACCCAGCTCCTTGAGGTCATTCGTTTGGATTTAAGACCGTCTCAGATCATGATAAAGAAGGCCTTTGAAAATGCCATCATGGTTCATGCGGCTATTGCGGGGTCCACCAATGCACTGCTGCATATTCCGGCAGTTGCCCATGAATTGAATATAGATATTGATCCTGAATTATTTGACCAGATCCATAGAAAAATACCTTATCTGGCCAATATACGCCCCAGCGGATTCTTTCCCGGCCAGTATTTCTGGTATGCAGGTGGTGTACCGGCCATTATGGAGGAAATTAAGGAATATTTGCATTTGGATGTGATGACGGTAACCGGAAAAACTTTAGGGGAAAATCTGAAAGCGTTAAAGCGGAATGGTTTCTATGAAAGATGTGAAAGACATTTAAAAGAATTAGGTGTTGAGAAAGAAGCTGTTATTGCACCGATTTGCAAACCTATTCAAAAAGAAGGTGCCATTGCCATCTTAAAAGGAAATCTGGCACCGGAAGGTGCTGTGGTCAAGCATTCAGCTATTGCACCAGAAATGCTGCAAGCGACACTGATTGCCCGTCCCTTTGATTCGGAAGAAGAAGCCTTTGACGCGGTGATCAATAAAAGAATAAAACCGGGAGATGCAGTGTTTATTCGATATGAGGGACCTAAGGGCAGTGGTATGCCGGAAATGTTTTATACCACAGAGGCCATTGCAGCAGATCCGGAATTGGTATCATCAATTGCATTGATTACAGACGGAAGATATTCAGGTGCCACGAGGGGACCCGCTATCGGACATGTGTCTCCTGAAGCCAGTGAAGGCGGCCCTATTGCATTGATCGAAGAAGGAGACTTAATACAAATTGATATCCCCAATAGAATACTAGCGGTCATTGGTGTAAATGGAGAAGAAAAGTCAAAAGAAGATATGGAAAAAATCCTAGAAGAAAGAAGAAAGAACTGGGTTAAACCAGAGCCTAAATTTAAAACGGGCGTTTTGGGATTTTATACAAAGCTTGCAGTATCGCCAATGAAAGGTGCTTACATGGAATAAGTAATATTTCATATCTTTAGCTATCGTGGGTCTTCTTAAGGATGATGCGATAGCACTCATTGATGAGTGTATCAAGCATCCAGCTGGTTTCAAGAACCTCTGGATCGGTTAAGGCTTTGGTCTCAAGTAGCTCCTCTAATTTAGCCTGCAGCTCAGTGATGGCTTGAGATAGATCGAAAAGTCTTGACATGTGCTTGTCCCCTTATCATAGAATATAATGAACACTTCTATAAAAAATACGTATAAGTTCATAAATTTAGGGGACTGAAAAGAGAATTTTTTAGCTGGTTAATAATGACAGAGGATGTTCATCATAGAACAGATGGCTCCTCTGTTTTTTGTTGCAAAAACCTAAAGAAAACTTATGCATGTAGCATCTGAAAGAATGAGAAAATGAATAGAAGAACATTGACAGAATGTACCCATATTGTTAATATGATAATAACAGTATAGTAATAACAAAAAGTGGATATACATAGATGATGATTGATAGGGAGGTATGGATATATGGTTCCGTTATTAAATCAAAAAGGACAAACCTTAGAACAGTTTCTGAAAGCATATAAAGAGCATGAAAAAGATAAATATGAAAAGCCCTCTGTTACTGTAGATACATTGATTTTTACGGTGAAGGATAAGGAAATCGATAATTATAGAAAACTCCCTAAAAAAGAATTGATGATTATGATGATCAAAAGAAAAGATCACCCGTTTATAGGACAGTGGGCTATTCCCGGTGGATTTGTCAATATAGATGAAGATATCTATGAGTCTGCCAAGAGAGAGCTGAGAGAAGAAACTAATATTGACAATATTTATATGGAGCAGTTGTATACCTGGGGAGATGTGGGACGAGATCCAAGGATGCGGATCATCAGTGTTTCTTATATGGCACTGATCAATAGTGATAACCTTTCGGTGAAAGCCGGAGATGATGCGGAAGAAGCAGAATGGTTTTCGGTAAATCTGGAACTGATAGAAGACAATAAAAAGCTTGTTGAAAACAGATTTGCTGAGGTCGCTCAATTGTTCGAACTAAAACTGATCAACAACAAGGACGAGACATTATCTGCAAAAATAAAAGTGGAACATAAAGTTGTAAACAGTGTTGCCGAAACGACTACAAGAATCGTGGAGAGTAATGGCATTGCTTTTGATCATGGGAAAATCATTTTCTACAGCCTCCAGAGGCTGAGAAATAAGATAGAGTATACAGACATAGCTTTCCAGTTAATGCCGGAGTATTTTACCTTGACAGAGCTTCAAAAGGTTTATGAAGTGATTCTGGGAGAAAAATTATATCCGGCACAATTTAGAAGACAGATAGAACCCATGGTTATCAAAACAGATAAAATGCATGCGGAAGGGAAAGGACATAGACCGGCGGTTCTCTATAAGTTTAATCCTCTGTGGAGGCTGGAGTAACAAAAAGACAGGAGTGATGATTTATGAGTATATTCAATGGAAAAAGATTATCCATAGAAACATTTAAAATGAATGACGAAGTGATTGAAAAATTAAGAAATGGATGGTATACCGATGTTTATTTTAATAACACGATTAATGTTCTTACCATCCTATCCCAAGAGGGATATGTCTTCAGCGAGAAAGAGAATGATCTTGAAGGTATCGTGAGCGTCGAAGATGTACAAAACGGAGACATCGAGGTTGAGATGCAGTTCTTTACCAGAAGGAAGCCCTTCTCTGTGGTGGCCGGTGTGGATGAAGCTTTGGCGGTCTTAAGAACGGGTACAGGATATTGGGATGAAAAGGGAGATTTTATCAGCACCTATGATCAACTGGAGATCGAAGCCGTTGAGGATGGCTCCATTGTTACCTATGACGGAAATCCATTCCATGTACAGCCTGTACTGAAGGTAAGGGGCAGGTATAGAGACTTTGGGCACCTTGAAACGGTAATCCTCGGCGTATTATCGGTACCGACTAGGATTGCAACCAATGTATATAATGTTCTTATTGCTTCCAAAGGCAAGCAGGTACTATTCTTCCCCGCTAGATTTGACCACTATAAGATGCAGGGAATTGACGGTTATGCTTACTGGTTGGCGGTCCAACGATATAATATGGACTATGGTACGGATGCAAAGGCTTCTATTTCAACTCATGAACAAGGCGATTGGTGGGGAGGAAAAGGAGGCGGAACTGTATCTCACGCCACCATTGCTTGTTTTCTTGGTAACACGGCTGAAGCAATGATGCAGTTTTCTCGGATCATGCCTGTCGATACACCAAGAATCGCTTTGGTCGATTTTCATAATGACTGCGTAGTGGAAAGTCTCAAGGTGGTCAAAGCCATGTGGCGTAAGTATTGGGAGCTTATCAAAGAAGGAATGGAAGGAGAGGCAGAAAAATACAAGCTTTTTGGTGTAAGGCCCGATACCAGCGGCAATATGCGGGATAAATCCATCGAACCCATCTTTGATAAATATCTGGATAATGGTGTGAATCCAAGACTGGTTCATAATATAAGGACAGCCATTGATACTTACTGGGAAGAGCTAGTCAGTGATTTCAATTATCTGGATAGACAAAAGGCCGCTTCTCTTGCAAAAGCGTATTGTGAAGACATAAAGATTATTGTAACCGGCGGGTTTAATGCGGAAAAGATTGGTCGATTTGAAGAAATCAATGCGCCGGTAGATATTTATGGTGTGGGTTCCAGCCTTTTAGAGAATTCAAGCAGCAATGGAACCAATAACGACTTTACGGCGGATATTGTTCAAGTAAAAGTCAATGGCAAATTCTATCCACTGGCTAAGGTGGGTAGAGGTGTAAGCCATAACAAGGATCTGAAACCGGTTGTAGATATTCAACTTTAGAATAAAATTGTTAATTTTCATTAAGGAAGACTTTTTTGTATAAGGACTGCAAGTAATTGACACAAGAAATGTATATGTATATACTTGAACCAATAAAAAAGTGTATATAATGTGTATGGCAAACATATTCTTCATCAAATCGTTGTATACACATCAAAAGGGGGAGCCGGGATGAAATCTAACAATTCAAAAATGGAGGATGGGATTATAGAGATTATTGTTAATGCGTGTTTGGCGCAAAAAAACAAAACCGGAAAAATTGTTGGATGTTCTACCGGTGATATAGCAGAACGGCTTGGAATACAGAGGACAAATGCAAGCAGTCTTTTGAACAAGCTTTACACGGAAGGCAAAATAATGAAGATCAAGGGAAAGCCGGTAATGTATCTTGTCGATATGAATAATAAGCATGAAAAGAAACGGCTGTCTGAGAAATATAGTTTTGACATGCTTGCCGGAAGTGATGGGAGTCTTAAGAAGAGCATACAGCAGGCAAAGGCTGCCATGTTGTATCCGCCCCATGGACTGCATTCTTTGATCCTCGGGCCAACCGGTGTAGGGAAGACCATGTTTGCGGAGCTAATGCATAAGTTTGCCATAGAAAACGGCGTTTTCAGCTGTGATGCACCCTTCGTATCCTTTAACTGTGCTGATTATTGCAGCAACCCTCAATTATTGCTGTCCCATTTATTTGGTTCAAAGAAGGGTGCCTTCACAGGGGCGGATAAGGATAGGGCCGGTATTGTGGAAAAGGCCAATGGTGGAATCTTATTTTTGGATGAAGTACACAGACTGCCTCCGGAAGGTCAGGAGATGCTTTTTTACCTTATTGACAAAGGGCTGTATGCACCCTTGGGGGAGATTGACAATAAAAAAAATGTGGATGTATTGATTATTTGCGCTACCACAGAGGATAAGGATAGTGTGCTTTTATCAACCTTTACACGAAGAATACCCATGACCATAACGATTCCTTCCTTGAAAGACCGGTCTTTGAAGGAAAGGTTTGACTTAATCAGTGATTTTTTCAGGATGGAGTCAAAAAAAATCGGTAAAGAAATTGTTGCAACATCGGAAGTTATCAAAAATCTGCTTTCATATCATTGCGCGGGAAATATCGGACAGTTAAAAAGTGATATACAGCTGGGATGTGCCAATGCGTTCTTGAAGTCTGTTTCTAAGGGTGAGAAAAAGATAAAGGTATACTCTACTGATTTTTCAGAGCATGTAAGAAAGGGAATGCTAAATTACAAGAAGTATGGAGAACAATTGAATGAAATTATTAAGGATGATGCAAAATTGTCATTTACTGCAAAGGGAATAGAGACCTTTATCCAAGGTGGAGACTACATGCTCCCCAACAATTTTTACGAGGATATAGAAAAAAGGATACAAGAGCTTCAGTCCAGAGGAATAGAGGATAAAGATATCAATATGATCATGACCTTCGATATAGACAATTATTTTAAGAAGTATATCCATAAGTTTGACAAGAACATTAACAAAGAGGAGCTTTCGAAGGTTGTAGACAATAAAACCATTGTATTGGTTGAACGATATCTGGAATTTGCATCACAAAAGCTGAAGAAAATATTTTCTTCCAAGGTTTTTTACGGATTGTGTCTTCATATAAGTGCCAGTCTGGAACGTATTCGAAGTAATAAGCCCATCATAAATTATAATCTGGCGGAGATTATCGAAAAATATCCGGATGAATATGCAGTGGCCCTTCATTTTTCGGGAATCATTGAAAAGGAAGAGAATATTCACATTCCCGTAGATGAAGTGGGTTTTATGGCCATGTTTTTGAGTGAAGATAAGATCGATGAAGAAAGGCAGGGAATAAAACCTGTTGTCATCATTGCCATGCACGGAAAAGCCACGGCTTCCTCCATGGCAGAAGTGGTCAATAAATTGGTTGGCGGAGACAACGTCTTTGCATATGACATGAGTTTGGACAAAAATACAAGTACAGCATATGAAGAACTGAAAGAACTGATTAAGGAGAATGACCGGGGAGCCGGCGTCATGCTTCTTGTAGATATGGGCTCCCTTGGCATGTTTGGAGAGCTCATCAGTGAAGAGACCGGAATAGAAATACGAGTGGTGGACTCGGTTTCTACCCCAATGGCTTTAGAGTGTGCAAGGAAAGCGCTGAATGAAAGAGATATTGATGTCATCTATGAGGTCGTTAAGAATAAGAACCCTCACATGATACATTACTGTACCAGTATGTTTCAGGGATTTAATCCCCAAAAGGACAACATCATCATAACCGTCTGCACCACCGGTGAAGGCAGCGCAGTGAAATTAAAAAATATCATCGAAGAAAATGTAGATATTGAAAATAAAGATGTACAGATTATTCCCATGTCTATTAGTGATAAAAAAAATCTGTATAGGAAAATCAGTAAACTGTCTAAGGATAAAAAAATCATAGCCATTGTTGGAACGTTCAATCCAGATATATATGGCATTCCATATATATCTGTTGCTGAATTATTTATGGACCGGAACTATGAAAGAATAAAAGAATTAATCGATAAGATCGAGTATACTGATTATACAGATACGGTTATCAGCAGTGATGAATTATACGATAGTATCTTTGATATGATTGAAAAAGAGATAAAGAGCTATGATGCCAAAGCATTTAAAAGACTGTTCAAAACTTTCAGGGATAATATTGAAAAACAGTTAGACTGTGCTTTTGACCAAGATATATTAGTGGGACTTATACTTCATATGTCCTGTGCGTTAGAGCGGATTGTCAGGAATGGTAATACCCCGGCATGTGACAGCAAGGACTTCTTGATGGATAAGCACTCTGAAGCGTTCGGTACTATTAAGGATAACCTGAAAGAAATGGAAGATTATTATGGAATTACAATTACTGAGGATGAAGTGTGCTTTTTATTGATGATCATTACAAATGAATAAAAGATAATGGAAATTTGACCAATTTATAAATGTGTATAGTAAACATATAGATGTGTATACGATAAGCATTTATGTGTATGAATTTTTTCTAAAGACAGGTGAAAAACGTTTCCCCAATTTATAAGAGCTAAACCATATAGCTCTTTTTTCTTTTGGTGCGTCCAGCGAAGCTGGACTACACTAGCGGGTGAAAGTCCCGTCCCAGTAATCGCCAGTGAGCTGGGTAGCCAATCTCGGTGCGTTGCAGTAATGCAGGGTGCTAAGCGAGAAGGTAAAG
>JBMOKU010000031.1:0-8825 GCA_049324315.1 Bacillota bacterium | reverse complement strand
AAGAATTAATATTTGACACTTTCGTATCCAGCTTCGAAAGTACTAAAATTTATTCAACCATGAAAAAAGCGGTAAGGAGCTTTCTTGACAAAGATCAAGTGGCTTAATCAAACTTGTAAACTGGTGTTCCTTCATAATATCCTCCAATAATGTAAACGCTCTGCTCACACGAGTTCATATTAATGAAAGTTATTTTATAAATAAAGTTATTTGATATATGTAATGAGGTTAGAATTTCTTTCTGGTATATTAACTGCCGCAGCATTTTTATACCCAAACAAAGCCGAATAGTAAGGCTTATAGCCCTCGGGTATTCTCAGTTCTTTTCGTAATTCAGAACCTTGTGGTGAATTAAACGCTAACAGAACAAAGAAAATCCAGCACGACCCCAGTCCGATTGACTCTGCTGCAAGCAACATGTTCTGCGTAGCGGTGGCACAATCCGCTTCGAGAGGTATGGGAGCCTGTTCATTGCCAGAAACTATAATCAGTGTTGGTGCATTGTACAAACAATGGAACCTCTCATTATTGCCCAGTTCCCTTAAATGTTCAAAATCCATTTGCTTGGCGGCTTCTTTTGCTGCAAGATTAAGTCTGTCCAGCAGTTCTTTATTTTGAATTACAGTAAAATGCCTCCCCTGTTCCCATGCGTAAGGAGCATACAGCCCCGCTTCCAGTACCGCCTGTAATTCTTCATCCTTAATCTGTTCATCTTTAAAACTTCTGATACTCCTGCGTTGTTTGATTATTTTTAAAGTCTCATTGGCAATCATCAAATCATCTCCCCTTTGTTATCGGATAACTATCCCTTAATTATACCACATAACACATTTTAAGTGATTTTTTCAGACTGATGCCCATCATATAAATAATCCATCTCAATGCCATTGGGCTTTCTTATCTGAAATTGCGTTTTATGGTTATTATCCATCAAAAAAGCTTGATTTGTTTCATACATGGTACGTCCCTATTTTTTATTCATCTTGCGTTTGACTAAAATCGCGATTGCCAATCCAGCCCCCAATATGATACATATGATTCCAACATATTTCGCTATACCAAGCCATAACGGCAGAATGGGTGAAGGCATTCTATGGTATTTCCCTGTAAAAATGTTAGATATAATTGTTTCGCTTAGTTGGTCTGCCGGATAATCAACATAATACGGAAAATTATCAAAAAGTAGCCGGTCTTCAATTCGTGTATTAAATACAAATACACCCAAACCATATTTTTCATAATAGGTAACGATATGATTGCCACACAAACCGCCACCGTTGTGCGTGATGATTTCGCCATGTATGTCATCCATTATAATGCTCCAGCCATATCCATAATAAAAGTCGCTTCCTTCCTCCTCAGAAACGTAAGGGGTGAGCATTTTGTCAAGATTTTCTTTCGTCAAAAGCTTACCGGAGAACAAGTTTTTCAGCATAATATGCATATCCTTAGGCGTAGATAAAACATCACCATTCCCTATCAGTCCATTCCAACTGAATGGATAATCGGACAATTTGCCATAATCCTTACCGTTATAATATCCGCTTGTTACATTGAGGTTTTTGAAAAACGCCATACCCGTTGAGCCTGTATTTTCCATACCAAGAGGCTCGAAGACCTCCTCCCTCATGAAATCGGCATAGGTTTTGCCCGATACATTGTCTATAATCGCTGCAAGCAAACTATATCCGGCATTGCTGTATTCGTACTTGCTGCCCGGTGCGAACATTAGTTTCGATGTTAAAATACGGGTCAACAGCTCTTGTTTTTCCAGGTGTTCGGTATCACTTGCTACAGCATCTATAACTCCAGAAGTATGGGTTAAAAGTTGATGTATGGTGATTTTCTTTTTATCCTTCGGAACATTTTCTATATATTTGTCAATAGTGTCCGTATACTTTATAACACCTCGCTGCTCTAAAAGAGCGATTCAGATTGCAGTCATCGGTTTTGTAATAGAAGCGATGCCAAAAACCGTATTTTCATCCAGTCTAATATCCGAGGCATCATTGATTGTACCGCTGCCTCCACTGAAAAGTTCCTTCCCATCCCTTGAAACAATGACATACCCGTTAAATCCAGACTTGATATTTGCTGTCTCTACTCCTTTACCACTAGAACTACGGCCTCACAGTGGATGGTGTGTTCTTGTTAGCATATACTTATACTTACTCAATAACTGGATAACTTTGGTGCCTGTCACCTACTCTCCTAGCTTTCATCTTTTATTTAGCTCCCCAGGAGGAAGACAACATCTTTCCCATTATAGGATTTCTACATATCCTTCTGTTCCATGCACGCGAATTCGTTGCCCATCTTTTATCAGTTTGGTAGCATTTTCTACTCCGACAACTGCTGGTAAGCCATATTCACGTGCGATAACTGCTCCGTGGGTCATCAGTCCACCAACTTCGGTGACCAAGCCTTTTATGGATACAAACAATGGTGTCCAGCTAGGGTCAGTAAAGGAGGTGACTAATATATCTCCATCTTCCAGATCAGCATCTTCCATGTTTAAGATGACACGTGCTCGCCCCTCTATAACTCCGGAAGAAACAGGTAGACCTATAATAGCGTCCACTGGGAGATTCTCTCGTTTATACTTGCCTGTAACGATTTCACCATCAGAGGTGATAACACGTGGTGGCGTTAGTTTTTCATATAATTTGTACTCATCTTTTCGTTTGCTGATGATCGGGTAATCCAGTTTATTTGTGCGTACGACTTCGTGAAGTTCTTCAAAAGTGAGATAGTATATATCTTCTTTTTCATGAACAACTTTGGCTTGTACGAGTTGTTCCGCTTCTTTCAGTAAAGCCTGCTTATAAACGAAGTAGCGATTAACCATGCCGTATTTTGGATATTCACGATAACCGATGAAATTCCGGATTAGATCGATCATTCGTTTTGTTTCTTTGGCTTTTTGTTCACCATCCAGTAATTGCTTCAATCGCTCTAATAACTCTTGTTCTTTTTTCAAAGCTTCCTGTCGTCCTTGCTCAAATTTCCGATTGCTGGCATTAGGCTCAAAGTTTTTGATGTTACTGAGAATTATGGGGACAAGTGTAGTTGGTTTTTCGCTCCAACGAGGTTTCGTAATATCGATTTCTCCGGCACATCGCATTCCGTATTTGTTAAGATAAGCATAGATAGCGTCTTGGGTTTCCTGCCCACCATCAAACTTAACCAGTTCATCCAAAAAGTTATCATCTTTTACATGTTGTAAATAATCAATGACTTCCGGATAAGGACGAATCACATCTGCGACATCCATTAGCGCCAGACCCATTTCCGAAGTAATATTGTTTGGTACAGATTGAGAAAGCGTATCTGCTACGTTTTTTTCACCTAACCACTTGTTCATTTTTTCATTGATCCATGATGAAGCATTTATAGCAGCCATAAACACAGCCGAACTTTGTGGATCAAATAAAATCTTCTTTAGTTGCTGGATATCTTCCAGGATAAAATCAAATAAATCCGGTCCTGATTTCGTTTGGATGTTTTGTTTTAACTCTTCTATCGATGTTTGACTACTCTTAATCAAATCAGAAACGATTGTCGGATCGTTTTCGATTTGTGCTTGAAAACCCGCAGACGACATACCTTTATTGCTTTTACTGGGACTCTGTTCTTTCTTATCATTTGGTAACGATTTTATAAAATCACTTCGCTCTATGATGGTCATGAGTGCGTCTTTCATAAGCGGATCGTGTTGTCCCATGGTATCTAATATAGTTTCTCTGCTGTCAGGTGACGCCAGATTATGTGTGATATCAACAAACAACCTTCCACCAGCTTTACGCATGGGTGCACGAGTCGTTAACAGGAAAAAAGAGATTCCCAATGGTTTCATGGGGTCGGTCATCATTTGTTGATGCCCGACAGATACATAAACGTGATTTTCTTCATCGTTCGCTTCAGGGATCGGGTATAAAGTAGTGATTGGCCGACTCTGGACAATATAAAATGTATCATCAACCAAACACCATTCGCTGTCCTGGGGACAACCGAAATGTTCTTCGATCTTTCTGCCCATGCGCTCAAGCTGCAAAATCTGCTCATCCGTCAGCGATTGCCTATTCTGCTGCTCAGGCTCAATCTCATGTTCTTTCGTACCGCCACCTTCTAAGGCATAAATAGCCAGCTTCTTGGTGGATATCTTCTTATCGATAATCTTGCAGTTACGCACTTTATAGGTATCAGCATTCACCAGGCCGGAGACCAAGGCATCACCAAGTCCGAAGCTGGCATCAATAGATAACACCTTCCTATTAGAAGTGACGGGATCGGCAGTAAACAAAATCCCTGCTGCCTGCGGAAAGGCCATCTTCTGAACAACCACTGACAGGTGGACTTTACGGTGGTCGAATCCGTTTTGCATGCGGTAGGTTACCGCACGGTCGGTAAACAGAGACGCCCAGCACTTACTGATGTGCTTTAGGATTGCCTCCTTTCCGATAATGTTCAAATACGTATCCTGCTGGCCTGCAAAGGAGGCCGTCGGTAAATCCTCTGCAGTTGCGCTGGATCGTACTGCATAGGCATTTTTTTCACCAAGCCTGGAGAGGAAGCGAGTGATGTCTTCATGAATATCTTCAGGGATGGCTATCCCTTCGATGACCCTGCGAATCTCACCGCTAAGTTCACCGATTTTATCCCGGTCTTCCACCTTTAGAAGCAATAACTGATCAAGTAATTCGTTAATCGACGACGTTTCCCCAATGATTCTTTTAAAGGCTTCAGTAGAAATACAAAAGCCATCCGGTACATGTATTCCCTCAATTTTGAAAAGTTCCCCAAGGTTCGCGCCTTTACCTCCAGCAACCATGAGTTTTGTTTTGTCAATGTCCTGAAAACCAAGCACATATGAACTCATACATTTCCCTCCTTTGGCAATTCCTTCTTTGATAATTTTGATAACATCCTTCGGGCTAAAACGATTTACCGGAGTATTGTACTAGCCTATCTATAATGTACCTTTTGCAAATATTCTATATACCCCGTCAATTTTTTTCTAGAGGTTGTTTATAAAACGTGCTATTTCATTATAGCAATAGCAAATGAAAACAAATAGTCTGGATTTACAATTTTTTACATGTTATAATTAAATTGGGAGGTATTCACTCTTCAAAGAAGTAAACCTTAAAGACGCTAACCCGATACCAAGGTACATCCTTTTATAAGCAGCTGGCTAAGCTTATTTCTTAAATGAAAATAGAAAGCTTTTTAGGGGTTTTGATTGTAATGTTATTACCGATAACAGGATTCTTGTTATTATTTGCATAAACAGCATAGCTTTCGACCAATCGTTCAAAGTCCTGCCAGTTCTTAGGCTTTGGTATTTCCATAATATCCAGTGTCGGCATAGAACCACCTTCCTTTTATCAGATCCCTATTCTTTCAATCCCAATTCTATAAGCTTATCTACATGATCAATCATAAAAAGCGGGATATTTAACAGGTCTCCGTCTTGTTTCAGATTCTTAAGTGAAAACCTTAAACGTATTTTTGTTTCAGCTTCATATTTTTGCCCATATAAAGTAAGGTTCTACTGCTAACATTTTTGTCAGCTTTTACTTCGACCGGAATAATGTCATTACCCCGCTGGATAATAAAATCAACTTCAGCCTGACCTCCTGATGTCCAGTATCTCGGTATTGCTTCATATTTATCTGCTAAACCTTGCAATACAAAGTTTTCAGTCAACGCGCCTTTAAATTCGGTAAACAGACGGTTACCCTCATTGAATGCAATAGGGTCAAGAAGCGCCAATCTACGCAACAATCCGGTATCAACGGCATATAATTTAAAAGCTGTCAGGTCATCATATGCAGACATCGGGAGTCCGGGTTTTGTACTTTTATATATCTTGTATGCCATATCTGCATTACACAGCCAGGTCAATGCATCTTCATACTCTCTTGCCCTTGCGCCTTCTTTTACAGCACTATAAAAAATTTCTTATTTCTCTTGCCAGTTGCGAAGGAATGGAATTCCATATCAAGCCCAGCTTTGCAATATCTTTTATTTCGGCATGTTTGGAAAAATCAAGCTCATAGGCATTTAAAATGTTTTTTAATGCTGTCTGAACAAGTCCTGTATCTCTTTCTTCCGTCCACGAGCGGACAGCTTCCGGCATACCCCCGGTTACAAAATACATTTTAAGCTTCTCATGTAATTTGTTAAAAAATATCTCCGGTATCGGTTCAATTACATTAACACTTCTCATGTAATCCACTAAATTCTCATCACCGTTGGCTATTAAAAATTCAGTAAAGCTCATTGGATAGATCATCATAAAGTCAACTTTACCTACAGGAAATGATGACTACTTGGACAGGGCAATTCCTAACAGCGAACCTGCACAGGCTATATGGTATTCCGGCGCCTTCTCGCAGAAATATTTTAGTGTGTTGAGCGCCTTGTTACACTCCTGTATCTCATCAAATATAACCAAAGTCTTTTCCGGCAAAATTGGTGATCCATTCACCATCGTTAAGTTTTGCAAAATTCTTTTCACATCTTTGGTCGTTTCAAAAAAAGACACTAATTCTTCCTACTCATCAAAGTTAAAGTATGCAATGTTATCATAATATTGTCTGCCAAATTCGTTTAATATCCATGTTTTCCCAACATGGCGAACTCCTTTTAGTATCAACGGTTTTCTGTATTTTGATTGTTTCCATCGTTGCAAATCATCGATAATCAATCTCTTCAAAATAATCACTCCCCGTTATTAAGTCTATTTTATGTGATTTTAACCACATAATATCCACTTAATTATATGGCAAAAACCAAATTTTTCAAGTAGTTCAAATTTATTATAGTAAATAGAATGCGGTAACCCGCTAAAAAAAGCGGTCGCATCCTTCTCATATGCAACCGCCTCTTACCAACAACAGCTCCCGACTATAGTGCTTCTTTTTTGCATACACAAGGGTTATTTAATACACCCAAGTCCCTCAATCCCTTGATTCATCAATCTTTCAGCCTCTCTAACTTCGCGACGACTTCACGATGCGTTGTGTACGTGATCCAGATGTACTTATTCGAAAATTTTCTTCATGCAGCGATAAACGAAAACGTCCCCTCGTCTTTTATTTAGGTTTTTAGATTTAAAACGGTGTAGTTATTTATCATAATATCTATCCGGACCCGTCTATAATGGGGCGGTTGAGGAGACGGGATTATAGACAATTCAGTGTATTGGTCGAGTAACCCCGTCCCTTGTGATATTTCCTTGTGACATTTGTTCAAGGAATCTTTCATTTTTCCTATTATAATTTCCCGAATATGAAATGGTTCTAAAACCTCTACATAATTGCCATATGACAGCACATATCCATAAACCCACTCGTCCTCAGGAAAAATTGCAGTTACAATAAAACTTCCATCGTTTCAACATCTAGAAACATTTCTCACTAATCCTTTCAAAAACTACCTGTCAATTTACCTGCTGCAAATTTTATACATTATATACAGTTGTAAAATGCATCTCTAATGGACTTTTCTCTAGGGTCGCTGAACATTTCTCCGCCCATCTTGTTCATCACATATGAATAAGCAACCTCCGTTTCCGGATCTGCAAACCCACTTGAACCGCCAGCTCCCCAAAAACCGTATGCTCTGTCGCTAGAGCCGAATGGTAAAGTCTTACAGGGTTTCATAAAGCCCAGAGAGAAAGGTATGTCAAGATGAAGAACTAAATCTCTTGCATCAATTCTAGGTAATACTGGTTTTTCTTCTAACGCCTGCAGCACACTTTGTGAAATATTTAAATTCTTGCCTCCTGTAACAAACTCATTATAAAATTTTGCAATACTTCTTGCATTACCAATACCATTTCCGGAACCGATTTCTAATTTTTGATATTTTCTATCGTTCAAATTATGATGGTTAAGTAGAAATTTAGGATTTCCCATAGTCCTTGATACAATTGATTTAGGATTAAAAAAAGACAGTACCAATCCTAATGGCATTTTAATTGGCATTAATGCTTTACTAAAGGATTTTAATGTAGCAATCTTTTCAGTATCTATATTATCCGGAAGCCCTATATAAAAATCCAAACCTAAAACATCAGCAATTTCTTGTTTAAAATACCGACCTAGCGTCCTTTTTTGCGGATCACTTTTCCTTATAAGTTCACTTTGATACCATCCTAAATTCCAACAATGATATCCTTGCTTATCTCCAGGGGTCCACTCGGGCTTCTGTACTGCCAGCAATTCCGATAGAATTTCTGCGTTCTCAATAATTTTTTCATCAATCATTCTATCCAATGCACACAAACCTGCCTGGTGGGATAATAATTGGCGAATGGTTATATCTTCTTTTCCGTTTTGAGCAAAGGCCTCCCAAATATCCGCCACCTTATCATCATAGCTGAAATATTTATTTGAAACAGCATGGGCAATTGCAAGTGAAGAAATCCCTTTTGTTGTTGAAAATACAGGTACAATTGTATCCTCCCTCCAAGGTATTCTTGCTTTGAAATCCGAATACCCTCCCCATAAATCAACTACCTTTTTTCCTTTATAGTAAATAGTACACGCCGCACCATATTCTAAATTTAATCTGAAATTATTTTCAAAGGCTGTTCTAACCCTCTCGAAGCCTTCATCAATATAACCATGGATTAGGCTATCCATGAATTCACCTCCTGCATAAGCATTGAATTTAAAATATCATACCAATATAGATCTGGAATCTTACAGTTAAATTTTACATGTGTATAATCCACCTAGATTTCTTTAGAATATAATTAAGGAGGGGTTACACATGGGTAGAAAGTTTGTTGAAGTAAATACTTTACATGGATT
>JBMOKU010000030.1:0-86981 GCA_049324315.1 Bacillota bacterium | reverse complement strand
AACTTACTATTAAATTGTACTTTTTTGTTATCAAAATTAATATTAGCAAAGAAGTAGTATTATGCTAGGAGAAATGGATTTTAAAAGGCTACTTTTTCAGTGGTCTCGGACTGGTCCACTGTCCGGTACGCTTTTTGCCGGACTGGTGCCCTGTCCCCATGTGTTGCTCGTGTTGAATAAAATAAATAGATATGGGGTGATAACGTGAAGGATTTATGCAATGCAAAGCCCTCTGAAGTCAGAAAAATGATAAGAGAAGGCGAACTGCAAAGACCTACCGCCGGCCTTTGCGGCGGCTATGCTCAAGGTAATCTGGTTACTTTACCCAAAGAATACGCCTACGACTTCCTTTTGTTTACTCAAAGAAATCCAAAACCATGTCCAGTATTGGAAGTATCCGATACAGGGGGAAAGGAAATGAAGATGATCGCCCCCGGATCAGATATCACCACAGATATTCCCAAATACCGTGTCTATAAAAAGGGCGTACTGGAGGGTGAATATACGGATATCCAATCCATCTGGAGAGATGATTTTGTTTCCTTTATACTGGGATGCAGCTTTACCTTTGAGTCAGCATTGATGGAAGAAGGCATTGAGGTAAGACATATCCAGCAGGGCTGCAATGTACCCATGTACATTACCAACATTGAATGCAAGCCCGCAGGAATATTTGCAGGGCCTACGGTGGTAAGTATGAGACCCATACCCTATAATAAAATCTTCAAGACAGTACATATAACATCCAGATACCCGGGAGTTCACGGTGCACCTATACACATAGGAGATCCAAAGGCAATAGGCATAAAAGATATATTCCATCCGGATTTTGGCGACCCTGTAGAAATCAAAGAAAATGAAGTTCCTGTATTCTGGGCATGCGGTGTAACACCTCAGGCCGTTGCCATGAAAGTGAAGCCCGAAATCATGATTACCCATGCGCCCGGACATATGTTTCTAACAGATATAAGGAATCAAGAACTGGCAGTGGTTTGATATCTGTATTGGCACTTCTATATAGAATACAATAAAACTTTTATACTGGGTAAGAAAAATGGGACAGGAGGGCGGTTCGAGGCTACTGGGTAAGACTTGGGGACTAGTCTACTGTAGCGGAGTCATTGGGACGGTTCGAGCGTTTCCGAAGCGCAGCGAAGGACCGAAGGGAAAACGATGGAACCGTCCCCATGGCGAAGCGGCAAGGCTTGGGAACTGTCCCCCTGTCCCCATGTGTTGCCTGGACGAAGGGCTACTTTTTAAGTGCCTTCGAACTATCCCCGCTGTCTTATATAACAAAGAACATGTAGGTATTTTTATGATCTACATGTTCTTTTTTTGAAGAAGTGAACATATTTGGCCTATTTGTGAAAATATACAATATTATAGAAGATAATACAAAATATTACAATGTACTACAAATTGATATATAATATAAACATCAGACTCATTGCTGTAGTTCGTGAAAACTAAAAAGGCATAGTTGAAAGAGGAGTTTTTGCAGAATTCGTTAAGCGTACACATTATTTTCGGAGTTTTCGTCTTAGCATTGTATTTCCACTTGGTGTTTCACGAAGAAATATGATACATAACTAAGGGGGCTTAAATGATGAAAGTATTGCTTACAGGAAATGAAGCCGTTGCTCGAGGTGCCTATGAGGCTGGTATAGCATATGCTGCCGCTTATCCCGGTAGCCCAACCACTGAAATACTAGAAAATATAGCTAATTATAAAGAAGAAATCATTGCAGAGTGGGCGCCAAATGAAAAGGTGGCTTTAGAATCAGCCATAGGTGCATCTATCGCAGGGGCAAGGTCACTGGCAGCCATGAAGCAGGTAGGTGTAAACGTTGCGGCTGATCCTTTGTTAACTTTGGCTTATACAGGTGTGAATGGAGGCACAGTCCTTATTACCGGAGATGACCCTGGGCCCCACGGCTCACAAAATGAGCAAGACAACAGGTATTATGCAAAATTTGCTAAGGTTGCTATGGTAGAGCCAAGCGACAGCCAAGAAGCAAAGGATATGATTAAAACGGCCATGGAAATCAGTGAAAAATATGATACGCTGGTTCTTATGAGAATGACCACTAGGATTTGTAACAGTAAGACGATCGTTGAACTGGGAGAGAGAAAAGAAGTAGGCAAAAAGCCATATAGTAGAAATTTGCAAAAATACGATGCCACACCCGTTGCAGCGAAAAGATTGCGCATGCGATTGGAGGAAAAACTCAAGGAACTTGAAGCGTATTCAAATGAAACGGAACTGAACTATGTAGAATGGCATGATAAAAAGATAGGAATTATTTCTTCTGGGGCTGCCTATCAATATGCAAAAGAAGTCTTCGGTGAGAATGCTTCCTATTTAAAGCTGGGATTTACCTATCCACTTCCTATGAAGAAAATAAAAGAATTTGCTGAGAATGTTGAAACCCTTTATGTCATCGAAGAACTAGAACCATTTATGGAAGAGCAAATCAAAGCTGCGGGGATAGCTTGTATTGGCAAGGAAAAAATACCGAACATGGGTGAATTGAATCCCGAAATTGTTGCAAAGGTATTGCTGAATGAAGAAAGACCTGTAATCGATTATGACAGCTCGGCCCTTGTAAGAAGGCCGGTGAGCTTCTGCCCTGGATGTCCTCATAGAGGTTTTTTCTATGAATTGGGTAAAAAGCAAAAAGTGATGATTACAGGGGATGTGGGCTGTTATGGTTTAAGCGGGTTAGATCCTATCAATGTAAAAGATACATGCCTGTGTATGGGTGCCAGCATAAGTATGGGACACGGAGCCCAAAAAGTATTTAATAAGTTCAATGAAGATATGAGGACGGTAAGTGTCATAGGAGACGCAACCTTTTTTCATACAGGAATCAACAGCCTTTTAGATGTGGTATATAACAGGAGCAATACTATAACATGTATCCTTGACAATAGAACCACAGCACTGACCGGACAGCAAGAAAACCCAGGGTCCGGATTTACACTGCAAGGTATGCCGACAAAGCCTATAGAGATTGCTCCACTGGTTAAAGCCATGGGAATCAACGGCGTGAGAACAGTAAACCCTTTAAAGCTGCATGAGGTAAAAGAAGCACTTGATTGGGCATTGGGGACGGATGAACCTGCGGTCATCATCACAAGATGGCCATGTCCGCGGAAAAAACTTTCCCAGCAGGATAAAGAAGAGTTCGGAGATTACAAAGGATCATGTGAAGTAGAAGAAGAGAAATGCACCGGATGCAAGCTATGTATGAAAACCGGATGTCCTGCATTGGTATATCATAAAGAAACGGAGACCGTAAAAATTAATAAGACACAGTGTGTGGGATGCCAAGTGTGCCTGCAGGTATGCCCGGCAAATGCAATTGGAAAGATGGGTAAATAACATAGCAAAGACTGAAATACACCGCTGCATATAAAATATATTTCCTTTCGTAGGGAACGACGTCCTCGTCGTTCCGAAAATTAGAGCTCTAAATAGCGGAGCCATGGGGACGGTTCGGACGTTTCCGAAGCGCAGCGAAGGACCGAAGGGAAAACGACGGAACTGTCCCCGTGGCGCAGCGGATGACAAGACTTGGGGATTGGTCCATCGTCTGATGTGCGTTTACCAGACCGAGACCCTGTCCCCATGTATTGCTCCAGATATAAATAACACCAAAAGAATATGAAATGCTTATTATATAAAGATAAGATAAATTTTCATATTTTAGGTGGTGAAGTTAATGGAAGACTATAGAAAAGATGAATGCAGATGCCCGAAGATCGGTATGAAAGCCCCGGACTTCACGGCTTTGACTACTGTGGGGACGATAAAACTTTCTGATTACAGAGGAAAATGGGTTGTGCTATTTTCTCATCCCGCAGATTTTACCCCGGTTTGCACAACGGAATTTATTGCCTTTGCTAAAAGCTTTCCTTATTTTCAAAAAAGAAATGTCCAACTTCTAGGATTAAGCATAGATAGCAATACATCTCATTTGGCGTGGATAAACAATATATATCAACATACCGGCGTTCAAATACCCTTTCCTCTTATTGCAGACAAAGATGGAACGATTGCAAAACAATATGGAATGCTTTCACCGGAAGTAAGCACCACAGAAACCGTAAGAACCGTATTCATCATCGACGAAAATCAAATCATCAGAGCAATGTTGATCTACCCCATGACCAATGGCAGAAACATACCTGAAATCCTTCGACTCGTCGACGCCCTTCAAACCTCAGATAGAGAAAAAGTAGCTACGCCGGCTAACTGGATGCCCGGACTGCCCGTTGTCCTGCCGCCTCCACAAACCTATGAAGACTTGCTGGAACGGCAAATGCATCACCCGGAACTTCACTGTATGGATTGGTACCTGTGCTACAAAAGAATAAAAGATTAACGAATGCCATAACACACCATATATAGAATATATCCTCCTCCGTAGGGAACGCCCACTGTGGCGTTCCATTTTTATAGATATAACTTCTAAAACCAAATGTATTTCTTTCGTAGGGGACGGTCTCTGTGCCGTCCCGCAAAACTACAAGACTTGGGGACTGGTCGAGGTTACTGAAAAAGCCACTTTTTCTAAAAATTGCACCTGTAAAAATGCGGGTTTGCGAGCATAAAAAATCAAGAAATCGGACTTTTTCAGTGGCCTCGGACTGGTCCGCTGTCCGGTGTGTTCTTTACCGGACTGTGGCCCTGTCCCCATGTGTTGCCCCAACGCTCCTAACAAAATTTAGACCTTGACATTTCCACAACACTTCATTAATATAGATGTTGAATGAATGGAGGCAAAGCCATGCAGGAGTATTTCATGCAGCAAGCCATTCTGGAGGCAGAAAAGGCTTTCGAACTAAATGAGGTGCCCATTGGTGCTGTGGTGGTAAGGCATGAAAAGGTGATCGCACGGGCTTTCAACCTGCGAGAAACCACCAGCGATCCCACTGCCCATGCTGAAATCCTGGCTATCCGGCAGGCTTCCCGGGTCTTAGGGGGATGGCGGTT
This sequence comes from Bacillota bacterium, assembly GCA_049324315.1. Taxonomy (GTDB): domain Bacteria; phylum Bacillota; class Clostridia; order Peptostreptococcales; family Thermotaleaceae; genus JBMOKU01. Next base: position 81,982 of record JBMOKU010000030.1, on the reverse strand, counting down.
GATTGGCTGCGACCTGTATGTGACCATCGAACCTTGCCCCATGTGTGCAGGCGCCATTATGCTGGCAAGGATAGAAAACCTCATCATCGGTGCCATGGACAAAAAGGGCGGCGCAGCAGGTTCCCTGCTCAATATTCCTGAAGATGAACGCTTCAATCATAAAACAAAGATCATTACCGGTGTGATGGAAGAGGAATGTTCTTCACTAATGAAGAACTTTTTTGCCCAGTTAAGGAATAAAAATAAATAAACCATGGAGAGATGGCAGAGTTCGGTTGAATGCGCACGACTCGAAATCGTGTTTACTAGAGATAGTAACGAGGGTTCGAATCCCTCTCTCTCCGCCAGTGAAATCAAGGGCTACAGAGATTTTTCTGTAGTCTTTTTTCGTGGGTTTTTGGGGGTGAAAACGGAAAAAAGGCGTCGATTTGGTGCCGTAATAGGTAAAACTTGTGGAAATGATTGAGAAACAAATGAAAATACCTGATAAAGAATTGAAATTTTATTAAAGTGGGCTGAACGAAAGATGAATGTCATTTTCCTAAACCGTACATCCATGTTTCCGTAGCTCAGTAGGATAGAGCAACTGCCTCCTAAGCAGTAGGCCGTGGGTTCGACTCTCGCCGGGAACACCAGAAAGAGTCCCTGTTTTCCTTAGTTTTGGAAGGAAAACAGGGAGTTTTGTTTTTGAAGGGAAATTACCGTTATTTGCAGTTAGTTTCTAGTAGTTTCTGTTTGTCGTCGTCGTTACGTCGTCGAATCGGCGGCAAGATGAGTTTAGGATTATGAACGGTGAAATGTACCATATATAACTACAATTTTGGGGGAACTAAGCATTTAGAATATATAAATGTTGCAGACGTACAGTTATATAAAAGGAGATTTATAGTAAGGACGAATAACTTGTTGGCCTAGCAGTATATATTCATATTACAGGCTTAACTCAAGAATAGTAAGTTCAATATTATTTATTATTTAGATAAAAGGAATATTTGGAAAAGTGTAGAATACTTAAAATATTGTCTGCTAGGATACATATAGACAAGTCTTTTTAATAAATAACAGATACAATTCGTATAGTATTGGAGACTATATAGCATATATTATGGAAATAATGATCAATAAAGGTGGTGAAATAGGTGCATATAAAGAAACTCAATGCAGAAAACTTTACAAATTTCGATGTGCTAGATATTGAATTTTCTAGAAATATTAATATATTTAGTGGCCCTAATGGTATAGGAAAAACAAACATTTTAAAAGCATTATATGGGGTTACAAAAGTATTAGACGAAATTAATGTTGAAAACCAGAATCGTTTAACGGTAAATGTTTCAAAAGAAAAGGCTAACGAGATGCTTATCAATAAGTTTATAAGAGTATACCGTTGTGATACGATTGGTAGATTAGTAAAAAGAAAAGTTGGTAGAGGAAAAGCAAAATTGAATATCTTATTAGAGGAGAATGAAAAAATCGAAATATCTTTTTCCCGACAAGCTGTTAGAAATATTGAAATAGAAGATGATATACGGGAGATCGGAAAACAATTAAAACCAGTATATATTCCTCCTAAAGAAATTATTTCTGCGGTCGAAAACTTTTCTGCAATCTATGAAAATTATCATATAGCATTTGAAGAGACCTATTACGATTTAAATAAACTTTTATTATTACCTACCAGAAAAGGTCCTAATTCAGAAAAGCAACGTAAGCTATTAAAGCAATTTGAAGGTATTGTTGATGGGAAAGTAGTGTTTAAGGAAGGAAAATTTTATCTAAAGACCCAAGGCCAAGGAGAGTTTGAAATGGGGCTAGTTGCCGAGGGATCTAGAAAGTGGGCTACTTTACTTCAATTAGTACAAAATGGTGTATTGACCGAAAATGCAATATTATTTTGGGATGAACCAGAATCCAATATTAATCCTAACTTAATCAAGTCCACAGTTGATGTTTTAGTGGCACTTGCTAAAATGGGGGTTCAAATATTTATCACAACACATAGTTACTTTTTACAACAAGAATTTGACTTATATTCTAAATATAAAGCTAATAAGGACAAAATAAAAATCAATTTCATTTCTCTATATGCCAACGAAGATGGAACTGTATTATATGAGAATGCACCGATACTTTCTGAGCTTGAACACAATATCATAATGAAAGAATTCGAAAATCTCTATAATAGGGAGCAGGATTTATTCTATGGCGATTAGAGAAGGAAAATTGGAATTTAATTTCAACTTAGATAAGGTTATCAAATTTGATGAGTGTGACTTTTATACAAAGAAGTTCAAGTCTCTTGATGGTGCTAAAGGTGTAGATTTTCTTGGATACAATCAAAAAGAGTTTATTATGATTGAGGTAAAAGATTTTAAAGGATATGAAAAAGAGAATAAGAACAGAATTAGGGTGAGATTTCAAGATGAAATCAATAAAGTAGAGAGTTTGGATATTGAAGTGTCAAAAAAAGTTAGGGAAACTCTAGCTTGTTTACTTGCTGCTGCCATGTACAATAATGAGACAGAAATAGATATTTTTTATTACGAACTTGCAAAAAAAGCAAATAGCGGTTTAAAAGAACGACCTATCCTTAAAATTATTCTTTTTCTCGAAGGGGAATTTGGTATAAAGAATGAAGATAATTTAAGAATACTAAAAACAATTAAAGATAGTATAAAAGGACAACTTAGATGGCTTAATGCTGAAGTGTTTGTTGAAAATATTAATACTCAGAGAAAAAGACATTATTTTGAAGCAGTAAGAATAGAATAGAATGGAAATGTAGTGAGTCAAGAGAGATGATTTCTTTTGACTCATTTTGTTTGGTAAAAACTGCAGTTAGAGCCGTATTAGGAAGCAAAGGGACGTCAGACTGTGTGGCAATTTATGATTTATCTAAATAGAAAGCCTGCAGTCGCCATTGCAACACACTTATAACCAATCGGCACCTTATACCAGTGCCGGTTTTCTTCTTTCTTTCAGTCTTTTTAACATTTCTTGAATCCCTAGGATATTCATTACACGCCTTAGGTTATATGCTAAAAATGTCAATGAAACCTCTGCCGTTACAGAGACTTTTCTTCTAGTCAGGAAGTAATAAGCTCCCCAACTTCGCTTTATAGTCCCGAAGGGATGCTCTACTATCATTTGACGTAGTTTATATTTGTTCATATTCAGTTCTGTTTGTAAATTGATGGTGTCAAGAAAATCCTGATCCACATGACGAAATATGCTCCTGCCTTTTTCACTTTTTGTGCAGCGGCTCTTGTATGGGCAATCTTTACAGGTCTCATAGTTTCTGTAGTCATAGCCTATTACCTTGCCATCCTTTTTCCTGATCCTGTAATAGCAAAGTTCTTTACTAGCTGGACAGATATAGACCTTTGTATCCTTATCATACTTAAATTTATTTGTATAAAAGTCCTTATCCCCCGTACCATTTGAATATGTCTGCTTTGTGACATAGGGTGTTATACCATTTTCTACGCATCTTTTTAGATATTCAGCTTTGTAATATCCCTTATCTGCCAATGCTTCAAAAGGCTCATCGCCAAATAGTTTTTTTGCCCTAAGGGCCATATTGTCTAATTCACCTAAATCATTTGGCTTTTGTGAGATCTTAAAGTCTGCTATTAGCTTATGCTTTGCATCTACAGTTGTCTGCACGTTATAGCTAACGTCAACATTATTGTTGTTATTACACATAAGACGAGCATCTGGATCTGTAGTAGAGATTTCGTTCTTACCGCTTTCTTCAAGGTTCTCCTTGTATTCTTCATACTTTCCTTTTCGGGCTTTAAGTTCTTCAATCCTTTCTTTCACTTCCCTAGTATCGGGTTTTCTATCCGATGCTTCTGAAGCATCTTTATCATCAAGTTCTTTCATGTATTGGCCTATTTTCTCATCAATGTATTTTATATGCCTTTGCAGTTTCTTAATACTGAAGTTATTTTTCTTAGAGTTACATGCACGGAATTTGGAACCATCGATAGCTACCAGCTCTTTACCGAATAAATCCCACTCGTCGCATAGCTTGTTAAACTCTCTAAATATATTCTTAAGGGATTTCTTATTATCCTTTCTAAAATCAGCAATGGTCTTGAAGTCAGGTCTTAATTTCCTAAGAAGCCATATGACTTCAATATTTCTTACGGCCTCGTGTTCAAGCCTTCTTGATGAGCGTATTCTGTTTAAATATCCATATAAATAAAGCTTTAGTATATCTCTAGGATCATAGCTTGGATGACTTACAGCATTTGGATTTGTCCGTTTGAAACCCAACTCTTCTAATTACAATCCCTCCACAAAAGCCTCTATTATTCGTACCGGATTCTCATCAGCAATATATTCATCAATAGATTCAGGAAACATAACTATCTGGTTTCTATCTTCTCCTTTAATATATGCCATCAGAACACAACTCCTTTTTAAAATATATATCCTTAAACTATATATTCGATATACTAAAGGAGAATCCTTTTTGTGATTACGATTTTTCAAATATCTATTTAGCGCTTTTATTAATTATCACACAGTCTGACGGGGTTGTTGCTTCTCTAAATGAACCTGTCTCCTGGATTTTATAAGATATTTGTATTCTAATATGCCTGACCATAAGCCATCTAATGAATGGTACGAAGGGGTATTATTAAATTTAAAAAATATTTAAAAAAAAATAATAATGACGCAACTTTAGTCATTTTAATGCATCTTATTATAGTGTAGGACATTAACGATTAAGGAGTTGTGAAATTATGTCAAAAAATTTCCCGGAAGCAATTGAAAATCTACCATTAGCGGATATCCCTTTAAAAGGGGCAACAGCATTTTTGTCTCAAGGAGAAAATCATCAAATATTATTTATGGAATTTGAAGAAGATGTTGATTTACCTGAACACCGACATGAAGCCCAATATGGCATTGTTCTTGAAGGTAAGATTGAACTAGTCATTGACGGTATAAAGAATACTTATGTGAAAGGTGACAGATATTATATTCCAGCAGGTGTGAAGCACTATGGTAAAATCTATGCTGGGTATGCAGATGTTACTTTTTTCAATGAGAAAGGTAGGTATAAAGAAAAGTAAAGGACACCTCAGATGTTAGTAAATACTATCTAATTTTAATTCCCGTGGTCTAAATCCGCCGGATGAAATCATAGGGAGATGAAATCATAAGGACAGGTACCTCGATTAATAGGTTGAAATCATTGATACGTTGTAATCAATAACCTGTCCCCGCGATTCTCTATTAAGCCGCATGGGGCAGTATAATAGTTTATCAAAGGAATACAGGCAAACTCTTATCAAATAGCGGTTATCACTTTTCGGCAAGGTTCTTTAAAATTTCGTGATAGCGCATGGTTCCCAACGCACTTGGCTGACCCTGTTTACAGAAAGAAAGTCCAGCCAGTTTCCGGTTCACACGCTGAACCACAACCTGTCCATCGACCATTTGAGATTCCAACGTTTTCAGGGCATCCAGAAAACGTTCGTCATTCCTTGCCCGCTTATAAAATGATAAAACATAGACGTAAAGAAAAAGGTTGTAATTACGGAAAGGATACTCAACCTGCATGAATAAGGTGCCGATTCCATAGTGGCATGGGCCAATTGGTTTCCGAATTGTCCAATGCTCAAGCAAAAAATCCGCAGCCTTGTCAAGCGCTGGCTCTTTGTTGAGATAGTCAGTGAAGCGAAAGGCGCTCAATACAGTAAGTGTTGGAAATGGGTTTGAATACTCGGTTTCTGGGCCTCGACCAAAGCTAAACTTATTACAACGCCAGCCACCATCGGTATATTGAGTATCTAAAAAGTGTTGAAACGTTTTTTGTAGTCTGGCATCGAAAGCATATCCCATGTGGCAAAGCACATCGGCGGCATGAGCGGTATGGAACGGGTAAATGGCTCCCTGCGGATATATCTTAAAACGCCCATCCTCTCGCCATGTGCTGAATATCAAGTCGGCACATTTTTTAAGTAAAGGCTCGGTGGGTTCCATACCTAATTCCAACAGATAAAGTACGCTGTCCAAAGTGGAGAATGGTGATCCTTTTATTAGGCGTTTGTCAGGCGTAGTCCAATAGTCTGCGCCATTATCATACCTGTGCGACAATATCGCTTCAAAATCTGATAAGTATTGCTTCTCTATGGCCATTTCTTTCGACTCCATTTCGTATTGTACTATGCCCTCTCTCACATAGGCTTAATAGTTTTCATCGTCTTTCATACTTAAAGTATAATTTTAAAATAAGACAACAGACTGTTATGTTTCATATTGTTTTTTTTGCTTGTTCTAAAAACTGCTTCATTTCCTTTATGGGTTATGGTTTAGGCCCCAAAGAAATCTACGTAGTAATCAATGAACCTATCCTCGCGATTTTCCCTAATATGCCCTGTAATATGTGGGGGTGTCCATTATCTGAGTTTAAATCATAATAAAGAAAACCGGGTCACTCTGGTTTTTTCTCATTTTCATTATCTTTTTTCTTTAACGTCCTATCTGGATTATACTTTAGCTTGATTAACTCTATATAATCTTCGATCTGCTTAATTGCCTCTTCAGGCAGCCCTTCTGTGCCTTTATAATGAAAAACTCTCGTTTCAATGCCATAGTTCTTTTCTAAAGACACATCTTTCGAGTGCCGGTCGTCGCTTAACCCCAATAGCCAGTCAGACGTAACATTAAAGTATTTAGCCAAAAACTTTATGGTGTCTGTGTCAGGATCTCTCTGGCCACGTTCATACATTCCTATTGTACTAGGAGAAACCTTGAGTAAGTCAGCTAAATCTTTTTGAAGCATATTGAAATTTGTTCTTAACTCTTTTAATCGTTCGCCGAACAAATGAATCACCTCTTGTATAAAATATTAGCACAATATGTGTTTTTTAAAAGCGAATCGCACGAAAAGTGAAATAACGCATTGACACAGCACATATAGTGCTTTATATTATAAATATGAAAGCACAGAAAGTGTTGTTGGAAAGGAGGGTGCGGTATTGCGCAAGAAGGAAGATCTAATAAAATTTAGAGAGTCAATTGACAAGACGCAAGAAGAAATGGCTGACATACTTGGAATTTCAGTTTCATACTACTCTAAGATTGAAAAAGGTGAGAGAAATCCAAGCTTTAATTTCATCACCAAATTTAAAGAAAAATTTGGGGTAAGCATAGAACCCATTTTTTTCAAGAGTACATCTCACATAGAGTGCGATGAAGAGATTGCATAGAAGGCGATATCAATTTCTAATCAAATACCCATCAGAAATAACATTCGAAGGGGACTGTGTTCAAGGACTGCATTGGGGAAGTCTTAAAGAAATGGAAATACTGAAATATCGAATACTTGGTGAAGGATGTAATTTTGGGGAGATATTGAGGATGAATAGTGAGAGATTAAGCGATACACAAAAAGTAGTGGCGATTTCAAAATGTGATTACTGTGGTGAAGATATATTTGCAGGGGAAAAAGTAAAGCTTTGTGGAGATGGAACAGTGGTACATATAGGTTGTGTCAAGGATTATGCGGTAGCACAGCTTGATCCTTTGACGCTGAGGATTGAAGAAGTGGTGGAGTGAAAGGGTATAATACGGAGTTAAAAGAGGGGATTGCGTGATTGAAAATACATATGAGACAAACTCAGGCTGTATACTTATGGATGATCACGGTGAAGTTTTATATGTCAGCGACAGCTGCAACGTTGAAATCAATATGTTTTTAGATAAGATCGAAGTTTTTGAGAGAATAAGGACAGGGAATTTTGGTACTGAAATGTGTGGCACATTGAAAGTTTCTATTGAGAAGATACATATAAATAAACAAGCAATATATGTGATAGAATTTATGGACACTACACATATGGACAGTCTTTCCCGTATTGCATATAAGGATCTTATGAGCGGATTATATAATCGGAATATGTGGGAGCATATGTTGAAGAACAGATGGGAAGAATCAAGTTATCGATTCAATGCTTTGGTAATCATTGATATTGATAACTTGAAAGAAGTAAATGATAGGAATGGACATGCCGTAGGTGATAGAATGATTAGGATTGTAGCCGATTCTATTGAAGAATCCATACGTGTAAAAGACATTGCTTTCCGATATGGAGGAGATGAGTTTGTGATCCTGCTCCATGATGTAAAGGATGATGATATCCATAAATTTATGGACAGAATAAGGAGGAAGATTCGAAAGAATTCCAAGGGTGATGAAATCCATGTCAGTATAGGTGCAGCTGCCTTTGATGATTTGTCAGATCTGCAGACAGCATTCAAAGAAGCGGACCGCCGTTTGTATGAGGAAAAGCAGCATAAAAAATTACGAACCATTGATGAAAGATATGATGAGCTGGCATCACTAAAAGAGACCATAGAAGAAACGAGAGAAAGATTGAATGATTTGGTTGTTATAGAACAAAATCATCTAAGTGAGGATATCCTGGATGTAAGCAGGGAATTGGATGATATGATTTATAGGTATTTAGCTTTGGAAGCGGACCTGAAATCAAAAGCTTGAAGAAATTCTTTGTTTCCCGACAGAAGCAAAGGAAACAGAAGTAAACAGGAAATCACAAGGGCCAAGCACCTTGATTAGAGAAGCAAGGGGCGGGAAAGAAGAGAACGCTAAAAATAGATGAGGGTTCTATTTTCTATTTTTTGGTAATATCAAATTAGATAAAGAAGGATAATTTATACGGTTATAGAAGTAGTATCAAAAAGTGATGCTGCACAGTAGTAAAAAATATGACACAGATGGGATCTATGCCTATAAAAGGAGGAACACGATGAAGTACACCATTAAACCGTTAAGTTCGGAGTTAGCCACAACATTTACTGAATATCTTGAGGCCCTAGATTTTGGACATGCAACCCATTGGGCCACTTGCTTTTGTAGGTTTTACCATACAAACTGCTCATATGAGCAATGGCAAAACAGAACGGGGGCAGAGAATCGCGCAGAGGCGATTGAACAAATAAAGGCGGGCAATATGAAGGGCTACTTAGCCTTTGATGGGGATAAATGTATTGGCTGGTGCAATGCAAACAATGTAAGTCAATACATAAGACTCCAGGAGGACATAAAGCATATAATAAATGACCAAAAAGTCGGCTGCGTAATTTGTTTTGTAATCCACCAAGAGTACAGAAAGCAAGGGGTCGCAAGACTTTTACTTAAACAAGCTGTTGAAGATTTTAGATCACAATGCTTTGATGCAGTTTTAGCAATTCCGGTGGAGATTAAGGACGAACCTGAAAAGCTTTATAGAGGTACGATGAATATGTATCGGGAGCTGGGTTTTAAGGAAATAGAAAAGCGGGATAATGTGAGCATAATGTGGCTGAAATTTTAATAATTACTGGTTTTCCTACTTGTTGAGCGCATTGGATGCATATACAGAAGAAAACAATATGAAATCCAATAAACTTCTTGAAAGCTGCAAATTTGACGAGATAGACAGAGTGAATGATCAAGGATATTACAATAATCGTGTTTATCATATGGTGGTATATAGATTGAAAAATAGTAATTAGGCATATCTGCTAATATCATTTGGAGATTGTGAAGCGCTAACCGCGTCCCTGTGCTCCCTGTAGATTAAAATTATTGAGCCGTAGCAATCAATGAACCTGTCTCCTGTGATTTCCTAGCCAAGGAGTAACAATTATCTCAAAACAGCAAGAAAGGCAAAATTAACTACCGGATACAGAGCAAGACCAGATTTAATAAGCCAACAATAAATACCAATGGCAAGGAATGGAACAAAGCTTGGATAGTTTCGTCTAAAGTACAAATAATACTTTTCTGGAGGTCTATATGAAAAAAATATGTATTCTATTTCTTGTTGTTACTATGATGTTGGCGGTTGGTTGTTCGAAAAATCAAACTTCCGATACCGTTGAAGCCTATGCAATGGTTATTGATCAATTGTATGCGGAAGATAGTGGGTTGAATCACGATATAAAATATATTGCCCTAGATACTTCCCTTATGGTAAATCTAACCGATGAAGGAAAAGAGAAACTACTGGAGCAACTTGAAAATTATGGGTTTGAAGTTTTGAATATGACCTTTGAAGAACTTGAAAAACAAGGGTATATCCAGGAGTTATTCTTTAAAGAAGGGATATTATTTAGAATTGAAGATGAACCGATTAAGAACAATACGATAACGATGAAAGCTTCTAAATGGCGTTCTGGTACTGGTGCCATTGGCTTTGAAGATCTAATCATAAAATATAAGAACGGTCAATGGGAGATAACAAGTTTGGGTAGCTCATGGATAAGCTAAAGTTCGAAAAAATCCTATCCCATGAATACTACAAATGATCGCGGTTTTTCAAAGTGAATTTTACCATAAATGCAAAAGTGAATGTTGACCTGACTATAACTTTATACTTTATCATAAAGATAAAGGAGTGAAGTTATAATGAATAATAAGAAAAAACGAATACAAACGTATCAACAAACTTTAGCAGGAACTAAAGAGGAAATATTTCCACTGTTATGTCCTGTTCGTGAGAAAGAATGGCTATCGGGTTGGGACTACAATATGATTTATTCAGAAAGCGGATACGCAGAAAAAGGTTGCATGTTTGAGACAGATAATGATTATGGCAGCTATCGCTGGATCATAACAAAACATGATCGTGATAATTTTGAAATACAATTTGTTAAGACTATAGAAGAGAATATGGTTGTAATAATAGATATTGATTTAGAAGAAAAAAGTGAAAAAATAACTATCTGCAAAATTCAATATACTTTTATACCTATATCTGACGAAGCTATAGGGCATATGCCAACGGAAGAGGAGTTTAATAAACATATGAGAACATGGGAAGATTCATTGAATTACTACTTGAAGTATGGCGAAAAGCTAATGTACTGATCTATGGGTCGAGGAAGGATTATAAATGTATAGGATTGGAGATTCCCACCTCTAAGCATTTGCGTAGGTGGTGGGAGTATTTCACCCAAATTAAAACAAGAAAAGGCATCAATAAATATATCTTTATTTGCACAGAATCATAGATAGGCACTTTGATTAGATAGACTGAACTCAAGGACTGTAGGGTTTTTCCTACGGTCTTTTTTCGTGGATTTTTATGGGTAAAGATGTGAAAAAGGGCGTTAGTTTAGAGGCGTAATAGGGAAAACCAGTGGAAATAGCTGAGAAATAATAGAAAATACCTATAACTTGTATTCTATTGTCCAGTTACTGCAAGTTTAAATGTTAAAATCTAGAAAATCAGTTGACAAAATGAGGTGAAGAGAATAGAATAATATTAAATCATACCCCTGGGGGAGGGGGGTGAATGAAGAAGATCGCAATGAATATAAAGATTGGTGCGACAGCACAAGATAACATGAAAGAAGCCATTGAGTTACAATAAAAATGCCATGAGAATTCAAATCTATTCTGTCCTAATTTCGTATATTCTTCTCAGTTTACTGCATCTAGACTTAAATATCCCGATATCCATAACCTCGTAAAGAAAAGTTATACAAATGAATTTATTAGAAGATAAAGAAACAACAGCAATCTTCAGTGGGTAGTGCGTAGACAATTTCAAAAAAATCTAGAAGGTTCATGCTATAGCTGTGTCTATTCTCTATGAGTAAATATGCATAATTATAGAAAACAAAGAAAAGCCCATCTATATTGGATAGAAATCACCAACTTATAGGGGGGTTAATGATTATACTTTATACTGCCTATTTATGAAGTAAAACAACTTTATCTTTAAGTATATAGCCTTAAGGGGGTGGGCAAGATCATTTTCTATATAAGAGATCCTTAAAAAACAGAAAATTTATTTTTGTTAGGTTATCTAATTTAAAAAAGGAGGAATTTTTTATGGCAATGAGTGCTTATTATATTCCAACTGTTAATTTACTAGGATCAGGTACTGTGAATGAGGTAGGTAATAGAGTTCAAACCTTAGGCGGGAGTAAAGTATTGATAGTAACTGATGATGGTCTAGTTAAACTTGGTATGGCTGATAAGATTAAAAAGATTATTGAAGACTCTGGTTTACAAGCAGTTATATTTGGTGGGGCTGAGCCTAATCCTACTGATAAAAATGTTGAAGCAGGATTTAAAGTATGGAAGGACGAAAATTGCGACGCAATTATTTCGTTAGGAGGAGGTTCGTCTCATGATTGTGCTAAGGGAATTGGTCTTTTGGCATCAAATGGTGGCAAAATTCATGATTATGAAGGTATAGATAAATCTAAAAACCCAATGGTTCCACTTATTGCAGTCAACACGACCGCTGGAACTGCTTCTGAAATGACTCGTTTTTGTATCATTACTGATACCAGCCGAAAAGTAAAAATGGCCATTGTAGACTGGAGAGTAACTCCAAATATATCTATCAACGACCCTGATCTTATGGTAGGAATGCCACCAGCATTAACAGCTGCTACTGGCATGGATGCCTTAACCCATGCAATAGAAGCATATGTCTCAACAGCTGCGACTCCTCTCACAGATTCCGCTGCGCTGATGGCAATCGAATTAGTATCTCAATATTTACCCGTTGCAGTTGCCAATGGTATGAACATGGAGGCAAGAGAAAAGATGGCTTATGCCGAATTCCTAGCTGGGATGGCATTTAATAATGCTAGCTTGGGATATGTTCATGCTATGGCCCATCAATTAGGTGGATATTACAATCTACCACATGGTGTATGTAATGCTATTCTTTTACCCCATGTTGAACAATTTAATTTAATTGGTTGTGCTGATAGATTACGTGATGTTGCAATTGCTATGGGAGAAAATGTTGATGGTTTATCGGTTTACGATGCAGCCCAAAAAGCGATTGACACTATTAAAAAGCTTTCTAGTTCTATTGGTATTCCTTCAGGACTTAAAGATCTAGACGTTAAGGAAGAAGATTTTGAAATTATGGCAAAAAATGCAAAGGTTGATGCTTGCCAGCTAACCAATCCACGTACAGCAACATTAGAACAAGTTATTCAAATATTTAAAAACGCTATGTAGAAAACTAAATTTCTATCTATAAATTAGAAGGGCTAGCCCTTCTAATTTTATATTTCAGCACTATAATTAGGGTAATTCATAAAGTTCTTTGTTATTAATCCATCGTTAATTTTATATCAATATTTTACCATAAGTTGTATTTTCTATCAATCGTTTTCTAATGAATTATGAATTATAGGGACAGGTACTTTGATTAGATAGATTAAAATCATCGATACATAGTAATCAATGAATATGTCCCCGTGATTTGTTTTGTTTTAATTTATTGTCAAATAATTGATTTTACAAAGTACGTACTGTCATTTTCTATCGCTTCTTTAAACCCCATTTTTTTAAGATACTTAATATGGTCATTATTTGATGAGAAACTGATAAATCTTGAATAGCCCTTATCTAAGAAATAGTCTTTACGATTTTCATAAATATAATTTCCTATCTTAAAATCTCTGTATTCTGGTATAGCGAAATCAAGTTCTACTTTCAGTGTATTTTCATCGTACTTTGAGGCTATAAAAACTCCCGCTGGTACTAAATTTCTTAGAATGTAAAAACTAACATCGAAATCGTTAATATTAAACTGAGATGTATGAGCATATTCCTCAATTCCGCTACTATAAAAATCTAAGAAGTAGTTAAAATACGGAGAGTTACCTTCTATTGGAAGAATCTTGAAGTATTCCTTGGAACGATAGATCTTTACAAGGTAGTATACGTTAATAATGCTAATACATAGATTCATATATCCTACTGGTAAAGCACCTATTAAAAATCCATATAGAGAAAATATACCAGACCCTAATAAATTAAGCCATCTTAATTTTATAATAGAACTCATTAAGAGGGACATTAATACGATAAGGGAAGCTAAATAACCTAACCACTCTGACCAATGAATATTCATTTAAATTACTCCTTACAAAATTGATATGTGCTAGTATACCACAATATTTTAGATATAGAGATTAAATTACTGTAACATCCCTGAAAGTCGAGGGAAGGTTCCAATGATATGAATTGTAATGATTCTAATCACTTAGAAGCAATATCTCCGTCACTGGCTTTCTATCATATATGGTATCCTTGATATGCATAAATATTTACTGTTCAAAAGAGACAAAATAAAACATAAAGATACAAAAAGGAGGTGAAAGTAGTGGCAAATATAGATCACTGGGGAGCATGGAGAAAGACTCTCGGTAGCGCTGTTAATCTTGGAGAGACTATTGGAATGTCAGATAAAACCATAACCAATGTAGCAGAAAAGGTAGGAACGTTTTTATCCAACAACATGGACCCAAGAAATGATGAGGAAAGGCTGTTAAAAGAGATGTGGGATGTTGCTGATGAGAACGATAGAAACGTATTGGCAAAGATTATTGTAAAGATTGCAGATAAATAATATGAAAAAACCAAAACCTGGATATTGGTTGACTATAGATATTTGGGAGTTGGGCTTATTATGAGTATAATTCCTGATAAGGAAATTTTGGAGGGTATATACGAGCTTATTAGAAGCAAGAACCATCTCCTCCTGTTCATTCCAAATTATAAAGTTGAGGACATTAAAAAACACCTCTAATGTAGCATAGCTATGCTATAACATAGGAGGTGTTTTTATTGTTAATAGACTAAGGCGACGATTCTAATGATATGGTTGGAAAAAAGCGAATGAGTTAATTACTAGTGGTAATAATAAAGATGCAGCATTTTTAAAAAAGCTGTTCCAAGCTTGGGAGATATAAATGAGTTGGCTGAAAATTTAGAGGAGATATCCAAGGAGGATTTGTATGAAGAAGCTAGGGACACAAGGGTTGAAATGGTTGAAAATAATTCATATTCTTTTGATCGTCTTATTTTTAGGTGGAATAATAAGTACATTGGCTATAAATTTTAATCTGAAAATATCTACGTTTGATGAGGCTTATGTAAGCTATACAACTTCAATAATTATAAGTGATTATGTAATAAAGTACGGAGCTCAAGGAACTTTAATCATAGGGATAATATATGGTGTGTTTACAAACTGGGGCTTTTTTAAGCATAAATGGATAGCTGCAAAGTGGTTTGTTTGGATTGCACAAACGTTTATTGGAATATTTGTTGTTGATAGATTCATGGTTGCAAACATGACTATTCTTGAAGCTGAAAAAGACATGGCGCTAAGTAATCCTATTTTTTTACAGAATCATAGCATAAGACAATATGTTGTAATTGTACAAATCGTATTATCTATTTTTTTAATATGCATATCTGTATTAAAACCTTGGAAAAAGAAAAGTGCTGCTTCATAGAGTCTAACCTAAGGAATCAACAGTAATAATGAAATTAAATGAAATGCATTTAAATCTCAAAAAGGAAACTAGGTATGTCCTTATCAATCTTGTAGATAAGATCATGACGTTCTTGATACCCAAACCCTAATTATTTACTCATATTTAACAAATTTTAAAACATTCCTATGCTTTCTGACATATTGGTGTGCTTGGATGAAGGTCTGGCACACTGCTTTTATTTTATGGAGACTGTTCTCCCTTTCGACAAAACGCATTGTGCTTTTTCAAGCTTGCTATACATAGTAATACTAACGGTAAGATCATTCCCAAGCCTATGCTGATGACGGCATAACTACCTGCTATGAATTGTCTGATCGCCACGGTACTGGGGAAGGCGACTACAGCTAATATCAAAATAATGAATCCAACGGGTATGACCAACCTTCGATAACTGGTCAATCCAAATACTTGAGCGGCACCTAGGGAGGAGGCGTAGTAGAAAAGAGATATTTTGCCAAAGCTTCCGGCTAACCACAGTAGTACCGCCAATGGCTGCAAATTTTCTAGAAACGCCAGCTTTATGTATTTGATTTGCTCATAAGTAGGATAGATCTGTTTTGCTGCCAGGTCTACTCCGAATATAGCAATGGGTCCGGTTAACGGTCCCACGAATAAGGCACTGATAATGAGTACTGCTCCAATATTGGCTTTTCTAAGAGCAGTTGGTGAACTTAATGCCGGCTGTACCATTCCGATGACCACCATCTCTGCCATTAAGGCTATCAACGGGATACTCCCGCGCAAAACGGGAGCGATGCCGTCTTCCATGATAGGTAATAGACGCTGGAAGTCTTTGTCAGGGAAAGCCATACTTGATGCCAGGATGCCTGCGACGATGAGGAGAGGGAGAAGAACTTCGTTGGCCCTGAGAAAACCTTCTAATCCCATAAATGCAGCATAGCCACAGACCAATAGGAAAAGAACCCCGAAAACGAAAGAAGGGGTTCGCAGCATGAACACTTCTGTCATAAAGTTCATCAAAGCACGGAGTGTTATGGCTGGAATTAGGAAAAAGTAGCCTACATAGACCAAACCAACGATCTTACCAATGACTTTTCCCATAAGGGTACAGGAAAGCTCTATTAGCGACTGTCCGGATACACTTATTCCCAGTGTAGTGAGTATGGAAGCAGCAGCGAGTCCCGGGATTACTGCTATAAGTAAGGAAAGCCATCCATCTCGTCCCGCCATATCAAAAACTATCGGTACAAACAGCAGATGGCCTGTCACTGTAATTGAACCGACAATAATTAGACGCAGTTGATGTTCCGTAATGTGAGGTTGTTCCATCTAGTTCATCTCCGTTGAAATTAATCTTTTATCATTCTAACAACTTTTCCACAGTTTCAGTCACCGGCTTGAAAATGGCTTCAACACCTTTGGTGGGATTGGGCAGCGGCCAGTCAAAAACCTGACCAAAACTGTAAAAGATACCAATAGCCATCAGCAAAAAATATACACCCAATTCTCTCCACATTCTTTTTTTCACCAAACCGGGGACCTCTAGCGCTATCAATACGCCAAAAAGCAAGAGTAAAGCAAATGCCATTTACTCACCTGCTTTCCACGGTGACGGGATTGGAAATCATCCCGGTTCCGCGTATCTTGGCTTCAACCTTCACTTCTACTTGAAGTTTGGAATAAATATTCCGCCACTCTTCTTCGATGTTCTTCCATACTTTAGGATGCTTCCGATGGACTGCTTCACCAAATCCGAAGACGTCGGCTTCCATGTTCTGAGTTTTACGCACCACATTTTTAATGAGGCTCTCGATCTCGGCGGCAGCCAAGGCTTCTAGTTTTTTGATATCTTCCGGCTTGGCTACAGATACCGAATCTTCCATGGTACCTATATTTCCTTCAGCCTTGACTTCCAAGGTGATGAAAATACTATCCTCTGTGACGGATGGAATAATTTTTGTCTTGGACTTAGTCATTTGAAAGGAAAAATTCTTCTGTTGGCCATTGTCCAGTTTCAAAGGCATTATACCTACTTTGGCCTGATTCATAACATAGAGAAACCCTCGCGTTTCGGCATCAGTAAGCCAACCAACCAGTTTGCTTTCACGGAAGACGGCAGCACCTGTAGGCCTGGCAAAATGCCGGGGCTGTTCACTGCTGACGGAAGAAGGCAGCTCTTCAGGTGTAGAGAAAACTTCCAATTTTCCTGCCACCGGGTCCCGTCCAGTGGATAGAAGTGAAGAGACAAACTCTCTTACATCAGGCACGTAGGTCTTGGAAACAATCGGCAGGGATTTCTCTGATATTCCGGCCAGCTCCTGGGATAGTGTTGATTCGAACTGGGGCAGACCTCTTTCGAAGACCTTTAAGGCCTCTCCCTTAGCGATATAGAACAAGTTACGCATGCGAAGATCCTTGTGACGCAGGAGCAAATCCATCGCTTTATCGACGCCATCTTCCTTGGCCAAGCGTTCACCAATAATTACCAGATCAGAATGGGCAAGGAACACAAATCGGGATGATCTGGCAGATATATTTTTTTCAGCATCAGACAAGGTTTCTCCTAACTCGGAGACTACCCAATAAGGAGCGAGGGTCTTCCCTCTGCTTCCTTCTACTCCGCCGCTCATCTCAGCGGGCTTATATACGTAGGAAATAGCCCGGTACATATCCCGGCCGTTTACGGTAACCTTATCGAAGCCGGTAGCACCAACAATGGCTAGTTCGTCAATTTCCTTCCGATCCCAGCAGCCGGAGGTAAATAGCATGAGAAAAATGAAAGGCAGGAAAATTGTCTTTCTCACCGACAGCTCCCTCCTTCTTTCTTCCGAACCGCTGCCACTACTAACAGCAAAGCAGGAATCAGCAGCTCAAAGGTAAAGGCATAAAAAGGAAAGGTCTTGCTGATTAACGCTACCAGCTCTCGCGAGTTCTCATAAATTACCGATGACCATGCAACCAGGATGATACCTACAGGGGTTACCAAGGGCTTATAATCCCTGAGATTGAACCATTGAGCAATAGCTAGAACGCCACAGTAGTAAAACACGGCGATTTTAATCATTAATCCTGCTACCCAGACCAGCATTACCAGGGCTTCCATCCGTTCCAGCACTATGCCTACCTGACCATAATCGGCCAGAGTGAAATAAGGGAAGGTCAAGTGGCTGCTTAATTCTGTACCAAAGACGCCTACGGTAGCAATGGTATTTAAGGTTAAAACAATACCAAGAAATATAACGGCATATATGCTGGCTTTTCTACCTTTTACCAGCTGGTTTAAGTTAGGCAGTATCATTAACATCAGAACAATTTCCCCCCGCCAAGCTGAAGGGGGCAGGGAACCTTTAATCACGGGCTTAATTCCATTCTCCAGAACGGGGGCTAAATTGGCTAATTTTATTTCATTGACTACAAGCACTACCAGACCCAGATAGGAAATCAGAAGAATTGGGAAAAGAAGCTGATTCAGTCTGCCGATGACCTCCAAACCATTGCGGACTGCATAAGCAGCCAGCCAGACGATGATAAGGGCAAAAACCAATCTTGGTGTTTTCGGTAAAAAAATGGCGATAATAAAGTCCGCAAACTCCCCCACAATAATGGTGTTTGTCCAGATAAAAAAGAAAATGTAAGATAAAATGGTCAGATGGCCTATAACGGGACCGAATACTTTAGGACTGTATGCGATAAGGTTTTCGTTAGGAAAATGCTGCCCTAAAGAGGTACAGACCCAGGCCACCAGCAGACCGAAAATCGTAGCAAAAAATAGAATGGACATCCATCCATCGCGCCCGGCCGCTTCTGCTGTTACTGCGGGAACAAACAGCATTGCAGTAGAACCTACGAGGGTAAACAGCAACAGACTGAACTGACCGGCACTTAATTTTCCTTGATCAAGCATCCTCTCCGCCACCTTTTCTATTCCCATTTTTCCTCGGTAGAGGAGCCTGGGGTTTTTGGGAAAAGTCCTGTCTCACAGAATCTTTAGACCCTGTCATACGTGGTCTGGTAAACATTGCCCACCAGGGGAAGCGGACAAAGGAGTCTTTCAGATCCCTGGGAGTCAAGGGAGCTATGGGTGAAAGGAACGGTACCCCAAAGGAACGAAGGGTACAGAGATGGATTAAGATAGCCAGCAGTGCCACCATGATACCAAACAGCCCCAAGGCACCTGCCAGAAAAATGATGGGGAACCTGATAAGGCGAACGGCAATAGAACCCTCTAGGGATGGGATCGTAAAAGAAGCAATGGCGGTTAGTGCTACGACAATGACCATAATTGGCGATATCAGTTTAGCCGTTACCGCAGCCTCACCGATGACTAAGGCCCCGACGAAGCTTATAGCCGGACCTACCGGGCGAGGCAAGCGAACCCCAGCCTCCCGCAGAATCTCAAAGGTGGCCTCCATGAGAACGGCTTCCACAAAGGCTGGGAATGGAATGCCTTCTCTAGAACTGGCAATAGAGATTAATAGGGATGTGGGAATCATCTCCTGATGGAAGGAAGTAATGGCAACATATACTGCAGGTCCAAGCATGGCAATGATTAATGCCACAATCCGCAATAAACGGACAAAGGTAGCCCAGGGATAACGGTTATAGTGATCCTCAGGAGAATCAAGAAACTGGGGGAATGTATAAGGGACCATTAAGGCAAAGGGTGTGTTATCCACCATGATGGCTACCTGTCCTTCCAGCAAACCGGCAGCTACTTTATCCGGCCGCTCGGTAACGTTCATCTGAGCAAAGGGCGTGAAAGGCTCGTCCTCAATGAATTCCTCGATATAGCCGCTTTCCAGGATAGAATCGGTATGAATCCGCGAAAGCCTTGTTCTGACTTCGTCCACCACCTTGTCATCTACAATATCTTTGATGTACAGAATGAATACATCGGTTTTTGTTAGCGCACCGATTTTCATGACTTCTGATTTCAGCCGGGATGTCCTAATGCGCCGGCGGATATGGGCAATATTCACCCAGATATTCTCCGTAAATCCATCCCGAGGTCCTCGGACCACGGCTTCTGTTTGTGGCTCTTCCACTGCCCGGGATGCCCAACTCTTAGCATTGAGGATTAAAGCTTTTGAAGAACCATCTAAAAGCAGGGCAGTAGTTCCGGTCATAATGTGGTCTGCCAACTCGTTAACTTGATTCGTCTCGATGATCTCTCCCATGGTTAACAGCTTATCCCTGACAGTTTTATAGGCATTGCGTGTATTTGCCTTCTCGTCCTCATTAACCCATTGGCCGTCTACCATCAATGGGCTCAATACACCACCAGATATCAAGCTGGCACTAACTAATCCATCCAAGTAAATGATTGCTGCCTTGATCGGTTTACTGCCACTGATTGTATATTCCCGAAATACCACATCACTGCAGTTTTCAAAAATTTTTTTGAATTGTTCTATGTTTTGTGTCAAATTGGTGGAAAGAGAGATGTTTTCTACCAAAGGGTCACTTGTCTTATAAGAATGTTCCCGATCTGTCAATTTTTTTAGTTTTTTAAATATATCTCTAAGCATTGCTATCCGTTCTCCCAACATTCGTAAGACCAAATTTTTCACATTTACACATTATTATTTCATTTTATTATGATCGATATGCAAGGCATAGTTTACCCCTAACGGATTACTATCATAATAAAAGTACGAATAATAGCAATAAAGAAATTGAAATATGAGGAATAGCATGCTTTCTGCGGTAATACCTAAGAGGGTTTTATTTGAGGTTATGGTGCTCAAATGTTTCATCGTTTTGAGAGATAGCTTTAGATTTGTAAGATAATAAAATAGGGACTAAAAAAGTATATACTCTTTTAGTCCCAAAACGTCTATTTTTGGTATTCCTATAACGGAAGGTAATGATAACTTAATTCTTTAAAGACTCGTTTTTTATCAAAACAGTATTATAAAGTTATCTTACCCTGTTTATGAAAGTCCAATGTTATAGCTGCTTCTTTAAAATGAATCTCATAAAGGTCTAACATATCTCCAGCCTGTGCTATGATCATTTCATAACCGGGATATTTTTCAATAAACGCATCTTTTACGTCAGATATTGTTAGATCACTTTTTTGAACTGTGGCATTAGTAACTCGCGTATGTTCAATCGTTCCAACTGGTACCGTTGTAAATGCTACCTTATTATTTTGTGAAAATTCTACTGCCTTAGGATTCATTTTAATTGTTGAAAAATAGATAACACCTTTCTTTTGGGGATCATAATAAAAGCTTACAATCCTAACATTTGGAACATCGTTCACGGAAGTTGCTAAAGCCATATCCTTCGTATTTTCCATCATCCTATTAAATGCTTCTAAAAATTCCATTTTCATTCTCCTCCTCATAAATGATTTTAAACAGCTGTTCAAGGCCCTTTCTAAATACAGTTCTATTCTAGCACAGAACCTTGACAACAGTATGTCATGGTTATATGATAAAATGAATTAAATACTGTCAAAGGATGATGCCGTTGAAAATAGATCGATTAATCTCCATTATTATGGTGCTGCTTGAACGTAAAAAAATTAGTGCAACGAAGCTTGCTGAAATGTTTGAAGTAACACCTCGAACCATATATAGAGATATAGAAACATTAAGCTTGGCGGGTATTCCTATTATTGCTTATCCTGGAGTCAATGGCGGTATTGGCATTATGGAGGAGTATAAAATAGACAAAAAGCTTTTTACGACTTCGGATATCACAACGCTCCTAATAGGGCTTGGAAGTATCTCCTCAACCTTATCAAGCGAAGAAATTGTTAATACGCTTGCAAAAGTAAAGGGTTTAATTCCAACGGAACAATTTCGGGATATTGAATTAAAATCAAGCCAGATTACGGTCGACCTTACCCCGTGGGCGGGCAACAAGAACTTGCAGCCCAACCTTGAAAGGATTAAAAAAGCGCTAAATGAGGGTAAATATCTATCTTTTAAGTATTCTGACCGTAGTAACAAAAAAAGCCATCGAACAGTTGAGCCGTATCAACTTGTTTTAAAAACTTCAAATTGGTATTTACGAGGCTACTGTACTTCCAAGCAAGATTTTCGTATTTTTAAACTATCTCGTATTTCGGCACTTGAAATCCTAGACGAAACATTTATTCCGAGGGAATTTAATCCCAAGCCATTAGATGGATCGGATTGGATAGAGAAGAGGATTATTACAATCAAGCTGTTGGTTGATGAGTCCCTGGGAGAGCGGATGGTAGAATTTTGTGGAGAAGAAAACGTTGAACCATATGGAAATAATAAATTAATCGTCAACTTTCCATTTGTAGAAGATGAGTTGGGATACAACCTTTTGCTTAGCTTTGGCAATAAATGTGAATGCTTAGAGCCTGAAAATGTTCGAGGGGAGATTATTCGGCGGATTAAGGATTTATTAGATGTTTATAAGTAACAATCAAACCGGATATTCGGAAGCTGCAATCCCGTCCCTGTGCTTCTGAAGAAGAAGGGAGTTGTGTATGTGCTTTTATAAAAAGAAAGATGGAGTTTCAACTGTGTAAGGCTATATTATGGAACAGGAGGAAAAATATATGGAAATGATATTTTATAAGTGCCCAATATGTGGATTCGCATATCAAGTCCCTGCGTATTGGAGCGGATTTTCACCTGGAGAAGAGATAGAAATGGAACATGTTAATCTGGCAACAAAAGAACAGTGTAGTGAATTGATGTTGAAACTAGTTAAAAAGTAAGCTTATAAGGGATAGTTTCAATATTTGAGACGAAATCCTTGCTAAGAAACGAACGGAATATAAAGCTTAAACAGTACCTGTGGACAAGGCCTATGGCAAGCCAGTACTGGAAACAGGTTCTTAGATAGGATGAAAGGGGGAAAAGGATGAACCTTTACGTTCATCTGATCAACGAAACCATTGATTATATTGAAGACAATATTCACGAAAAGATATCGTTGGAAGATATAGCAGCGCATTTCTGTGTATCTAAATTCCATTTTAACAGGATGTTTAAAACTGTATCGGGCATGACATTAAAACAGTATACATTGGGAAGAAAGCTAACCCAAGCACTGAGATGCTTAACGGAAACAAGCATATCGGTTATAGATGCAGCCTATGATTTTGGCTTTGAATCTCCTGAAGTCTTTAGCCGAGCGTTTAAAAAACAGTTTGGCGTTCCGCCCTCCGTATGTAGGCGTGAAAAGCTGGATGTCCATATGGTGGAAAAGGCCAGTGTTGTGGAGCGTGATATCATCAATTACAAAGGGATGCTCACATTGAGTGGAACAGATATCTATTTGAATGAATTACACCTAGAAGGCATCTATATAGAAGTCGATGTGAACAGCGAACAGTTTAAACCATTGATGCAATCCACCGTAGCGGAGTTTTTAGAAGCAAGCCAAAAATCCAGTTGGCTCGATCATGAAAGGTTATATACCGTCGTGAACTGCCATGAGAAGGATAATGGTGAATATACAGTGTTTTACGGTATGAAGGGTAAAGCAACAGGCCAAGAAACAAGTTTCAAAACACGCATTGTTCCCCAAGGGTGGTATGCGAGGTTTATATATGGTGGAGATATGTTTGACATCAGAGAAACCTTTATTGATGACCTGTACAGATGGATTATGGTAAAAGAGGTTGAACTTAATCCCAATGGCGTGGGTATGTTGAATTTATTTGAGGAAGATTATTTAGAAACCAGTGAGGTTCAGATTCTTGTACCCATAAAGAAGCCCTTGTAGACAGCAAGAAATGTCATGAAACTGCTGGAGAAAAGAGCTAGTATAGATATTGAAGGAAAACTCCATCAATATCTATACTAGTTTTTTTTGAAAGGAGAGATTGTAATGAATAGCCTTAAGGGTAAGATTGCTATTGTCACTGGTGGAAGTAGAGGTGTTGGAAAAGGAATTGCACTGGGACTTGCGGAATCCGGTGCTACTGTTTATATAACTGGACGTACTAAAGATGGTAAGCATTTGCCGGATTTTCTAAAAGAGACTAGCATATATAAAACGGCAGAAGAAGTCACAAGACTTGGAGGCGTTGGAATTCCGCATAAGTGTGATCATTCCAATGATGAGGAAGTAGAACGATTGTTTGAACGAGTTGCTGAAGAACAGGGCAGGTTAGACATATTGGTAAACAACGCCTGGGGAGGAAGTGCCCATGCAATGAAAGAATATTTTTTTAATACACCCTTTTGGCAGCAGCCGGTTTCATTATGGGATGATCATTACACGGTAGGCTTGCGTTCAAACTATGTTGCCAGTAAATTTGCAGCTGAAATGATGACGAAGCAAAAGAGTGGTTTGATCGTAAATATATCATTCTATGGTGGCAGGCGGTATTTCAATAATGTTGCCTATGGTGTATGCAAGGCAGCCGTTGATCGGTTATCGGCGGATACTGCCCATGAGCTTAAAGGCTATGGGGTATCCGTGTTTTCGCTATACCCTGGACAGATAAGTACCGAAGGAATGATTGAATATGCCAAATATGATAGCACCGTTGACCTCAGTAAAATGGAATCACCTCAATTCGTAGGAAGATGTGTAGCTGCTTTAGCAAAGGATGAAAATGCTATCATGGATACGGGAAAGATATTAATCACTGCAGAAGTAGCAGAACGCTATGGATTTACGGATATGAATGGCAACCAGCCCAAATCCTTGAGAGCAGAGCTGTGGTAAGCCGCATATGCGGTAGGGCCAGCGTTATGATGACGGATTTTTCTTAATGAAAACCTTAGTCAAGACGATATAGTGAACCGTACCACAAATTAAAAGAGCCTATGATCTTGTACAGAGGATCATCGGCTTTTATACTGTGTAATAAAGAGTTAAAAAAGCACATTGTCTTGAAATTAAAGAAGGTCTATATTAGGACAAATGTAGAAATTATTTTTCTAATCAAATCTATTCGGATGGAATATTCCTCTTTATCAGTGTCATAAATGCTTCGGGCGTGACAACCCTTACTTTAGGATTTTCTTTTAGTCGAGTTGTAACATTTCCGACACTACCCATATCTTTGCTCCATGCGTGGACATAAACAAAGGTATATGCAGTGGGTTCGTTGGTCTTTATTTGTCCTGCGCGAATGCGGTCATTGATTTTATTTACTAAATCATCCTCTTCTTCGAGACCGGACCAGAGTAAATCTCTACAGGATACGATGGGCTTGTGATTTGACCATACCATTTGTCCATGATAGTCGTCCTGCCTATGGAAGTTAAGATAGAATAGACCTTCAATATTAGGTTGAGCGGTATATTTTGCCCAGAGATTCATATCGAAAAGGGCCCAATCATCCATGATCGCTACGTATTTTTCGTCAACTTCTCCCATATATGCATTTAGTTTTTTTATGTTTATGTCTATGGCACTTTTACTAAATTTACTGGGGTACATATAACCATTTCCGGAAGGTGCAACCAAAAAATAATCACGATATTTTCCTTGAGCAGCGTTTTTATAATACAAGTTAAAAACAGTGGGAGTCAAATAATACATGGATGGACTTATGGTCCATCCCATATTAAAATCACCTCTATGTGGAGATCCGTACCACTTGGTTGAACCATAATTGCTTCCCAGATACCACTGCTGGTTGTCACCATCGGACATGATAAAGGTTACATAATGTACATTTTCTTCTGCAGGCGACTCCACACAAGTCTTTTGAGCAATGGGCAGTGAGGGAAAGGCACTGAGTACCGTTAAATTATAGGACCAGTCGGCTGCAACAACACTGACACCATGCTTTGAGGCTGTGCGTACATTTATATATTCATCCGGACCCCATCCGAGACATATGGAGTCGCGATCCATGGATCCAAACACTTTATTTCTAAGGGTTACATCATCGGTGCTGTCTTCATAGAATATTAAAGATTTTGTCATGATTGCATAATCACGCAGGGCCGTATCCTTAGCGGGAGATAGCTCGATAACAATGGAATGATTTAATCCTGCATGCCATAAGTTATTGTAAGCCCAGTACTTATCCGTATTTCTGCAATCTCCCAGCATCTTTGTTATGCCGAGAGATTTTACTTTGGACTCCATGGACTCTTCAATGGCGATACCGCGTTTGACAGATGCCAAAGTGCAGGCATTATTTATGGAAGGATTTTGTGGAGAGGTATGATTATAAAGGACATATCCATCTACATAATCCTTGTAAATAGCTAATAGCTTTCACAGATCAGTTACGATTTCATAGCTAACGCCATAATTATCTTTTAAATCTTTAAGCCATATCTCATAATCCGGATGTGATGAACTCAATGTATAAATCTGCGACTCAGAATAATTAGCAGTCAAACCTTGGAGGGTAGCCACCATTGTCCTTTCGTAAGAAGTCATATGATCCTGAGATATGACATAAAGGTGGGTGGGCTTCTTCGTGTTTTTAATATAACCAAGAGAATCCGTCTCGTTCCATTGAGACCACTTGGTTTTGAAACCATCTTTGTTTTCTGCACAATATTTATAAAAGCTTTTTAAAAAATGTATTCTTTTTTCAGAATAGAAACTTTCCACACTATGTGGGGTCAGATCTGCCAATAATACCTGTCTCTTTATAATGTCATCGGCAGGGACTGTCTTAGCATTTTTCATCATATCATACATAATCATGAAGGTAGTCGTTCTTCCGATACCTTCTCTACAGTGAAAATGCAGCCAGGTATTTTGAGGCTGTGACCGTACAAATTTCACAAAAAAATCAACCATATCATCGGTGGGCAGTTTACCATCTGTAACCGGAATTCGAACATATGACATGGACTGAGCTTCAGCCACTTCTTTTTCGTTTTGAACCTTGGTTGGTGTTATTTTTACTTTCGGATGATTATAAAAGCTGATAGGCTTATTCAAAGGAATGCTCTTCAGCTTTTTCGTTTCATCACGTAAAACTTGTTGTTTCGTCAGACCTATATTTGCATCATTTTTTTCGTTGGCCCAACTCACCGCAGTACCGTTAATAAAGCCATGGGATTCCTGTCTTAAATCAACGACCGTTATTGGTATGTTTTTTCCTATAGATTCTTTAATAAGCTTAAGGCCCTCTTCGGAAAACTGATGGCTGCCGGAAATATCTAAAGTACGCAGGCCTGTCTGGTTTAACGGCAAATTGTCTTTGATGATGAGAGTATCAGATATTTTTCGGAAATGCTTTGGCAGCACCTTTTCGTTTAAAGCATCTAAAACAAGATGGACATCTTCTTTGTAGACACTTAGCTTCAATGTTTTTATGATTTCATCTGAAAAGGATGCAAAACTACAAGTAATTGCTGCGACTAAGAGAATTGCGAGATTTACTTTCATTCTTTTTGACAATTTTATCACCTCGTTTATAAGAATTGAACTTTATTCTACGCGATTTGCCATTAGAAATATTTCTACCTTATATTTATAATGTAAGCTAATATCTTATGCTTTATACGAAGCATGATGAATGTAAATTTTTCATGCAAAAAAATGAAAATAGCACATCGACAATGTGCTATTTCTAACAGTTTTCATCATAAAAATGGAGTTAACTCCATTTTTCCTTCAAAATCCTTTTAATACGGCTATTGACATTAAGTTATCTTTACTTTGTATAGTTAAATATAAAGAATCATTAACGTGTTATGAACGATGATTTGAAGGTTTAATTACACGATTATAGGAGGAATGAGGATGAAAACAATTTGTATCGATGGAAATAGTTTAACAATAAATGATGTAATGAATGTGGCCAGAAAAAATGCCTTGATCCAGTTATCTGATGAAGCAATCAAAAAAGTAAAAAAATCAAGAGCCTATGTGGATAAGCTTGTTGAAGAAGAGAAAGTTGTATATGGAATTACTACCGGCTTTGGAAAATTCAGCGATATTCTAATCTCAAAAAACGAAGCAAAAGAATTACAAAGAAATTTAATCATTAGTCATGCATGTGGCGTGGGCAAACATTTTCCGGAGGATGTTGTTAGGGCAATTATGCTTTTAAGAGCGAATGCCTTGGCAAAAGGCTATTCTGGAATTCGGCTTGAAACATTAAACACACTCATTGCAATGATCAATCGCGGCGTACATCCTGCAATTCCGGAAAAAGGTTCTCTTGGAGCAAGTGGTGATTTGGCACCTTTGGCACATATGGTTTTGGTTTTGATTGGTGAAGGAGAAGCCTATTACAAGGGAGAGCTGATGTCAGGGAAAGATGCTATGGCAAAAGCAGGGATTGAGCCCGTAGAATTAACGTCTAAAGAAGGGTTAGCATTAATTAATGGAACACAGGTCCTAACCGCCGTAGGCCTGCTAACAGTTTATGATGCTATCAATCTTTCCAAATTATCCGATATTACTGCAGCACTGACCATTGAAGCATTAAGGGGAATAACCGATGCTTTTGATTCAAGAGTACATGATGTAAGACCACATTTAGGACAGATTCATACGGCAGAAAATTTGCTCCTTTTGCTTGAAGGAAGCGAAAGAACAACAAGGCAAGGCACGTTGAGGGTACAAGACCCGTATTCACTGAGATGTATCCCCCAAGTCCATGGTGCAAGTAAAGATACTATTCAATATGTCTTGGAAAAAATAAACATTGAAATCAATGCAGTAACAGACAATCCAATTATTTTTGCAGATGATCATCATGCAATCTCCGGAGGCAACTTCCATGGACAACCGATGGCATTGGCTTTTGACTTCCTAGGAATCGCCATTGCAGAATTGGCAAATATAGCGGAAAGAAGAATTGAAAGATTGGTAAATCCACAGCTTAGTGGACTTCCAGCCTTCTTAACGGAAAAGGGCGGATTGCATTCGGGATTTATGATTGCACAATACGCAGCTGCAGCATTGGTATCAGAAAACAAAGTCCTGGCACATCCGGCCAGTGTAGACTCTATTCCGTCATCAGCAAATCAAGAAGACCATGTCAGTATGGGAACGATTGCGGCAAGAAAGGCCAGAGAAATTTACTATAATGCAAGCAGGGTTATTGCAATCGAATTATTGGCAGCGGTACAAGCCATTGACTTTGAAGCCGAAGAAAAACAACTGGGGAGAGGGACAAAAGTTGCGTATGATAAATTGCGGGAAACGGTAAAAAAACTGGTTGAAGATCGTATTATGTATCAGGATATCAACAAAGCTGCTGTGCTCATTGATGAGAATCATATCGTAGAAGCAGTAGAAGCAGAAATAGGCAATTTATACTAGTTTGTTCATCTGTTGAAACCCATAAATATAGCCGGCTGCAGAATATCCGGCTATACTTTTCTTTTTGCATCAAATGAATAGAGGTACATCCGCTCACCTTCTTTGTGAAAGCTAAATGCACGATTGTCTCCAGAATCTATTATATATCCAATAGCCTCGTCATCATCAATAATAAAACCAGCCTCTGATAGTGAGTTTTTGTAATATTTTATATCAAAGTTATGACGATAAGCTTCAGGGTACCTATTGCATAAGTTTCTTATAGAGGCTGAAAAAGGGTCAAAGTAAAAGAAAGTACCAATAACTGCAGCTTGGCTGCTGAAAAAGCTTTTTATATCTGAAAGCAAATAGGAATGATTGTATATGCAGTGTTCATTTGTACCGAAATAATCGATAAACAGATCAATACTTCCTTTTTTTATTGGATAGCTTGTACTGTTGTCAGCAATATAGAGTATATTAGATCCTAAATTCAAGCGTTCAATTTTCCGCTTATACATTGCTAACATTTCTGGAAATTTGTCTATCACAATGTATAACGCATCTTTTTCCATTTCCTTTATATGATTATGAATAAAAAAGTAAGCGTTTATATGGGTTTCTAAGACAATCTTATTTTTCAGGTCTAGAGCTTTCAATTTTTCAAGCATCCAATTATAGGATCTTTGAAATAAACTAATTAAAGAAGCGGGTATATCTTTATATAGCTCTCTTTCTAGATCAGGCTTGTCATATGGATTTATGCTTCTATTCTTTGTTATGATGATCCCATCTTTGATTGTGGCATGGTAGCCACATCCACATAGCAAATCGCCTTCAAAAATATATCTATAATTCATTTCAACATTTTTTAAAGATAAAGGGATATCACAATTAGGACAATATAAATATGAAATGAAGTTTAACGGAACCCCAGTTTTTTCATATTCTCTCACTTTATGACTTGATATATTTTCCAATTCCCTATCGATTTCCAGGATCACCTGTTCAATATTTGCTTTTTCCACATGTAACTGGACTTTTTTACTCTCGTAAATATTGATTATATCCATAATATCCTGTTCGTCAACTAAATTGGATATCCTTCTCACGGATAGTATTTGATGAATTTCTTTCAAAGTAAAATGTAGTTCCTTTAGCCTTAGGATAAGCTCAATTTCTTCTATACTTTTCTTTCCAAAATAAAATTGTTTTTGCTTTTTTTCAGGTATGATTAGGCCAATTTGAATATAATATCTTATATTATCTACAGAGATATTGAATTTCTTAGCTAACTGCCCTATTTTCATGATATCACTCCAAATAGAATCTATGATTTAGCTTTCTATGCTTCTCTTTCAATCATATATATTCTAAACAATCTGTTCAATAAAAATTTTTATTGAGACGAAATAGGGTAGAAAGAAAGCGTTTTGATTATGCTCCCTTTTTTAAATCTATGTTCTCCGTAGTTATGATTTCCAGATTTCTAAGAGGCAATTTTACAATAAATTCTGTCTCATATTCTGTACTGGTAACACTAATAGATGCATCATTTTGCAGCGCCAACTGCTTTGTAATATATAATCCGTATCCATGATCTCCTTTGGTAGATGCCTTCGTTGAATATCCTTTTTGGAAAATTGTTTCTAACTTTTCTTCGGGGATTTTTGGGCCATCGTTCGATATGGATACATAAAAGACATTATCTTCTATATAGGTTAACAGGGATACGACTTTTTTATCTTCTAGGTTTGTCAATTCTTTTACTGCTTCAAATCCATTATCGATTAGATTTCCAATGATGCTGCTCAAGTCTACAGGATCTATTTTGGTATAAGTGAATGGGCTTTCTATATTGATTTCAAGGTAAATGTTGTGTTCAAGTGCATAGTTATTTTTCACTGCTAGCAGACCATCAATGGCATTGATGCCGGTTTCTGCTACTTTGCAATAGAAATCTGAGTTGTTTGTTAGTTTCCTTATATATTCTTCTATTTTATCTAGAGAATCCTCATTTCTAAGCATACACATTGCGAAGATTGTGTTTAGATGATTAGCAGAATCATGCTTTTCTTTTCGAATAATACTGATAGCATCCTCCATATTTCTCACTTGCTCTTGCTGTATTTTATAGTTTTGTTTAAGCAATAGCATATTTACTTTTTCTTTGAAGTTGATAACACCTAAAACGGCAAATATGATATATAGAATGCCCAGCATAATATAGTATGAGGCATGAGAAGTTCTATTTGCAGCAATAACGGTAAAAATAGTCAGCGCCAATAACTGCGTGGTTACAAAGATCAGGGGAGAATCCTCGTGTTTTGATAAATCAATCTTTATCTTTTTGCTATATAATATGTAGAAAGGAATGATTAATACAATAAGCTTGATGAGTAATGCCAACAAAAATTCCTGTACTTCATACCCTGGGACGTTGACCATTTCATATATGTCTATTTTAAATAGGTGCATGTAAACTATCAAGAAAAATGTTTCAGAGAGACCGATTGCAATGGTTGTCATAGACATGGACAGAAAGGAAATATAAACACTGACTTTACTTGAAATGCTAAAAATTAAGCTTATGGTAATGATAACAATGAAAGTATGTATCCCTTTTGTAAATATAGAGGCAATATTCATGACAATGATGGAATAAAAGAAGCCGTAAACAACAAGTTTATATGGATGATTTTTGATATTTTCATGCTTTCCGCTTAGAATATATAAAAAGCAAAAAACAAAAATACCTTCAAAAAAATTAATAATAAATTCCATAGGTAAAAATTTCAGGTACATCGTTTCTAATCCCCCTAGAAATTTAGTGTATCTATATCTTACCATATAGATCTACGTTTTTTAATAATTAGTATATTGGGAAAATAAGGACAATTCTGAGACGTAAATGGGGATGAAAATACAAAACTCCTTTCCTACATTATTCGTTAATAATCATTGGAAAGGAGTTTTTTCTTATGCCTATTCACAGACTTGCAGTTTCTTTACAAAACAAAAGTTCTCTTACAGATTCTCTGAATATCAATTCATGGGGTACGGTTACTCTGATGAAATGCTGTCTTGTGCCGTTGATCTGTTCTAATAATAGTTTAATAGCAGTTTGTCCCATAAATTCTGTATAGATCTTTACGGTTGATAAAGCAGGTGATGTATACTGGGAGGTTGGTATATCATTACAGCCAAATATGGAGATATCCTTTGGAATTTCCAGTCCAGCTTCATTAATCGCCCTTATTGCGCCGATGGCCATGGAGTCACTGGCAATGAAGGCCGCTGTAGGTAAATCATCTCTATTTTCTTCAATTAATTCTTTCATGAGTTCATAGCCATCCTTATGGCTAAAGTTCCCGATCTTTACATATTCAGGTCTGTAAAGACCGATTCTTTTCAAGTGATTCTCAAACTGTGTTTCACGATAGTCGATTATTTTTTCGTGATTTCTGGGAATTTCTTCTCTGCCGCCAATAAAGCCTATTTTTTCATGTCCCGCGGACAAAAGATATTTTATGACATCGTTTGTTAACTCTCTGAAGTCTGCCTGTACCGAATCATACTTAAATTTAGGATTGTTAGAATGGACAAATACAATATTGTCGCAGTACTGTTTAAAATCATTGATGCGATCAGTATCAAACTTACCTAGGATGATCAATCCGTCAAAGGTGTTATTCGTTAGATTCTCATCCTGCATTTCATCGTTATATATTCTAACCAAATTAATGTTATTACTTTTGCATTCATCTTCTATTCCCATACGGATAGAAATAAAATAAGGGTCATTGATCTCCTGATATTCGTTATACCAATGAATCAAACCAAAATTCAATACAGTTTCCACGTCTTTTTTCGCCTTAATATGCTTGGTATAAGATAGCTTTTCAGCAGCTTCAAATATTCTTCGCTTCGTTTCATTGGAGACGTTGATTGTTTCATCGTGGTTTAATACCCGTGATATGGTTGAAGGAGAGACTCCAGCTATTTTAGAAATATCTTTTATGGTTGCCATTGATTACCATCCTTTTGATTAATATTATGCCTCATACAACAATTTTACTAAAAAAATAGGAAAAAAACAAGATGTTGTTAAAAATATTCACTAAATTTAGTACAAAAATAGTTGAAAAATTACTAAACATTTGTTATACTGAGGATAACGTACAGAAAACGTTTCCTTACTTTAAATTTACCAAAAAGGAGAGGGGAAAGGCAATGAAAAAACTATTATCATTATTACTTGCGGTTGTACTCGTATTTGGTTTGGCAGCCTGTGGAGCGAAAGGAACAGATCAAAATGCTTCCGGGGATGCAGCTCCAGCGGAAGGAAAGAAAATAGTAGGAATTGCAATGCCTACAAAGTCATCACAAAGATGGATCGATGACGGTAACAACATGGTTAAAGAATTTGAAAAGTTAGGCTATGCCACAGATTTACAGTATGCGGAAGACGTCGTTGAAAATCAATTAGCGCAAATTGAAAATATGATTACAAAAGGTGTTAGTGCATTAGTTATTGCATCCATTGATGGGGAATCATTGACAGACGTTTTAAATAAAGCCCATGATGCCAATATCCCCGTTATTGCTTATGACCGTTTAATTAAAAAGAGTGAATATGTAGATTATTATGCAACATTCGATAATTTTAAAGTAGGTGTTCAACAGGGGTCATACATCGTAGAAAAATTGGGCTTAAAAGAAGGTAAAGGTCCTTTCAACATCGAGTTATTTGGAGGATCACCTGATGATAATAATGCTTACTTCTTCTATGATGGTGCTATGTCTGTTTTACAACCTTACATTGATTCAAAACAATTAGTTGTAAAAAGTGGACAAATGGGAATGGATAAAGTAGCCACATTAAGATGGGATGGTGCTACAGCACAAACAAGAATGGATAATCTGTTAAGTGCGAATTATGCAACTGAGAAAATCGATGCAGTATTATCACCTTATGACGGTATTAGTATTGGTATCCTATCTTCCTTAAAAGGTGTAGGATATGGAACAGCGGATCAACCAATGCCTATTGTTACCGGACAAGATGCTGAACTTCCTTCTGTTAAATCAATTATTGCCGGCGAACAAACACATACAGTATTTAAAGATACGAGAGAATTAGCGAAAAAAGCCGTTGCTATGGTAGATGCTGTTTTAAGCGGTAAAGAAGCACCGGTTAATGATACAAAAACATATGATAATGGTGTTAAAGTTGTCCCTTCATATCTGCTAGAGCCAATCTCTGTTGACGTCACAAACTATGAAGACGTATTAGTAGGCAGTGGCTACTATACAAAAGAACAGCTTAGTAAATAATTTCAAATTGTTATGACTTAAATAGTTTAGTGGTGATCATGATCATCACTAAACTATTTATTACAGGTGAGGAGTAGGTGAGTATATGCCGGATTTCATATTAGAGATGAAGAATATTAGCAAAACATTTCCAGGCGTTAAGGCACTTGATAATGTGAATTTGCAGGTTAAACAAGGAGAAATTCATGCACTGGTTGGTGAAAACGGTGCGGGGAAATCAACTTTAATGAAAGTTTTAAGTGGTGTGTACCCATACGGAACTTATGACGGAAATATTCTATTTCAAGGCGAAGTATGTATGTTCAAGGACATAAAACAGAGCGAAAACTTAGGAATCGTCATTATTCATCAGGAACTGGCTCTGATACCGTATTTGTCAATAGCTGAAAATATATTCTTAGGAAACGAACAAGCACAGAAGGGTATTATCGATTGGAATGCTACCATTACGAATACCAGGGAGCTGCTTAAAAAAGTGGGATTAAATGAATCACCAAATACGCTTATTACAAATATTGGCGTGGGTAAACAACAATTAGTGGAGATTGCCAAAGCCCTGGCTAAGAAAGTTAAACTATTGATTTTAGATGAGCCTACTGCTGCATTAAATGAAAATGATAGTGAGAATCTATTAAATCTACT
The DNA here is from genome assembly GCA_049324315.1 of Bacillota bacterium. Taxonomy (GTDB): domain Bacteria; phylum Bacillota; class Clostridia; order Peptostreptococcales; family Thermotaleaceae; genus JBMOKU01. The sequence continues at coordinate 46,516 of JBMOKU010000030.1, read as the reverse complement.
GCTGGAATTAAAGAATCAAGGAATATCATCTATTCTTATTTCTCATAAATTAAATGAGGTTTCTAAAGTTGCTGATTCCATCACCATTCTACGAGATGGAAAAACCATCGAGACACTGGATATGGAAAAAGATCAGATAACGGAAGATAGAATCATCAAAGGTATGGTAGGAAGAGATTTAACACATCGTTATCCAAAAAGGGACCCAAAGATTGGCGATATCATATTTGAGGTAAAGAATTGGAATGTATATCATCCACTGCATGAGGGTCGCAAAATTATTGATAATGTCAATTTTCACATCAAGAAAGGCGAAATCGTAGGTATCGCCGGCTTGATGGGTTCAGGTAGAACAGAGCTTGCCATGAGTATTTTTGGCAAGTCATACGGGAAGAAAATTAGTGGGCAGTTATATAAGGATAATAAAGAGATACATCTGAATAATGTAAATAAGGCCATTGATCATGGTATTGCATATGTTACGGAAGATAGAAAAAATTATGGGTTAATTCTAATCGACGATATTAAAAGAAACACAACATTAGCAGATCTTTTCAAGATATCCAAGCGTTATGTCGTAAATGAAAATGAAGAAATCGTGAAAGCAGAAGAGTACCGTAAAAAATTAAATATAAAAAGTTCCGGCATTTTGCAAAAAACAGTGAATTTAAGTGGTGGAAACCAACAAAAAGTTGTTCTAAGCAAATGGATGTTTACAGAACCGGATATATTGATACTGGATGAACCTACCCGTGGTATCGATGTAGGTGCCAAATATGAAATCTACACCATTATTAATCAGCTGGCTATGGAAGGCAAGGGAGTATTGATTATCTCTTCAGAGTTACCCGAAATACTGGGGATGTGTGATCGAATTTATGTTATGAATGAAGGAAAAATTACCGGAGAATTAAGCGGCAAGGAAGCATCTCAAGAAAAAATTATGAAGTTTGTTATTAACCAGAAGTAGGGGGAACAGCAATGGAAACTTTAAAAAATATGTTAAAGAATAACGTCAGACAATACGGTATGCTTATTGCATTAGTATCAATCATGTTATTATTTCAAGTTTTAACGGATGGTCTTTTGCTGAAGCCATTAAATATTACGAACTTGATATTACAAAACAGTTATATATTAGTGTTGGCAATAGGTATGTTATTGGTTATCGTTTCCGGTAATATTGATCTATCCGTAGGCTCGGTAGCTGCCTTTATCGGTGCTGTTTCTGCCACACTCATGGTAACCTATGATATGCCGTTTATGTTTGCAGTGATCATCTCATTGTTAATCGGCGCCCTTATAGGGGCTTGGCAAGGATTCTGGATTGCATATGTTAGAATCCCCGCATTTATTGTTACCCTTGGCGGTATGCTTATATTCAGGGGCTTAACAATGGTTACTTTGAAGGGAATGTCTCTTTCTCCGTTCCCTGAAGCTTTTCAAAAAATAAGCTCAGGATTTATTCCGGATTTCTTTGGGGGGACATCCAGCCACATTACAACCTATGTGGTGGGAATCATTTTCTCCATCGTTTATATTGCATTTGAAGTAAGCAATAGAAAAACACAAAGAAAATATAATTTCGAGGTGATGTCCCAAGGCTTATTCATCGCAAAAATAGCAGCGATTGTTGGTGCTATCAATCTGTTTACCTACGCTCTTGCGCAATACAAAGGTATTCCAAATGTTTTAATATTATTATTTGCTCTCGTTATTATTTATACGTTTGTTACCAATAAGACCGTTGCCGGGCGACATATTTATGCGTTAGGTGGAAATGAAAAGGCAGCAAAATTATCAGGAATAAAAACAAAGCGTGTTACCTTCTGGGTTTATGTAAATATGGGTGTTTTGGCAGCCCTTTCAGGACTTGTTTTTGCCGCTAGATTAAATGCAGCTACGCCAAAGGCCGGTGTTAACTTTGAGTTGGATGCAATTGCTGCTTCTTTCATTGGTGGAGCGTCATCCACTGGAGGAATCGGTACCGTTCTGGGTGCCATTATCGGTGGTCTTGTTATGGGTGTCATGAATAATGGTATGTCATTAATCGGATTAGGGATCGACTGGCAGCAGGCAATAAAAGGATTGGTATTACTGCTTGCGGTAGGTTTTGATATTTATACAAAATCTAAAGATGCTTAAGCGTATAGGGATGTGATTGAGAAAGGTAATATTTGCGGAACGGTTACTAACCGTTCCCTACGATATTTTGCCTTATAGGGAATGGTTAGTGACCATTCCGATTGGTTAAGTTTCTCAGTTGTACATCTATAAATCTGTATATGAAACAACCAAACATTGCAAATCATTCCTCCCTCATTGAATGGATAGAGTAACAAAATAAGCTAGGAAACTCGATAGCGAGTTTCCTAGCTTATTTTGTTGTGATGAGATATTTAAGAATTAGATTAGCGAAGCTTCCAAGCTAAATCATTCCATCGGATTTCATTGCGGAAAGCAAGGGGATTTGTGTCTTTGTTGATCCATAAGAACTCAATACCCGCCATTTCAGCCCAATCAATCAAATGCTCGGCAGTGACAACAAATGAGAAACCGGTATGATGGGCGCCTCCAGCCAATATCCATGATTCTGCAGAATCTTTAAGGGATGGAAGAGGCTTCCACAAAATACGGGCTACGGGAAGCTTTGGCATGGCTTTCTCTACTTTTACAGCCTCAACGTCATTGACGATTAAACGGAATCGTTCACCCATATCTACTAAGGATGCACATACGGCAGTACCTTCACCGCCATCGAATACCAGACGGGCTGGAGCAGCTTTTCCGCCGATGCCAAGGGGATGAACTTCAATTCTTGGCTTTGTTGCTGCGATGGAAGGACATACTTCCAGCATGTGGGCGCCAAGAACCATCTCGTTATCCGGTTCAAAATGATAGGTATAGTCTTCCATGAAAGAGGTGCCTTTTCCGGAAGCCATGATTTTCATGATACGGACCAATGCAGCGGTTTTCCAGTCTCCTTCGCCTCCAAAACCATAACCGTCTGCCATGAGACGCTGTACTGCCAAACCAGGAAGCTGTTTTATTCCATGAAGATCCTCAAAGGTTGTGGTGAAAGCACTGAAATTACCTTCCTCTAAGAATGCTCTCATACCCAGTTCTATGCGGGCTTGTTCACGTACGGCATCTCTTGCAGCTCCTGGTACTTGTGCTTCCGGAGCGAACGCATAAAGCTCAGCGTAAAGATCCATCAACTTGTCAACTTCAGCCTCTGAAATATTGTTAATGCGCTGTACAAGATCTCCGATACCATATCCGTTAACGGACCATCCGAATTTGATTTGAGCTTCTACCTTATCCCCTTCCGTTACGGAAACTTCTCGCATATTATCTCCAAAGCGGGCTACCTTCAAGCTGCGGCCCTCTGTGAAAGCAACGGCAGCGCCCATCCAGACGCCGATACGGTTGAGCACTTCAGGGTCCTGCCAATATCCAACGACTACTTTACGAGAGATTCTCATTCTTGCGCCGATAAAGCCATATTCACGGTCACCGTGGGCTGCTTGGTTCAGATTCATAAAGTCCATATCGATACTGTCCCAAGGTATATCCCGGTTAAATTGTGTATGAAGGTGTAATAGTGGTTTGCGAAGCTCGGAAAGGCCGGTAATCCACATTTTTGCAGGAGAAAAAGTGTGCATCCAGGTTATGATACCGGCACAATGATCATCTGAATTTGCTTCCATGCACAGCTTACGGATGGCATCCGGTGTTGTTAAAACAGGCTTAAAGACAACCTTGAAAGGAGTAGAAGCATGATGATCCAGGTATTCTGCTATTTTTCCAGAATTCTCAGCAACTTGTTTGAGTGTTTCAGGTCCGTAAAGATGTTGACTTCCAGTAACGAACCAAAATTCATAAGGTTTTAACTGTAACATGATTGGTTCCTCCTAATTAATATTATAGCTTTTGGCCGTAATAAGCATTGTCACCATGCTTTCTTAAAAAGTGCTTATCAAGCAATGTTTGATGAATAGGGTTGATATCCGGGGACAAAGAACATGTATGGTATGCCATCATGGCCACTTCTTCAAGGACCACCGCATTATGCACTGCGTCATGAGCATCCTTACCCCAAGTAAAAGGTCCGTGATTATTTACGATGATGCCTGGGACGTAAATGGGGTTTAGTCTCTCAAAGGTTTCAACAATGACATTTCCGGTTTCTTTTTCGTACGCCCCCTTTATTTCCTGGTCCGTCATCTTTCTGGTACATGGGACTTGGCCGTAGAAATAGTCTGCGTGGGTGGTTCCCAGTGCCGGTATGGGTTTTCCAGCCTGCGCCCATATGGTTGCCCATCTTGAGTGGGTATGAACAACGCCGTGAACATCTTGAAAGTTTTTATAGATAATCAGATGGGTAGGTGTGTCGGAGGAGGGTTTAAGGTTTCCTTCTACGACGTTTCCTTCAAGGTCTACCACAACAAGATGCTCTAACTTAAGTTCTTCGTAGGGTACGCCGCTGGGCTTTATGACCACAAGATTGTTTTCCCGGTCAATACCGCTGACATTTCCCCAGGTATAGGTTACCAGACCCTTTTTCGGGAGCTCCAGATTTGCCTCCAGCACTTTTCCCTTAAGATCCTTCAACATTTTAAGTACTCCTTTCTAGCTTTGGTCCTCTACTTAGCTTCTGCTTTAATTTTTTTCAGTCTTTTCATAACATCGTTGGGGCCGCGGCCAAAGTAATCGTGTAAAATTTTGAATTCAGCATAAAGCTTATTATATACTTCAACATTTTCGGGTATTGGTTTAAAGTATTCTTCCTTTACCTTGGACATATATTTAGCTGCTTCAACGATGGAATCATATCCACCTTTTTCCTTACCTGCTGCCAGGGCTCCGAACATGGCAGAACCAAGGGCAGGAGCCTGTGGAGAAGCAGAGATTCTAATCTCCATATTTGTTACATCGGAATAAATCTGCATCATCAGCTTATTCTTTTCGGCGATTCCACCGGCGGCATAAAGCTCATGTATCGGGACACCGTTTTCTCTAAAGGTGTCAATGATCATTCTTGTACCATATGCAGTGGCTTCGATCAATGCTCTGTAGATTTCTTCAGGTTTTGTCAGCAATGTGCATCCCACAATCATTCCGGTAAGATCGACGTCCACCAGTACGGAACGATTGCCGTTCCACCAGTCAAGGGCGATGAGTCCGCTTTCGCCCACGGCGAGTTTGCCGGCTTTTTCTGTGAGCAGTGCATGAATATTTGCGCCTTTTTCCTCTGCTTCCTTAACATAGTGGGCAGGCACACAGTTTTCTACAAACCATTCAAAATGGTCTCCTACGCAGGATTGGCCTGCTTCATAGCCAAGATATCCGGGTATAACGCCATCTTCTACAACACCACACATACCGGGTACCATCTTTTCTTCTGTTCCTAGGAGAATGTGGCAGGTAGACGTACCCATAATCATGAGCATCTTTCCTTCTTCTGTGATTCCCACGGCAGGAACGGCCACGTGAGCATCCACGTTTGCAACGGCTACAGCAGTGCCAACGTTTAATCCGGTAAGGGCAGCGGCTTTTTCTGTAATCTCTCCAGCCTTTGCTCCTATAGAATGGATATCGGTACTTAACTTTTCTTCTACCAGGTTTTCGAGCCTTGGATCCAATGCTTTGAAGAATTCCTTAGAAGGATAGCCGTTTTGTTTATGCCATATGGCCTTATATCCGGCAGTACAACTGTTTCGCTTCTCTTCTCCCGTAAGCTGCATGATCACCCAATCGGTGGCTTCCATAAATCTATCAGCCCGATCATAAATATCAGGCGCTTCATCAAGGATCTGCCAGATTTTTGGGATCAACCATTCAGATGAAATTTTTCCGCCGTAAAGTTTTAAGAACGCCTCGTCTCTTTCTTTTGCTATGCGGTTGAGCTTGTTTGCTTCATCCTGTGCAGCGTGATGTTTCCACAGCTTCACATAAGCATGAGGATTTGACTGATAGTCATCATAAAAGCAAAGGGGTTTTCCTCCGCTATCGGTGGGAAGCATGGTACATGCAGTAAAATCGATGCCCAGACCAATGACATCTTCCGGGCTGACATCTGCTTCCTTCAATATAGCTGGGATTGTTTCATGCAATACATCCAGATAATCCTGTGGGTGCTGGAGTGCCCAGTCATGGGCCAGCTTCGTTTTTCCATCAGGCAAGTACTCGTCCATGACGCCGTGAGGGTATTCTTTCACAGCGGTAGCCACTTCCTTTCCGGTAGCCACCTCAACAAGTACGGCTCTTCCTGATTGGGTACCATAATCAATGCCGATTGTGTACTTTTTACTCATTTTTGTGCATCCCCCTATCTATTTTTCTTGTACTTCCTCGTACAATTAATTCCGGGACCATTTTCACATCATAATAATCCTGTACTCTCTCGACCATGTTGATGATTGCCTTGGCAGATTCTTCTCCCAGCTTTTCCTTGGGATGAGCAACGGTAGTAAGCTTAGTATCATATGCTGATGCAAGTTGGGAATCATCAAAGCTTACGAGAGATATATCTTCGGGGACCTGCAACCCCTTTAGTTTTAGTGCATCCATCATTTTTAGTGCAATTTCATCATTATAGCAAACGATGGCCGTACACTGTGACAGAAGCTGATGAAGGTGAGCAGACTCAGCATTGAGCTTTACGTCCATATCGTCGGTACCGAACCATAAAATTCTTGAGTCGGTGATATGCAGGTCAGCTTCCAGATGAGCTTTCTGGAAACCGGAAAATCTGTGATGCCCTTGAATATCATCTATCTTAAAAATAGCGGCGATCTGTTCATGGCCTTGGTCAATTAAATGCTTTGTAGCTATATATCCGGATTCTTCGTCGTCCTCTACAATATAAGAATATTCAAGGTCTTTATAGGATCCGTGTATGAAAAGCGTGGGGACATTTAATTTGCTTAATTTTTTATAGATATCGATATTCGGATTGGGCAGTGCACTCTTCGTGGGCTCCACAATAAGTCCTGCAATATTCTGATTGAGAAGATTTTCTAAACATAATCGTTCCTTTTCATGTTGGTTGTAAGTACAACCTAGGGTGATATTATATCCATTCTCTGATAGGACACTGTATATCCCCCTTATGATGGAAGGAAAGATATAGTCGTTTAAATAAGTAGTTACAACGGCTATGGTTTTCGAGCTTTTCGGGTTTTCGTCAGGGTTTCTGTTTACATAAGTTCCCTTTCCTTGTACCCGATAGAGCCATCCTTCGCTAACCAGTTCTCCTAGAGCCTGCCTGACAGTATGTCTGCTGATATCAAACTTCTCAGCCAGTTCATTTTCTGAATAGATTTTGTCACCAGGAGTCAATTCAGCCGATTTAATGGTTTCTACAATATAATCCTTGAGCTTTTGATATTTTGGTTTTTCAGTATTCAACATGAAGTTTTACACCCGCTTATCTGTTTTTGTGAAATGCTGTTCAAAGTAGAACAACGATTCCAGTTTTATTATATCATTATCAAATTGTACGTACAAGTGATATGTATAATTAAGTTACATTTTTTAGAAATGTATGGTAGATGCGGCGTGAAGTCGTCAGTTTAAATTATGTACTAAAAAAATATATCAATTAAAATGCCGGATTATACAGGGCTTGGTCGTGTTTTCAGGTCAAGATACTATACACGTTGATTTTTACATAGAAAATTTATACTGAATTAGAAGATGTAAGTACAAGTTTAAAATTCATCTCAACTTGCTGCTGCGCATAATCGTGTATTTACTGTCATAAAACCAAATTTCTCTCATAGTGTATTAAAGGCACAAGAAGAGGCACGTCCTTTCAGAAGATAAAAAAGCCTTTGTTGGATGGAACGGGCTAAAATACATATGAGAGAAGGGTGTAAAGATGAATAAGCTGGCAGCAATGATTTATCTCACACTTATTGTTGTATCAATCCTTAGTGGAGGTGGTCAGACAAGGGATCAAAGAGGAGATGCCGTATCGGCCATGGGCGGTGATAGGTGTATAGATAAGGACATGTATCTGACTGTAGCACAAAAAGTATATGAAGATCAGAAAAGGGCAATTGTGATTGCAGCGGAGGAAGAGAAGCAGCTGATTATCCCCGCCGATTTTGATCTGTCTCATATGGGCTACCAAGTAGAGCCGAATATTGAAGGTATCAGGAATGTAGATCAAGTTTTTCCTAAAGAGTATTCTGATATGGAGGGGGTATTATCCTTTCGAGGAAACAATTTCAGGGATACTGCCAGCTACGGAATTGCAGATGTACAAGAAAAGAAATTAGAAATATTATGGGCGTTTAAAACGGGCAGCAGGTCTTGGGGTGGCGGTGCAGGCTGGACAGGACAGCCATCTATTATAAAATGGCCGGAAGAGATCAGAAAAATCATGAATATCCAGGATGAATTCAAGGAAAAGGAGAATTTTGTAGAAGTAGTGAGTCCTTCTCTGGATGGAAAAATATACTTCTTTGCGTTGGAATCGGGAAAACAAACCAGAGATCCCATCGATATTAAGAATCCCATCAAAGGAAGCGTAGCATTAGATCCTAGGGGTTATCCTATTTTATATGTAGGGCAAGGTATTCCCGAAACTGGAGAGATAGGTTACAGAATTTTTAGCTTGATTGATGGAAAGCTTCTATTTTTTATTAAAGGCATAGATCCCTTCGCCTATAGGGGATGGGGAGCCTTTGACGGAGCGCCGGTTATTAACCGGAATACGGATACGCTAATCATGGGGGGAGAAAATGGTCTATTTTATAACATAAAGCTAAATACTGCTTTGGATATAGAAAATAAGCATATTGAAATGAATCCGGAAGTCATGAAATATCGATATAAAGTGAAGGACAATGCTTATCAGGGGATTGAGAATTCTGTTGCTGTATATAAAAACTTTGCCTATTTTGCTGATAATGGCGGCAGTATACAGGCTGTCGATCTAACGACGATGAAGCCAGTTTGGGTTCTGGAAAAGATCGATGATACGGATGCCACGATTACGATTGAAGTTGAAGAAGACACGCCTTTTGTTTATACAGGTACTGAGGTAGATAAGCAAGGAACGAAGGGGAATGCCCATTTAAGGAAGATCCATGGTTTGACTGGTGAAACGATTTGGGAAAAAGAATATCACTGCATATCATTACAAGGGGAAAAGCCTGTCAATGCAGGTTTGTTTGCTACAAATATTATTGGGAAGCATGACATTGAGAATATGGTGGTTTTCACCTTGGCACGATACAATAAATTCCACGGAGGACTTATGCTGGCGCTGGATAAAAAAACCGGGGAAGAGGTCTGGCGGTGGGAGATGCCTAACTACGCATGGTCGTCGCCTGTTAGTATATATGATAGCGAAGGAAAATCCTACATCATCCAAGGAGACTCAACGGGAACGATATTTTTATTAGAGGGTAAAACAGGAGAAATCCTTAGTCAAATCAATGTAGGAGTCAATATTGAGAGTTCTCCGGCTGTATTTAATGACATATTGGTTATCGCTTCTAGGGGAGGCAAAATATTTGGTATTAAGATCAAATAGATAGATAGGTAAAGATGGAAAAGCGCCAGATACAATAACGATTAAGCTATTGTATCCGGCGCTTATTTAGATCTTACATTTTACGAAAGTCAACGGTCGGTGCTCCGTGAGCTCCGAATTAATCACAATCATAATCTTCTTCTGTCCAAGAAAGATGTTTCTTTTCGACCCCTGAGGATATTTGAATAAGGGGAATATATAGAAGTTTTATATTCACATTACTCTCTTCCCGTGAATATTCACCTCGGTATTTTATAGGCTTATGCTTGTGACAATCCCGAATTGGAACTGGTTTTTTGTAGTGCCTTTCCGGCGTCCTTGCGGACACCACATCTTGTTCATCAGCTTCCGTAAAAATCCTATCTAGTTCTTTATTCATTCCGTTTACTAATTTATGGGACAGCTCTTCAGCAAGCTCTTCGGGATAACCCAGTTCATCCATAATTTCATCCATGCTCGCATGCTCGGAGGCTTCGGTGATATAGCTGTTTAGTTCGGCTCTTAGTCTGGCTTTAAGCTCTTCGGGTGCGACGATTCTAGCCATTACAGCCTCCACATATTTCAAGCTTTTTTGGTTTGACATTTCAATCTCTCCTTTTATATTAATAACGACAGATTCATTTTTTCGTTCTACATTTCAATCACTCCCTTCCCCGGTAACTATAAGTTTATTGAGCTTTATACCTTGTCCTAAAATACAATATGTACAATGCTGAGAAATGTTCATCCGCTGCTCGGGTATATATTTTGGTTATGAAGTATATCTGTAACGGGTCATAGTGAACGAGGAGGGATAAAAAGGGTAAATTGATGTATGCTGTACAAAAGAGCTGCAGGCCAGGCTTGAAAATAAGTATAGCTGATAGAAAGCGTTCGTAAGGGCGGAGATATATTAGGATCGATTTTGTGGGAAACAAAAAATTTTTGACATAGTACCTTGACAGACATAGTAATGTGAATTAAAATGTACTCAAGGAGGCGAGGAATTATGAGTACCACAAATCAGATAAATCTTATCCGTGACCATACCAACGCCATCGTTTTATATATGCCACAAAATTGACAGCTGCGGATATGAGAATACCTAAGCATAGAAGTTAATTTTCTATGGATTTATCAAATATCTTTTGAAGGGAACAGATAATCATATGATATTGCAGAAAGAAGGGAGTTAAGTATGAAAGCGTTCGACAATAACAAGGGCTTCGATATGCCAGAACTGCAAGAAGAAAAAAATATCTTAGGAAAATGGGCAGCTTTTTTCATCGATAGATATCGCATTCTAATCTTAATTGTAGCAGCCGTTTTGATTTGGGGTATAGGTGCTTACAGTCAAATGTCCAGAGAGCTTGAACCAGAGGTTATATTTCCCTTTGGACATGTGATGACGATTTATAATGGTGCTGCACCAGAGGAAGTAGAAAAACTTATTACGCAGAAAATAGAAAAAAAGTTGGATGAATTGGAGGATGTAAAACAAATATCTTCTTCATCGGGCTATGGATATTCGTCAATTTTTGTTGAGTTTGAGCAGGGCGTAGACATGGATAATATGCTTCAAAAGATGAGGGATAAAGTGTCGGCTGTTCAATCGGATCTTCCTGAAGAGGCAGAGATACCACAAGTGGAGAGTATGGAAACAAACAATTCTCCCATTATGGTTATTAACTTGAGTGGTGATTATGATTTTGTTACCCTCAAGAACATGGCAGAAAACATCGAGGATGAAATTGAACGAATGAATGAAATTTCCGATGTTCAGATTATTGGGGGATTAGAAAGAGAGATAAAAATTATTGTCGATCCCCAAAAGTTGGCGGTATACAGTCTGTCATTGGATCAGATTAAGAATGCCATTGCCGGATCGAATGTTAGTTTACCCGGAGGAGATATAGAATTAGATAATAAGAATTACAATATCCGTACAGTAGGTGAATTTGGAAGTCCTAAGGAACTTGAAAATGTTATTGTTGCCCACATGGGAGGAAGTCCCCTATTCTTGAGAGATGTTGCTCAAGTAGAAGATGGTTATGCAGATGCCGAATCCTATTCGAGGACGGCTTCTGGTCTAGACACAGAGAAGCCTTCCATGAAAAAATCTGTAGCTATTTCCGTAAAGAAGAAGAAAGAAGCAGATGTCATCAAGACAAGTGCAAAGATACATACGTTGATTGAACAGGGAAAAGGAACCTTATATCCGGAGAACCTGCAGGTAGAAGTCAGCGGAGATTTGGCAGTCTATGTTAAAGATGAATTGGGTGCAGTTATAGACAACGCTATATCCGGACTACTGCTCGTCATTATTGTATTGTTCCTATTTATAGGGTTTTCAGAATCAATCATTGTATCCTTTGTTATTCCTTTGTCCATATTGATTGCTTTTGGACTAATGCAAACCTTTCATATGACCTTCAACCAGATTACACTATTTTCTCTGATCTTGGCAGTGGGGATGTTAGTGGATAATGGAATCGTTATTATGGAGAATATTGACCGATTACGACTTATGGGATTATCATCTAAAACCGCGGCTGAGGTAGGGGTTAATCAGATTGCACCGGCCGTAATGTCATCGACATTGACAACTCTAGCGGCTTTTTTTCCTCTAGCATTAACGCCAGGTATCATGGGTGCTTGGATTAAGCCAATTCCGCTGACGGTGGGATTTGCCCTTAGCGCATCCTTCGTTGTGGCGATTACTATAACCCCTGCGCTGTGCTCTATTGTACTTAAGCAGCGCAAGCTTGGTAAAATAGTGAAGAAGCATCCTATTGCAGAAATCATACGGAAAATAGCTTCGGTACTTCTCGTATTTATCCTTTCCTTATATGCTTTCAAAAGTAATGAAGGAGGCTTTTATGGATTCGGAACGCTTTCTCTGATATTTGGAATCATATTTGCGGGAAGCATGGCAGTAAAACAATTTGGTAAAAAGAAAGACCATAAGGATCGCTTCATTATCCGTACCTATGGTGAAAGGCTGTATAACATTGTTTGCAGCAGAACAAAGAGATGGATGGTTGTTTCCATTGCATTAGTCGCCTTTCTGGCAAGTATGGCTTTGCCGATACTTGGTATTTTAAAAGTAGAAATGTTCTCCCCTGAGGATGAAACGAGACTATATATTGATATTGAAACACCTGTAGGAACAAGCCTCGAAACCACCGCGAAGGTTACTGAAGAGGTAGAAAAGAGATTGTTTGGATATCCTGAAATAAAAAGCTTTATCAGTAATGTAGGAATCACCGGAGCAGATAGTCTTACTGAAGAGGTTAGTGTTAGTGGTGGCGGGACACCAAATATCGCAAGGATTGCCATAGATTTATATGATGCGGATGATCGAGAAAGAACCAGTATAGAACTGGTTGAGATTCTAAGAGAAAAGATTAAGAATATCCCTGGTGGAGATATTCGGATTTCACAGGTGGAGGACGTACCATCTTCCGGTAGACCTGTAACCATCAATATCAAGGGTGAAAATCTGGAAAATTTGAAGACTGTGGCAGCTGACTACCTTGAAATCCTCAAAGAAATCAAGGGGACTCGGGATGCAAGCAGCGATGTGGAAAGCGGATCACCTGAACTGCAGATTCGTGTCAATAAGGAAAGAGCTGCGTTGTTTGGTCTGGATGATATCACCGTAGCTATGGGGGTCCGTAATGCAATACATGGTCTGAAAGCAACGACCTTCAGAAACAATCAGGACGAAATTGATGTAATCATTAGGACGACAAAAGAAAAATTAAAGAATGTGGAGGATCTGGAAAAGATATATTTTACTTCTAGATCTGGTCAAACCGTTGCTTTCTCGCAGGTAGCAGAAATTGTAGAGACCAAAAGCGTGACAGCCATACGCCATGAAGATTTGAAAAGATTTGTAAGTATCTCGTCTGATATTGACGCTGATGTCACTGCGATTGAGATCGTTAATCAATTCAAACAGAAAGTGAAGGCATATCCCCTTCCTGATGACATTGCGATACAATACGGTGGGGAGCAAGAGGATGTGGAAGAAAGCTTCGGTGATATGCTTAGAAATATGGCCGTTGCAGCGATTCTTGTATATCTGATCTTGGCGATACAATTCAATTCACTATCCCAGCCGATGATTATTCTCATAGCGGTGCCAATGGCAATGATAGGAGTGATGCCAGGACTATTGATTACAGGAAATACCTTTGGTTTTGTATCCTTTGTAGGTATAGTCGCTTTGGTGGGTATTGCGGTGAATGATGCCATTGTTCTGGTGGATTATATAAACTATTTACGTAAAAATGGCTATGATATCAAAGATGCAGTAAAAGAAACAGGAATGACAAGATTTATGCCCGTTATGGCTACCACCATTACAACGGCAGGAGGAATTCTTCCTATTTCGTTGAAGCAGCCATTTTTCGCACCCATGGGATATGCACTGATTTTTGGTCTATCTGTAGCGACCATGCTGACATTGGTGGTAGTACCTGTATTGTATACAATATTGGAGGAACGGAAAGTAAACAAACAAATGAAAAAGAACAAAGGGACCCAACTTGAAGGAGGTCATGAAAATGAAGAAAATTCTCATGTTATTATTAGTTATTAGTGTCATTTTTACCGGTTGTGCTAAGGGTGACGATACAGCAGCATCTATCGAAGAGGAAAAAAATGGACAAAAGCAGACTAAAGAAGAAGAAATAACGTATATAAGAGTGGAACCGGTATCTGTAATGGATTTTTACGATGTATTGTCTTTGCCGGGTACGTTGATTCCCCAGGAAGAAGTCATGATTACGGCAAAGGTAAATGGTATGGTGAATGATGTTGTGGGAGATATGGGGCAGAAGGTGAGCAAAGGACAAACGCTGTGTAAGATTGATGATACCCTTTTTAAATTACAATACAATAAGGCTTCAGCAGGATTAAATGCAGAAAAAATTAAATACGATAATCTGCAGAAAACCTATGAGCGTATGAAGGTACTGTATGAAAGCCAAGCATTGTCACAATCGGAATTTGAAAATATTGAGAGCCAACTTCATATGGAAAAAGAGCAGTTGAAATTGATGGAAAGTGACTATACCCTTGCCAGTGAAAATCTGGCGTATACCAATGTGAAATCTCCTATTTCCGGCATCATCAGTGAAAAGAATGTGTTGGTGGGAGAAAGTATCGGGCCGGGAAGTAGATTGTTTACAGTGGTAGGCATAGATAGTTTGTATGTAGAAATAGGGGTAGCGGAGAAGGATGTTGGCATCATTAAGACTGGACAAAAAGTAACAATGAAAATAGATGCCCTCGGAGGAAAAAAACTAGAGGGAAGTATATCCCATGTAGGGCCTGTGTCTAATTCGGAAAGCAAAACCTATCCGGTGAAGGTTTCTGTAAAGAATTCAGATGGTACATTGAAACCGGGTATGTTTGCCACCGTTGAAATTATGTTGAATTCCCATAAGGGCGTTTTGGGTGTGTCAAAGGATGCTATTATGAATGAAAATGGAATGGACTATGTTTTCGTTGAAAAAAGTGGAAAGGCCTATAGAAAGAATATTAAAGTTGGTACTACGGATGAAAAGTATGTAGAAGTAACAGAAGGACTAAACAAGGAAGATAAAGTGATTGTTGTTGGAAAGGAAAGCTTGAAGGATGGCAGCATCGTGGAAGTAAAGTAGAGGTGAGGGAGTTGGATAGAATGAAAAAAATATCGAAGATCGTTTCGTTGATTGCTGTCTTCCTGCTGTTCAATGTTTATTCTGTTTATGCAGATCCGCATACAAGCTTGCTGCAGCAATATAACAAAGATAACAGTTTAAAAAGCCAGGAGAAGGAAAATCGAGATATCAATCTATTAACCTATAAAGAAGCGGCGAAAATGGCCTTAGCCCGAAGTTATGATTATAAAAATCAGCTGGTAGAAATAGAAAAGATTGAGGAAAAGAGAGAACAAGTGTCAGATAACCTAGGTTTTTCCTATGAGACAGACGATGCCAGTGATATGAACCTTCTCAAAAGACTAAAAAGCTGTGATACCAGCCTAGAGATAGCAAAAAAAGAGTTAGAGATTAAACAGGAGAATATTGCCTTTCAGGTAAAAACGCAGATGGATGAAATTCATAGATTGTCAATGGAAATGGATGTCATGAAGCTGCAAATAGAAAACGGGGAGACAGAATATCAGATTGCAAAGGCGAAAGAAAATAATGGGATGATCAGCAGATATGATCTACAAAAAGAGCAAGAGGCTCACGATAAAATGATTAAGGAAAAAGAAGTGCTGGAGAAATCCATAGAAGCCGCCTATGTAAAATTGGAAAGCTTATTAGGTATCAATGATTCTGAAAAATATACTTTTGAGGATCATGTGGTTTTCGAATTTTTAGTGGATGGAGATATTGATTATCTTGTCAACAAGATTATGAGTGGGAATCCATCCATTTGGAATCAAGAGAAGGCCATTGAAAGTGCCAAACTAGATTTGATACTATATGTGTATAATTCTGGAGATGAATCCTATAAGGTTAAAGAAATTAATCTACAGCAAGAAAAGAATAAACTGGCTGAATTGAAGCGTAGTCTGGAAGAAACGATCCGTACCAGTTACAGCCAAATCCAGCAGTTAGAAAAATCCTATGAGCTTTTGGAAGTGAATCTAAGGAGTGCAGAGCGTAATCTTAAATTGACTCAAGCGCAATATGCTGTAGGGATAGCAACGGATGTGCAATTGAAAGAAGCAAAGCTTGCAGTTATTCAGATGGAATATGAATTAAAGAAAAAAGCTATAGAACATGAAAAAGCGAAAACACTTCTTTATAAACCGCATTTAAAATAAGATCTACTTAAATTTGAAGGATTTCACGGCGTTTTATTTTAAACAAAGTACCTTGACAGACATAGTAATATGGCTTAAAATATAATTAAGGAGGTGGATGATTATGAGTACCACAATTTCGACAGACCTTATCCGCGGCCATACCGACACGATCATTTTAAACATACTTCGCCAAGGGGACAGCTACGGATATGAGATCTATAAAAAAATCATTGAGCTAAGCGGTAATCAGTATGAGCTAAAGGAAGCTACTTTGTATACAGCTTTTCGCAGATTAGAGCAAGAAGGTTACATTATTTCCTACTGGGGTGATGAAACCCAGGGCGGTAGACGAAAATATTATCGTATCACTGATGAAGGAAAAGAACGTTACGAACAAAACACGAAAGATTGGGATTTTGCAAAAGAAATTTTAGATAAATTGATAAAAGGAGGTCTTGGTGATGCTAAATAACAAAAATCCAATAGATAGTAAAGTGAAAACATATATAGACAACCTATTTTCCGGGGTTGGAGCAAGTCAACAGCTATTTGACTTAAAAGAAGAGCTTGCTACGAACATGAAAGAGAAAATTGCAGATTATAAATCTCGAGGCATGGAAGATGATCAGGCCTTCAAAGAGGCTGTTATCTCAATGGGTGATTTGACGGGGTTGGTAGACGATATGCGTAAGCTTGGGCAGGATACGGCGAAGCAGTCGGTTTATTCTAACATGACAGCACGTATCTCAACAGCTGGAATTATTGCCGGTGTGCTGCTTGCACTATTTGGAATATTCACAGTAGCGATGACATATTTCATGAATTTAGATGCAGTAAGTGTTACAGGCTCTGGAATATTCATTGTTGCAGGTGGCGCATTAATAACCTATAGTGTACTAACAAGAGAGACCCATAAAAAATATGGAATGAACAAAATCCGGGCTGCGCTCTATGCTTTGTCAATAGGACTACTACTCTTTGGATTTTTTACAGCAGCAGCCGCAGGCTTTGAGACCGGTGAAACATATATTGCCATTGCTTCGCTGATGATGTTCTTCTTAGCAGGTACCGGGTTGTTTCTATTTCTTATCCTCACAGGGACGGATCGCCGTAAGAGTGGGAAGTATGAGTAAGAGAACGGTGTAATCAGCATGTATATTTATCTGGTTTTTTCAAAAACAGGGACGTGGCTGTCAAAAGTTTTAAAGCTATTTATGAAATCAAAATATGTTCATGTGTCCATCAGTCTTGATGAAGATCTGAGAACGATGTATTCCTTTGGACGGGTGAATCCTGATAACCCTTTTTCAGGAGGATTTGTACAAGAAAGCTTTATGGCTGGTGTCTACAAAAAGAATAGAGACTGTGAATGCGTTGTGTATAGAGTCAAAATTTCAGAAGAACAGTATGACATTCTAGTCCGTGAGATAGCAAAATTTTTAGCATCTCATAAGTCTTTCAAATATAACTTTTTAGGATTGTTTGCTGCAGGCATGAACATTCCGGTAAAACGAAAAAAATACTATTTTTGCTCTCAATTTGTTTCAGAACTGCTTATCAAAAGCAATGTTCTGAACAGTCAAAGTCCTCCTGAAATGATCAGGCCTACCGATTTGTTAGGCATCGAAACAAAAGAAGAGGTATTTAAAGGGTTTGTATGGGAATATACTGCATTCTATCATAAAAATGCAGCACTATCTTAGAGCTTTAATGAAAATCAAACAGAGCATGTTCGAATGAATTTGACTGGAAGCCGAATAAGTACTGGTTCTCACAAACGAAATAAAAATATCATTATAACTCTAATGAATCAAAAAGCGAGGGGGAATTCCTACGATGGAACGTTTGCTTGGTTGGTTAACTTCAGAAGATGTGAGAATCTTTAGTTTTGTAAATCAGCAACTGCAGTGCAGAG
Organism: Bacillota bacterium; assembly: GCA_049324315.1. Lineage (GTDB taxonomy): Bacteria > Bacillota > Clostridia > Peptostreptococcales > Thermotaleaceae > JBMOKU01. The sequence goes on along the minus strand of JBMOKU010000030.1, from coordinate 28,261 downwards.
TATTAGATATGGTTCTCCCTAAGCTTACACACTTAGGGGGAGCTGCATTTATCCTTGTATCTTTGCTTCTTCTCGTTTTTTCTCTTTATGGAACTCCACGCATTTGGGCCATAGAGGCCCTGTTTTCTCTTTGTGCCAGTCACTTGGTAGTTCGTGTAATGAAAAAGAGATATCTACGTCCGCGGCCTTATATTACACTTCCGAATACACGTATCTTCCCGAATCCATTGATGGATTATTCCTTTCCTTCAGGGCATACAACAGCCAGTTTTTCTGTTGCTGTCGCCTTCTCTTTGCATTCTATACTCCTTACATTTCTTCTAATGCCACTGGCTATTATCGTAGGATTTTCCCGGGTTTATCTTGGCTTGCATTATCCAACAGATTGTGCTATTGGAGCAGCAGTAGGTTGTTTCAGCTCCCTGCTTGTCGTATATGGTTCAACGTTCTTACTGAGCTAGATTTACAAATGTATATTTTGTTTAATCTGCATATTTTTATTTAATTTTTCATAAAATCTGAGGCGTAGATATCCAAGAAAAATGAAAAGAAGTGAAAATAACGTGGCATTTATCTCGAATACAGATATAAAATCCATATCTGCAGAGTCGGGCTGTATGGCGATTTGAGATTTGATCTTTTTTTCGTATGATAATTATTGACAAAATATAATCTATTTACCTAAATTAGTCCCCTAAATTACATGCAAAACACGTATACTTTATCAAAAGATATCAATATCAAACGGATTGTGACGAACGATTCTTCGTGATGCAAACAGGTATTTTACTGGCGTCTATGGAATAGAAAGTCGGTAGAGGGGAAGTGGATTGCATGTATAGTAATATAATAAAAGATCGTGTTCTTTCGCCTTTTGGAAAGATTGAAAAAATCAATGCCATTTCCAAGGAGGTCCAAATAAAAAGAGAGAGATATGGGGCAAGATATATCCAAGAGAAAAATAAAGGATATACCGAACAGTTTCGTATGGAAGATAAGCATATGATCTATGAAAGACCAAGATTTTTTCCGCCTACGGAAGTGTATTTAAATCACATTAACAGTCGTAGAGAGTTTATCTATGCACTGTCAATCAATGCCCATGCGGTTTATCAAGACAAAGAAGATGTTTTAGGAAAAAATATTGATGCAGGTATATAGAGTCAGGGAGGCAAATCCATTGGCTCTTTTTTATTAAAAAAATCACCATACAAATTAGTTGACTGAGTCAACTAATTTGTATATACTTAAGGTAAGCTTGCAAGCTAAATAAATAGAATATAGAGGTGATCGGATGGGAACAAAAGGTAAAGATACGATCTTGGAAATCAGACGGTTTAATCGCTTCTACACAGACATATTGGGATTGTTAAATCAACATATACTGGATAGTCCTTACTCATTAACGGAGGTTCGCATTCTTTTTGAGATCGATAAAATGGAGGACTGCACAGCAAATACATTAATTGATAAGCTGCACATTGATCGTGGGTACATTAGCAGGATTTTAAAGGGCTTTGAAACGAAAGGACTTATTTACAAAGAAAATTCTCCAACAGATGGACGTACGTACTTTCTGTATTTGACAGCAAAGGGTAAAGAGATACTGGCTGCTCTTGAGGATAAGTCGAACCAACAGGTGAGGCAAATTATTAGACATTTGAAAGAAGACGAACAAGGGCGGCTGCTTCATGCCATGAAATATATTGAAAACGCGTTGTCATTAGGTCTTTATCCTATCTGTATCAGAGGCTTTCAACCTGAAGACATCGAATGGGTCATTCGAAAGCATAGAGATTTATACGAGGTGGAATATGGATTTGATGATACCTTTGGAGACTATGTTGCAGAAGCTGTATATAAATTTCAAGAAATCTTTGACAAAGAAAAAGAAAATCTGTGGGTTGCAGAAGTAAACGGAAAAGCTGTAGGCATGATTGCTATTGTCAAGGTAGATGATGAAACAGCACAGCTTCGATGGTTTCTTATTGACCCTGAAACACGGGGCCGGGGACTGGGGCATAAGCTTATGGAAACGGCGGTTGATTTCTGCAAAGAAAAAAATTATCGACATGTTTTGTTGTGGACGGTCAGTGTTTTGGATGCGGCCCGACATCTTTATAAAAGCTATGGGTTTGAATTAACAGAAATCAACGAACACGATATCTGGGGCGGACATTTGACAGAAGAACGTTGGGATTTATATTTAGAATGAGTCAGAGTAGAAATCTCTGGCTCATTTTTATTTTGATGAAATTTTGCTGTAGTAAGAATGCAGCAAAAAACAAAACATACCATATATTGTAGAATCATGGATAATTGTGTAAAATAGGTATAACGGTATTCGTATATTTTGATATCCGATAGATGTACCCTAGCCACATATTGTTTTTCTTTAGGTTGTATATGAAAGTACAAGCAGCAAGTATATAAGCGTCTGTTTTACCTTAGAAAACACAAAAGAAAAGCGGGGATTTGGAATGAAGCGAAGAAAAAATGCGGAGTGGTTTGACCAAAGAATAAGGGATATTGAAAGCAAAGCTTCTAACTTTTTGGAGACGAAAAGGGAGCTTAAGCCGCGGCTGGAAACCCTAAAGATTATAGCGATCTATATACTCATGGGGACATTGTGGATTTTATTGTCCGACAAGATTCTAGGATATTTTGTGGAAGATACAGATAGATTTATGCAGCTGCAGACCTACAAAGGCTGGTTCTTTATCATGACTACCGGGGTAATATTCTATTTTATTATTAGTGGAAAGATTATACTGTTTAAAAAAGCAACAGATGAAATATTCCATGGATATGAAGAATTGAGTGCAACCCATGAAGAACTATTGGCTATGGAAGAAGAATTGAACCAGCAATTCGAAGAACTGGAAAAGCACAGGGATGCGTTGATGATAAGCGATCAACGTTATGAACTGGCTGTAGAGGGTGCAAATGACGGTATTTGGGATTGGGATCTGGCTAGTGATATATTTTTCTATTCATTAAAATGGAAAACGGCCTTTGGATATACGGAGGAAGAACTTCCAAATACTTATGATAGCTGGAAACAATTGCTGCATCCTGATGACAAAGAAAGGGTGACCAGAGAAGCAGAGGAATACCTGGAAGGCAAATCAGGTATTTATGAAAATACCTATCGGCTGCGATGCAAGAACGGAGAATATCGGTGGATCTTAAGTCGGGGGAAAGCCATCTGGGACGGTGAAGGAAAGGCTGTACGGGTTGCCGGCTCCCATACGGATATAACGGAATTTATGGAACTGCAGGAAACTTTACATCGAGAAAAGGAGCTTTCAGAAAGTATTTTAAACGGTGCATCTATTATTATTCTAGGAATTAGCCCTGATGGAACCATCATACAATTTAATCCCTTCGCAGAGCAGGTGACAGGATATAAAGAGAAAGACGTAATCGGTAAAAGATGGTTTGAACTATTCATACCTGAAGAAAGAAGACGTTATACAAAAGATGTTGTACATAGGATTTTACAAGGTGAAATCATTCGAAATCAAGAAAATCAAGTGATGACAAAAGATGGTCGTCGAATTGACGTTTTGTGGAATAATAGTGCCCTCTATGATTCTCAAGGAAACGTGTTGGGTGTTGTTGCAACAGGACTAGATATAACGGAACGTAAAGTCATGGAGAATAGACTGCATACCTTAGCCTACTATGATGCCCTGGTTGGGCTGCCTAATCGGCAAATGTTTGAAATCACATTAAAACATTCGATAAAAAAAGCAGAGAAAGAAAATAGCAAGTTTGCCTTGCTATACATAGACTTGGATAACTTTAAAAACGTCAATGACACACTAGGTCATCCTTATGGAGACAAATTGCTTAAAAAAATTGCATCTGCACTGAAAGCGATGATTTGCGAGGAAGTTCATGTGGCTCGATTAGGTGGAGATGAATTCGCCGTCATCCTAACGAATGTAGCGGATTGTGAAGCTCTTCATGCTAAGGCTGCTTCCATCATGGAAGCATTAAACAAACGATGGGTTGTTGATGGCAATGAATTATATATAACCAGCAGTATGGGTGTTACCGTTTATCCTGACGATGGGAAGGATGAAGAGACGCTGCTGAAGAATGCAGATACAGCGATGTATACAGCAAAAGACAATGCCAAGAATCATTATGTGCTTTATACACCGGATATGAATGAAAAGGCCCTGCGGTATATGTCCATGGAAAAAGACGTAAGAAAAGCACTTTCAAATGATGAGTTTATACTCCATTATCAGCCCCAGATCGATCTTGGCAGCGGGAAAATCATAAGCATTGAAGCATTAATCCGTTGGGAGCATCCCGAAAAAGGTTTGGTACCGCCTATGGACTTTATACCATTTGCTGAAGAATCCGGCTTGATCGTAGATATCGGTGAAACGGTGATGGAACAAGCGTGCCGCCAATTAAAAAAATGGTCTGAATTGGGTTGTTCTGAAATGCAAATGGCTGTCAATTTTTCAGCAAGGCAGCTGCACCAACAGGATCTCATTGAGAAAATAGCGGTTATGATCCATAAAATGAATATCAACAGTGAAAATCTTGTGATTGAGATTACCGAAAATGTCGCATTGTCCAATCTAAATCATTCTATTGGGATCTTAAAAAAACTGAAAGATATGGGGATAAAAATTGCCTTGGATGATTTTGGAACCGGATACTCTTCGCTCAACTATCTTAAACGATTGCCAGTAGATATTATTAAGATTGACAAAGGGTTTGTTAAGGACATATGTAAATGTGCTGACGAAAAGTATATTGCCAAGACGGTTATCGATCTTGCTCATAATATGGACCTTACAGTTATTGCAGAGGGGATTGAGACAGAAGAGCAATTGAATATACTTCGAGATTTTTGCTGTGACTGTGGACAGGGTTATTTGTTTAGCAAACCGCTGCCAGCTGAAAAACTGGAAGAGCTACTGTTTAAAAATTAATAGGCATGTATTTTGAGGGCCTCTTATGCACGTGTATAAGAGGCTTTTATCATTCAGAAAATGGCTTGCGTAAGAATATGTAAATGAGGGAATTATAAATGTTAGTAGGGGCGAACAGTGTTCGCCCGCTTTGTGCCGCGATACAATTGAACCCATACAATTACGATTTGTATCGCAAAAAATATTGAAAAAGTATTGATTAAACCCATAATATATGTCATAATGTATCCATAAACCAATGGGTACAATATTAAAATGTAACGATACAAAAGGAGTGGCATTATGACAAATAGGTACGATTTAAACAAGAATCTAGCCCAAATGTTAAAGGGCGGCGTGATCATGGATGTAACGAATGTAGAGGAGGCTGTCATAGCAGAGAAGGCGGGTGCCTGCGCAGTTATGGCGTTGGAGAGGGTCCCTGCAGATATTCGACGTGACGGCGGTGTAGCCAGGATGTCAGATCCTAAAATGATTAAAAGCATACAACAAGCTGTTACCATACCGGTTATGGCAAAGGTAAGAATAGGACATTTTGTAGAGGCGCAGATACTTGAGGCCATAGAAATAGACTATATCGATGAAAGTGAAGTATTGACACCGGCAGACAATCTGTACCATATAGACAAAACGAAATTTAAAGTGCCCTTTGTATGTGGCGCAAGAAATCTTGGTGAAGCGTTGAGAAGGATTGGAGAAGGCGCAGCAATGATTAGAACGAAGGGTGAAGCAGGCACGGGAGATGTGGTGGAGGCTGTAAAGCATATGCGAACCATGACCTCTGACATCAAAAAAATTGTATCCATGGACGAAGAAGAACTAATGACTGCAGCGAAGGAAATGGGTGCTCCCTATCATTTGATTCAATATGTACATGAACATAAAAGACTTCCAGTAGTTAATTTTGCGGCCGGTGGCATTGCAACACCGGCAGATGCAGCTTTAATGATGCAATTGGGTTGTGATGGTGTGTTTGTAGGATCGGGTATATTTAAATCCGGCAATCCGCAAAAACGGGCAGAAGCCATTGTAAAGGCTGTAACCTATTATAATGATCCGGGTATGCTGGCACAGCTTTCAGAAGATCTGGGAGAAGCAATGAGTGGTATATCGGTTCATAGTTTAGAGGTAAACCATAAATTGGCAGATAGAGGATGGTAGGATGAAAATAGGTGTATTGGCGCTGCAGGGAGCATTTATCGAGCATATAGATGTTTTGAAGAAATTAGGTGTTGGCGTAATACCTGTGAGAGCTGAAAGTGATCTGGACCAGATCAGTGGACTTATCATTCCGGGTGGTGAGAGTACGGCTATTGGGAAATTGCTGGATGACTTTAAACTTAAGAAAAAACTGCAAGCTAAAATAGAGGAAGGCTTTCCTGTCTGGGGAACTTGTGCAGGGATGATTATTTTAGCAAAAAAGATCGCTAATTTTGATATAGCCCACATACCGATGATGGATATTGAGGTTGAAAGAAATGCTTATGGCAGGCAGCTCGGGAGCTTTGCTGTCGATCAAGAGATAACAGGAATAAAAGACGGACCTTTTCCTATGGTATTCATCAGGGCACCATATATAAAACAGGCAGGGAAAGATGTATCTATTCTAGCTGAGGTAGATGGGAAGATTGTTGCAGCAAGAGAAAAAAATATACTTGTAACATCCTTTCATCCGGAGCTTACAGATGATCTAAGGATTCACCAATATTTTATTAACATGGTAAAAGAGAGATATGACTGCTAAATGGTCATATCTCTTTCCATTTCCTGTATAGATGATGGTATCTTTCCTATAAAAACCATATATATTTATCAAAGGAATTTATGATGATTTAGCGAATTGGACTAAATAAGAAATAAAATAAGAAAAAGTTATTAGAGGGGGATACCGATGAAGTATGATTTTGACACGATAATAGATAGGACAAGCAATTATTCAGCTAAATATGACGAATTGGAAATGAAATTTGGCAGAGCGGATTTACTGTCTATGTGGGTTGCTGATATGGATTTTAGATCGGCAAAGCCCATCACAGATGCTGTTAAGGATAGAGCAGGGCAAGGAATTTATGGCTATACATCAAGACCGGATTCATATTTTGAAGCCATAAAGAGCTGGTATAAGAGAAGATATGATTGGGATATAAAGAAGGATTGGATTATTCATAGTCCTTCCGTCGTTACATCTTTAAGTATTATTATGAGAGAGTTTACGAAACCAGGGGACAAGATTATCGTCCAATCACCGGTATATTACCCATTTTTCCATGTAGTGCAGGATAACGACAGAGAACTGGTCTTTAATCCCTTAAAGAAGGTGGGAGAAGACTATGTAATGGATTATGAAGACCTGGAGAAAAAAATTGATGGTAAAGTAAAATATTTGATGCTGTGCAATCCCCATAATCCTGTCGGTAGAGTATGGACAAAAGAAGAGCTTATAAAACTGGGGGATATATGCATCAAAAATAACATTAAAGTAATTTCCGATGAAATTCACGGGGATTTGGTTTTCGGCGGCAAAAAATATATACCCTTTGCTTCCATATCTGAGGCATTTGCCATGAATTCGATAACCTGTCTTTCGGCGACAAAAACCTTTAATATTGCAGGACTTCAAGCTTCAACGGTTATTTTCCCTGATCAGAAGGATTACGAGAAATTTGAAAGGCTGCTGGGCATTCTAGATTTGAAAAGAAACAATTGCTTTAGTCTGGTTGCCGTTGAAGCCGCCTACAGGGATGGGGAAGAATGGCTTGACCAATTATTGGCGTATTTAGAAGAAAATATTGCGTTTGTAATAGATTATTGTAAAAAGAATATCCCTGGCGTGAGGCCCAATAGGCCTGAAGGAACCTATCTTGTGTGGATGGATTGCAAAGATCTGGGCCTTGATCATGAGAAATTAAACGATTTTATGATCCATAAAGCGAAAATTGCCCTCGATAGTGGAACGTGGTTTGGCGAAGAAGGCAACGGATATATGAGAATGAACATTGCCTGTCCTAGGGAGATTTTGAAAGAAGGTTTAAACAGAATTGAAAAGGCTGTCAGGGAAGTGCTGTAGATATAATCAACAAATACAATCGATGGTTAAAAGATTCTTATATGAATAAAAGAAATGAATCATAAGATGTTTAAAACGGAGCATAATGGAGGGAATGTATACTATGATCAATATACCCAATAGACTGGAGATAGCAAATTTACCTACCAAAATCGAAAAATTGAAAAGATTATCGGAACAAATAGGTGGTCCCAATATATTTATCAAAAGAGATGACCAGACAGGGATGGAGATTTCAGGGAACAAGGTGAGGAAGCTGGAATTTGCCGTACAGGAAGCATTGGATCAAGGCTGTAATCTGCTTATCACTTGTGGAGGAATTCAGTCCAACCATGCAAGGGCTACCGCTGCTGTTGCTGCAAGACTTGGAATGGCTTCATATTTGGTGCTTAGGAGCAGCGGAGAAGAAAAAGTAGAGGGAAATTATTTCCTTGATAAAGTGCTAGGAGCAAAAATCAGACTTATAACACCCGATGAATATCGAGAAAAAAGAATGGAAATTATGCAAGAAATCAAGGAAGAATTATCGGCGGAAGGATATAAACCCTATATTATTCCGGAAGGCGCTTCAAATGGTATAGGCACCTTTGGGTATTTTAAAGCCATGGAAGAAATTATGACACAGGAAAAAACAATGGGGATAAAATTTGACGCCATTGTGGTGGCGGTGGGGTCTGGAGGGACCTATGGAGGGCTATTCCTTGCCAATAAGATGATGAGACACAGGTCTCAAATCTATGGCTTTAATGTTTGTGATGATGCAGAGCATTTTAAAAATCAGATTGAAAAGATAGTTCATGATAGCCTTTCTTATCTGGACCATCCCATGGAATTTACCCAAGACGAAATAAATATTATCGATGGCTATGTGGGAAGAGGGTATGCCCTGAGTCGGGAGGAAGAACTAAAATTTGTGTATGAGCTGGCAAAATTAGAAGGTATTATTCTAGATCCTGTTTATACCGGCAAAGCTATGTATGGACTGGTAAGTGAAATAGAAAAAGGCAATTTTGCGGAATGCAGCAATGTATTATTTATACATACTGGAGGATTGTACGGGCTATTTCCTAAAAAAGATTCATTTTCTTTCGAATAAATTGAAAGCCTTCGATGGAGGGCTTTCGGTTTTTTTACAAGGAACTTTTCTCTAATCTCCCCGTCTAAAAAGTATAAAAACAAAAGGGAGGTATAAAAAATGTTGAAGACTTCGTTTTCAAAGATCATTGCATTAGGTGTACTATCCATGATTTTACTTTCTGCCTTTATGATGGGCAATATCTCAAAAATTGATGTTGCTTCCGCTGAAAAGGAAGCCAATATCATATCCGTTCAGGGTGAAGGGAAAGTAAAGGTAAAGCCGGATACGGCATATATTACGTTGGGTGTTGAGACACAAAATAAAGACGCAAAAAAGGCTCAATCAGAAAACGCAAAGAAAATGAGTAACATCATGGCCAGTCTGAAGGGGTTGGGCATCAAAGAAGAAGATATTCAAACAACCCAGTACAACATATATCCTAACCATCAGTACAATCCTACCACAGGAAAAAGCTACATCGATGGATATACCGTTAGAAATATGGTTAAGGTAGTTGTAAGAGACATAGAAGCTGCGGGAACGGTGATCGATGCAGTGGCACAAAATGACAGTAATATCATCAACAACATTCAGTTGGGAATCAATGATACAAGCAAGTATTATCTAGAAGCCTTGAAAAAAGCTACAGAGAATGCAGAAGGAAAGGCTAAGGCCATGGCAGAAGCAGTAGGCGTAACCATATCAGAACCTAGTAAGATTGTGGAATTAGGAGCATCATCACCTGTGATCTATAATTATATGGATAATGCTATGGCAAAAAGAGAAATGCTTCAAGACGCTGCGTCTACAGAGATTTCAGCAGGAATGCTGGAAGTAACCGCTTCAGTAAATGTTGAATACCAGTATTAGGATTTAATGAAGGGGCTTATTGACTTGACATTCCATTTGGTATAATATGGAATATAAAATAACCATTATAATAAAATGGAACAAGTATAGGATAGACGCTGAGGAGTGGATAGAAGTCATGAATAAACCTAAATGCATATGGGACTTTAAAAAGCATATTGTATTTTCTTCAATGACGGCTTTCGTCTTGACAATCATGAGCTATTTTCTACCGCTTCTCAGTATTTTTTCATTCTTTGGACCAGAAGCTGCAAGCATTGGAATCATAGGTGGAGCGGATGGACCAACAGCTGTATACCTTACTTCTCGTGGCAGCAGACATTTTTCTGTCTATCTTATCCTTTTTCTCGTAACATTAACATTGTATAAGCCCATAAAGATTCTAATGGAAAAATATTTGATCCGTTAGGTGATTAGTATGTTATGGATGCGGCGGGTTTTCTTCGTGTGGGAGAAATAGATAATGAATTAGATTGAAATACACAAAGCCTGAACTTAGACTGCAGAATTTACCCTGTGGTCTTTTGTTTTTTACGAATAATTTTTAAAGAAGCAGGAGGATTGTTCTATAATTGTTAAAAAATGTGTTATAATGGCATTGTTGAAAATGATAACAATATTGCTATAATTGTCAAAATTGTGATAAAACCAAAGTGAGCATATCTGATAAAAGTTTCACGCTATGGATCAACGAAGAAGGGAGGATTTCTGGTGAAAGAAAGGATTTCTCAAGGCAGCAGTTTGCATAACAAAAAGCTGATGTTTACTGTCTTTGTCTTATACTTCGTCGTTGTCATAATCTTTGCTAGTATATCCTACCGGATCGTTACCTTGGATGTAAAGCGGGAATTGGGCAACAAGGCCATGGTTCTTGCAGTGGATATTGCCGGATGGTTGGATATTGACAGGGCTGAATTTGACCGCCTTGCTTCCCTGGAGTTCAATCAGCTGTTGAAAGACCCTAAAAATGTAAGTTTTGAAAATAGAGCCAGAAATATTATGGCGTACTCGGAAATCAAATATATTTATTTTGAGGCGCCTATAGGGGAAAACCAGGTAAAATATCAAGTAGAAGATGAAGAACAAGAGATCTATGGAACGGAGCCCGGGACACCATTGAATGTTATCTATTTGTTAGATGCTGTTATCGACGATGAAACGCGGCTTCTGGATACCGATGGAAAAGGATATGTAGATAAAGACCGATATACAGTTATGTATCCCAGCTACAAGAAAATCTATGGAAGCAGAAAGCCTACCTATTTAATTAATAGTGATGAATGGGGTACTTATATTACGGGCTATGCACCTTATTACGACCACGAAGGCAATTATCTGGGCCTTCTTGGTGTGGATCTCTTTCTTGACAGTTATAACCAGTATTTAAAGAAGAACTTAATTGTTATTGGAAGCTTTGTATTTACTCTTGTTATCATAGGTATGTATACGCTTTACCTTGTTTTTAGAGTTTGGAGTGCCGAAGAACGGGCTCGAATAGGAACGCTGCTTTCCAATACTGACAGCCTGACTGGACTCTTGAACCGCCGTCGGTTTGGTGAATTTTTAGAGCACGAGTGGATCCAAAGCATGAGGGATGACATGCCTCTTTCCATGTTGATTATTGATGTTGATTACTTTAAAGAATATAATGATCATTACGGTCATCTGCATGGAGATGATGCTCTCCGCAGAGTGGCAGAAGTACTTAACGATAATGTCAAGCGCTCTACAGATTTTGTTGGACGCTTTGGAGGAGACGAGTTTATAGCTATACTGCACAACGCAGATGCAGAAAGTGCCCAAAGAATAGCCAATAACATTGTTGAAGGTGTACAGAAATTGAATATTTGCCATAATGATTCTATCGTAAGTCCATATATTACCGTAACCATTGGCGTGGCCAGCTTGATACCATCAGAAGACATGACTATAGAGGAATTTATCCATCGTGCAGATGAAGCTTTGTACCATGCGAAGCATCAGGGCAGGAATCAGGCACAATTATGGGATGAAAGCACTTCTAAGAATTAGATAAAGGCTGTTTCATATGCCATAAAGCAAAGAGATCAGAGTAGAACTGATCTCTTTTGTGGTTTTATTGTTGAACTACCGGTACGGCTGGTAGAAAGTAACTCGTCATCCTTCAAAGATAGCACTGCAACAAAAAAGAATAATGTAGAGATGATTCATATCGAGTTTCCCGATATCTATTCATAAATTTTACCTGTATACTATGAAAATTTTGTTTAACCAGTAACATTCACCCATTCTATTGTCATTTTCATTTGATATTAGTAAAATATTATTATACAATGTTGTCAAAATTCAGAGAAATGGCGAAAAAAGCCTAACAAATAGGATTTTTAATCTTGTGAAGCTTTGATGAATGGTTCAATACCTCTCTGCACCGATAGAAGGAATGAAAAGAGGTGAAAAGATGTTACAAGGGGACATGCTTATACAAATAGAATTTCTGATGGTTCTATGCTTTTCTTTTTTAATCTTTGTTTTTACCCTGAGCTTTCCTAAGACAGGCTTATCCTATAGACTTTTAGGATATTCATTTTTCATTCCTGTTTATCTATGTATATTGTCTGTCTTGCTTTTAAAGGAAATACCCTTGTCATCAGTTCTTCTGCTGTCAGAAACTTGTTTCATGCTGGTTTTCTTATTGATATTATTTTGTAAATTCAATGAACTTAAAATCAAAGCGCTCCAAGTGCTTATATTTTCTCTGCCTATCCTGGTTTTCTCTGCTGTTTACTGGATAGGAACAGAAAATACATTTTTATTTTCTACAAAATATCTGATTCCTACGGTATTGGCGATCATCATCATCAATATTTTCCTTGTATCAAAGCAAAAGAAAGTCGATGGTCTGCTTATGCGGGCACTGATATATTTGCTGGTGGGTATAGGATTGAGGGCTTTTATTCAGGCGATGATTTTCCAATATGCAGCATTGGCACTGAAAGGGGCAGCGTATAGCACGTTTTACCGATATTTCTATAAGGAAACCAATGACCGTATGATGAATAAGGTAAACGAAGCCAAACAATTGAAAAAGAAATTGGAAAACTCCTTTCATCAAGAAGTGAAAAAGCGCATGTTCTACCTACAATTATCGAATGAGAAGCTGTTGAACATCTCTCAAACCGACGGATTAACCCAAGCATTCAATAAAGAAGCCATTTTGGATGTAATGGAGAAGCTTATTTCATCAAAACAGGAAGAGTTTTCAATTTTAATGTTTGATATCGATGACTTTAAAAAGATAAATGACACCTATGGACATATAAAAGGGGATATGTGTATTAAATCCTTAGCGCAAATTGCTAAAGCCAGTATACGAAAGGTCGACTCCCTGGGAAGGTATGGTGGAGATGAATTTGTCATTGTGCTGCCAGACTTGTCCATAGCAGAAGCCAAAATGGTGGCTGAAAGATTCAGAAAAAATGTTGAGGAATCCAGTGAGCCTAGATTCACGGTTTCCATAGGTCTTGCTGCATATCCCAGAGATGGTAGAACGGTAAAGGAACTTATTGAAGCGGCAGATAAGGGATTATATAAATCAAAACATAAAGGGAAGAATGCCGTATCTCATCACAGGATGTTTTAACAATGGAAACCGTCAAAAAAACAAGGCAGCATGTGCAGCCTTGTTTTTTAGTTATAGTATGGAGTAGGTTTTGCGTAGCAATTCAATGTAAGCCTTCATATAATCCGGCAGGTCAGGCGGTCTTCTGCTGGATACGATGTTTCCATCCACAACAACGGGTTCATCCACCCAGACTGCACCTGCGTTTTCCATGTCGTCCTTGATGCCGGGTGTACTGGTAACCTTTTTACCCTTTAAGATTTTTGCAGAAGCTAAAACCCATCCTGCATGGCAAATCTGTCCGATCGGTTTTTGAGAAGCGTACATCTGCTGAACCATGCGGATGACTTCGGGGAAACGTCTCAATTTATCCGGCGCCCATCCTCCCGGAACCAAGAGACCGTGGTAGCTTTCAATATGAACATCCTTAAATCCACAGTCAGAAAAAGCAGGTACGCCATATTTGCCTACATACTTTTCGTTGACGTTTTCCCCTACTAAAAATACAGTTGCACCTTCCTCTCGCAGCCGCAAGATAGGATACCACAGCTCCAAGTCTTCAAACTCATGATGAACAAGACTCAAGATCTTTACATCCTTCATTTTCATCCTAGACACCTCCATTTTTAACATGGTTTAGGTTATATTGATTCCACGGCTTATCCTCCATACTAATATATTCCAAATGAAAAGCCCATTATGAAACTATTCTATAAAAAACAGAATTTTCTTGCTTGTTTCCAAAAAATAATTCAAGAAAATATGAGAAATTTAGAAAGGAAGGAACAGCCATGTGCAGAATTAATATTTGATGATGAAGAAATAGTCTTGCGATGAAGATACAGGAGGGAGTTTGACATATGAATGGAAGGCAGACCGTGATTTTTAGAACAAAATGCTTATTCCTGATCGTATATATTTTTGCTGTATTGGTTGGATGTACCATGGTAGAAGAGCCAAAGGAGCTTGTTAAACGTCCGGCTATAGCAGAAGAAAAGAAACGGATAGAACAGATGGTGACAAAGTTTTTATCCCCGATGGATGCCCTTTCTAAGACCATCCGGGATGAAAATGAAGATTCTATTATTGCAAAGGATCTGGATGGAGATGGGAAAGAAGAATGGATGATCCTCTACAAAAAGGGGAATGCGGATAACCGGTATGGCATTGTGGTGGTGAAAGAGATGCAGGGAAGCTGGAAAGAAGTCTACCGTACAGAAGATTCAGGCATAGGTATTGACTTTGTATCTTTTTCCCACGTGACAGGAGATAGGATGGTAGAAACCATTATTGGATGGGATAAAGGCAGTGACTATGCAAAAAAGCTGAAAGGATTTACTTTTAAGGAAGGCAGTGTTATTCAATTTATCGATTTATATTATAGGGATATAGCTGTTGATGACTTAGATGGGGATGGTGCTGCAGAGCTTATCATCATGAACAAAGAGGTTGAAAAAGACGGTATCAGCCTTGAAGTGCTAAAGTATAGAGATGATGGTAGTGCGGATGTTGCGCGTATTGCGTTTGATAATGGCAGTCCCCACTATCAAATGAAAATAGGCAATGCCACTGCCGAACGAAAGGGCATATTCATTGATTTCTTTATCGATGCCCATTCCGGATATACTGACCTGTTGATTTTAGAAAAGGACGGACTAAAGGAAGTTTTTGAAAATGAGAAAAGGGGTCAATATATGACATATCAGTATTATCCCGTGGGATCAATGGATAGAAATAGGGATGGGATTATGGAAATTGGCTTGCTAACGCGGCCTAGAGGAACAGAAGATATGGAACTGATAGAAGTTCCTTGGATAACAACGTGGTACCAATGGAATGGAAAAAATGGGCTGGTACCGGTAGAAAGAGAATATGCCAATTACTTTGAGGATTATATCATTCAAATACCCTGGAGTTGGGGAGAGGAATTTACTATTCGTGAAACCTTCTATGAAGAAACCAATACCAGGAAAATTGATTTTTTCACGATGCATAAAGATAGAAGGCTGAAAAGGCATATTTTTTCCATACAAGCCTTTTCTGTGGAAGATTGGACGACAAAAATAGAGGATGAAGCATATGCCAGAAGTGTGATTTTGTCTCAGAATCCAGAAAAGGTTGTTGTAGGGATACTTCCTTCGAGAAGTACAGAACCTAAGAAGTTTTTTATTGACAAAGAAAGGCTGCGGGAATTATTCAAGTCCATATCCTATGAAAAAAATGGACAGACAAGCAGTTAAGGGGGAAGAGACATGACGTATAAAATATTGACCGTAGAGGATGAAGCTTCTATACGAAGCTTTATAAAAATAAATCTAAAACGGCAGGGCTATGACGTAGTAGAAGCTCGAAACGGAGAAGAAGCATTAGACATGGCGGATGAAAGCATATCCATTGCCATACTGGACGTGATGCTGCCAGGTATCGATGGTATAGAAGTATGCAGAAGATTAAGGGACCGTTATCCCGGTCTTGGCATTATTATGCTTACTGCAAGAGGCATGGAAGAAGATAAGATCATGGGTTTGCAAGTAGGTGCAGATGATTATATGGTAAAGCCCTTTAGTACGAAAGAGTTGACGGCTAGAATTGCTTCGCTCTTACGGAGAATCAATGTTTTGCCTATGCAAAATGCAATGCAGGCATCCGGCGGAGAAAAGTCCTTGCTTGACTTGGACGTAGAAAGAAGGATCTTAATGAAAGGACAAACAGAGATTCGTCTTACGCCTACAGAGTTTGCCATCATCCATTTGCTGATGATGAATGTCAATAAGGCATTTAGCAGAGATGAAATACTGAATGCCGTCTGGGGAAAAAACTACATAGGGGATATCAAGACTGTGGATGTAAATATCCGAAGACTCCGTCAAAAGCTGGAAGATGATCCTTCAAATCCTGTGTATATCAAGACAGTATGGGGACATGGCTATATATGGAGGATGGAGACGTAAATGAAAAATATAAAAAGGCGTATTTATATGCAGAATGGGATTATCATTATTAGCATCGTCATGATACTGGAGATGATATTTCTATTTTCTGTCAAAAGCTATTATTTAGGAAGCGTTCGGCAGGAAATGCTAAACAAAGCCAATATTTCCGGCAGTTTCTATAATAAATACCTAGTTAATGAACCGATGAGGGAGAAGGCTAGATATATACTGGAAAATGAGTCCAGAAATCCGGTGATCTTTTTTCAGGTTATTGATAAAGATAAACGTATTCTGACGGATTCCTATGGCGTCTCCAACGGAAAAAGCTTTCTTACCAGTGATGTTGATATAGCGCTAAACGGGAGCATGGAGGTATGGACCGACAGAAACGCAGAATCTGGAGAATTCATCATGAGTGTATCTCTTCCCTTGTATCATTTTAAGGAAGTGAAGGGCGTTTTGCGCTATGTTACTTCTTTGGAAGAGGTGGAAAAAACGATACGAAGGATATCCTTTTTTTCTGTTTTTATTGGCCTTGTCGTTATTATTTTTTCCTTTGGATTTAGTTCTTTTTTAGCTAGACAAATTGCCGATCCAATCAAGGATCTAACGGGTATTGCAGAGGTTATGGCTGCAGGAGATTTTTCGAAGAGGGCGTTGAAAAGGAATGATGATGAGATCGGACGTCTGGCTGATACCCTAAACTATCTTGCCGAAGAGATCGTTCGATCGGATAAGATTAAAAATGAGTTTATCTCTTCCATATCCCATGAGTTAAGAACGCCTCTTACGGCGATCCGAGGCTGGAGTGAAACGCTGCTGACCGGTACGATGACGGATACAGAGGAAATGAAGGAAGGGTTGACCATTATCAGTGTGGAAACAGAGAGGTTGACGGGCTTAGTAGAGGAACTGTTGGATTTTTCTAGGCTTCAATCAGGGAGAATCCAGCTGCACATTGAGGCATTAGATATTCACCAATTAATCAATGAAGTATCGGAACAGTTTAAGATTCGGCTAGAGGAAAAGCGCATTCAGATGGTATTGTATTTGGATGATAATCACAGAAGCTTGGCTGGGGATAAGAATAGGTTGAAGCAAGTGCTGATCAATATTATCGACAATGCCATTAAGTTTTCGAAGCATGGTGATATTATTGAGGTTAGCACGATTTTTGAAGAAACCTTTGTCTGCATTAGAGTAAAAGACTACGGTGCAGGTATCTCACCAGAGGATGTCCGGCATATAACGGAAAAGTTCTATAAAGGAAAGTCCATCCACTCGGGAAGCGGTCTAGGGTTAGCCATTTGTAAAGAAATTGTCCAATTGCATAAGGGGATTCTTCATATCAAAAGTGGTGAGGGAAAAGGAACAACTGTATTTATCAGCCTGCCCCTAGAATAAAAAGGATAAAAAAAGACGATGACAATTACATTCATCATCTTTTTACTTTTGATTTTATGCTCGATACGCGTTGCACGATACACGATACCCTAAAAAGACCGTAAAGATTGACCCTTATATCGAACAACGTGAACCGCGTATCGTGAATCGAACACTGATAGTATAACTTCTAGAATAGCATTATATTTCCTTATAAATTAGGTTTTGAAAACGTAGATCAATAATATTCAATCTACAATGGTTATTTCGATCCTTCTGTTATTTGCCCGACCTTCCGGTGTTTCGTTGGTATCGATTGGATTTCGTTCTCCATAACCACTGACGGTAATACGTTGGGCAGAGATTGATTTCTTCTCTGTGAAGAACTTCACTACCTGGATAGCCCTTGATACGGAAAGCTCCCAATTGGATGGGAATTCCGGTGTGCTGATGGGAACATTATCCGTATAGCCCTCTACGATAATATTATGGTCAATGGTGCCGAGTTTATCACCGATCTCATCTAGGACAGCATAGCCTTTTTGGGTAATATCCGCTTCCCCACTACCAAATAGCACACTGTCTTTAAATCGGATCAAAAGCCCCTTTTCATTTTCAATAATGTTCACCTGATCCAAAAGATTGTTTTCCCTTAGAAAAGAAATAAAATCTTCCTTTGATGTTTTGATGTCTTTTTCAATATTGGTTAGACCAAATAATTGTGCTGCTAAATTTTCTTTTTCGGTTTTCAGTTTTTGATTTTGAGCATGGAGCTGGCTGATTTGGTCCGTCAAAGCATTCTTGGTATCGTACAAGGCGCTGATCTCCTGGGATGAATAGGTGAAAAACACGATAAAGAAGCACAATATGATGGTAATCATATCACTATAGGTGATAAGCCAGTTATTGGAAAACTCCATTTCATATGGGTTCTTATCATGATCCGTATTCATAGATATCCGCGGTCCTTTCTCTTCGTGGATAGGTTAATCGCTCATCTTCTTTTAACATGACGTTCATTTTATCAAATACATTTCGGGCAGAATCATTTTTGGCAATTAGCAGGATGCCTTCCATGATAATCTGATAATGAAGTACATTTTTATCGATATATTCTTTTAAGCGACCCATAAGGGGTACGGCTATAAAGTTGGCAATCAAACTGCCATACAGTGTACTGACTAAGGCAGAGGCCATATTGTTCATAATATGCTGCGTTTCAGCCATGTTCGATAGAAGTCCGATTAATCCAAGGAGCGTACCTACCAGACCAAAGGAGGGGGCTACGTGGGCCACCATTTTTAGCACATTATAAGGTCTATACAAATGAATCTTTCTGGATTCAATATCCTTTTTCATAATATCCTGCATGACCTCGGGCTTCTTATAATCATTTAATAAGGTCATGGCATCTCTAAGAAAGATATGGTCTTCTCCGGAGATGTCAGAGGAGATGGAGAGCACGCCGTCCTTTTTAATTTTCACAGCTAGGCTGTGAATCTTGTAGATATCACTGGCATAATCGATTTTATGAAAGAAGCTGGCTTTGACCATGTAAACGGTATTTAGCAATGTCTCGAAGGAAAAACTAATAATGACAGACAGCAGGATTCCGGCCGCAATAATTTCCAATGCCGTCACATTGAAGAAGGCCTTCAGGGATATGCTGCCTACAATAGAATGGACCATAAGCAATCCTAGAATAATCATGACGGGAAGCTTTAGATTTTTGTTTTGAAAATCAATTTTCATTGTTTTCCCCCTTGATGCATATTCTACGCCTTTGTTATATAAAATTATTGTATCATATAATTTGTCTTTATTAGATTAAGATTTCAATACTTTCTATTATTATAGGTTTTATGGACTAGTAGAAAAGTTGGTAAAAAAGAAGGGAAAACCTTTTTTGTGTGGAACGATAAAGGCATAGAACCGGAAAAGGAGAGGGAGTGTGTTTATGGAGAAGATTGCAATTGTGACGGACTCGACGTGCGACATTCCGGATGGAGACCTGTTAAAATACAATATTAAAATGATTCCTCTGCGTATCCTTTATTCTTTTGGAGAATTAAGAGATCGCATAGAGACAACGGCGGAAGAAGTGTATGAGGGATTGCAGAAAGAAATTCCCAAAACTTCACTGCCTATGCCCTTGGATGTAACGACACTATTTGAGGAGTTGGTGAAGGAGGGGTATACCCATGCCCTGGTTACTACTTTGTCCAGTGGTCTTAGTGGTACTTACAATATGATTAAAAATGTCGTCACGAAATTTAAAGAGCTAGAGGTAGAAGTAATTGACTCCAAGTCACTTTCTTTTGGACTAGGATTTCCGGTTTTAGAGGCTGCTAAAGAAGTACTTAGCTCCAACAGCTTCTCCAAGGCGGTGGATAAGGCGAAGGAAGTGATTGTCAAGACGGATACCTTTTATGCCATAGATACATTGGAATATTTAAGGAAGGGTGGAAGAATAGGTCTGGTGGAAGGGACCATCGGACAACTGTTGGGTATCAAGCCCATTATTTCTATTAATGAAGAAGGAAAGTATTTTACCTTTTCTAAGGTTAGAGGAAGAAATCAATCCATCAATGAACTGTTTAAAATCGTTAAAGAGCGAACGAACGGAGAGCCCTTTAATGTGGCTGTTATGCACGGTCATGCTAAAGAAGAGGCATTGAAGCTTTTGGAAAGAATTAAGGGACTGGTAGGACTCAATGAAGTATACTTTGATCAGATTAGCCCTGTTCTTGGCGTACATACGGGACCTGGCCTGCTGGGTGTTATTGTCTATAAATTGTGATTGATGAAAGAAAAAAAGACTTCATGATTTTCATGAAGTCTTTTTTCTATACTTTTGTGATGTTTCTTCCATAGAATATTTCTGCCATTTCTTTTTTCAACTTCTGCTTGATTTTTTTCTTTTCTCCAGGAAGTAATTCTCTTTTTGTAATGCCGAACAGATAATTGTCCAAATCAAAATCCTTCAGGATCATCTTCGTATGGAAGATATTTTCCTGATAAACATTCACGTCAATCATCTGGTAGCGATCCTTTGTATCTCCAGTAATGTAGTTTTGAATGGAGTTGATTTTATGATCAATGTAGAACTTTTTACCGTTGACATCTCTTGTAAAGCCTCTTACGCGATAATCCATTGTCATGATATCTGAATCAAAACTGTGTATCAAGTAATTTAGTGCCTTTAAAGGAGAGATATGTCCACAGGTAGATACATCGATATCGGCACGGAAGGTACTGATACCATCATCCGGATGACTTTCCGGATATGTATGAACCGTGATATGGCTTTTATCCAGATGGGCAACGACCCCGTCTGGTAGTGGTCCTGGAGCTTCAACGTCAGCAGGATTCTCATTTTCATTTGTAAAAACACCAGCTTCTGATACAAGCATGGTAACACTTGCGCCCTGTGGGTCATAGTCTTGTTTTGCGATATTCAATACATTAGCACCGATGATTTCTGCCACATTGGTTAGAATGTTTGTTAGCCTGTCGGCATTATACATTTCATCGATATATTCGATATAACCCTTTTGTGCGTCTTGTGTTTTTGCATAGCAAATGTCGTACATATTAAAGCTTAGTGTTTTTGTTAAGTTATTGAAACCATAAAGCTTTAATTTCTTAATACCCTTGATTTCCATGACTTCCTCCTTTAAAGTATTTCTCAATCTGACATGAAGTTCTCATCTTTATTATTCCATGCGATTATTATTATAAACCTACTTGACAAATATATCAACATAACAAATGGGTGACAATACATATTTTTTGATGGTATTATTTGCTGTTGATTTTTCAACCCTAGGACAGAATGTATTTTCTTTTGTAGGGGACGGTCTCCGTGCCGTACCGCAAAACTAAATACCAATTTAAAGGCGTAAATCTATATATATGAAGGGGTAGTATATAGGTAGTATATCCAAAAAGAGAAGTCCTTAAAAAATTTCCTCTATATACAGAATTTAAAACCTTGCATTTTCGATTTGCATATGGTATATTAATAAATGTTCTCGTTAAGAAATGATAAATCGCGGGAACGAACCATGAAGATTGAGGAGAGATGTCCGAGTTGGCTAAGGGGCACGCCTGGAAAGCGTGTAAGGCCGTTAGGCCCCGCGGGTTCGAGTCCCGCTCTCTCCGCCATTAAAAAGTTTATAAAGTTTGTCGTGCTAGACGGGGAGGTAGCGGTGCCCTGTTGCCTGCAAACCGCTGTAGCAGGGTTGAATCCCCATCGGCGGTCTGATGCTGTAGAGTCTGCCCTTGATAAGTGGCGAGGACGATTGGGTCCTGCGCAATGGGAACTTATGAACCCCGCCAGGTCCGGAAGGAAGCAACGGTAAGTGAGCACTCTCGTGTGCCGCGGGGTCGCCTGATCTGAGTTAACTGTCAAGGTTACGTTTGTAGCAGCTGATCAACGATGGGTGCACGACCATATTTATGATATAAACATGTAGACATATTTGTGTACATGTTTTTTATTTTTTATAGAGCAAGGTGATGATAAGAAGCTGCTCATGTTCCAGCAAATTATTCTGATTATTGTCAAAATGTGATATAATGGAGGGGAAAGCCTCGTCTAAAATGTATTGGCACAGGGGGTATGATACTTGTACAGAAAGAGTTATCGGATGCGTTTAATGGGAATTTTTTTAATCTGTACATTGACACCTATTTTGTTTATGGGTATCGCAGGGAATTATGGCCTTGATAAATACATAGTAAGCAGACACAATGAAAGTGTTATTCGGCAAATTGATAATGAAAGCCGTATTACAAATAAATGGTTCCAAGACAGAATCAATATTCTAAACAATATAGGAAATTCCATACAGCTTTTGGAAGGACACCCCTTGGACCTAACGGAAATGAATCAATATTTGGCAGGGCAAAAGGCCAATCTGCCGGATTTTTTTAATATCTATTTTACCCTGGAGGATGGCCTGAGTCCTGCGGCGTTGGAGAGTAAGCCGGGTATTGATTTTCGGCAAAGGCCTTGGTATGTGGCGGCTAAGAAAAAGGGAGATACGGTTATAACACCTCCCTATGATGACATTATTACCGGGACGAAAGTGATTACCATTTCCATGCCACTGAAGGATTCCAAGGGAAATTTTATTGGTGTGATTGGTGCAGACTTGGATTTTGATTCGGTCGTGGGTATTATCGATAAATCAAAGCTGTCTGAAAATTCTATGCATCTCGTATATGATGAAGAGGGAAATAAGATATTATGTCATGGAGAGATTTTTTCTGACGAAGAAATGGAGAATCATGATGCGGATTTAGGGCTGCTGTCACAGCATAAAGGGTCTTATGTAAAAATCAATTTTGGAAATCGGTGGATGATGGCAACCTATGCAGAATTGCCGGCTGCTGGGTGGCGCGTCGTGGTTTTATCAGATCTGCAGGATTTTTTTGCCTATGCCAATAGAATTAAGACATATTTTATTGGAATGTCGCTGGCAGCCGTTTTGATTATGATCATTGCAGCAATTGTTGCATCAAAAAAAATCGCCAAACCCCTCGTTGTGCTTAGAGATCAAGTGAAAAGCTTCGGTGTACAGGGTACGGACAAGCGGATTATTCATGATTATCATGATGAACTGGGAGAAGTGATGGATGCGTTTAACCAAATGGCCGCTACCATTAAGGATAATTACGAAAATCTCCGAGCCCAAACGAAGGCGCTTATTGAAAGCAATGACCAGCTTCAAGAAATGAATATAGAAGTAGAAGCTTCCTATGAACAACTTCAGGCAACCATGGAGCAGTTGAACGATTCAGAACAAAAATATCGACTTTTGATTGAGAATATGACAGACCTGGTATGGGTTATCGATGAAAAGGGTATTGTAACCTATATGAACAATCAAATTGAGCACATACTGGGGTATACTGTGAAAGAAGTTGTGGGTATGCCCATGGAAATGCTGCTGTGTCCCTTACATCAGTATGAAGATTGCAAAAATGTAGATGGTTTGCTGGAAGCGTTTCAACAAATAGAATTTGATAAAAAGCATCTATGGATGCTATCGAAAGATGGTCAGACACGGCTCATCATAGAGACCAGTACAAAATTGCTGAAGCAGGATGATAAGCATACAGGAGTTCAGGGTATAGGAAGGAATGTTACGGAGGTTGTCAAAAAAAATAAAACAATAGCAGCACTGTATGAAGTGACCAATTCTTTGACTAGTACGACGGATACCCTCCGATTGAATCATTTGCTGCAAACCGTTGTAGACAAGATTGTAGATGTAATGAATGTTTCTATTTGTACCATACGACTGCTTCGGGGAGATATGCTGGAGTTCCGAGCAACCAGCGGAAAGCAAGGGCATTTGGTTAGTAGAGATCCAATTGCCCTAGGCGAAGATATGATGGGGAGAGCTGTACAAGAGCAGAAAATCATATACATCCGAAACTTTGATGAAGCTCATCTCACATCCCATAACAAAATGATCTTAAACAAATGCAATTTCAAGCAAGCCATATACATACCACTTGTCCATGAAGAAGAGGTCTTGGGTGTCGTTACCATTGCCAGCATGGCACTGCTGGATGATAATGATCTTCAGACTTTGAGTGCATTAGCGAATTATGCAGCCATTGCCATGGAGAAGTCCAAGCTGTATGAAGACCTGCGGGATGCTTATCTAAAAACGATCCGGGCTCTAGCCGTGGCGGTGGAAGCGAAGGATACATATACCCAAGGGCATTCCATCAGGGTATCACAGTATGCAGTATTGATCGCCCGCCAGTTAAATATGACGAACACAGAAATTGAAGAGATTGAAATTGCAGGTATTCTTCACGATATAGGGAAAATAGGCATCAGTGATACCATATTGACGAAACCCGGTAAGCTGAGTGAGCATGAGTTCGGAATTATTACCCAGCATCCTAAAATCGGCAGTAAAATACTGGAACCTATTGGCGTTTCACCAAAAATTCACGATGCCGTTTTACTTCATCATAAACGTTATGACTTAACGGGTTATCCCCATGAAATATCTCTGGATGAGCTTCCTGTATTTGCGCAAATCATTGGCGTGGCAGATGCCTTTGATGCCATGATATCCAATCGATCCTATAAGGATCCAATGACCATGGAAGAAGCTGTGGAAGAATTAAGAAGATGCAGTGGAGGTCAGTTTAGTCCGTGTATTGTAGAGGCTATGGAGATCTTGTATAGAGAACATGCGAAAGAAATCAAGAAAATTGCCAGCCGATAGGTCTTAAAGGCAGTTATTCATAGCTGCCTTTTGTTATGTTATAATTGAGACAATCAACCATGAAGGGAAGAGAAGGTGAAACAAATGGCCTATGTAGCACTATATAGAAAATGGAGACCGGATATATTTGAGGATGTGATAGGTCAAGGTCATATCGTTCAAACCTTGAAAAACCAAATAAAAAATGACAATATCGCCCATGCCTATTTATTTTGCGGGACAAGGGGTACGGGAAAAACGTCGACGGCGAAAATATTTGCCCGGGCAGTGAACTGTTTGCAGCCGGTGGCATTCAATCCCTGCAATGAATGTGAAATATGCCAGGGGATTCGGCACGAAACCATGATGGACGTAATCGAAATCGATGCGGCGTCCAATAATGGTGTGGATGATATCCGAGAACTTAGAGAGAATGTTAAGTATCCTCCAACCAAGGGACGATATAAAGTATATATTATTGATGAAGTCCATATGCTTTCTACGGGAGCATTTAATGCACTATTGAAGACCTTGGAAGAACCTCCTAAGCACGTCATATTTATCTTGGCGACGACAGAGCCCCATAAAATTCCTGCTACCATCCTGTCAAGATGTCAGCGCTTTGACTTCAAACGGGTGAAGGAAGGAGATATGGTGCAGCGATTGGCCTACATCTGCAAGGAAATGGATATCGATGCTGAAGAAGCAGCCTTGAAATCCATCGTGCGTAATGCTGATGGTGCCATGCGAGATGCTTTGAGTATACTGGATCAATGTGTGGCCTTTGGACAAGAACGGATTACCTATGATGATGTGGTAGAGGTGCTGGGAACCGTAACGGATGAATTCATGTTTCGATTGGTTGACTGCGTTTCACAGAAGGATGCCAGAGGTGCCATGGAACTCATCGAAAGTCTTATAGAGGCAGGAAAGGACACCAACCAATTCATTAAAGATATGCTGGGGCATTACAGAAACCTAATGATGACGAAGGCTGCAAGGCAGCTGGAAGGAATCGTGAATCTTTCCAAAGAGAATATAGAACGACTGCAGGAGCAGGGGGCAAAACTTCAAATCAATCAGATTATTAGGGCTATCCAAGTTTTCTCCCAAACAGAGGCGGAGGCAAAATGGTCTACACAACCAAGGATTTTACTGGAGGTTGCAGTGATCAAGCTGTGCCAGCCTTCATTAGATCATTCGCTAGAAGGAATGGCCGAGAGAATCCAGCAACTTGAAAAGCTGATTCAATCAGGGTGTATTGTAAGTGAAAAGAAGGTAGAAAAAGCGACAGAAAGAAAACCGGAAACCCGAGAAACCCCGTCAACAAGAATGACTGTGAAGGAAAAAGCGATCACTGCAGAAGAAAAAGTAGAAACAGCTGTTGACTTTCAAAAAATCAGAGGGTCTTGGGAAGACATCTTGAAGGAAATAAAGAAAAGAAAGATTTCTATTCATGCGGTATTGATGGAGGGAGTACCTTCACATATAGAAAACAGCAATCTGATCATCGCCTTTAAAGATGGCTATGGGTTTCATAAAGAAGCCACCGGTTCTAATCCTTATAAAGAATTTATCGAAGGTATCATTCTGGAGGTTACGAAGCAAAAGGTGCATATCAAGTGCATGATGGAAGAGGAGATACAGGCAAGACCAGATAGTACCGGTGAGATATGTGTTTCCGAAGAGGATGATGATGTAAGAAAAATCATCGAGATTTTCGGGGAAGATCTTGTGGAAATTGTGGATGAATAAAAGATTGGATGAAATAAGTGGAAATTGGTGATGATTTTATCTATATATGGAAAACATATATGTTATAATATATAGGATAAAAAGGTGTATATGGATATACGTTTCTAGAACAGAATGTATTTTCTTTTGTAGGGAGTGGCCCCTGTGCCATTCCGTAAAGATTAATTTCACTTTAGAGGCGTAAGCCTATAAAAACACCGTTATAATAGAAAAGAGTGGAGGAGACCATTATGGCAAAAGGTAAATTTCCAGGAATGCCTGGCAATATGAATAATATGATGAAGCAAGTGCAAAAAATGCAGAAACAGATGCAGGAAATGCAGGAAGAAATTGAGCAAAGGGAAGTAGAAGCCAGTGCAGGGGGCGGCGCAGTTGTCGTTAAGGTAAACGGAAAGCGTGAACTTTTGAACATCGCTATCCAACCTGAGGTTGTTGATCCCGATGACATCGAGATGCTTCAAGACCTTATTTTAGCCGCTGCTAATGAAGCTTTAAGGAAAGCGGAAGAAATGATGACCAAAGAGATGGGCAAAATCACAGGAGGGTTAAATCTTCCAGGCATGTTCTAGTGCAAACAGCCAAGCCGTAGGGCTTGGTTTATTGTTTCAACCTATTAGTCATAGAATGAGGTGATCTGAATGCAACACCTAGCTACGCCCATAGCAAGATTGATCGATGAATTTGCGAAACTTCCCGGAGTAGGCCGAAAGACGGCCCAAAGGCTGGCTTTTCATGTGCTGCACATGCGTGAATCAGATGTAGCTAGTCTTGCACAATCTATTATCGAAGCAAAGCGGAGAACCATCTACTGCTCTGTTTGCTCCAATATTACGGATGTTGATCCCTGTAGCATTTGCAGTCATGACCATAGAAGGCAGGATATCATTTGCGTGGTGGAAGACCCTAGAGATGTGTTGGCTATGGAACGGACAAAGGAGTTTAAAGGAACGTACCATGTGCTGCACGGTGCCATATCCCCCATGGAAGGAATCGGCCCAGAAGACATCAAAATCAAAGAGCTGCTGCTAAGGCTGCAGAAGCAGGAAGTACAGGAAATCATCATGGCTACTAATCCCACCATTGAAGGGGAAGCAACCGCCATGTATATTTCCAAGCTGGTAAAACCCATGGGTATAAAAGTAACACGAATCGCCCACGGTATCCCGGTAGGCGGCGATCTGGAATACGCCGATGAAGTTACGCTATCCAAAGCATTGGAAGGAAGAAGAGAGATTTAATGTAGACATGGAGATGTACTACCCAAAAAAACCCGTGTCATCAAAAATAAACTTGTATCACAAAAAATAAAGTTGTATCATGTAATCATGGTCAGAGGTCAGGAAAAACTGTCTTCGGGCCATGATTTTTGTTTGATAGG